>JBPRGG010000098.1:0-62543 GCA_051418075.1 Candidatus Cyclobacteriaceae bacterium M3_2C_046 | reverse complement strand
ATCTGGATGTGAAGGATCAAAAATTAACAATTGATCCTGATTTTTATGTATCTTCTTTTAGTTTGGATCTTTAAGTTCAGATCTTTCCGGTCGGGATTAATGTATGATCACCAGATCCCTTAATTTTCTCATAGCCGATTTATTGGTTATCAAAAAAAGGAGTGCCATATTTGTGTATAATCATCCTTCCAAGAATATTGTAATTCCATCTACACTTATGTGTAAATATGAATCATCAAAATGAAAAGGGAAACCAGAAAGCAGTTCTTTCTCGCTTTGGATCTTTTTATCCCTCAATTATATTTATTGAGATTGGTTTTTTTTATCAGTTAAACTAAGTTCAACGACAAGCCACAAACCTTATACGTTCACGCATTTCTTTCAAAGTAGCTTCCAGGGTTTTTATGGTATATTCAACTTCCTCCGCCGTATTGAATATCCCTAGTGAAAACCTGACTGAACAATGGGCTGCTGTTTCATCCAAACCCATAGCAGTCAGAACGTGTGATGGCTCCGGTGATCCTGATTTACAAGCTGAAGCGGAGGAAAAATTAATGCCTTTTCTATCCAGAGTCAGCAGCAAAGACTCCCCTCTGATGCCCGGCAAAGTAATATTGAGCGTATTAGGCAGTCGGTTTTCCTGATCTCCATTTACAGTGGCTTCAGGTATAAGTTCCAGTACACCCTGTTGAAGTTGATTTCTCAAGGTCTCAACCTGGAGCATATTTTTTAAGTTTTCTTCGGCCAATTCTGCTGCCTTGCCCAGACTTATGATAGACAGCACATTCTCTGTGCCAGCCCTGAGTTTATTTTCCTGATCCCCACCGCTAATCAATGGCTCCAGTTTAATTCCTTCTCTTATAAATAGAGCACCGGCACCTTTTAAACCATAGAATTTATGCCCGGAAAGAGATAAAAAATCCACCGGAAGATTTTCCAGGTTAATGGGTAATTTCCCTACAGCCTGAACCGCATCAGTATGAAACAAAATTTGATGTCGGCGAGCAATATCAAGCAACTCCTGCACAGGTTGAATGACACCTGTCTCATTATTGGCATACATCAGCGAAATCAGGATGGTTTCTGGCCGGATAGCTTTTTCCAACTGCCTGGGATCAATAGTTCCGGTGCCATTTACAGGAAGATAGGTAACGTGTATTCCCTCCTGTTCCAGGAATTTGCAGGTTTTTAAAACAGCCGGGTGTTCAATGCGTGAAGTAATGATATGGGCATCTTTGGATCTAAAGGATTTCACTACACTTCTTAGTACAAAATTATTGGATTCTGAACCACCACTGGTAAAAATAATTCTTCTGGCCCTGGTATTTAGCAGTTTTGCTACCTTTCGTCGGGCAGTCTCCAAAGCAAACTTATTATCCCTTCCGGCCTTATAGATACTGGACGGATTATAAAAATTATCCAGGTAATCCGTTACCAGGTTTTTTACCTGGGGATGGACCGGAGTAGTGGCATTATGATCCAGGTACACGGTTCTGACCGGTTGATGTGATTTGCTTTTTAGATTTTCATGATTGACTGATCTTTCCCCACTCTTAATAATCAATTGAGATTCATCCTCCAGTTTATCTACCTGGCAAAGCAGTGCCTTATAAACAGGAAACCCGGAAATAGGGTCATAGTTTTGAAGATCAGTAAGTTCATTGATATTGGCATCTTGCCAGGCCTTAGGTCCCACTGGCCCTCCCCCACCCATATTGGCATCTATGGCTCCTGGTATGATGTCATCAGTTACAAATGCCCGCAAAGCTATTTTCCCCCGACTTGACCTGAGCAAAACCCTGTCTCCATTATTTATCCCTCTTTCACAGGCATCTGTGGTATTGATCATGACGGTAGGCTCAGGTCTTTCCTTTAATAATCCCTTAATACCATGGTGCTGTGAACGAAAATCAGTATCTACCCGGGCTCCCGAATTGAAAATAAGGGGGTAATTATTGGCCAGTTCAGGTTGTTGAGCCGGACTTTCCCAGGGATCCTGATATACCGGCAAGGCATCATAACCATATTCATATAAAATGGAGGAAGCAATTTCAAATTTACCCGAGGGAGTATTAAACCCAGGTTCTCCATCCGGCCTCAGCAAGCCCTTTTCCCATTTTTTATATTGCATCATCACAGCAGGCTTTTCTACCATACCTTTTTCTTTAACCTCCTGCAGGGAAAACCCTGTTCCTTTCAATACATATTCCAGTAATTCATCTTCTGTTTGGGGATATAAATGACCATAACCCAGCCTTTTGGCCAATTCCGCCATTATAAAAAAATCATTACGGGCTTCCCCTATAGGTTCAATGATTTTATCCCTGATCCTGAATATATTTCCATAAGTCATGTAAGAATTGATTTCAAACATGGTAGTGGCAGGTAATACCAGGTCAGCATAGGCACAATCAGCCGTCATTTGCCGATCGATACATACTAAAAATTCCAGGGCAGCCAGGGTCTTCTTCCAAATGGCTGTCTGGGGCCATGAGGTAAGTATAGAACCTCCCTGAATAATCAAAGAGCGAATCTTATACGGCTTTTCCTCCAAAACAGATTCCGGCAAAGAAATGGCATGAGACTCTCCCCGATAGCTGCTATAAACCGGAAAACGGTCTCTGCCAAGGGCTTTGGATAGATCAGGATTGGGAATTAAACCATCGCGGTTGATGTTGAACTGGTTTTCTTTCATGCCAAAACACCGGCCTCCGGGCACATCCATTTGACCAGCCAAAGCCCATAGCACAAAAGTTGCCCGTATATTTTGTACTCCACTGTTGGTGTACTCTAGTCCAGTGTACATTACGGGCGCTACGCCCTGTTTCCTCACCATTTCTTCAGCTAACTGTTGCACTATATGCGCTTTTACACCCGTGATTTCTTCCACTATTTCGGGGCGGAATTGCTGGGCATAGGTTTTAAACTGTTCAAACCCGACGGTCCAGTTTTCCACAAAATCAAAGTCGTAAAGGTCTTCCCTGATCAATATATTACATAAACCCAAGGCCAGTGCACCATCGGTGCCGGGTTTAATGGGTATCCAATCCGCCCCGGGAAGTTTAGCCAGGGCAGTTTTACGGGGGTCGATGACCACAATTTTAGCTCCATTGCGATGCGCCTCCAATATCCGGTAATAATCAGTGGGGGGACTGTCTGTGGCGGGATTGGCTCCCCAAATAATGATCATTTCGGCATTTTCCAGATCGGAAAACATGTTGAAATACATACCTCCCATAGTGACATGAGGAGCAATCATGGCAAAAGAAACATAACATAATGCACCCACTCCCAATGTATTGGGTGAGCCAAATGGAAAAAGAATACTGGAAGCTGATGAAATGGCTACATTTTTAGGCTGATACACATCACAAAGGGACAACTCAAAGCTTCCCCTACCGGTATATACAGCGGTAGATTCTGGCCCATATTTTTCCTTGATAAAGTTTAATTTTTCAGTAATGATCTGGTAGGCTTCCTCCCAGTTTATCCGTTGAAATTGGTAAGTCCCTTTCTTTCCTACCCGTTTCATGGGGTATTTAAGTCTGTGCTCGGAATAAACAATTTCAGGGGCATGTTCTCCGATTTTACAGATCATGCCGTGTCCGGATGCATCATCTGGCACTACCCTGGTCATTTTCTCCTGTTCATCTATTGAAACTTTCACCCAGCAACCAGCCGGACAAATTCCACAAATGGCAGATTTGGTTTGTTGCATTTGTTTTTCTTTTATTCAGGTTCCCCCATAAGTAAACCACACCTGATGTTTTGCTTAATTATGAATAAGTCCTTAGAAAAAATTTAAAGCATGATATTAATTCTGAATTCATCCCTGAGCGGGATAGATGAAAAGATTTTGGAGTAAAAGGCAACCAGATGGAATATCCACCCGGCTGCATTATTCAATATAAAACTATTAATGATCTTTTTGATAACGCCATTGCTGGAATTTATGCACCATCGTATCCATATCGTACAAGATCCACCCATTTTGGTTAAAATAATCTTCCAATTCTTTCAATTGTACTTTTTCCACTTTATTTTGCATTTTTTGTTTCATGTAGGTGGCTAAAAACCGGTTATTTTTTCGATTATTCATAATATCTCAATTTAAAAAAATGTTAAAAAGTAGTATATAAAAAGTTATGCAGCCTATCAGTCAAAAAAATCGACTGAAAATTCATCCCAGGCATTTACTTTATTAGATAACTTAAATTTAAAGATTTTAATTCACTTCCCTATAATAATTGTTACTTTTTTTTAAAATGTACCAATTAAATTATATTTTTACCCATATATGATACAATATGAGATATACACTGTTGATCTTTAAAAGGTTAATTCATCATAAGGGTTTCATGCATGATTTTTTCAGATAATAACCTAATAAATGTCATCATTTTAGCTTCTATTACGGCAGTCGCCACCGGTTTGGGAGCTGTTCCATTTTTCTTTTTTAAAAACATTTCTGGCCGCTATATGGGATATGCCAATGCTATCGCTGCCGGTTTGATGTTGGCAGCCAGTTTTAAACTTTTGGAAGAAGGCATAGAATACAACCTTTTCAGAACCATGGCTGGAATGATGGGTGGATTATTGATGATCCATTTCAGTGAAAAACTTTTCCCGGATAAAGAATCTATCCATATTGGTCAGCTAAAAGGTGCCAATGCGGTTAAAGCGCTATTAATTGTAGGTGTTATGACCCTTCATTCTTTTGCTGAAGGTATTGGAGTGGGTGTATCCTTCGCCGGAGAAGAGAACTTTGGATTATTTATTTCGGCAGCTATTGCCATACACAATATTCCTGAAGGGTTAGCCATCAGTATTGTTTTGGTACCCAAAAATATTTCACCATTTAAAGCTATGCTTTGGAGCATTTTTTCAAGTTTGCCCCAGCCTCTTATTGCTATTCCGGCATTTATGTTTGTAGATACTTTTCAACAATACCTGCCGGTGGGATTGGGACTGGCAGCCGGGGCTATGATTTGGATGGTGCATTCCGAAATCATCCCTGATGCGCTGGAAGATAGTCCCAAGGAGCATATAGCCCTCATAACTACTGTTGCCATTGCTGCAATGATCATTTTTCAGGAGTTGATAAGAGCCTGATCATTTCCTGTAATGTAGAAAATCTCCTGTCTTTCAGGTTGGCCGTGGCCAAAAGCACCAATAGATGAAATTCTCCTAATGATACAATTTTCCTGTTGCTAACCTGACTAATTGATAATTCTGAAGTTCACCGGATAGCGGTATAAGTTCCCTTTATCCACTTCTATGGTAGCTAAAATCACAAAAACCAGTTGAAAAACCGCCACAGCCATTAACAGAAAGAAACCCACCAAAAGTATTACCAGCAAGCCTGCAATTAAGGCAAAAATGGTGACGGTGATCTGAAAATTGAGGGACTCACGGGATTGATCTTCAATTGTTTTTGATTCTTGCTTTTTGGATATATATATTACCAATGGTACCAGAATATTGCCAAATGGTACTACATATCCTATTAAGGTTCCTAAATGGGCCGCAATCAGCCATTGTTTTTCATTCATTACTATTCCATTTGAAGATGTATCAAGCTAATTTAGGAAAAAAAGATTTACATTTCTAATTTCCCGGGAAAAATGAACAATAGGTGGAATAGGAACTATTGCTGAAATTAAATCAGAAGGTATTAAAGAATTAAAAAACTGAACCTGCTTGTAAGGCTGGATACAAGCCCAACTTTACAGGAATGACAATACACTCTCTCGGTGAACCGGATTGAATACGATCGAATCTTCAGGCTTTATTTTTGGCCAATTAGCAGATTTTTCCACCTGAGGGATACCATCAAGCCAAAATTATCAGTCATTTGGCCGGCATCTACTCCCAGGGCAGCCTGAAGCTGGAGGTTCTGATGTAAAAAATCATCTATATAACATTCGGCCATGAAATAAAATTGTTCCAGGCCTCCCTGCAGTTCATATTCAAAGTCAGGGTCTTCCCTGCTACCCCAGTTGAACCTGCCCTGATTAAGCCCGGCATAGGTACCATGATTATGGGTGTAAGTTGACATAAACCTGTAGTTAACTTTATCTGATATTTGCCCTTTCCAACCCAAATGATGTCCCACAATTCGGTTATTTACTACAATACCATATGTATCAGATATCTGACCGATATAATTTTGCAATTGATAATTCAACAGAAAAAGTGGTGTACCTAAAATCCGGTTCTGATAAGTCCAGCCATCCTTGTACAGAAAGTTGTTATAAAAATCATCTCTGCCGGTAAAATTATACCCGTAATTTGATTCTTTGGTATTATATTTACTGGTTACATCAGGCAAGCCCGGACCACTCTGCCACTTGGTGGTAATGAATTCGTATAGAAAATGCTTAATAAAGGTAAAACTTTCAGATTTATTTTCCAGACTCACGCCCACCAGCCGGTCAAAATTGGTAAGAAAAATGGTATGCAGATTGGATTGATCCTCAAAAGGATATTGATTATACAAAAATATATCCAGCTTTTTCAATTCAATCAGTAACCCAAAATCAAGAATCCCGAGGTGATTGCCCAAAGCATTGACAGCATCACCGGACACCCCCCCTTCACGTCCGAAAAAAACTTTGGCAAAATCCGAAAAAGAATCATCTAACTGGCCAAATCGAGGATGTTGGCCTCCCCATTGGGCAAAATGTACCAGCCCGGTAGAAGCTTTAACCGGAAGGTCACCGCCCAGCCTTCCATAAATGTATTTCTCGTGCAGAAAGGGATTCTGAACAAACCGGTCTTCTTCAAACCAGCCATGACTCCACATGCCTTTGATCTCGAAATATCCATAAGTTAGCGGAACCGCAGTATAATCGGGAATTCCTATTGAAATTTTGGGCAGAGGCCGGGCATTGTTACTTAAAGCCAGGGATCCAGTAGATAGAGCGTCAATCTGTTGGCCGATGGTTTCATGATATTTGCCTGCCCTGAATTGAATAGGTCCGTATTTCACCTTTACATAAAGTTGCTGCAGGTAACTGTCAGATATGTTATAATCTCCAATAAGGTCTACTCCGAAAGCTATATCAAATAATTTTTCCGAAGAAAATGGTTTGAAAAGTCCTGCTCGGAGGACTCCCTGAAATTGCCGGTTGGGATCAACAATTCCATTTCGGTTAGCCCTGATATAATGGGCTTGATAGTCTTTAGGCCCTACCATCCAGTAATTCTGGAAGGAATAATATAAAGAATCAAAAAATTGGGCCTGTACCGGTTGATTTAGGCAAAAAAAACCTAATAATGCAACTCCAATGAAATATACCCGCATGAATTATAAATTTTGACAGCAAATTTATTAATTCTTTTCAGCTTTTTTAACCAGGTCGCCTTGTTTTAGTCGTTTAGACACCACATTAAAGGGTCCTTTTATCACTTCCTGACCAACTGTTAAGCCACTGTCAATCTCAATGAATTCAAAATCAGAAATTCCTGTTTTAACCTGGACCATTTTAGCTGTTCCATCCTCATTAATAAATACAACTTCCTGTTCCTGGTCATCTTCAGATAAAGCTGCATTGGAATTATCTGTTTCAGCATCTTCCTGTTCTTCTCCTTCTGCATCACCATTCTCATTAGCCAGGGCATCACTGGGGTTTCTGGTGGTTACAGCAGCCAGAGGCACTGCCAAAACATCCTCTTTTTTATTGGTTATGATATCCACGCTGGCAGTCATACCCGGACGGAAAGGGAAAGTCATATCCTGCTCTTTAATCAAGTCCTGATAAGATTCATTCAGGATCTTGATCCTCACTTCAAATTCTGTAACAGCATCAGGAGAAGCTTTCTCATTGGCCGTATTGGCAATTTGGGTGACAACACCTTCAAATTCCTTATCCAGGTAGGTGTAGGAATCCACTTCAATTTGAGCCGTATCATTTAAGGATATTCTTATAATATCGTTTTCATTAACATCTACCCTTACTTCCATATTGGTAAGATCGGCAATCCGCAACATTTCGGTACCTGCCTGCTGACTGGTACCAACCACCCGCTCTCCTTCTTCCACACTAAGTTTTGAAACTGTTCCACTCATTGGAGCCAGGATAGTCGTGAAAGACAGATTTTCTTCTGCTTCTTTCACCGAAGCCACTGCACTTTGCACCACATACCTTGCGGCCAATACATTCTTTTGAGCTGCTTCAAAATCATTTTTTGCGATTTGATAATTAGCCTCAGCCAATTCCCAATCTGACTGAGAAATAACTTTTTCCTCAAACAACTCCTGGTTTCGCTTATATTCCAGTTCGGCCCGAATAAACTGGGCTTTGGCTTTGGCTTCTGCTGCTTCAGCCTGAGCCAAATTGGCCCTTTGCTGATTCAACAAAGCTTTGGCCCTATCTAAAGCAGACTCAAAATTATCAGGCCTGATCTTGATCAAGGTCTGTCCTGCTACAACCGAATCTCCTTCTTCCACAAAAATACTAATGATCTCACCGGGAACATCAGGGCTGATCTTCACTTCCGTAACAGGTTGTACGGTACCGGAGGCACTTACTACCTCAGTTATAGCCACCCGCTTGGCTTTGCCAAATTCCACTTCCAGCTCACTGGGTTTACCAATCCAGCCGGCAGATTTACCTACCATGGCCACGACGATCAACAATACCACCACACCCAGTAAAATAAAGATTACTTTCTTGCTACTATTTTTCTTTTTGGTTTTCATCACTAAAATATTAAGGGTTTACCCATATAAAAATCCAGGATCTTTTCTCTGAATATGAAGGAATACTTAGATCTTAATAAATCTGACCGGGCCTGGAACAGATTATTATTAGCTATTTGATAATCAACAAAATTTACTGCACCTATATTGTACCTTTTTTCTATAGAACGGAATGATTCTTCCAAAGCCTCCACCTGTACCAAAGCAGAGGCATAGGTTTTGGCTGCTGCCCTGGCATCATAAAATGACCTTTCTATGTTTTGTCTTAGCTGATTTTTTACCTCCTGTTGATTTATTTCGGCTTCCAGCTGCGTTATTTTAGCCCTTTGTACATTGGATCTAACATTAAAGCCGTTAAAAATTGGTACCGATAAATTAAGGGTTAATGCTTTACTGAGGTTATCTTCAAATTGTTCAAACCAGCCATAGTTGGGGTCCGAGGTAAATCCCGGAATGATGGTAGATACAGTGGTAGAAGGATCCCCGGTGATATAGCCTATAATCTGCTCCCGGCTCTGGGTCTCATCCGGTATCCTTGGACCCGGGGCTGCATCCGAATAATTGGTAAAAAGATTACCATTCAAAGATAAGGAAGGATAATAACCTCCCTGAGCCAGCTGAATGCCTATTTCAGAGCTCTGCACACTTAATGAAGCACTCTTTATTACCGGGAGATGGGTCAATGCTTCCTGGTATACCTCATTCACTGATAAACTTTCAATGGTAACATTATCAATATCTATATCAGGGACTAATACATCAAATTCCTCATCAGCTGGCAATTGCATAATTTGTTGCAGGTTGAGTAAAGATATGTTCAGGGCATTTTCAGCATTAATTACTTCTGCTTCATTACTGGCTAACTGGGCCCGAAGGTCCAGCAGATCTGAGATTGGCAGGGAGCCAGCATCGACCAGCTTTTCAGTCCTGTCCATCTGCGCCTGTGTGGTTTCTAATTGTAGTTGGGAATTATTTAATAATTCTTTGTTGAGGATCACATCCAGATAAAATGTAGTTACATCCAGGGCTACATTGTCTTTGGCTGCTTCCAGGTCATACTGACTAACCTCCAGGTTCACTTTATCCTGCTGAATGGCATTGGTAATCTGCATCCCGTTGAACAGTAACAGACTACTGTTGCCGGATATACCGGCTGAAGCTATTCGCTGGGTCACAAACAGGTTGGAAGTAGGGTCAATTGAACGTCCCCACCTGTACCCGTATTGCCCGCCTGAATTAATTGTAGGATAACGCTGGGCCCTACTTTGCATTAAATTGACCTCATTTCGATCTACTCCAAGTTCGTTTCTCTTTACCGTAAGGCTGTTTTCTTCAGCGTATTCCACACATTCCTGCAATGTCCAGACATTTTCTTCTGTTTGGCCAACCGCCTGAAAATTCCAGCCAAAAACAACCATGCCAAATATAATTATCCTTTTTTTCATATTAAATGTCAATATTTGGGATGTAATTTACCTCCCTGATCCAATTCAAACTTTTTAAGTACTCAATAGTGAGTGGCCTCAAACCTGAGTCCATCTCAATTACCTGGCAGGCCAGGTCATGTTTTCCTTTCCTGGAAACAGACATGGTTGCAATATTACAATCATCATGATTCAAAATATCTGTAATAAATGCAATACTTCCTTTAGTGTCATCTGCAGTGATGATCAGGGTATGCAGATTAGCACTAAAATTAGCAGTAAAACCATTAATTTCAGCAATATTGATCATGCCTCCTCCCCGACTTTCCCCTATTACTTCCACTTGTCTCTCCCCTGCTTTCAGGAATAATTTTACGGTGTTGGGATGCATTGTAGCTGCATTCCCAATTGACCTGAAGGTGTATTTGATTCCTTTTTGTTTGATATATTCAAAAGAATCCCTGATCCGAATGTCATCAGTTTTATAATCCATCAAACCAGCCAGAATGGCTCTATCACTGCCATGCCCCTGGTAAGTCCGGGCAAATGAATTATAAAATGTTATCTGCGCCTCTTCCGGAGCTGTACCCAGAATCCTGATGGCAACCCGGCCGATTCTGACCACACCTGCAGTGTGAGAACTTGAAGGCCCTATCATGATGGGACCAATCATATCAAAAATGCTACTTTTTTCCGGCATACTAATATTTCACCCAATTTTAGTGACAAAAGCCTTACCATAAAATAAATAATTGATAGATGGTAATATCTTTATGTGAATCTGTATTTTAAGCTTAAAAAATCAAAAACCACAGTTAAAAAGAAATCATTGAAATTTTAAATTTTAAACAGCTACAGGGGCTTTGATGTGAGGATGAGGGTCATAATTTGCTAATTTAAAATCTTCATACCTGAAGTCAAAAATGCTTTTCACGGCCGGGTTGATTTTCATTACCGGCAAGGAGCGATGTGCCCGGCTAAGCTGCAGCTTTGCCTGTTCCAAATGATTCAAATAGAGATGCGCATCGCCAAAAGTATGGATGAAGTCTCCCGGTTGAAGACCCGTCACCTGGGCAACCATCATAGTCAGCAAGGCATAAGAGGCAATATTAAAAGGAACGCCTAAAAAAACATCGGCGCTGCGCTGATAAAGCTGGCAAGACAGTTTTCCTTCAGCCACATAAAACTGAAAAAAAGTATGGCAAGGTGGCAAAGCCATATTATCGACCAGTGCCACATTCCAGGCGCTGACCATTAACCTGCGGGAATCCGGATTGGTTTTAATTTGTTCAATCAATTGTGAGATCTGGTCTATGGTTCCTCCCTGATAATCTGGCCAACTTCGCCATTGTACCCCATATACCGGGCCCAATTCTCCATTTTCATCAGCCCATTCGTCCCAAATGGAAACACCATTTTCTTTCAGATACTTAATATTGCTTTCTCCTTTTAAAAACCATAGCAACTCATATATGATCGACCGTAAATGCAATTTTTTGGTGGTGATACAGGGGAAACCCTGACCAAGATCAAATCGCATCTGATAACCAAAAACACTCAATGTTCCGGTGCCGGTCCGGTCTGATTTTCTGACTCCCTGATCCAGGATATGCTGCATTAAATCATGGTATTGTTTCATGTTGTATGATATAGGCCTTATTTAATCAACCTCAAAAATAGTTCAGGCAGGTTGATTTTGATAATGATTTATATATTTCTTTAGTCAAAATTTTCAAAGTTATTGCCAGAGTTTACCCATAGGATTATTTCCAACTAAAGGAGAACCCAATATAATTTCTCCAGGCTCTAATTTGAATAGGTATGTACGCTATTATCACCTACCTGTAAATAATTGATGCCAAACCAGCAGATCAGCAAAACCACAAAAGCCAGGGCCAGTACCCAGGAATGCGCCAGCTTTTGCTGAGGTCTGTGATAGCGCAAATGAATATATACCAGGTAAAACAGCCAGGTAAGTAAAGCCCAGGTTTCCTTAGGATCCCAGGTCCAGTAGTGTCCCCAGGCTTCTTTGGCCCATAATGCCCCGAATACCAACCCCAGGGAAAGAAAAGCAAAACCCAGATAAACCAGAATATCAGCTTTTTCGAGATAGTTGATTGTTGCTTTTTTATAATAATGCTGAAACAAACCTCTCACCGCAACTATGGCACTGGCAGCTAAAATAGCATAGGCAAATATATAAACCAAAACATGGGGAATAAACCAGCCGCTTTGTAACGCCGGCATTAAGGTCTGGTCATGGGTTTCCGGCTTCAACAAATTGATTACCAGGAACAACAAGGACATTAATAAGCTGTAAGTCAATGCCCAGTGCAGGTTCCAGCGGATATAGAGCAAAAGGCCAATTACCGGCAGGAAAAAAGCATACCAGAGGCGGGTTTCACCCAAAGTCCGTAAAGGAGGGCGACCCAGGCTGGTCCATAATTGTATGATAAACAATAACATGATGAAAATGCCTATTCCAGTTAACAGGATAGTCAAGGTTCTTTTCTTATTCCAACCAGGCGAAATCAGGGGCGTAGCCATGCCTCCCAGCCAAAACAGCAGAGAACCTGAGATAAATACTATAAAATTACTCCAACCCATTTTCGTCTGATTTTAAATTGTTCCCTGTCCACATTAAATAAACTGCTCCCACAATCAGCATAAACAAACCCAGGTAAACCACCGGGATCCAGGGATCGGTGATCACTTCAAAAACAGAATAAGCTGAGTCTGCCCCGGCAGATTCATCATAGCTGGATTGATATATTTTCCATCCGGCAAAAGCGGACGGTTGATTTACCACGATGGAATCCTCCTTTTCCTGCTCCTGATCCATGATTTTTACCTGGGAAATATATTTTTGAGGCTCAGGGGGTAAAAGGGCTAATAATTGATCCTGATTTAATTGAGCCACTGCCGGATTTCGATCAGGTTGCAAATGTAACAAACCCTCTCTGACTGATTCACCCTGCCTGGCTACAAATTTATAAACCTCTCTTGCACCAGCTTCAGTAGGAATAACTTCTACTTTATCAATAATAATTTTCCAGTTATCCAATTGAACAGATTTCGGATCATTTTTGGCTGGAATTAAGGAAGTGGCGATAATGGTACCTGAATGTTGGTCTACCAGGGCCATTTTTGGGGGATATTGTTTAATATTAAAGTCGTACAAGTGGACGGCAAATGGCAACCTGTAGCGATTTCCAGCTCGATCCACTGCTATCGAGGCAGTTTCATTTTCAAATACTAACAGGTTGAGTCGCCTGAAATCGCCAGTTCCCAGGGCAGCGGCAAAAATTATCAGCCATAATCCCAAATGATTCAGAATAAAACCCCAGTTTTTGAATTTGAATGGAATGGTTCTTTTCAACGTGACCATTCCCAGGGTAACCAGGAAAAAAAACTGGATAATCAGAAAGGGCCAGCTTGAAACCACATGGTCAAGTCCAAGCAGTGAAATCATACCTCCGGCCACCTGATCCTGGGGTATAAATCCCATAGATATTATCAATAGGGTATAAAAGGAAATGGCACTGATGGAAGCGGGTACTGACATCAGCCAAACTATTACCGGATGGGTTCTCAGGGTAAAATAACTGAACAAGAGCAGATTAATAAAAACCAAGCCAATATAAATATTTCCGGGAAAGGCAGGGATTTTTATAAATGGAACCTGAAATGTTTCCAGTAAAAAACCCGTTGTAAGCAACGTAAAGCCAAAGATGAAGCTATTGCCGTAGCTCCACTTTGATTTTTCCTGTACTGGCTGATTGATATTAAATTTATTTGATGCTTTGTTTTCCTGATTATGCGCACCCACCTTGTACCTTTTTAATTTCCTTCTTCACCGGTTCATGCAGATTTTTAAGCCGTTCTTCAATTTCTTGGAGTTGGGTACCAATTTTCATTCTGAACTGAAATCTATCTTTCACCTCCTTTGGTGCATTGGCCGGAGGAATGACCGGCTCATAATATAATTGTCGGAATTCCTCTGCGTTTGATAAAAGTACATAATTATCTGCATCACCTAACATGCTGGCCAAAAGGTATGCTTTTTTAGCATCTTCTTCATTTTCACCATAAAAGACATTTACCTTATAGGGTTTTTTGTATAAATAATGATATTCTTTTTTTAGCATACTATCTAAGGGCACATTTACTGAGGTTGGTATACTAAATTCTTTAAAAGCTTCAGCACTCCTGATATCGATTACATTAAATCGATGGGCCTGGTGGGCCAATTCATCAGCCAGGTGATCCAGATCATAAATATTGATGTACACAGATCCTTCTTCCATTTGTTTTTCAGCTTTGGCAAACAAATACTCCTTCTGGTTGGGTGTAAATGAAACAAATGATACAAAAATAAAGGGAACTACGGCTACTGCGGCATATTTTACCACTTTGGAATAGGAATACTGTGTACGGATACCATTTACTTTATCTTCAATTAATCCGGTAAAATAAAAGGCTGCTATGGCTATCAGGGCCAATAAGATGCCGAATAATTCAGGAGAAATATTCAGCATTTCATACATGGTTACATCTCCCATATTATTAGCCAGGTACATTCCTTCAATCAAAGGATAAAATTCAGCAAATGCCAGCACTCCAAGGAGGGATCCTCCTATAAAAGACCAGGCATCTAACTTTCCTACTGCGGCCGCACATACACTTGTACCGGGGCAAAATCCGCCCACAATAAATCCGGCCCCCATAATCACTCCCCCTATAATGGCTGAGTTTAAATAGGTAGGATTAATATATACCATCCGCATGTCCAGGTAACCCAGGTGGGTCAATAACAGTACACCGGTCATAGCGGTTACTCCGGCGGTGAAAAAAACTTTTAACACCGTAAAATCATAGCCATAGAATAATCCCACCAGCTTTTTGGTAGAGGAAAACCCGGCCTGTTCCAAAGCAAAGCCAAAGAAAATACCTATTATAAAGGCTATTATAAAGTTAAATTCATTACTGATAATCTCAGGTACTAAAGGTCCCATTGCTAATTTTTTTAATTATTTTAACCAAAGTTTTCTGAAGAAAAATGCAAGGGCATAAGCCCCTCCGAATATGGCCAGCATGGTGATAATACCACCAAACGACATCACAGCCATTCCACTTAAAGCAGATCCACTGGTGCATCCACGGCCCAATTGGGAGCCGAATCCAAATAAGGCCCCACCTAAGGCGGCAAAAATCAAACGGCTGTTATTTGATATGCGGGGACCTTTTTCCAGCTTTAAAGACATCCGGTTAGAAATAATGCCAGATATCATGGCCCCAATAAATACTCCCACTACCTCAAAAAATAACCAGGAGCGCAGCGGACTTTCATCAGGATGCAATTCATTATAATCCTGGTAATAAACCGCATTGTCCCAATGCTGTGGAGTAGCAGTTTTTACTCCTGATAAAACAACACTTTTAATACCACCACTGGCACCAAGTCCCCGGCCAGTAATATAAATGGTGGCTAACAAGACAAATCCCAACAGCAAACCTGCCAGATAGGGATTCATATAGGGTTTAGGTTTCATGGCCATTATATTCTATTTTAATTGTAAATCGACTTCTTTTTCCTTTTGAATTTCCGGTGTTTTATCTGCTTCTTCCTGATCCTCATAACCAGTGATCACGGCTTTGATATTGGAAACCGGCGTATGCCCGGTGGTAGTCATATATACATGCATGATAATAAATGCCACCAGCAGCCAGGCACCGAAGGTATGCCATACAGCGATGGCCTTAAGACTGAAATCACTGATCACTACAATATCATTGGCATCAATATGCTTATGAAACATATAGAGTAAGCCCGAAACCACCATTACCGGAATGATCAGGATCTTAAATCCCAGGTAGGTCCAGACCTGCAAAGGGTTTAACTTTTTCAGATGAGTCTTCTGATCAGGATGGCGTTCATTTTTGAATATACCAGTAGTGTAAAACCTGATCTGATCCTTGATTTTTTTGGTAGTTGGAATATACTGTTTCCATTCTCCCGTTGTAAAATGCCAGAAAATGGCAAAAGCAATTAGACCCAATAGCAGGTATGAAGCCGTTCTATGAAAAAAAACTGCTGCTTCATATCCAAAAATATGGATGGAATCATGTACTTCAAAACCGGTAATGGCCAGGAATATGATCAGGGCTGACTGAGACCAATGCCAGAATCGTTCAAATTTCTTATAGATATAGATTTTTTTCATAACAGGTATTAATTATTCCTCCTTCGTATCAGTTTGTATGGTTTTATAATCTTTGTTTTTCAGGTAAAAGAAAATTCTGAAACCACCATGCAGCACCACACCAATTACGGACAAAGTAACTATTATGAGTCCCAGGGTATCAAAAAATGGTTCTCTGTCTCTTCCGGGCATGTAAAAATTGGTTAAGGATGCCAACCGGCTATCCTGGCTGTTATGACATTCGGAACAGCTTACTGTTTCTTCTTTTGGTGCCACCATATGATTGATAGGCCAGTACATTTCAGTTTCAATGAATCCATATTCACCGCTGTAAGGCAATCCTATCCTCTTCATACCGGCAGCGGCAGCAGTACTCCAGTCAAAATCTTTCCAGAAAGCACTATCTCCTTCTACTTCCGCATATAATTTGGGTTGGATCAGATATTTGTATTGTTTATCATAGATCTGATCACCCCGGTGAATTTTTACCGGATAGATCTTGGATTGTTTGTCCCGGGCCGAACCCAACAGCTCATTAATTTTAAGCGGTAAATGATCCATATCAATGGTATCCCCCAGCAGATAATGCTTGGCATGACCATTGAACCAAACATAATCAGGTTTCACATTTTTCTCCCAGACAAATTCACCTTTTATGGATAGGTAGGTGTGATTTCCCAGGGAATCCTCTTCATGATAGGGTTGTCCTGCTTTTAATTTTCCCGCTTCAGACCATTTCCAGGCCATTTTGGTGGCATTTTCTTTGGCATATTCCGGAATATGACAGGCCTGGCAGGATACACGGGCTGTATGCCGGTTAAGCATATCCTCCATATGAGGTGTATTGGTGTGACATTGTTCACAGGTAGCCCGGTGGGTATTTTCAGAGGAAACAGAATAAAGCCTTCCCTTCATATCATGATTTTCGGCGGTATGACAGGCCACACATTCCAAATTGATGCCATTGGCAGCCATATGAACATCCACTTCCCTGGTAGTTGCCAGTAGGGCTTCTTCCAGATCTCCATGTTTAACATTGTTGCCACCACCGCTGTAAAAATGGCAGGTACCACAATTGCTCTTTTTAGGACTTCCTACACTTTGAGCGACTTTAGCCAGGTTCACTGAACGGTCGGGATAGCCTGCTGTGGCTGATCCTTTTAGGTATTCTTCACTGTTATCATGGCAAACCATGCAGTCTACATTGCGGGCATTGTTGAAATCAAAAGTATCATCAGTCATACCGAAACCAATATGACATTTGGCACAGGCTTGTTCATTACTCTGAGAACCAATACAGAAATTGTTCACTACATTTTTCTTTCCCAGGGCACGAAGACCTTTGCCTTCTATATAGGAGATCCGGGCCCAGTTCCAGTGGGAAGATTCAATCACTTCTTTATGTCTCTCTGTATGACAGGAAATACAGGCTTCTGTGACATCCTGTGGGGTGGCAAATTCTTTTTGAAGCTCCGGGAATTTACTATGATCAACTGATGACTGATGAGGTTGGGCATATTCAACTTTTAATTCTTCCAGGGCTAAGTTGGGTTGTTCGGGTTTATGCAATAGATTAATAGCCAATAAAATGATCACATTTACCGCTACTAAAATGAATAAATTTCTCTTTTTCATATAAACTGAGCAATATATTAAAAAAACAACCTATGATGATATATTCATCTAAACGAATTATCCTTTAATTTTAGTTTCTAAGTAAAGACATTTCGGTTAAACAAAACATGATATTAGTCAGCTTAAACCAATATTTCGTTTATTATAGTTAATAAATCTTAATAAAGAAAAAAATTAACAAAAACAAAAGGTTCAAATCTGTATTTTTTATCACAATTCTGGCTTAAAATTTAAAGCAATAGCTTGAAAGAATCAACCTCAGAATCATTTGGCTGAAGTGGCTGAATAACCTACTTTTGCAGGCAAATTTTTTAACCAAAAACCCATACAACCATGCCAATAAATTATGAAGTCCGGTATGCCAGCAACCCAGCCGATGTAAAAAATTACGACACAGAAAGATTACGACAAGATTTTTTAATCGAAAAATTAATGGTAACTGGTGAGATTAACCTGGTATATTCCCATTATGACAGATATATCGTAGGCGGAGTAGTTCCTGCAAGTCAACCTTTGAAGTTAGAAACCATCGATCCGCTGAAAGCCGAATATTTCCTGGAAAGAAGAGAATTAGGTTTGATAAATGTAGGTGGAAAGGCAGAAGTGCTTGTGGATGGGGAAAAATTCAGCCTGAATTATAAGGAAGCTTTATATATAGGTAAAGGTCATAACGAGGTGGTTTTTTCCAGCCAGGATCCTGCTCAACCGGCCCACCTCTATGTAAATTCAGCCCCGGCCCATCATACTTATCCAACCAAAAAAATCACTAAAAATGAAGCAGAAATCGTGGAGTTAGGGTCTTTACAAAATTCAAACGCCCGCACCATCAATAAAATGATTGTTAACAGTGTAGTTGATGTTTGTCAATTGCAAATGGGGTTTACCGAATTGAAAGAAGGCAGTGTTTGGAATACAATGCCACCACACACCCATGATCGTCGGATGGAAGCATATTTTTACTTTGAAGTTCCTGAAGGGCAATCTATTTGCCATTACATGGGGCAACCACAGGAAACCCGTCATATTTGGATGCAGAATGAACAGGCTGTCATTTCTCCGGCCTGGTCCATACATGCCGGTGCCGGAACCAGTAACTATGTGTTTATATGGGGAATGGCAGGAGAAAACCTGGATTATGGCGATATGGATAAGGCTGAGCCTTACGAATTAAGATAAAATTTCACCCGGTAGCTTGATTGGGAGCAGTTTTGAGTTGCTCCCGGTCAAAGCAAGCCAAACCACAGACATAGGTACAGCCTTTGCACATATATTCATTCTTTTCCTTCTTTTTAATGCCTATGAATTGCCACTGAAAGGAAGCCATCCTATAGATCAAGATGAGCTTAACTTACTTAATATAGCCACATCCTCCGGACGCAGTTTTCCTTTATCACTTGGTCCAACATTCAGCAACAGATTAGCTCCCATTTTATCAGCCACAGCCAGTAATTTCATTATTTCTTCTTTGGACCTGACGGAATGATCCCATTTATGCCAGAACCAGTTACCGGAAGGAAACTGATCATTGCCTTTGGCCGACATGGTTGTTTCTATCTGCAGGGGCAGATAGATATCTTTTCCCAGCCACTGCCATATTTTTTGATCTTCTTTTACTTCCATGTACTTTTCACCACTACGGATATCAACCGGATGAAGAGGTACACCAGGATAAGCCGTGGTAGAGTTATTCATGACCAGGCAATCAGGTTGCAAAGCTTTGATGAATTGATAAAGGTGATCCATCTGCCACCAGTAAGCTCCTTCCATGCGCCAGGCCTCAATAAATCGCTGATCCCTTTCCCGGCTCCGGTCACCGGCGATGTTTTCTCCCATATCATCACTAATTTTTTTGGTCCAGCCGGTTTTCTGATATTTCCAGAAGCCGTCGAACCATACCTCCACGATATCTCCATAATTGGTCAGCAACTCGGTCAATTGATTTTTCATAAAATCTACATATACCTGAATGTTTTCATCGTGGGATTTTTCGTGCCGGTCCCATAGGGAGTAATACAATCCTACTTTTAAGCCATATTTTTGGGCAGAATTGACCAATTCAGCTACCACATCACCTTTATAGGGAGTTGATTTTACTGAATAATCCGTATATCTGGAAGGCCAAAGACAAAACCCGTCGTGATGTTTAGTGATCAGAACCACATATTTCATTCCGGCTGCCCTGGCAGTTTGACACCACTGGTCTGTATCAAGCTGAATGGGATTAAACTTCCAAGGATCCAATGTTCCGTCACTCCATTCCTTGTCATAGTAGGTATTGATACCAAAATGTATAAACATGCCGAATTTCAGATCCATCCAGGCTTGTTGTTGGGATGTGGGTAGCGGACTGTTAGATTTATCAGAGGCAGCTCGAGTAAGATCAGAGGGCACAGATAAAGAAGCTGGTAAAACAGCTGCTGACAATCCGGAAGCAGCCATTTGTTTAAGAAATTTCCGCCTGGGTTTCTTCATTTCATTCATACCTTTGGATTTAATTGTCTTAATTTTTTAAGAATTTTATTTCCTCTGGATTTAAAACCGGCTGATCCATAGGGCATTTGATCCTCAATGATCAATATTAATTCATGACTAAGCTCCGGATAAATTTCCGCTAAATTAGTCAAAACAGTCATGGCAAAAACCTTGATAGCTATTGGCTCCGAATTTGTATTTAAAATGCTGAAGCAAATATCCATCGTTTCACCCTGAAGGTCAGGTGGGATTTCCTGGTTCTGCAAAATGCGCAGTGTATTTCTTCTTACTGCATCATGCACCGGTTTTTGCAGGTTTTTAATCATAAGTTCCAGGTAAGGCTTGATTAAAAAAGGATATTTTTGAGCACACAAGCCCACAGCCATAGCCGCCCGTTGGGTTACTCTGTAAGTTTCATTCAAAAACAGATTCATTAATAAGGCAAACTTTTCCTGATCCGGCCCTACATATGCCTTAATTTTTTCAGCCTGTGCTTTAGAATGTTCTTCAAGAATCGCCTGTTTTAGATCCATATTCTACAATATCCGGAGCAAATTTAATTTTTTATGAACAATTTACTAATTAAATTATTTAATACAATAGGTATCTTCTAACCAAACGGATTTTATAATGAAGTATATACCTTATTTTGTTCTTTTAACAGGTATTTTGATAGCTACGGCCGGTTGTGATTCAGATTGTGATTGCGAAGAAGATAGGTTAAAAAATGTAGAACCAGTTCAGGTTGACCTGGCTCAGATCAAACAACGCGGCACCCTTAAAGCCATTACCACTTACAGTTCCACTTCCTATTTTATTTATCGCGGACAGCCCATGGGTTATGAATATGAATTATTGGAAAGACTGGCCAATCACCTGGATGTTGACCTCGAAATGATTGTTGCCGAAGACCTGGATAGTGTCATGTATTTGGTTAATCAAGGTTTAGGAGACCTAATCGCGCATGGACTAACGATCACCAAAGAAAGAAAATATTATGTTGATTTTACTACACCTATTAATACAACAAAACAAGTTTTAGTGCAAAGAAAGCCGGAAAACTGGAGGCAGATGAAGTTGCATCAAATAGAAAAAAAACTGATCCGAAATCCGGTAGACCTGATCGGTGATACTGTTCATGTACGAAAAAACTCCTCTTATTATCGCAGGATACATAATCTTTCTGAGGAATTGGGCGATGATATCCATATTGCTCTGGTGCCCGGAAATATATCAACAGAAGAAATACTGCAAAAAGTAGCTAACGGGGAATATAAATATACAGTAGCAGATAAAAATATTGCCAAAATAAATCAAACCTATAATCCGATCCTGGATGTGGAAACAGATCTTAGTTTACCTACACGGATAGCCTGGGCAGTTAGAAAAACCTCTCCTGAATTAAAATCCGAGATCAATCAATGGCTGGAAGACCTTCAAAAAGATCCTGTTTATTACGTTTTGTATAATAAGTATTATGAAAATACCAGGGCTTTCACAACCAGGATCAAAAGTGAATTTTATTCAAAGGCAGGTGGAAAAATATCAAAATATGATGATGAGATTAAGGAATATGCAACCGACCTTAACTGGGACTGGCGCCTGCTTGCCTCTCAAATTTACCAGGAGTCAAAATTTAATCCCGGTGTGACTTCCTGGGCTGGAGCCAAGGGATTAATGCAGGTGATGCCGGCTACAGCTCAGCAATTTGGAGTTACTGAATTGTATGATCCAAGTCAAAGCCTGAAAGCAGGAGTAAAATATATAGAATTTTTACAGAATTACTGGACGGTAATACCAGATTCTACCGAAAGGATCAAATTTATTCTGGCTTCCTACAACGCCGGTCCAGCCCATGTGGAAGATGCACGGCGCTTGGCCGAGAAATATGGTAAGGATCCGAATGTCTGGGAGGCCAATGTTGCCCAGTATATTTTGTTGAAGTCAAAGCCCAAGTACTACAATGATGAGGTAGTTGAATATGGCTATGTGAGGGGAAAAGAGCCTTTTAATTATGTGGATGAAATTATTAAAAGGTATCGTCATTATCAGAAATTCATAGATGCTGATCTGGATGATATGCCTGAGGTAGCCATGAATGCTAATTGAACTCTACCCGGTAACTCAAAAATGGAATGATACCCAGTTGATATTTTGTAATGACCTTCTCCTGATGAATATCATAATATTGAAAAGCTACATTTTTCCTGCTGGTAAGATTCTGAATATCAATAGATAATGTTCTGGTATAATTTTTCTTATATTTTTTGAAGTTAAAATTGAGATCAATTCTATAATAATTAGGCAATTGTCCTTCAAAAGCCTTCGACTCTATAAAAACAGTACGGTTTTGTGCCTGAGAGGCTTCGAAATCAATAGGTGAAACATTAAATCCCCCCTGATAAATCATTCTCAGATTAATTCCAAGTAATTTTTGTGGCGCTGATCTAAATTCTTTTCCAGTGGTAAGAGCAGAAATGAAGTGAGAATTAAATCTTGTATCACGCCAGCGCCGATCTCCTGCTAAATATTCAGAATCAAAAATTGTATTATTCAACAGAAAGTAAAATCCATTTTCCATTTTTCTTTCCAGGCTCCATTCTACGCCAAAATTCCTGCCTCTGCCTTTATTAACCAGGGGATCATCTACAAACTCCTCCATCAGGTTCAGGGTGGAAAAACTCCTTTCCGGGCAGTCCACAATAGGGACATCATAAAGACTTTGCCAATACAACTCCGTCTGCAGATTCAATTGATGAGGAAGCAGCCATTGATGACCTACAATAAAGTGATGTGCTTTAGTTAATTCCAGATTTAAATTTAACAGGCTTACCTGTCCACCTGAATTAAATGTAGAAAAATAGGTGCCTGGTGTTTGACTCATACTATGCTTGCCATAAGCCAGACTAAACCCATGATTGGGATTTAAGACATAGTTTAATTTAATCCTTGGCTCTAAGGAATAGGTTTGGTTTAAGTGTAAATAATTAACATGCATTCCCAAAGAATAGCTCATTTGCCGATTTAATTGCCCTTGCCAGTCCAGAAAAGGCTGAATGATCTGGTAAGATTGATCTGTGGAAACTTCCAGCATCATAGGCTGGTCCGGATCAGTACTTAAAGCACTGGATTGCCGGTGTAAAATATGATTAAGTCTCCATCCTACCCTGAGCCTATGTCCAGCTCCAAGTTTATAATGAAGAGTGGACAGGTAGGATACCATATTAC
This sequence comes from Candidatus Cyclobacteriaceae bacterium M3_2C_046, assembly GCA_051418075.1. GTDB lineage: Bacteria > Bacteroidota > Bacteroidia > Cytophagales > Cyclobacteriaceae > JBPRGG01. The sequence goes on along the minus strand of JBPRGG010000098.1, from coordinate 38,877 downwards.
GTTGGATAAAATCATTTTCCAGCTCTGTTTCCTGGTAATCCTCCTCAATAAAGCGCCCAACTCTGCGGTTTATTAATCCGGAAAACAAGACCACATTATTCAAAAAAAGGTCAGAATGCAGGGTCAACTGGTGATTTAATCCAAGGGCACCCATATCGGTTGAAAAATTGACATCATAGCGATCTTCCTGTGTATCCCAAAGACTGGAATCTCTTGGACTTTCGAAATTCTCCTGGCTCAAGCCTCCTAGACCAAATAATTTAAAATCCCCCAGTTTATCTGTTTTAAAATCTAGGCTAAAGGAAAGGTCCTGAAAATTGATCGCCTCATCTCCCAGGTCTACTCCCAGGGCAGAGATCAATCCTATGGTTGAATAGCGATAGTTCACTAAATAGGTACTTTGTCCGGGATTGAACGGACCTTCGGCAGAAAGATCAATGCCAAGCAAGCCAGCTTGTAAAGTATATTCCCGATGTTGATCGTTTCCCTGCCGCATATGGATATCAAATACTCCGGATAAGGCATTACCAATTCCCGGAGCATAAGCACCAGAATAAAAATTCGAACCAGCCAGAGTTTGTGCGCTCAAAATACTCACCCCTCCTCCACTTAAGGAAGCCCGGTCAGAGAAAGTACCGGCATTGGTCAAATGGTTAGGGTTGACCACATCTGCCCCTTCAATTTGCCAATTCACTCCATTGGGAGAATTGCCCCGCACAATGATGTTGTTAGCCTGATCAAATGATGTGGCTACGCCGGCATTAGAACTGACCAGTCGGGCCGGATCATAAAATGTGGCGGCATACCTTTGAGATTTTTCCACAGAAAAGTTAAAGCTACTCAGTGGCTTCATTTTTTCCAGGGTCAACCGGCGGGATGAAATATCAAGGTCAGGCAATATATTGATGGACTCCTCCACAGGAATCTGCAGTACCAGTTCTTTGCCGGATTCCACCAAAACCCCTTCCAACAACTGCGGTTTATAAGCTATATGCGAAATCCTGATATCATATCTGCCTACTGGCACCTGGTTTAGGCTAAACTGACCAGAAGAATCAGTGGAAATACCTATCATAGGATCAGAAGGGTATAAAGCCAGATTGGCATTGGCAACTGGTGTATGGGTGACCTGATCAAAGACCTTTCCTCTGATGGTATTGGTCACCGGCTGTGCTCGTAGCAGGGCAAATGATAATAAAAATAAACTTGTTAAATACCAATAGCTCTTCACCATTCAAAATTATACAATATTTAATATATGTAGTCAATCTAAAGATGAAAATTGCCCTGGCTTTTTAATTGCGAAGCTTTTGATCGGCCGATATGAAGTTAAATTTTATTTTTCTTTATGATGGAAATAATGATCCAGATTGCCAGGACCACAGATATTAAAAAGCCAATCAATCCAAACAGCGGGATATTAAATATTTTGGGAGGAACCCCTGATAGTACTACCAGGGAGGAGCCAATAATTAGGGCGGAGGTAATAATGGCCAGTGAAAGCCGGTTGGTCACCCTGTCAAGAGAGGCATAAAAGCCTTCCAGGCCCATGTGGGCAAATTCTATTTTTAACTTACCCTCTTTTACCTTTTCCATGATTAACTTCAGATCACCCGGGAACTGTTTAAACAGATCCCGGATATCCAAAATCGAAGAAAAAGAGCTTTCCAGCATGTTTTTGGGTTGGTATTTTTTCCAGATCAGGGTTTTGGCATAGGGTTTCATGGCCTCCATCATATTAAATTCAGGCTTGATCATCAAGCCTAACCCCTCTAATACCACAAAAGCCCGCATCAGTAAATAAAGGTCTGCTGGTATTACAATACGATGGGTATAAAAAAAAGTGCGGAATTTCTCATAAAGCATTTCCATCCGAAGGTCTTTTATAGAAGCGCTATTCACTTCCTGGATCAGGTCAAAAAGGTCATATTCCAGGGTCTTATGATCCTGGATGTTTGTTTCTGTTGATATCATTTCAATATTCCTGATCAACCTTTTCAGGTCCTGACGCATGATGTTAATCACCATTTCACTGATCAATTCACGATCCTGAGGCAGGATAACTCCCATCATACCAAAATCTAAAAAACAGATCCTTTCATCATTCAGAATCAGGATATTTCCCGGATGGGGATCAGCATGAAAATAACCAAATTCAAAAACTTGCTTAAAGTATACATCCACACCGGCATCAATGATTTTTTCAAGATCAATTTCTTTCTTTTTCAGCTCAGGCAGGTCCGATATTTTAGTGCCCACCACTTGTTCCATACAAAGTATACTGTCATTGCAGAACTGACGAAATATTTCCGGTACATAAACCCGGCGGTCATTTTTAAAGTTGTTTTTGAATCTGTTGATATTTGATGCCTCCAAGTTAAAACTTAACTCCAGTCTGATACTTCGCTCAAACGATTTCAACAGGTCCAGGGGGCGATAAGCCGCAAATTCCGGCCATCTTTTCATGACCTGCCGGACAATATACCTTATAATTTCAAGGTCTGCCTTGATTACTTCGCGGATAGAAGGGCGCTGTATCTTGAACATGACCCATTCTCCCGATTTTAATTTAGCTTTATGTACCTGGGCAATGGAAGCTGAAGCTATGGGTTTTTCCTGAATTTCTAAAAAATGTTGGTCCGGATCTATCTGAAGCTGCTGGCTTAAAATCTGTCTAACAGAAAAATCTTTTTCCGGAGCAACATTATCCTGCAACCGTTCAAACTGAGTAATCAGATCTTTAGGAAGAATATCCTGCCTGTTGCTTAGGATCTGACCTAACTTGATATAAGTAGGTCCCAGTTCTTCAAAAACCATTCTGATCCGCTCAAAACGGGTATTTGCAGTAATTTGATGTCCTTCTTTTTTTAAAGAACTGATTTTTTTACGGGAAATGATATTATTTAACTGGGTATGAGCAACAATATCATCAAAACCATATTTTATAAAAATACTTAAGACCTTTCTTACCCTGGAGAAATTGCGGGTTTTAAATGGAAGTCCGGAAAGTGACATTAAAGGCGATAATTTTCCTGTTCATTTTGTTCAAGTATCTTAATCCTTTTCTCCAGTCGTTCGATATCCTGCCTGGATGCTATATTCATTCGGTCCAGGATTTTCCTCATCATCACCCTCAACTCATTTTCAAAATCTGATTTGGATTTATCGGTTTCCTCCTTCAGATCATTTAAAAACTTGTTACCCTCCTCTTCGGTCATTTTTCCTTTATTGACCAGGTCATCAATCAATTCCTGGGCTTTGTTTTTGGCTAAAATTGCTGCTCCTAAGCCGGTACTTATGATTTTTTTCAAAAAATCTTCCATCATTTTGATATTTAACTCCAAAAAATTTCTGTAATCAATAAAGCAACCCTTCAATCCTGTTTATGTTTATACTGGCTGGCATTTACCAGATTACTCAGCTTTGGCAGAATTTTTGCTTATTTTTCAATATCACTAAAAGACACTTATCATGAAAAGGCTTACCATCATCGTCATCTTGTTACTGGTAACCTGGAATGTATATCCACAAACTACCAGATCCAGAAGTTCCAACTCTACCTCCAGGTCCGAAAGAAGTTCTTCGGGAAAAAGGGTGGAAAGAAGTACAAATAATCAGGTAAAGAAAAGTCCTAGCCGTCAAAACTCCAATAGAAGTATTCGTTCTTCACCCAGCCGGAGTTCATCTGGCTCTTCCGGCAGGGTTAACAGATCATCATCGAATGGTAACTCCAGGTCTTCAGTACAGCAGTCCTCTCCCAGGAGGCAGATCGATCGTTCCACTCCTGCTAGCAGATCCAATACCACCTATAAACGAACAGAACGGTCTGGAAATACCAGAAACAGTATACCAAGCAATGGCAGGATAAGCACTCCGCAAAACAGAAATGCAGACCGCAACTACAACAATAATAATAACCGGCAACAGCGATCATCTGGTAACAGCAGGTCATCGGTAGTTCCCGGCAGATCAAGGTCAGAAGGTAGCAGCAGGTCTTCTGTGAATTCCTCCAGATCAAGATCGGCCAATGACAACAGGCCATCGGTTAATTCATCAAGGTCCAGGTCTGAAAGTAGTAATATCAGAAGACAAAGAAATGAATCTTCCTCTTCCAGGTCTTCAGCAAACATCAGAAGTAATACAACTGCTCGATCAAATTATGCTGCCAGCAGGAGAAGGATTGAAAGTAACAACCGGGGTTATTATACCTATAGCAGCAGAAACCGGGCTATCAATTCCCGATATGTCAGGGTAAATTCGCCAGTAATAGTACATAGAGAAGTTCGGGTAGTGCATCATTATATTCGTCCTCCCCGGCCAATAGCTTTTCGCAGAGTTTATTATCCTTACCGGGTGCCTGTTAATATAAATATTGTGTGGACCAATCGTTTTTATAATGATTTTGTCAGCTTCTATCCTTATCATACGCATTGGAACTACCGTAGAGGATACAGGATACCCACAATTTCAGCCTATGATGCCATGTTCCATGTAGGTGAAGTAAGAAGGGTTTATGGCCGGGTCAGTGAAACCTATTATTCTCAGCCGGATGATAGTTACTATTTATATATTGGTGCGCCTTATCCTTATCAGGATTTCACAGTAATTATTCCTGGCAGGGAATTCCGCAGATTCAATTTTCCTTCTTTGAGGTATCTTCAGAATGCCAATATATGGGCTTTAGGTTTGATTTCTGCCTACGATGACGTACCGGAAGTTGTGATTAAAAGACCTTATCAATTAGAAGTGTATTAGAAAAATCAATCTATTATTAAATACTGGTTTAATTAATTATATAAGGGTTAATAACAAAAAAACCTGCTCACTTGAGGCAGGTTTTTTTATTGAAAACTATTAATTACAAAATTTAAATTAGCAAAGATATGGTTTCAATAATTTAATACTTGTTTTTGTTCTCAGCTTTCTCAATGCTTTTTCCTTAATCTGTCTTACCCTTTCGCGAGTAAGCCCAAGATCACTACCGATATCTTCCAGGGAAAGTTTAGATTCGCAACCAATTCCAAAATATTGTTTGATAACCTCCCTTTCTCTTTCTGTTAAATGCACCAGCAATCTTTCAATTTCTATACGCAAGGAACTTTTGTATTCCAATTCACCGGAAACATCATCAGCAGCATCATTCTCCAAAACATCAATCAGGGAATTTGATTCCCCTTCCACGAAAGGAGCATCCAAGGATGAGTGACTTGATATTGCATTGGTAGCAGATTTAATCTCTTCTACCGAAACATTTAAAAAGTCAGCTAATTCTTCAGCAGTAGGTTCACGTTCAAATTTTTGTTCAATAATTGAAACAGCTTCTTTGATCTTGGAAAGGGCTCCGACTTTATTGACCGGAATTCTAATAAACCTGGAATTATCCGCCAGGGCTTGCATAATAGATTGTCGGATCCACCAGACAGCATACGAAATAAACTTAAAACCCTTGGTTTCATCGAATTTCTGAGCAGCTTTTACCAGACCAATATTACCTTCATTGATCAGATCATTTAAAGGTACTTTACTGTGTTGGTATTGTTTGGCTACTGAAACTACAAATCGCAGATTTGCCTTTACCAATTTTTCAAGGGCCTTATTGTCACCGTTTTTAATTCTTCTGGCCAGATCTACTTCTTGTTCAGGTGTTAACAGTTCCTCTTTGGAAACTTCGTTAAAATACTTTTCTAGAGTTTTGCTGTCACGGTTTGTAATTGACTGAGTTATCTTAAGCTGTCGCATCTTTTGGAAAATTCTTTTTATGATTAATTAAGAAATTCTAATAATGGTAACCGGTGATGAATCGATTTCTTTTATTTTAATTCAAAATTTTCTATGTATTGTAAGTTTTTTTTGAAAACTTAAAAAAAACAGCGTAATAAAATTAGTATTCTTTTACTGCACTAACTTGTTAAACGAAGGTTTAGAAATTTTGTTTTTATTATTTTTACTTGGAAATAAGAGAATACTAATTTAAAAGTGCATTTCTTAATAATTTTCCTTATCTACTTCAATACAATGAAAATGTTGTAAAAGTTCATTTTTATTTTAAAAAAATCTAATTATAACAGTTTCCTAATATTTAGTTGCACTTTTTAACTGATCCTTATCAGATATAAGCAATTTTTAAAACATCTTCAAAATAATTGGCATAATGCACTTCTAATCCTTGCCTGATATAATCCGGTAGTTCTATAAAATCTTTTTCATTTTCCCGTGGTAGTATAATATGTTTCACTCCTACCCTTCGGGCAGCTATCGTTTTTTCCCTTACGCCTCCAATTGGAAGGACTTTACCGGTTAAAGTAAGTTCTCCGGTCATGGCCACATCATTTCTGATTGGCTTGTTGGTAGCCAGGGAAAATAAGGCCAGGGCCATGGTAATACCGGCCGAAGGTCCGTCTTTTGGAGTAGCACCGGCTGGTACATGCAAGTGGACAGAATTTGATTCAAAAAAGGTCTGAACTTTCTCATTATCACCGGCATAGGATCGAATAAACGAATAAGCGATTCTAGCTGATTCCTGCATTACCTTACCTAATTGTCCGGTCAGGTGGAAAACACCTTTTTTATTAAAAACAGCATTGGCTTCAATGTATAAAGTGGCTCCTCCCAGAGCAGTATAAGCCAACCCTAACGCTACTCCTGCCACATTTTTATTATATAATTCTTCAGTTATGAATACCGGTTTTCCTAAAAATTCGGATAAGTTATCATTAGTGACTTTAACCTGCTTCGCATTTCCTTCGGCCTGGATCAGGGTGGTTTTCCTCATTATTTTCTTTATTCTGTTCTCCAAAGAACGGACACCGGCTTCCCTGGCATATTTATCTACTATCAGCGGTATTACATCATCTTCTATGATCACTTCCTGGCCACTAAGACCATGTGCTTCTTTTTGTTTATGAATCAGATACCTTTTAGCAATTTCAACCTTTTCTTCCATCACATAACCGGATAGGCGGATAATCTCCATCCGGTCCATTAAAGGACTTGGGATAGTATCCAGTTGGTTAGCCGTAGCTATAAATAACACATTAGAAAGGTCATATCTCACATCCAGATAGTGATCCAGAAAGTCTTTATTTTGTTCGGGATCCAATACTTCCAGCAAGGCCGAAGCAGGGTCTCCCTGATAGCTTTTGCCCAGTTTATCCAATTCATCCAGCATTATTACAGGATTAGAAGTTCTGGTACGCCTCAGGCTTTCAATTAATTTGCCGGGCATAGCGCCAATGTAGGTGCGTCGGTGACCTTTTATCTCAGCTTCATCCCTCATTCCACCTACTGAAAAACGATAAAACTCCCGGCCCAGGGCAGAAGCAATGGATTTTCCCACCGAGGTTTTTCCTACACCAGGAGGTCCTACCAGCAGGATGTTTGATCCGGTAAGTTTTCTCCTTTTTATAATGGTGCTGATAAACTCCAAAATTCTTTCTTTCACATCATTCAAGCCATAATGATCCTGATCTAAAATTTCTCTGGCTTTTTTGATGTCAGAAACATCCTCTGAATAAATGCCCCAGGGAAGTTCGGTCATCACATCCAGGTAAGACCTGATCACATTAAATTCGGGGGAATTAGGTTCCATGATCTTCAGCCTGTCCAATTCACTGTTTATAATTTTAGCTGCTTCTTGGCTTAATTCCAACTGATCCAGCCGGTTTTCAATTTTTTCGATTTCCATGGCCTTTCCATCTTTTTCAATACCCAATTCCTTTTTGATAGCCTTTAGTTGTTCTTTTAACAAAAATTCTTTTTGTTGACGACTGATCTTTTCATCTACCTGGCTTTTGATTTTTTGCTGTATTTCCAGAAGTTCTTTTTCCTCCTTAAGTAAACTCATCACCAACTTTCCCCTCTGGTAAAGATCAAAAGTTTCCAAAACCTGCTGTAGCTTATCTGCATCTGCAGACAACATGGATGTGATCAGATCCATCAGCATGCCCGGACGTTCCAGATTAACCTGGGAAATCAGCATTTTAAGCTGTTCCTGGAACAATGGATTTAACTTTAGCAGGTCTTTTACCGTGGAAATAATGGCCATGGCATAAGCCTTCAACTCATCATCCGGTTTTTCATTAGGCTCATAATGGTATTTCACTTCCCATCTCAATATGGAGCCATTGGAAGCCAGACGGATATATCTGAATCGCTTTACTCCCTGGGCAATCACCTGCACGGCATCTTCTGAAATTGGTAAAACTTTAAAGATACGCATGGCTGTCCCAACCTTGTAAAATTCTGATTCCAATATGTTTTTCTTATTTTTTTGCCGGATCATGGATACTCCAATCACCGGAGGATTCCTTTTCTGGGCTAATTTTATCGCCTCAAGGGACTTTTTACCATAAAAAGTTAATGGTACAGGTATACCGGGAAAAATAGGGCGGTCTTCTATGGGTAAAATGATCAGATGGTCAGGCAGGTTATCCGATAAAACCACCAGATCATTTGCCGGCTGATCTATATTTTCCATTTCCTCTAATTCTGAACTATCCAGGAAACTGGTTTGGTTTTGATCTGATTCTATCATATCTAAACAATTAAAATGAAAAAAATGCCAATTTATTCTGCTCGCCCCGTTAAATATATTTCTAAAATAAAATTCCTTCAATCGAAAAAAAGTGAAATCATTTGGCTAAATGATTGATTTGCTCCATCTCGTTTCCGGTAAGCTCAAAATCAAAAATGTCGAAATTAAGTTTTCGATGCTTTTGGGTACCAGCCTTGGGAATTGCAGAGACATGCCTTTGCTGAATCAGCCATCTCAAATTGACCTGGGCTTCATTTTTTTGATACTTTTCTCCAATTTCCTTCAAAATCTGGTTTGAAAATACTTTTCCCTGGGCCAGAGGAGTGTAGGCGGTCAACATCAATTCATTCTCAGCTGCCAAACGGAGGTTTTCTTCCTCATTTTTGAATGGATGGTATTCAATCTGATTACAGAAAACCGGGGCAATCTCCATAGCTTTCCTGGTAAGTTCAGCGGAAAAATTACTCACTCCCAGGTGTCTTATCTTGCCTTCCTTTTGTAAGTCCTTAAAAGCCTGCAGGCTATCTTCCAAAGGCACAGATTGTGATGCCCAGTGAATCAAAAAGAGGTCGATGTAATCTGTTTGCAGCTTTTTAAGGCTTTCTTCTGCTCCATTTTTAATCTGATCAGGTTCGAGCCGGGAAGGAGGAATTTTGGTCACCAAAAACAGTTCTGACCGATTGATACCGGAGCTTTTGATGGCTTCCCCTACTTCTGTTTCATTATTGTAATTCTGAGCCGTATCAAGGTGACGGTATCCCATATGAATCGCATCGGTAACTGATTCCAGACAATTTTTACCGTTCAAATTCCAGGTACCAAAGCCTAAGGCTGGCACTTGAGTATCATTTATTTCTATATAAACCATAGCTTTAAGTTAAAATTAAAAAGTTTCGGGTTGTTACCTAATTAACTCGTCGATTCGCTTATTGATTAACTGAAAGGAGAGGTATTTCAATACTTTAGGAAAAATTTTCCGCTTAAAACTTATACATTGGGGATGAAAGCATAAAAAATCCTGTAGATTTATTACTAAAATTTAGGATTATTATTTCATTTTTTATATTATTATGCATATCAACCGTCAGATTTTCAAATTCTAACGATTTTTTAATATGCTATACAAACACAAAAACAACTTACCATTTATAAATCATCTGATGGATATCTGCAAAAGCCGTCACCGTGGCTATACGATGGCAGCAGAATTTACTAAAGATAACGCACTGGAAAAATTGTTTGTTAAATACGCCAAACAAAGTGACGATTTCGAATATGAACTGATGCATTTTCTGGAAAAGGAAACAATCTATGATATTGGCAAAGGGGCAGCTGAAGATCCGGCTTTCAAAGGATGGCATAAATTCAATGAAGACCTGGAGGAATTATCGGATATAAATATTCTGAAAATTTGTGAAAAAGAAGAAAAAGCGACCATAGGGGATTATGAAGAGGTATTGGGTGAAGATCTGCCTATGGATGTGACACAGGTTTTGAATCAACAATTAATAGAAATTACCACCGCGTTTGATAATCTACGTCGATTACAGGCATCCAAATTGGCAAAATAGTTGGTTATGGATGTTTCAGGTAGGATTTGACATTTTTAGCATTCATCCCCCAGATCTTAAGCAGGATAAATCCAAATATCATCCCTCCCAGATGGGCAAAATTAGCAATTGAAACATTTTCCCCAAAAATACCCCGGTAAAGCTCAAATGCACCGATGATCATGACAAAATATTTGGCTTTGACCGGAAACAAGAAATACAGGTAAATCATCACATTGGGGAATAACACTCCAAAGGCCAGCAAAAGTCCAAAAATAGCTCCTGAAGCACCCACAGTGGGTTGGTTTACTCTTTGACTGAGATAATTCTCTACCAGTTGCACAGATTGTTGCTGAAATTGCTGGTCATTATTATTCTCGCCCCAGTAGTTTTGCAATGAATCAGCCCGGTTGGCATAAGCCGGAGGAATGGCATCAATATATTCCTCCTTAAAAGATACAAAACGCTCATACCCGGGATTTTCGATGTATTGGTTTACCGCAGTTTTTAAATCACTCAGATTATAGGTGGCAACCGCCAAGTGAAGCACTGCCGCACCCAATCCGGTAAAAAAATAAAAAAACACAAACCTTTTTCCCCGCCATACTTTTTCCAGAACGGTGCCAAACATCCACAGCACAAACATATTGATGAAAATATGGAAAAAGCTGCCATGCATAAAAATGTGGGTAATAAACTGGTACCATGCGAAATATTCACTATCCGGATGATGTAAACCAAGAATTCTATACAGATCTAGGTCCCATTGATAACTGGCCAAATAAGTTATTGCAAACATGACGATGTTGAGCAAGATCAGGGTATTCACAACCCTGGCCTTGCGCGGTGATGGGCGTATGGCTTCTTCCTGAGTTTCTTCTGACATATTACTGAGCGTTCATCCTTGGTAATAACAAACCCTTTTCGGCAATGTTCAGGTGATTAACTGATTCAGAGCGGTTAAATTTCATCATTAAAACCTGAAGATAACAAGACCTCAATCGATCTGGATCAGGTTAATACGATTACTAATTCCCTGTTGATTTAAATGAATGTCATTGTATCTGCCCGATTGTATCACCTGGCTATGGTGATTTTGCCCATACTGGTTAGACTCCAAATTATTATTCATTCCAGATTGTTCCAGACTGGTTTGATGCAGATTACCATTTTGGTCTAAAACCATATTATAGATGTCATCGTAGCCTGAATTTCCAGATTCATTTGTTTTAATTTGGGCTTTATTTCCATCTCCCTGCTGTTCAAGTTTAACATGCCCTCCCTCAGATTGGGTAAAAACGGCTTGATTTTTGTCTCCATTTTGTAAAATATAAGCGCTGTTGGATCCGAACCTGTACATTGAATTCCCATCCTGATAAAGATCAATGAAATTATCATTGCCCTCCTGGTAGAGCCAGGCTGAATGATAACTCCCTGATTGTTTGGTCGATGAACTGTTCCTGGTTCCTTTCTGATTGACGGTGGCACCTACTCTGAAACCACGTTGAAGTTGATCAGAATGATTACGGTTTCCTGTCTGTAGTACATTCAATGTACTTTCATTGGCATATTGTTCCTGTTTGATGGAATTATGGTTACCCTTATTCTGAACAGCCATGACGTCACCAGAGGGAAAATATTTATAAGGTCCCTGCTCCCATTGAACAATTTCTATGCGAGAATTATTGCTACCTTCATTCTGCACTGCCAGTGCGGAACGATCTACCCCGGATTGAGTGAGGTCAATTTGGCCATTACTCCCTAATTGATTTACATAAACCTGGCTTTTTAAACCACTTTGCCTCACGTAAGCCTTGTTATTTACACCTTCCTGGACCAGATCAACTTTGGAATAGAATCCGTTTTGTAAAATTTCTCCCTCTAATTGTATCCCATTTTGTTCCAGGAAAGCATTCTGGCTAAATCCAGATTGATCAATGAGGGCATTTAATTCAATACCTTTCTGTATGATAGTCAGCTCATTGGAAGGATCATCATATTGTTGATAAGAGGCATTTAAATCCACTCCAGATTGTATGATGGTTGCATTAGGATCATAAGACTGTGCTAAAACCTGGTGATTGAATATAAAAGTACAAGCTATCGCTAATATAAACGGAAAGCATTTCATAAAAAAATTATTTTAATTATAAAAAAATAAGTTGAATTTGATTACTTTATCAACTTTTACCACATATAAAAGTTAGCATTCGGAATGTATATTTTTAAAATATTAAGGAAGTTGGGCTAAATTGGTTCTGATCAAAATTTCTACCCGTCTGTTCCTGGCTCTTCCTTCATCTGTTTCATTATCTTCCACTGGCTTTAATTCCCCCCAATATGCAGTTTGAATTAATTCGGATGATATTCCCTGATCCAGAAGGTATTGGTATATGGTAGAAGATCTTTTCTGAGACAGAGCGAAATTATAATCCATGGAGCCAATACTATCAGTGTGCCCTATCACTTCAATAAATGAACCTGGATTATTTTCATAATACTTTACAATCTCAGACACAGTTGATTTAGCCTCAGCCCTGGGTTGGGAATGATCAAAATCAAAATAAATGTAATGCAGAATGTCCGTTGCTTCCGGTTCATTTGATTTGACTATAATTTCATTTAGCACATTAGGCTTAGCTGCCTGAGGTTCAATGGGTTTTATCATACTTTTTTGAATAGATCCCTGATATTTGAATGGATTCTGCAAAGCCATCAGGGTATCTCCTTTACTTTGGAAAGAGCCTGCTTCCAGGAATACTCCGGAATCCAGGATTGCATCAGCTACATCAGCTATGGCAATTTTGATATGATAAACCTGGTTGGGAATTACCTGGCAAGAGGCAGTCAATACCTTGGTAAAACCATCGTACTGGGTATAGAAAGCAATTTCAGGTGGTATCCGATGGTAATTCTTGTTTTCAATTACCTTCTTTTTACGAAAATCCCAAATGTATCGATCCACCTGATTAAAGTATGAATTGTCATTGAAAAACTTTTTGTGCTTTTTATGATTTACATTGTTAATCGCGATGGGTATGTTCTTGCCCGGTATTTGGGCAATATTCTGCTTATCTATACCGGGGCCTGAAATAAAAAAAGCAAATACATCATTATATTGGGACCCTACATATTCCAGATATTCCTCTGAACCAAAAATATAGCGAAATTCTAAATGTTCTGAAGCCGTAACAAAGTCAAATTCCAGCACGGCGGCATCAAAGGTCCGGCCAGGAGTAAGTTGATCCAGGTCTGCATCTCCGGCACTTCCGCTTGCCCAACCTTTAAAATCAGAATTATTGGGTCCTTTTACATAAAAAACATTCCCGCTGGTAAGTAGAAGTCCTTTTTTAATATTTACCTGGGCTGAGGAATCCTGAAAAAAACCAAATGCATGATCTGGGCCGGTATATTTTATATTTCCCGCCAGAATACCTTTTCCTAACAGAATTTCATTGACCAAAAATTCGGGGGAATATGTAGTATCAATCTTTATTTGGGCTAATGCGACTTTAAAAAAAATTAAGCCAGTTAAAATAAATATCAGTATATGCACAAATTTGCCCGCCATAATAAACCTTGCAATAATGATTCTACTTGAATGTTGAAAATTACTGATTTATGTAATTATGTACGGATTTAAAGCCAATATAGTTAAATTCAAAGAAAAAATTCAAACAATATCAGGCTTTTGCTATTAGAAGATACTGAAAATCAAAAGAATAGCTAATAATATTTTACTTCAACATTGGGATGATCTTCCAGGAATCCCTGTAATCGGCGTTGAGAAATCCTGGTATTATAACAAATCAACTTTTGCAAATTAGGATGGTCTTCGATCGCCTTCAGATTTCTGATGAATGTATTGGAGCAATTTAAAAATGTTAGGTTGGTCAGACCGGATAAGTCATCCAGATTTCGGATCTGAGTACCACTACAATCCAGTTCTTTCAATTGGTACAATCTTTCTACCGGCTCCAGGTCTTCTATGGGGGTATTGGCCAGATTCAGATAGGTCAGGTTATCCAGACTTCTTAATGCATTGATCTGGTAAATTGGATTTTCAGAACAATCAATTGATTCCAGCTTTTCATTTCCGGCAATGGGGTCCAGGGAAGAGACTCCGGTATTAGCTATTTGCAGGCTTTTAAGTAGTTTTAATTCGGCTAAGGGAAACAGGTCATTAATCTGATGATTATTTTGAACACTGATGATCCGTAAATTAGCGATCCTGTGTAAATCTTCTTTAGAAGGAATAGTATCGGACATAGGGGAAGGCTGAATATGATCTTTCAGTGTAGGCGATATATTAATGGCCATTAAATGTTTATTAAAAATAGCGCGCCAGGCCGGAGATATTTCATTCCACCAGGATGCAAGTTTTTCAGTCTTATAAATCACCAGACAATCAGGATTTTTCAACCAAAACTCCTGGATTTTCTTTTCCTCCAGGTTAGTATTGTCCAGGTAAAGAATCTCAAGTTCACGATGATAAAGGATGGGAATCAAGCTGGAAACAGGGGTGTTTTCAATATTCAAAACCTTTAATTCCCTTAAGTAACTGATCGGGTCAAGCGTTTGAATGGATGTATTTTCACAATTCAAATATTCCAGTTTTTCCAGTTCCCGCAATGGTGACAGGTCTGTCACCCCGGTATGGGCACAATTGAGTTGTTTCAGGTTTTCCAGCACCATTAACGGTTCCAAACTATTGATTTGAGGATTGTTTGATATATCAATTGAAGTAATCTGTGCTAACTGAGCTAATTGTTCTTTCTCAGGACTGCCATTGATGGGAACTAAATTTTGAAATGCCTTTTTCCAGTCATCAGAAAGTATATTCCACCAGTTCAACAACACATCAGATTTGAAAATTACCAGAACATTAGGATTTTCCAACATGAACTGATTGGCCTGACTTTTGGTAATCAAAGTATTGTCACAGTAGATCCTTTCCAGTGAAGGTAATTTTCCAAAAGCTTCCAGATTACTCAAAGGTGTATTATTACAACTAATGATTTTCAGGTTATCTAATTGATGTAAAGAATCAATGCTTCGGACATGGGTACCGGAGAAATTCAACTCCTGCAAGTTCACCAGGCTTTTCAGAGGATCCAGGCTGTAAATATAGGTTCTGGCCAGGTTCAGGAGATTTAATTGGAATAAACTATCCAGTGCCGAAAGTTCAACGATAGCCGTTTCGGCCAGGTTTAGTTCTTTCAAATGGGAAAGTGATTTAATTGGGGTAAGATCATTAATCTCGTTATTCTGACCATGCAATTTTTCCAATCTCACCAGGTTTTCAGCTGTAGCCAGGCTCATCAGCTGGGTATTATTGCAAATTAAATTCCGTAAGTTAAGGGCATATTTTAAGGGGTCCAGACTGGAAATATTTGTATAAGCGCAGTTCAAATGCTCCAGTTTGGTTAGATTCCTTAGCGGGATAAGGTTATCTACCTCAGTATGAGAAATATCCAGCTCTTTTAATTCAGTCAGCTTACCCAGTCCTGTAAGATCATTGATATATTTATTATTTGATACATCAATTTTCTCTATTGAAACGATATTTTTGAGTTGTTCAAAGCTGATGGTATCATAAATAGCGAAATCCCGTTTAAAAACTGCTTTCCATTCATAAGACAGGCTGCTCCACCAGTTCTCCAGTTCTTCCTTCTGGCTAAGCTTGGTGGTATAAATACTGGCAATCTTAAGGTCCTGTTCAGCTTCATTGATGTTTACTTCAATGAATCTTCTTTTAATAGAATTTATTGTGTCATTATTAAGTGTCACTCCATTCATGACCCGGCTCAGGTTCACCCTAAAATAAACCTGTCCCTGTTGATTTACATAGTGACTGATATCTTCCACATTAAACTCAAAGGAGACATCCTGGAAAAAAAAGTCAACATCTTTAAGGTAGGCCTGTACATTTTTATTGGTGACTACTTCACGGTGATCATCCAGGTCATCTTCTATCTGTACATCTTCATGGGCAAATACTTTGAGATAACTTTGGTTGATGATAATCTCTTTTTCCCGGGTAGTGGTGTTCTTATTACCAATGGTATTAAGGGCAAACTCAAGGAAAGAAACCAACTGACGAACCTTATCGGTGTAGTTTTCAATTTCCTGTTCGGAAAGGGAAGGCTGATTGTCCTGAGCCACAGTAGCCAGTGGAAATCCGGCCAATCCGGTTATAAAAATCAATATATATGGAAAAAATCTCTTCATGCTTAGTCCAGCTTATTTTCTAAGGTAGATGTAATTAAGCAACAGATCTTTTTGTTCTTCCGGTACTTCCACCAGATTAGAGATCAGCCATCCCTTGTTATAACCTGAACGGTTGAATTCTGATATCTCAAAATACCAGTTATTGACCTGGAAAAAATGAAATTTCACGTTTTTAATGGTCTTAAACTGGAGGTTTGAATTTTTGATTTCATACAAAAAAAGGGATAAATAATCAGGATCATATTGTCTTTTGGTGTAATCCTCTACTTTCTCCTTATTGTCAAAGACTTTTTTGAGGTTCATAAAATCAATCTCATGGCTCATGGGATGTAAAAATTCCTGATTTCGGGCCGAGTCTGTATTAAATAAGTTGACAAAAGGTTCAAAGTATACATTATCAAAAACCCATTTGTAGCCCAGGTTTTCCTGTTCCAGCCTGAGAAACATAATGGCCTGATAATTTTTGCCTTTAAAACTAAAGGAGGCATTTACTTCTGCAAACCACCCGTCTCCATGAAAATCCAGAAAAGAGGGATCAGATTGATTGATCACATCTTTTACAAACGATCGTTTAAGATCATTGCCATAGTCAGATGTTTCGTTGTCGAAAAGCATGCCCAGATAATTCTTGCGAAGTTCAGGGCTTTGATAGCTTTTATTATCCTGGGGCAAAGGGATACCCCGTTCATCCTCCACACCATTGAACCGACGAAAAAACTGGGATACCTGCTTGGTAGCAGCATATAAATATTTTTCATCGGCCAGGTAATCATCAATGATTTGTGCCGGTGTATCCAGGGGAGTACCCAGGTTGATTATCAGAAAGATTAAGAATAGTTTTAATTTATACATACACCTATTTTCCGGGGCAGTTCTCCCCCACCTGACTTAACAACGATCCTGAAGGCAAATAATTTTATCCTAATCCCCGGGCAGCGTCTATTTTACTAAACTTTAGATCAAGGCATGGTTTCGGTTACCCGGATATCACCCAGCAAAACATCCCAAAAATCGATCATACGTCCGCCGATCTGGGTTTGTTTTTTTTCTACATAAACTGTAATATCTTTTTTGGTGGTATCTTTATATTGTAATCCGTCGTCTGATTCTCCTTCAAATCTTTGGTAAATGGTGATCACTCCCACATACCTGCCATCTGGCTGACGTTCCAGGTCACTAATATATTGAATATCATACCATTTTATATTCACCCTGTCATAATTCAGCGCCATGAGCCTTTCCAGGTATGTTCTTACATCATAATAACGCACTTCATCACGGGCCAAAGAAGAAACACCCATCTGGCTTTCTTCAGCAAACAGTTCCAGGGTTCTTTCAATCACCCGGTTGGCTTCTGAAAAAGGAGTATCCTTACTACCAATAATACTGATATATTTGCTTAAATCCCGCACTTTTTCCATGGCCAGGGAATCAATGGCTTGTTTACGCTGGGGGCTGATAAAATCCTGGGCTGAAACAGCTAAGCTGGCGAACATGAAAAAGGAAAAAGTCCAAATGAATAACTTAACTCTATAATTCATAACTTGATTTTCTTTTTTAATTTTTAAATAATATTTATTCCTTGACCAGTTCAACTTCTGTAATCTTTCCATTATCATTAAAAACCAGGTTTTCCACCGCATTAGGGTTTTTACCCTGATCCTTCAAATAATTAAGGTATTTCTGAATGGTGGTGGGTTTGTCATAGTCCTTTTGTTCTCCCTGCTGATATATAATTATCAATACAGGCACATCCGGAGAGGCAAACATATTCATGGTTTGACTGATCAGCTGGTTGGCCGATTCTACACTGTTGGTATTGGCAATCCGGGTAAAGTTATTGTCAAGCTGCGAATAAACATTTTCCTTGGAGGCTCGGGCTCTTTCTCTTTCCAGGCGGGCTTGCTCTTCTGCCCTTTCCTGGGCCAGTTTGGCTTCTACCTGTCCAATAAGATCTTGTACTTCCTCATCGTCAATATTTAAGGCTTTGATCCTGTCCAGTTCTGCTTCTTTTTGATCCAGGGTCATAGATCCGTCATCATTTAAAATAGCCAGTAAATCTGCTTTGGCTTTAGCAATCATTCTGGCTTTTTCCTCTGCGGCCTGGGCTTCTGCGATCTTCTTTTTACTTTTACAACCAGCAGCCCCAAATGTCAATAATCCAGCCATCAGGATCATCAACCAGTAATTAATATGCATTTTCCGTATAAACTCCATCATTATTTTTTATTTTATTGATTGTTATTCACCATTTAAAAACCTAAAATCCAGGACAGGGAATCTGGAATAATATCTGTCCAGGCTCAAAATTAAAATATTTTAGCAGATTTACTACCTATTGAGGTGGTTTTTAAGTATATATCTGACAATTCATTTAATAAAAACCTGGTTTAGGGAAAACAAATCAATTTCTGTACCAAACCGAAACTGCTTAGGGGCAATTGGCAGATATCAAATCTTTTGCTTCTGTCACACCTAATTGTTGGGCTTTTTTCCAATCCTGACAGGCTTTATCGGGCTGGTCCAACACATCATAAGCTATTCCCCGATGATAATACACAGTTGGTTCATCCGGATCAAGGGCAATTGCAGTATTAAAAAATGAAATGGCTTGCTCATAGAGCATCAGACTGTTGTTGCAAATACCTGAAAAATAATAGTCTGATACTACATCCGGGTCAAGTTTTATAGCTTGCTGGTAATCTGCCAGGGCCAGTAAATATTCATCCATAAAATAATACACTTCCGCCCGGGAACGATGAAGTTCTGGTTGTTGGGGGCTCAAGGCCAGGACATTGGAATAATCTATCACCGCTTCAGCTAAATTATCCATATCCAGATGCAACTCCGCCCGCATTTCGTAAACCAGGGTATCCAACGGAGATAGCCATATAGCCTGATTAAGGTCACTAAGAGATAGCTGGTAATTTTTTAATTCCTGGTGAGATAAGCCCCGGAAAACATAGGCCTCTGTCATTTGCGAGTCCAATTGTATTACTTCTGATAAAAGTTGAGCAGCTTTCTGGTAATTCTCCTGATCGAAAGCAGTCAATGCCTGTTCAAAATACTGGCTGGACTGGTTTTGAGCCCGGAGGTTGATTGCACTTAATAAAAAAACAAAAAAAAATACTTTAATTAGCGTTTTACTCATGGTATGATTTTTAAATCCGGAGCTAAATAAAGTATTTTTTCAGAATTATTATATTAATTGGGCATATTTTTATCCAATGGAAAAAGCAATCAGATCAGCCAGGACGTTTACACTTTCTTTTAAATAAGTATCTTCCAGTTCTGATTCTGTCCTCACCTCTTTAATTTCCTGATCTACCGAGCCGGCCATATTCATTCTGGTACTTTTAGCCTGGGCTTCCTGCTGTTCTTTTCTGCGGGTGACTTCATTCAATGAAACTATCGTTTCCTGCCGTTCCTGCTTAATCTCTTGCACCTCCTGCTTCAACTCCTGTATATCAGGATCTTCAGACATTCTTTGTGCATGTTTTTGTTTTATTTTTTCCAGCATATCCCGGGACACCAGGTTTAAAACCTGGTGATCAGCAGCTTTAATCTGATCCCAGGGCAATGCGCTGGGTTGAGAGCTTTCGCCAAACTCTTCAGCACTAAAAGCTGAAGGAAGATCAATATCGGGTAAAACTCCCCGATGTTGGGTGGAACTTCCGGTAATGCGATAGAATTTAGCCAAAGTAATCTTCATTTGACCGTATTCCTGATCCTGATCGCTCATAAATCGCCCCAGATCGAGCAGGTTTTGAACAGTTCCTTTACCAAATGTTTGTTCGCCGATGATCACACCCCGCTGATAATCCTGTATTGCTCCGGCAAAAATTTCAGAGGCAGAGGCACTGAAGCGATTTACCAATACCGCCAGAGGACCACTATATACAAAGTCCGGATCAGGATCCGTAGCCACATCAATTGACCCGTTGGCATTTCTCACCTGAACTACAGGCCCGTCAGGTATGAATAATCCGGAAAGTTCAATAGCTTCTGTGAGGGAACCACCTCCATTTAATCTCAAGTCAATGACTAATCCGTCAATATCTTCCTGCTCCAGTTCATTAATCAGCTTGCGAACATCCCTGGTGGTAGAGTTATAGTTTTTATTTCCTTTTTGCAACTCTTCATAATCCATATAAAAAGAGGGAATGGTGATCACTCCAAACTTGTATTCATGTCCTTCCTTATCCATGGTGATGATCTCTTTCTTAGGCACCAAATCTTCAAGGTTTACTTTATCCCTGATCAATTCAATTTCGATGGGAAGTGCATTATTTCCCATTTCGGCTGGTAAAATGGATAATCGCACTTTTGAGCCTTTAGGACCTCTGATCAGTTGAACCACATCATCCAGTCGCCAGCCAATTACATCTACCATTTCTCCGTCATCATCCTGGGCCACTCCAACAATGCGGTCATCTTTATGCAGTAATTTGCTTTTAAAAGCAGGACCTCCCGCAATAATTTCCACTACTTTCACATAATCATTGTCCATTTGTAACCTGGCTCCTATCCCTTCCAGGGATTGGCTCATAGAAATCTTAAAATTTTCTTTGGTTTTAGGAGAAAAATAACTGGTATGAGGATCAAATGATTCCGATAAGGAATTCATATATAGTTGGAATATATCATCACTTTCAACCTGAGCTATATTCTTCTCCAGATTATTGTATCTTTTTTTGAGGATATCTGCAATTTCAGGCCAATCTTTATCAGTAAGTTTCAATGATAAAGCCTGATCCTTTACAATTTTTCGCCAGACCTCATGGGCATCTTCCAGGGTTTGAGGGTAATCTGCCTTATCCCGGTCTGATTGGTAAGATTCTTCAATACTAAAGTCAAATCCCTGGTCTAATAATTCATAAACATAATGATTTCTTTCATAAAAATTCTTTCTGAACAGGTTGAACATATTGTAAGCTGCATCAAGATCACCTTCTTTGATAAAATCATCAAATTTTAACCGGTACTTTTCCATATTTTCAATATCCGATTCCAGGAAATAAAGCTTATTGGGATCTATGTTGGCTAAATAATTATCAAACACCACTGAAGACAGGGAGTCATTTAATTCAGTTTTTCGATAATGATACCTTTCCAGAATATTAGCCACTACCATTGCTTCCTTATTGTGATATTTTTCCGGAGTGATAATGGAAAGTGTATCTGAATCAATAGGCAAGCGATCCGTATCTGACTGAAAACCAAGTAGATATGTGGCTAACAGTAAAGGAATGATCAAAAATAATAACTTTCTCATAATATAAAATTGAAACTTAACGACTAAATAACAGCGGATGAATGTTGCGTATCATAAGATGGCAAAATAATATTAAATCTATTAAGCCATTTTGTTAAAATATGTTTAAAATAATAATTATTCAAATCATAACAAATATTATTCCACATTTCACCTCATTTTAAAGATGGTCAAGGGTTTTCTTTGATTACCGGAGAGAAGAAGGACACCTCTCGGAAGGGATCTTTCCTGCTCAGTTTCATCCATATTTGCAGATACAACAAGAATACTGCCATCATCGTTTAGAAAAGCCCTTAAATTTTCAGTATTTCACCAAATAATCAACCCTGAATTTCACAGTCACCGAATTTTAGGTAATTTTATTTGGATAAACATAAAAAAAATCCAAATAGAAAAAAGACCTACCTCCATAAATTTTACCGATATGAAAGGAATTTAAGGAAAAAGTCCCGGTTTTGGATTTATCGTACCAAAATATGGGTTTGATCCACCCCGGTATTAAGCGTTTCAGGATGATAGGCATAAATAAAAATTTCATAGCTTCCCGTTTCTGGTAAGGTAATAAAACCAGAGAAAGTATTATTAGCGGTTAAAGACAATGACTGGGATTGCTCGGTTTTTCCCTGCTGGCGAATCAGGGCAGCTACTTCAAACTGATTGGCATTCCATAGCCCTCCATCTGTCACAGTACATCCGCACATCATTACCACATTGGCTTTGACTTCAAACTCCTGCTGAGCAGTTACAGCCTGATGGGCCTGAGGTGTGATCAGATTAACCATAAAACCAGGTATTTCCAGCACGATACCATCACCGGTCATATCTTTTCCAGGAATCAGCCAAACCTGGGTAGAAGCCTGTATGTTTGCCTGTGCATTGTTTAATGGGCTGTATGCTTCAATATCTACCAATATCGGGGCTTCCAGATCAATCAGGGCTTCGAACTTGGCGGTTTGATCATCAGCCAACTGATCAAATCGTTCCAATGGTTGCCTCATGATTCTGTCGGTATTTCCGGTTGAGCCGGTGGTTTTTCCTTTTGCCAAAATTTCACCAGTGAGATTGTCTCTGATGATAATCAAAGCGCCTCCAATAGATGTGCCGATAAATTTAGCATCTTTGGCTTTTGCTCTGACAATAACCCTGGTGGTCTCTGACCAGGAAAATGTGGTGATAAAAATGCACCATAATAATAGCAAACCCTTTTTCATAATTATCAATTAACTTGCTTTTTTTGGATTGCTTCTTTTTCAAATTTTTTAGCATATGGCCAGCCGGAAAGCATGAGTTCTGCCGTGGCCGGATTAGTGGCCAGGGGTATGTTATGTACATCACAAATACGCATAAGCATCTGAACATCAGGCTCATGTGGATGCTTATCTAAAGGATCACGGAAGAATATGATAATATCTATTTTCTTTTCAGCGGTCATGGCTGCAATTTGTGCATCCCCTCCTAAAGGACCAGATAGTACCCTGTTTACCTTAAGACCGGCCCTTTCTACATGTTTACCGGTGGTGCCAGTGGCAACCAGTTGGGCATTTTTCAGCAATTCCTTATTTTCCAGCAGAAAAGTGACCATTTCTGCTTTCTTTCCGTCGTGGGCAATTAATGCAATTCTCATAATATTCATTTCAAAGATGGTTAAACAAACTTAACCAAAATTATTATTTATTTATTGGTTAAAAATAAAGATATTAATCACCTAATTGATAGTGCATGCTTAAGATCAAAATAGCTAAAATATAAAAAAGCCCGGCGGTACCGGGCTTAAACTATTGTATAACCATTAAACTGCAGCAATTATCTAATAACCCTGCAGCAATTACCATTATGACTTGGTTAAAGATAAACCGGTAATGTATAATTACCAAATACCCAAATTTTCACCTGTTAATTCTTATGTAAGGTGATTTTTGATAATAATAAATACTCCGGACAGAAAAGGCAAGAAATGTTAAGATCGATTTAAAATGATTGACTGGAAGATTACTTATTTATTCTGAGGTTCAAATACTAAGCTATATTTATAGTCATTATTATAGCTAAAAAGGACCAAGGTAAGTTTTAGTAGTTTTAAGAGATTTAAGGTAAAGCATAGGAATAAAAGAAAATGATTACGAATGCAATGACTGAAATACTTAACCCGATCATGAAAATATTATAGGAAACCCTTAACAAATTATATTTTTTGGTCAGAACTTGACCTAAAAAATAGATGTCAATGGACATGTTATCGTACAACATTTCTCCATTTCGCATCAACTGGTTCATATCTTCCAGGTACTCCTGCAGAGGAAGGTGGGTGAAATTGCCAAAAAATAAAATGCTGGTTTGCTTTTTCCTGATTTTTTCCTTGTCCACTTCTTTACTGGTAACGCTGGGCCGGGCAGAAAACACTGCATATATGACTGAAACCAAACAAGTCAATAGCAATATCACAATAGGGACACTGAACCGTAGATGCTCAATGAAATCCTGACCAGTAAATGTAAATCCTGAACCAATCACAGTAATGATTACTGACATAATGATGGTGTTGATACTAATCATCATATTGGCTTTATTATCGGCAATGGAACTGAGGTTGATATGATTTCTGTAAGTGGAACGATACATGGTTTCTATACCCCGGCCGGCTTTTCTGGATTTAGCCTTTTTACCTTTCTTTTTCTTCTTTTTATCTTGCTTACCAATCAACCGGTTTTGTTGTTTTGTAATATTTTTGCTGCGTCTTTTTCCGTAATTTTCCTGTGCATAGGCAGTACAGAAATTGACTTTCAGTAAAAATTCATATTGTAATTTTTCCCAGCTTTCATCAGAAAATTTCTTGTCCAGGAAAAAATCCCATTCTGCCCTTAGCAGTCTGCCTTTAGAAAAAAAACCTTTCTTGCCTATGTTGATCAGGTCAGCATCGTGTAGAATCTCCTGCAAGAGTCCTTCAGAAGGCTGATAAAGCTTAGTAGACAATATAAGTTCTTCCACTTTATCAATTTTTGCCTGCTCATAATCTATAGATTGTAAAAATTTTTGAGCAATTCTGGCGCTGGCTTCCTCATGCTCCCGATAGCTTTCAATATGACCGGTATCATGAAAAATGGCTGCCAAAATTACGATCTCCAAGTCTTCCAGAGCTAGTTCATATGCCTGGCTGATCTCTTTTACATACTTTACTGTTTCGAGCGTGTGGGCATAATCATGATATATGTATTTGTCTGATAATTTGTCTTTAAAAAGGTTAAAAACATAGGTTGTGGCCTCATTTTCTACAGACGAAATAACTTCTTCTGCCATAAAAATTAATTGATAAGTTCTATTCAAAAAACAGAAAGCTTGTTTGAATGTTTTTTTTAAGATGATCTGCTAGTCACTCAGACTATAAAAGCCGATACCAATTCGAATACCTGATTTTTTTATGTTTTCAAAGTATAACGTTTATTTTTTACTATTTATCTTACTATTCATCTATTCCTGCGGGGCTATAAAGCCTTATTACCAGAAACACTGGAAAGATTGGGAGCAGCAATCGATGCCAACTGCAAATTTAAGACACACGGTGTTTTTAATCGGAGATACCGGATCCCCCCTTTTGGATCAATCTGCACCCGTATTAAACATGCTTGATTATAAATTAACCCAGCTTGATCAAAAATCAGGTTCAGCTCCTGATTCAAACCGGTCAAAGCATGCAGTGATTTATCTGGGTGATAATATTTACTATCATGGTCTGCCCCCACCTGATGCACCGGACAGGCAAGCCAAGGAAACAATAATCAATCGTCAGATGGATGCAGTAAAAGACCATCAGGCCAGGTTGTTTTTTATTCCAGGTAATCACGGTTGGAATTTCAGCTCAGCTGGTGGATTAGGATCTATCCTGCGGCAGGAAAAGTATATCGAAGATTACCTCAATAATAATGATGTCTTTTATCCCAAAGGTGGATGTCCCGGACCTGTGACAGTAGCATTAGGACCCGATCTGCTGCTGTTGTTTGTCAATTCTGAATGGTGGCTGACCAAGCAGGACAAGCCAATTGGGCTGGATGATTGTGGGATTGAGAGTAATCTGGATTTCCTGGTACAAATTGATGATATACTGAAAAATAACCAGGACAAACATATTTTGCTGAATATTCATCACCCGCTTTTCAGCAATGGTAATCATGGCGGACATTTTTCTTTGAAAGACCATATTTTTCCCCTGACCATCAAACGACCCTATCTATATTTACCACTTCCCCTGATAGGTTCGTTATACCCACTCATGCGCATGTATGGCATTTCCCGGCAGGATATTCCTAATCCTACCTATCAGCAGCTAAAAAACTCACTCCTGTCACTTATACAGGATTACGACAACCTGGTACTGGCTTCAGGCCATGATCATAATTTACAATACCATACTTACCATCAAACGCATCATATCATCAGTGGGTCAGGCAGTAAGACGGGTTTCGCGGTCAAGGGCTATGATGCCGCTTTTGTACATCAAAGCTATGGCCTGGCTCAACTAAGCTATTTTGAAAATGGGGAAGTATGGTTAGAATTCTGGGTACCTGATCCGAAAAATCCCGATGGTAAATCTACCTTCAGATATCCGCTGTATGCCCTGGAGCCGGCAGTACATGAAAATTTTACAGCAAAAGCCATTGATTATCAGGACAGTAGCCGGATCATTGCCCCAGGAATTAACTATAAGGCTAATGTATTCAACCGGTTTATGTTAGGAAAATACTGGCGGGAGGTTTGGCAGCAGCAAGTAGAAGTGCCGTATCTCCAATTAGACCAGGTGGCCGGCGGTCTGACACCTGTCAAAAAAGGGGGCGGACAGGAAACTGTTTCTCTACGTTTTAAAAATCCTGAAGGGATCCAGTACAATTTTCGTTCAGTAAATAAAAATCCTGGTGGTGTACTACCAGGGGGGCTAAAAAAAACATTTGCTGAGGGATTGGTTCAGGATCAAATATCAGCCTCCTATCCCTATGGGGCTTTAGCAGTTTCTGGCCTGGAGAAAGCTTTGGGTTTATATTATACAGATCCCAAACTCTATTATATGCCCCATGATCCACAGTTGGGACCATACCTTGAAGAATTTGGGGGGATGCTGGGCATGCTGGAAATTCGTCCGGATGAGGATCTATCCCATCTGGAAAGGTTTGGACATTCTGAAAATGTGGTGAGCAGTTCTACTTTGTATGAACACCTAATGGAAGATCATGATCATGAAGTGGATCAGAAAATGTTCCTGAAAGCGCGTTTACTGGATATATTGGTGGGGGATTGGGACCGGCATGAAGATCAATGGCGTTGGGCAGAATTTGAAAAAGAAAAAGGCAGTTTATTCAAGCCGGTTTCCCGTGACCGTGATAAAGCCTTCTCTATTTATGACGGACTATTGCCCCGCCTGATCAGCAAACCCTGGGGATTACGCAAGTTAAGCAGCTTTGAAAAGGAATATGAGGATTTGCTGGGATTGAATTACAATGCGCGTTCCATTGACCGGTATTTACTCAATGAGTTAAGTTTAGACCAATGGCTGGCCCTGGTTGATACCATTCAGGATCAATTATCTGAGCCGGTGATCAAAAGTGCTCTGGCAGAGATACCAGCAGGAGCTTTGGAAGTTTCAGGAGCATATCTTTATCAAACCTTGACAGCCCGATTAAAAAAACTGGATGATGCAGCCAGAAGCTATTATTATCTTTTAGCCAATGAAGTAGAAATCATTGGAACAGATCAGGATGAATTATTTCTCCTGACATTTCAGCCCAATGAACAGCTTAATCTGAAAATGTACCAAAAGGATAAATCCGGAGACCTGATGTATACCAGGACTTTTAAGCCAGGAGAAACTGAGGAAGTGATTGTTTTTGGTTTGGGCGGAGCTGACCGGTTCCAGATCACGGGATCTGGCCCAAGGTCTGTAAAAGTAAGAATTGTAGGAGGCTCCGGACCGGATCAATACTTTGATAATGTTCCTGATCCTAAAGGAAAAAAAGTGATCTATTATGATCAAAAAGCAGAAAATAATCTGATCTCAAAAGGAAGTGGCACCAATTTGGAATACCTGAAAAATCAGAATTTTCAGATCTATCAAAAAGACAGGTTTAATTACAATTATAAAGGTCCGCAGTTTTATATAGGTTATAATAAAGATGATGGCATTACTCCGGTGGGTGGAATTACTTTCCAATATCATGATTTTGGCAAAGAAAGCTACAGTAGTCTTTATAATTTAAATGTTAAGTATGCCTTTAATTTAAAAGCCTTGCAGCTGGAATATAAAAGTCTCTATAATTTATTTATCAAAAACAAACTGGATTTTGGGTTAGATCTTGATGTGATGGGACCTAATAACCAGATCAATTATTTTGGTCAGGGAGGACAGACTGAATTTAACCAAAACATTCAATACTACCGGGTAAGGCTGAATGATATGAACTTATTTGCCTCTCTGCAATACCGGGTAAGTCCTGATTTCAGAGTTGGAATAGGTCCTTTTCTGAATTATAATAAAGTTTTTAGTGAAAGTAATACCATTTTAAACAGCGAAGTGATGGAAGGGTCTACCCGATTTGCTTCGGAATGGTTTGCCGGGGGGAAAGCCTTTACCTGGCTCAACCTGGTAGATGATACTACCTATCCTACCCGTGGTGTTTTGTGGAATAATTCCCTGGAATACTATCAATCGACCACAGCAGATTCCTACAATTTCCTCAAAGTACAGAGTGATCTGTCATTCTACTATACACCAAATTTACCTTTTGACCTGACCTTTGCCCTTAGGTTTGGGGCCGCTACCAACATCGGACAATTTCGGTTTTATCAATCTAATTTCCTGGGCGGCCTGGAAAATTTGCGAGGCTATAGAATGACGCGGTTTGCCGGTAAATCTGTTTTTTACCAGAACAGCGAATTACGATGGAAAATAAATGCCTTTAGCGGGTATTACCTTACCGGCAGCTGGGGATTGGCCGGTTTTATTGATCATGGAAAGATTTGGACCGAATCTGAGCAGCAGGAAGTCTGGCGCAAAGGTTACGGACCAGGCTTATGGTTTAACTTTTACGACCTTTTGCTATTGAGTGGTTACTATACCATTTCTTCAGAAAACAATCTGTTTAATCTAAGAATGGGATTCTATTTTTGAATTGAGAAAAATAAAGGATTTTTTATTTGATCAGTGCTACCAAAATCAAGGAAAATCTAGTAAAATTGCTGTATTGCTTATCATGCAATTAACTTTTAACCAGCTGATATTCTGATTATTATTCAATCCTATTAAATGTTTTAATTGAAATGTACATATTAAGAAATTTTTTATACGTACTTTTTCTGGTAGCAATACAAGCTAATCCCGGTTGGAGTCAGACTAATTCGAATACTTATCAAAACCCTGTTATTCCCGGATTTTATCCGGATCCCAGCTTGTGCCGGGTAGGTGAAAACTATTTCCTGGTAACCAGTACCTTTGAATATTTCCCCGGTGTCCCAGTTTTCACCAGTAAAGACCTGATCCACTGGAAAAAGATCAATCATTGCCTGAACCGTAACTCTCAGCTTAACCTGGATCAGGTACCAAGTTCGGGAGGAATTTATGCGCCCACCATTCGTTTTCATGAAGGAACCTATTATATGGTTACCACCAATGTAAGTCATGGAGGTAATTTTTACGTCTATACTAAAAATCCATATGGTGACTGGTCAGATCCAGTATATCTTGATCAGTCTGGCATTGATCCCTCCTTCTTTTTTGACGATAATGGAAAAGTATATCTTACCACCAACGGAGGCAATGATGATGATCCTCCCGGCATCTATCTTTCCGAGATCGATATAGCTTCCGGAAAAATATTGAGTGACATTGAGCTAATTTGGTCAGGCACCGGTGGTCGATATCCTGAAGGTCCGCATATTTATAAAAAAGATGGTTTTTATTATTTGATGATATCGGAAGGAGGCACCGAATATGGTCATATGATTACAATTGCACGTAGTCAAAATATAAATGGTCCCTATGAAGCCAACCCTGATAACCCCATATTGACCCATAGAGATATTAAAACCCAGTCTCATCCGGTTCAGGGTACCGGACATGGAGATTTGGTGCAGGCACATGATGGTTCCTGGTGGATGACTTTTTTAGGGTTCAGAACGGTGAACCAAATGTTCCATCACCTGGGTCGAGAAACATTTCTGGCCCCGGTTAGCTGGAATGAAGCTGGCTGGCCTGTAGTAAATGGCGATGGTACTATTCAAATGGAAGTAACCACACAAACATTACCCCTGCATGAATGGCCGGAAAAACCAGCCACAGATCAGTTTGAAAATGCCTTACTGGGTCTGGATTGGAACTTTCTAAGAAACCCGGTATTAGAAAACTGGTCTCTTACTGAACGTAAAGGATGGCTAAGATTAAGTGGTTCTCCGGTCGGCTTAGATGAAATTGGCTCACCGACCTTTATCGGTAAAAGACAACAACATTTTAACTTTGAAGCCATTACGCTGCTGGATTTTGAACCCGAAAGACCCAATGAAGAAGCCGGTTTGACAGCATATATGAATGAAAATCATCATTACAAGATGTATGTGACACATTCAGATAGTGGCCGGGTTCTGAGGCTAAAGTATAAGGTGGGAGAAATGGATCATTTAGCAAAAAGTGTGAAGATCCCGGCAGGCCCTCTGAGGCTTAAAATAGAAGGCACACCCACTCATTACCGGTTTTCCTATGCACTACCTCAGCAAAACACCTTTTTGGCTTTGGGTGAAATGAATACCAGGTATGTATCATCTGAAGTGGCCGGTGGTTTTACCGGGGTCTATCTGGGATTGTATGCCACTGGAAATGGACAGCAATCCATCAATCCATCTGATTTTGACTGGTTTACCTATCAAGCCACCCAGCCTAAATAGTGATGCCCCAACCGGAAATTTCAATTATATTGCCGGTAAAAAATGCCGAAAACACTATTCATCAGGCTGTAAAAAGTATATTGAACCAGACTTTTGAGGATCTTGAGTTAATTGTCATAGATGATCATTGCCAGGATCATACGCTTGAAAAATTAGCAAAAATAAGTGATTCAAGGATTAAAGTGTTGCAACCGGAGGGAAAGGGACTGGTAGATGGCTTAAATCAGGGGATCAGATATAGTAAAGGCCGCTATTTAGCCAGAATGGATGCAGATGATATTTCACTGGCCTGGCGTTTGGAAAAACAATTGGATTTACTGAAGCAGGAACCTGAAGTAGATGTGGTTTCAGGATTGGTGGAATATGTTGGTGATCAAAAAAACCACCAGGGTTATTATCTGCACGTTCAATGGTTGAATCAGTTGATAACCTGCCGGGATATATACCTCAACCGTTTCGTGGATGCTCCGCTGGCCCATCCTTCTGCAATGTTTCGCCGATCGCTCATTGGCTCCGGCCCATTTTACCGGGAGGGTTCTTTTCCAGAAGATTATGATTTATGGTTAAGACTGTTCGAGCAAGGGGTACGTTTTAAAAAAATAACCTGGCCTGTTTTGCAATGGAGAGATCATCCAGCTAGATTATCACGTACTTCAGAAAAGTATAAAAGATTGAATTTCACCTTACTTAAACTTAGCTACTTCAATCAATGGTTTAAGTCTAAATCCGATCAAAACCGGGCCATTTTAATCTGGGGAATAGGTGCAAAAGCCAAATATTGTGGTAATTTTTTGAAAGAACGGGGGGTGACGGTGGCAGGATATATTGATGTTACTCCCAAAAAATATTTTAATAACCATCCGGTAATCCATTACCATGATATAAAGTTATACCGGTCCTGTTTCATACTTTCATTTGTAAGTGACCGAACCGGAAGAAAGCTGGTACATCAATACCTGCTGGACCAGGGTTGGATTGAAGGAAAAGATTTTTACCGGATGGCCTGAACCAGATAGGCTTAGGCAAAGAAACATCAATACAACTTACTTGCAATATTGATCAAGCAGCTTATCGGCTTCTTTCAGATTCAGGGAACTGGCTATTTTCAGATCACTGCAACCAGACCTGGTTCTTTTCATACTGATCTTGACGGCTCCCCGGTAGAGAAATGCCGGAGCAAGATCCTGGTTAATGTTAATGGCCGCATTGTAATTATCCAGGGCCTGATCAAATTTTCCTTGTTTATGATAGGATCGGCCCCTTAGAAAATAGGCTTCTGCCTTATTAGGGTCTTGTTCTATGGATTTATCTGCATAAAAAACGGCATTTTCATAATCATTCTGGTTGAGATAAACACTGGCAATACTCAATAATGCGCTGGAATGATCCGGATCCATGGATAATATTTTTTCAAAATCAGCCAGGGCTTTGTCATACTGATCCAACTCTTCATAAGCTCTTCCCCGGTTATACAATGATTTAATATCCCTTGGTTTGGTATCCAGAACGTTGTTGTAAGCCTCAATTGCAGCCTTATATTCTCCGGAATTAAAATAATCATCCCCATTTTCTTCATCTTTAGCACAGGAAGACAAGAAAATGGCCAGAAATAATATATAGCTTAAGGTAATTGCCTGATTAAAATTTTTCATAATAACTTCATTTTAAAAACAGGAATAGCTCCTGAAAATTTTAGCATTTATTATTTATATTCTGTTTTTGACCTTATAATCAGGTGCTAATATAAAAAATATTCCTATATAAATAAAGGAATTTCAATCAGTGAGAATGTAAGATTTTTCTAAAATCCGGCTAAAACTTAATCTTTACGGCTAAAGTAGCTAACCCTTTTCTTTATCAAAATTAACAGCATGATTTAATCCATCAAAGTTAATAATTTCTATACCGGCTCTTCCAATAAACATATTGGCTTCTGCTTTAACAGGGATTTTATTTTTATCATCTGATAGCCAGAGTGTGATAGAATTCTCACCGGCAAATAGCTTGTTATCAGGCATAATAGGCACCAGCTTTACGGTATTGATCACCCCTACTTTGGTTTTCACCCGCTCACGGCCCATATACATAATCCTGAAATCATAGATGGTATCTTCAAAAAATGCATGTAATTGAATAGTATCCTGATATTTGGCCCTGGAAAAATCCAAGGAACGCAGGTAGAGAAAACCTCCGATTAAATCCCTCACATTATCCGGAGCATCATAAATCTCTGGCTCCTTATACCGTCCTGTTTTGTTATTAATCACTTTGGCTTTTACCAAATCAGCCTGATGATCAAAATTAACCAACTCATTTTTTCTGAATTTTCCTTCAGCAATATTTCGCCAGGTAATGTGTGGTAACAATGCAGCTGTATCTACATAAGCACCCCAATTGTCATCTACTTTAGCTAACCATCCTACTGCTCCGGTAGTTTTTCCGAAAACATCTACTTTATAACATGGCCGGTTGTGAATCTCATAGGTTTCAGGATAAACCATCATATTGGCTCTTCCTACCGTAAAAATGCCAAAATTGACTTTAAATTCCAGCTGCTCTCCTTTAGCTATATGATGTGTTACTGGTTCATATACTTCCTTGCCGGAAAAAGCAGAAAGCATCAGGATACCTGCTATAATCACAATTAAATGTTTCATCTTGTTCCTATTTGCTTTTTGTCAACCAAAAGCAATGCCAAAAAATAGTGACATATCCTTTATTTCAGTTTAAAAGGTTGAAAAAATATAATCTTATCTATAAAAAATACGGTTAAACAGATGAAATGTTTATCCTGGACCCTATTCTGAATTGCTAATTTAATTAGCAACTAAACAGCCACATTGTTTTCTCTTAAGGCATCATTCAGGGAAGTTTTCAAATTGGTACTAGCTTTCCTTTTTCCGATGATCAGGGCACAGGGTACCTGGTAATCTCCGGCAGGAAAACGTTTGGTAAATGAACCGGGGATCACCACAGAACGTGCCGGCACCTCTCCCCGGTATTCAATTGGTTCACTGCCGGTAACATCTATTACTTTTGAACTTCCGGTAAGGGTTACATTGGCCCCCAGAACAGCTTCTTTTCCGATCCTGACACCTTCCACAATGATACAACGAGAACCTATAAAGGCATTATCTTCTACTATGACAGGGGAGGCCTGAACCGGCTCCAATACCCCGCCAATGCCTACTCCACCGCTTAGATGTACATTTTTTCCAATTTGAGCACAACTCCCAACGGTGGCCCAGGTATCTACCATGGTACCTTCATCAACATAAGCCCCTATATTCACATAGGAGGGCATCATAATTACCCCTTTGTTGACGAAAGAGCCGTAACGGGCAATGGCATGAGGCACCACCCGCACGCCTAATTTATCATAACCTGATTTCAATTTTATTTTATCATGAAATTCAAAGGGCCCTACCTTTACAATTTGCATTTTTTGGATGGGGAAATACAGTATTACAGCTTTTTTTACCCATTCATTTACTTTCCAGCCATTTTCAGCGGGCTCAGCTACCCTCAATTGACCTCTATCAAGCTCATCAATAATAGTTTTTACTGTAATCTGAACATCCTTGTCTTCTAATAATGCCCTGTTATCCCAGGCTTTTTCAATAATTTCTTTTAAATCCATTTAGTCTTATATTCTGATAATTCAAATTTGTTTCTACCTGCCGTTTAAAAATATTCCAAAGGAAGGAAAAGGGCATATAACCTATGGAATTTCTAAATAACCCGCCAAACAAAAAAAATATGAGGCTAATATCATAGGATTTCCTCAAAAATATTTTTGTTCTGGCCCATAAAATCATGTATTATAAAACCCTGAGCAACAGGCAATTTCCCTGAATAAACCTATTAACAACCCTAAACATATAGATGAGTATCATATATTTATATCTTTGATATTCAATGCTTTATGTACTTATACAAAAGAATATTCCGGCCTTTAAAATACTATTTGAACAATCACAAAAAGTAGACCTAAAAGACCAAGGAATGGAAACCCCTCCCCCTTTTAACCACAATCCCTTTGTCAATATATTTAGCAAGCCCAGTCTTTATAAATATTACCTTTGCCAAATGGTTAAAAGACTGGCCCTGCAATGTGCTCATATTTTGAGCAGAGTAAACCAAGAAAACGCTCTTCTGGCAGGTTTAGCCAACCCTAAAAATAAATTTTGGCAGATTCTTTTGCTAAATTTATTA
The DNA here is from genome assembly GCA_051418075.1 of Candidatus Cyclobacteriaceae bacterium M3_2C_046. Classification (GTDB taxonomy): domain Bacteria; phylum Bacteroidota; class Bacteroidia; order Cytophagales; family Cyclobacteriaceae; genus JBPRGG01. Next base: position 4,157 of record JBPRGG010000098.1, on the reverse strand, counting down.
GTTAACATACTGACAGCTTGTCACTTTTCATTTATTTAAAAGTTTATTTTTAGATTAGCCTAAAGATTGCTTAGATTTGCTTAAACAGAATCAAGTGAACAGATGTTAAGCTACGCTGAAGAGAATTACCTTAAAGCAATTTATCGGTTATCGGAGGGTGGACAAAAAAATGTATCTACCAATTCCATTGCGGAAGTGCTTCAAACCAAACCTGCATCGGTCAGTGATATGATTGGTAAACTGGCTCATAAAAAAGTAATAAATTATATAAAATACCAGGGAGTGGATTTATCAGACCTGGGGAAGAAGGAAGCTTTGCGAATTATTCGCAAGCACAGGTTATGGGAAGTATTCCTGGTGGAAAAATTGAAATTCAACTGGGACGAAGTACATGATGTAGCCGAACAGTTGGAACATATCCGGTCCACCCTATTAATTCGCCGGTTAGATGAATTTTTAGGCTATCCACAATATGATCCTCATGGAGATCCCATTCCAGATGAATCCGGAGAATTTAAGGAGAAGCCTCAGATTCCATTACAGGATTTTGTGGAAAATTCCGGAGGAATTATCGTAGCGGTAAATGACACCCGATCCGTTTTCCTGCAATACCTGGATAAAATCGGGGCTTACATTGGAGCCAAGGTAAAGGTAATATCCAAGGAAGAATTTGATGGATCCATGCAGATCCTGATCGACAATAAAAAAACTGTATTTATCAGCAGTGAAGTTTCCGAAAACATTCTGTTATCGGAATAACGATCATGGTCGGCTGTCAGACAAACATAGTAATCTCTGCCTCTGAAAGGAAACTTTACCATAATCTATCTTGTTTAAAAACAATCAAGTTAAAAAACTTTTAAGGCACAGTATTTGCAGATCAAATTTAAAATTTGTAAAATTAGAAGATGTACGGTTTAACAGGTTGTTTGGTTTTTTAATTGAACAAGGAATATTAATTTTGAATTAAAACAATTTACTATGAATTTCAGAAAGCTCACGCTTAGTCTCACTTTACTTTTAAGCATCAGTATCTTAGCATCAGCTAATAACGAAACCGATCAGAAATCAACCCATAAGAAAAATGAGATCAATTGGCTGACTATTGAAGAGGCTCAGCAGTTAGGCAAGACTAATCCACGTAAGGTATTTGTTGATGTGTACACAGATTGGTGTGTTTGGTGTAAAAGGATGGATGCCTCAACTTTCTCTGATCAGGCAGTGGTGAACTATGTGAATGATAACTACTATGCTGTAAAACTAGATGCGGAAAGTAATAATCAGGTTACATTCAATGGTACCACCTTAACTGAACAGGAGTTGGCCAGGGCTTTCCGGGTGACAGGATATCCTACTATTGTATTAATTGATGAATCATTTCAGCGCATCACTCCCCTGCCGGGCTATAGAAAAGCAGATGAATTTAAACAGATCCTGGAGCAGTTTGACCAGGAACAAAACCAATAGATTCCGGAAACATACAAAAAATTGAAGGGCTTTCTTTTAATGGAAAGCCTTTTTTGTTTATTTGTACATTTCAAATAATGTTATTAGTGATCCGCCATTTCCTGGCAAAAAACAAATACAAAATGACGTTATTTTTTGACGGAGTACCGACCACCGCAGACCATTGAATTTGTCTGAACTATGATTTGAAAAAGTCAAAAAAAGATCAAGGTTGCCTCTGCCTTCACAAGCAGGTGTTGCTTAAGAGAAAAAACACCGCCCGTCCGTACAGGACAAAAGATTAAGTAAGATAGCATGTCTCACAAGATGCAACGGACAAACATAACTTTTACCATTTTCAGAAGCATTTAGCCATTTCAAATAACCTCTTTCGCCCCCATTATCTACGAAAAACAAAATCTTCTGACAAACCTCCACTTTATTTTTTAATGTTTGGGATCAATTTTTGCTAAATTTGCAGTTAATTGAAAGGAAGATGAAGGATATACACAGCATGGAAGATACAATTGTAGCCCTGGCTACCCCCCAGGGAATGGGAGCCATTGGCATCATACGCCTATCTGGAAATCAAGCTATAGCCATTGCCAACCAGGTATTTAAAGGAAAGGATCTTAACAATCAACCAGGCCACACCCTTCATTATGGCACCATCCGGGAAGGAAATCAAATTATCGATGAAGTGGTTATCTCCCTTTATAAAGCGCCCAAATCCTATACCAAAGAAGATGTGGTGGAAATTTCCTGTCATGGATCGAATTACATCATTAATCAGATCATTAAATTATTAATAAAATATGGTGCTCGTCTGGCTCAGCCGGGAGAATTTACCAAAAGAGCCTTCATCCATGGAAAGTTTGACCTGGCCCAGGCCGAAGCAGTAGCCGACTTGATCGCTTCAGAGTCAGAAACCGCTCACCAGGCTGCTCTCAATCAAATGCGGGGTGGATTTTCTCATAAGATCAAAGCCCTGCGGGAACAACTGATCCATTTTGCTTCCATGATTGAACTGGAACTGGATTTCTCTGAAGAAGATGTGGAATTTGCCAGCCGGGAAGACTTGACTAAACTGGTTAAAGACCTGCAAAAAGTGATCCTGGAACTGATCAGCAGCTTCGCATTGGGGAATGTGATCAAGAATGGCATACCTACCGTAATAGCAGGCAAGCCCAACGTAGGCAAATCCACCCTACTCAATGCCTTGTTAAACGAAGAAAAAGCCATTGTTTCCGACATCCCAGGCACCACCCGTGATTTTATTGAAGATGAGATCAATATCGAGGGAGTCACCTTCCGCTTTATTGATACGGCCGGAATCCGTGAAGCCACCGATAAGATCGAGGTCATGGGAGTAGAACGCACCCATGCTAAAATGAAATCGGCTTCTCTGATCATATATATGTTTGACCTGAGCCTGGAAAATATTACCGATATCCGGAGGGACATCAATAAGCTGGAAAATCTGGGGGTGCCTTTTATCAAAGTCGGCAATAAAATGGACAAAGCCCAACAGGAATTATTGGATCAACTGAATGGTCAGGCCAGGGACATGGTATTTATTTCAGCCTCTCAACAGGAGCATATCGATGTACTGAAGAGTAAGATCCTGGAAGTGGTGAACCTGGACAAATTCAAAACAGGACAAACCGTTGTGACCAATATTCGTCATTACGAAAGCCTGATGAACACCCAAAAAGCCCTGGATGATGTGCTGAAGGGAGTAAATATGGGCATTACCGGAGATCTGCTGGCCCTGGATATAAGAACAGCTTTGCATCATTTGGGAGAAATCACCGGTGAGATCACGACGGATGATTTGTTGGGGAATATTTTTAGTAAGTTTTGTATCGGAAAGTAATTACTTTTCTCTTACTTAGTTAAACCTTTCATTGTAAGCATTTTAACCCGTTTTATCTTCTCTTTCTTGTTGCTAATTTGCCCTTATTTTTGTATCTTTCGTGTCTAATTTGTTGCTAGAAACAGATATTTTGTTGTTAGCAACAAAAATTTAAGACAAAGGAGAGATTATGCTACATAGAGCTACAACCAGCTACATGTAGCTACTTTAAGCAACAAATGAGCAGTAATATCAGAATCGAAAAGACTTGCATGTATTGCGGTGAAATCTTCATCGCTAAGACTACAGTGACCAAATACTGTTCGGACAACTGTGCCAAGCGAGCTTATAAAAAGCGTAAGCGGCAAGAAAAGCTCCAGACCGTTGACACCTCTCCTTCTCCTGTTTCTTCCAATGGCATTCAATCAAAAGACTTCCTGAGCATTCAGGAAGCCTGCAAACTGTTAGGCACCAGCCGGTGGACCATTTACCGGATGATCGACCGCAAACAATTGAATGCTGCCAAGCTCGGAAGACGCACCATTATTAAAAGAACCGATATTGAAAACCTGTTTACGACATGAAGGTAACACTCAGAAAAAGAAATCAGGGAGGAAAGACCAGCTTGTACCTGGACTACTACCACAAGGGGAAAAGGAAAACAGAATACCTCAAACTCTACCTGGACCCGAATGCCAAAACCAAAGAGCAAAAAGAGGTCAATAAGAAAACCCTGCAACTTGCGGAAACAATCCGGGCACAGCGGCAAATCGAAATCCAAAACGGTACGTATGGATTCCGGGACAATGAAAAGATGAAAGGCAGCTTTCTGGCATACATGCGACTGCTGGCCGAG
>JBPRGG010000097.1:0-12540 GCA_051418075.1 Candidatus Cyclobacteriaceae bacterium M3_2C_046 | reverse complement strand
AATCAGGATGGTCATCTGGAAACAATGGAAACGGATCAGAACCAAACTGGCGAATCTTGTCAAGCTCGGGGTAAAGAAATCCAAAGCTTGGGAATGGGCTAATACAAGGAAAAGTTACTGGCACACTGCCAATAACTACATCCTTAAAACTACCATCACTACGGATAAACTACAGCAAGCAGGATATATATTTTTGTCGGATCAATACCGAAAGGTTAGAATCAAAACTTAAAGAACCGCCCTGTATCGAACAGTAAGCAGGGTGGTGTGAGAGGACAGATAGGGAAATAATCCCTATCTTCATACTCGATCGAGGTATAGCTTTTGTCTGTTTTTGCAGGAATCTTTTCACTCACATAATAATGACATCCTCAACCAGTTCTTGGCCAAACTCATCTTGTAAAAGCTTAATGAGTTTTGATTTTTTCAGGGAGAGTTCTTGTTTTAATGGAGCAGAGTTTAATTCCAGGAACATGACCCTGTCTTTAAAGAAAATTTTTGTGGTTCGTTTAGCAATAGTTTTACCCATTACCTTTTCCCAGGAATTGATAATATGTACCTGATTGAATTTTTTATCGATTTTATAGGCATTCAGCAAATCCTTAATAACATCACTTAAGGGTGACGTATCAGATTTACGGGTGAAACTATTCGGTTTGGATTTATGATGCATTTATCAATCCTGATTCTTAATGATACAAATGTAATTAAATTTAAAATAATATAGGATTAAAAGGGAGTAATTACAAATAGTTAAATTTCTATAACATTGCCCTGATCTACTTTATAAAAACGCACTTCTATACCCAGGTGTTTAAAGATCTTCTGGGATCTTTCAGGTCTGGCATCCGTAACGAACAATTGCCCAAATGCCTGATTGCCAACCATCTTCATCAACTTGTTCATGCGAGATTCATCCAATTTGTCAAATATATCATCAAGCAATAAAATGGGAGGTATTCCACTAACTTGTTTTATCAGGTCAAATTTGGCCAACTTTAATGCTATAACAAATGACTTTTGCTGTCCTTGGGAGCCAAACTTCTTAAGAGGGAACCGGTTGATCCTGAACTGATAATCATCCCTGTGAACCCCTGCGGTAGTTCTCTGCAAAGCAATATCTTTTGATAAATTTTGCTTAAAACTTAAATCAAATTCATCATGCTCAAGGTCTGATTGGTATTTTAGATCCACGCTCTCCTTTCCACTGGTTAGATTCAAATAATGTTGTTTGAAGGGTTGAATAAAAGCTTCCATAAAATCAGTCCTTTTGCGATAAATAGCCTTGCCCAGGCTGATAATTTGTTGGTTATAGGGCATCAGCAGATCCTGATCAAAATAATTTTTTTCGGAGAACTGTTTTAATAAGGCATTACGTTGCTTTAGATAATGATAATAGCTTATCAGGTTTTGCAGGTATTCCTGATTTACCTGACTGATCAGGTTATCGAAAAACTTTCGCCTGACTTCACTTCCTTCCCTGACCAGATCCTGATCATCCGGTACGACCATTACCAGGGGAAACTTTCCCACGTGCTCCCCTAATCTACTATATGGTTTGTTATTTATTTTTACAGTCTTTTTTTGACCAGCTTTTAAGTTGCATAATACTGTTTCTGTTTTATCATGTCTGAAATAGACTCCTTTTATAAAAAAAAAAGGAGCGCCATGTTTAATGTTTTGGCTATCTACAGGATTAAAGGCGCTTTTAGTGAGGGATAAATAATGGATGGCATCCAGTAAATTGGTTTTACCACTACCATTATTACCTAACAGACAGTTAATTTGAGGAGAAAATGACAAGTCAGCTTCTTCATAATTTTTAAAATTACTTAATTTAATATTTTGCAGGTACATTAATTTCTTACTTGTATCTTTTTTAGTTAATTTCGCAACACAATTATGTGAAGTATGTTGTTTATCAATTAAACAAATTTTGAAAAAGAATCATCACATACTTTAAAAGGATTTAATATTATTAGCATATGGCAAGCACGAAAGAAAAAAGCAAGGCAAAAGTAAAGGGTGAAGACAGTTTTTCCAAAGAAACATATATGTATTGGTTCGAATCAATGCTTCTGATGAGGCGTTTCGAAGAAAAAGCAGGTCAGTTATATGGGCAGCAGAAGATTCGGGGGTTTTGCCATTTGTATATAGGACAGGAGGCTTGTGTCTCTGGTGCAGTTACCGCTTTAACTAAGGATGATAAGTTCATCACGGCCTATCGAGACCATGCCCATCCAATTGGATTGGGTACAGAACCCAAACATATTATGGCAGAATTGTTTGGCAAAGCTACAGGCGTGTCGAAAGGGAAAGGAGGATCTATGCATATGTTTGATAAAGAAAGAAATTTCTTTGGTGGGCATGGAATTGTAGGGGGGAATATTCCTCTGGGGACAGGTATTGCTTTTGCAGAAAAATACAAGAAGACTAAAAATGTATGTATCACCTATATGGGTGACGGTGCAGTAAGACAAGGAGCCTTTCATGAAGCCCTGAACATGGGGATGTTTTATAAATTGCCGGTGATTTATGCTATTGAAAATAATGGGTATGCTATGGGTACTTCTGTGGCCAGGTCCTCAAACGTTACCAATCTTTATCAACTGGGAGAAGCTTATTCCATGCCCTCAAAATCAGTAGATGCTATGAAGGTTTGGGACGTTCATAATGAAATAGCTGAGGCAGCTGAAAAAGCCCGTAATGGTGAGGGGCCAACCTTACTGGAGTTGAGAACCTATCGGTACAAAGGACACTCTATGTCTGACCCTGCCAAATACCGCACAAAGGAAGAAGTTCAGCAGTATAAGCTAAGAGATCCTATCGAGCAAGTCCGAAAAAAGATTCTGGATCAAAAGTTTGCTTCAGAAAAGGATCTGGCTGATATAGAAAAACAAATCAAAGAAACTGTAAATGAAGCAGTTAAATTTGCTGAAGAATCCGATTGGCCTACAGTGGATGAAGCTTACAAAGATGTTTATGTACAGCCTGATTATCCATTCACCATTGATTGATTTTTAGTATTTATAAAATTTTTACCTTATTTTTTGCGTTAATTGAAGGCAACTAAAAATAATTAAAAATTTATACTAAATTTGCAGTCCTTTAAGCAAAAGGGTTTTAAATTAATTTGTGATGGCGAATATTAAAAAGTCGAAAAAAAGTCAACCTCAGCAAGGGAGCGAATTGCTGGAAGATCCTCAGGCAATTGCAGAAAAGCTTTCCAGAACTGAGGAATTCATTGAAAAAAACCGTAAGTGGGTTTTTATTGTTGGGGGGATAATTGTGGTAATTACTGCAGCTTTTTTCTTTTACCGATACTATATTGATAACAGGGATGAATTAGCCCAGGGTGAAATGTTCCAGGCTGTTTATTATTTTGAAAATGATAGTTTAAACCTGGCTCTGAATGGTGATGGTAACAATTATGGTTTTCTGGAGATAATTGATGACTATCCTATGACTGAGGCGGCTAACCTGGCACAATTTTATACTGGCGTAAGCTATTTGAAGCTGGAGCGATTTGAAGAAGCTATAGATTATCTAAAGGAATTCACCTCCAGTGATTATGTGGTAAAAGCCCGGGCACTATCTTTGATTGGAGATGCTTATATGGAATTGGAGTCTTATCAGGAGGCAGCCGAATTCTATGAAGATGCGGCTGACTATAAGCCCAATCAGTACTTCACTCCCCAATATCTTATGAAAGGAGCATTGGCTTACGAGATGAGTGGAAATTTGGAGGAAGCACAGGAACTATATCAGACTATTGTGGATGAATATATAGATTCCAACTTGTTTCAAGAGGCTAAAAAGCAATTGGCCCGGTTGGAAGCTTTAGCATCCAGATAAAAAAATTAAAAAATAATATTATGAAGGATAGGACATGCAATTATGTTTTATCCTTTTTTTATTAAATTATTATTATGGCAAGTAATTCAAAAAATCTCAGCGACTTTTCCGGTAAAAATATTACTGATATTTCCTCTCAAACTTTTGCAATTGTAGTTTCAGAATGGAACCAGGCTGTTACAGATGCATTGTACTCCGGAGCATTGGAAACCCTGATCCAACATGGTGCCAGAAAGGAAAATATCATCAAAAAAGAGGTGCCGGGAAGTTTTGAATTGACCCTGGCTGCTCAGTGGATGGCTCAGAAAGATGAAATTGATGCCGTCATTTGCCTTGGCTGTGTGATACAGGGTGAAACCAAGCATTTTGATTTTATCTGTCAGGCTGTGGCACAGGGTATTAAAGATGTGGGCCTTAAATATAATAAACCAGTCATTTTTGGGGTACTTACAACTGACAATTTAAACCAGGCAATGGATAGAGCCGGGGGAAAACATGGTAATAAGGGAGATGAAGCAGCTATTACAGCCATTAAAATGCTGGGAATAGCCAGCTAATAACTACAAAAAAAACGACATCTATGAAAGTCTTGAAATTTGGTGGAACCTCTGTCGGTAAACCTGACCGCATGAAAAATGTAGCAAACATTGTTACGGTGTCAGAAGGACAAAATCTAGTGGTTTTGTCTGCTTTATCCGGAACAACCAATAGCCTGGTGGAAATTGGTGAATGCCTCAGGAAAAAAGAAGCAGAAAAAGCCCGCCAACTCATCGAGCAACTGTATCAGCATTATTTAGGGTTTTACCAGGATCTTTTACATCAACCAGATAGTTTGGACCAGGCCAGACAAATCATTGAATCCCATTTTAATTTCATTTTCAGTTTAGTAGGCGCCGATTTCTCCCAAAAATTGGAAAAAGAATTACTGGCACAGGGAGAACTGATGTCCACTAAGCTGTTCCTGACATACCTGCGGGAAAAGGGCTTTAGCGCAATTTTGATTGAGGCCTTTGATTTTATGAGGATCGATCAATATGCTGATCCTGATGTGGATTATTTGCGAAACCGCCTGGGGCATATGCTACAGGAACAAAATCAGTATGACATCTATATAACCCAGGGGTATATATGCAAAAATCATGAAGGTGAAACTGATAACCTTAAAAGAGGCGGAAGTGATTATTCAGCCACCTTAATCGGGGCTGCCATACAGGCGGAAGAGGTTCAAATCTGGACTGATATTGATGGTATGCATAATAACGATCCAAGGGTGGTGGATAAAACTTACCCTATTGCAGAATTATCTTTTAATGAAGCTTCAGAATTAGCCTATTTTGGAGCTAAAATTTTGCACCCCTCCTCTATATGGCCAGTGCAGCATTATAATGTTCCGGTAAGGTTGTTGAATACAATGAATCCTCAGGCATCCGGCACATTTATTAACCAGGAAGAAAAAACCGCAGATGTAAAAGCCATAGCTGCTAAAGATGGAATTACTGCTATAAAAATTAAATCAAGCCGTATGTTGATGGCCTATGGTTTTCTCAGGAAAATATTTGAAGTTTTTGAAAAATACCGCACACCCATTGATATGATCACAACCTCTGAGGTAGCAGTATCTCTTACAATTGATGATGATAGGGCCCTGGATCAAATCACCCAGGAATTGGCTCCATTTGGTACTGTACATATCGACAGGGATCAGACCATCGTATGTATTGTAGGTAACCTGGTGGTGCAAAGAAAAGGCATTGTTAAAAAAGTGTTTGAATCATTGGAAAACATACCCATTAGGATGATTTCTTACGGGGGAAGCAAATACAATATCTCACTTCTGATAGATTCTAACCATAAAAAGGATGTCCTGATGAACTTGAATGAAGCTCTGTTTATATTGTAAACACAACCTCCATCTTTCGGCTTAAACTGGTTTAAAGGCAAAGAAAATCAACCAAACGATCACAAATAAGGGAATCAGTATCGGCAGGGAAAATCTGATCATATAACCAAAAAAGGATGGCATTTTGATACCTCTTTCTTCAGAAATAGATTTAACCATGAAATTGGGCCCATTTCCAATATAGGTCATAGCCCCAAAAAATACGGCCGCAATCGAAATGGACTTCAGGAAAAGCACCGAATTTTGATATACCCCTCCCTGGGCAAAATTTCTCACATCCTGTAACTGACTGATCTCACCCCCCTGGGAAGCCATGCCTGCCGCTAAAAAATTCAAATAAGTAGGGGCATTATCCAAAAATCCTGAAAGCATACCAGTGCCCCAGTAAAGGGTATTCTGATTAATTAATGCAGCTCCAGCTTCTGACCGGGCAAAATTGCCCACCAATTCCAGGGCGGGCATCATTGTTCCGAAAATGCCAATAAAAATAAAGGTGACTTCCCGAATAGGTTCAAAACTGAATTCATTTTCGGTCAATGCTTTTTTGCTGGCAAATTTGTAGGAGAAATAAGCTACCGCCAGCATGATCAGTTCTCGCAGAAAAGAAAATTTCTGCCCGTGATAATAAATGCCAGGTACAAAGTCGAAGATGTTGGGATCCAGAAATACCGCTATAATGACTACTCCTAACCAGAGAAAATTTCTTGATCCTGCCATTGTGATTTTATTGGAATACTCAGAAGAAGGTTCTATGCCTGTATGATTCTCAGCATTTTTCTTGTCAAAGAAATAAAAAATGATACAAATAACAGTAATAGCAAAAAACCAGGGTACAATGTTATGAGAAAGTGTCCAGAAAAAAGGAACACCCTTTAAAAAACCTAAAAATAAAGGAGGGTCTCCTATGGGTGTAAGCGAACCCCCAATATTGCTGATGATAAAAATAAAGAATACAACGTGGTAAGGCTTTATGCGGTGCTGATTAATTCGCATGAAGGGCCTTATCAATAACATTGAAGCTCCGGTGGTTCCTATGAGGTTGGCAATAACCGCCCCAATGGCCAGGATACCTATATTGGTGACAGGGGTTGACTGGCGATCTACATTGATCCAGATGCCTCCCGAAGCAATGTACAAAGAGGCGAGCAGGGATATGAATTGTATGTATTCAAAGGCGGAATGCACTGGGTAATGAAAATTTTTCAGAAAGAAAAGGTAAAATGAGACCACAATTGCAGCCAGTATAATGGCTATGATGGGATAGTTTTTATGCCAAAAATGCTCATAGAATAGAGGACCTGTGGCAATCATCAATAAAAGTAATACGAATGGGATCACAGACCATATGGGAGGTGACTTATGGGCAGCTTCTGTATGGTCATCTTCTGTTGAAATGTGTTCATTCGACTGTTCAGATTCTTCATGTTCCTGTAAAACTTTCTGGGGAAGGTTATCAGGAGTAGCTAATAAGTTTTCGCAATTGGCAGAAAAATTCAGAACAGTGATTAAAATTAAAAAGATGCTAAAAGATTTCATTAATCATTTTACATTTTTAAATCAAGCAAAGTTTGAGTCAGGCAAACTTGATAGTATTATAAGAATAACTACTTTCTGGTATGCTGAATGCAACGACCCCAAAAGATAGTGAAAACCAACCTAATTCACCAAATGATTAAGAGGATAAAAAATGATTGTTGTGAATCACTCCTCCACAGCTATCACTTTGAGCGCCTGTTACAGATTTATAAGTGTTGATCTGACCACTTAGCCGCAGAGCTGCCAAAAAAGCAAAAACCAGGGCCTCTTTATATTCAATAAGCTGATGGGTTGGAACTTCAATTTGAGTGTTTGTTGAGGTATAATGTCTGATTAATTCTATCAGAAAATCATTAAAAGCTCCTCCTCCGGTGATCAGCATCTGACTTGCACCATCAGGTACATGTTTTTGAGCGGCTTTTGCGATTTGAAAGGCAATATGGTGAGTAAAAGTATGTAGTAAATCATCCACATTGTAATCTGAGGCGGCTAATAAGGGAAAGATATTATCTTCAAGCCATTCCAGTCCCAAAGATTTTGGGTAAGGCAGCTTATAATAAGATAGCTGATTTAACTGCTGTATAAGTTCCTCCTGATATTTCCCTTGCCGGGCCAGTTGTCCTTTGTCATCATAAGTCAGGTTTTTTTGTCCTGCCAGGAAGTTCAAGGCCAGGTTACAGGGACATATGTCGTAAGCAATTCTATTGCCCTGATACTCTGCCGATAAATTGGCTATTCCTCCCAGGTTAAGGCATATATCGAAATTTCCAAACAATAACCGGTCACCTGCAGGAACCAGGGGAGCTCCCTGTCCACCCAATACCAGATCAAGCTTTCTAAAATCATTGATTACCGGAGTATTAGTGGCTTTTTGGATTTCAAACGCCTGACCTATTTGCCAGGTGATCCCTTTTTCCGGTTGATGAAAAACAGTGTGTCCGTGACTGGCAATGGCATCCGGGTTTAGCTTGTTTTTTATCATAAATTCATTCACCCAACTTCCATACAAACGGCCAAGTTCAAAATCAGCTTCTACCAATTGTAAGCTATTGGTATGCATGATATTTTTAAGCTTCTCTTGCCATTCGGCCGAGTAAGCTTTATTGTCAGTTACCAGGATGTTATAGTGCCAATTATTCTGTTCATCTTGTTTAAATTCGCAGAAGGCCATATCAAGACCATCCACAGAAGTACCAGACATAAGACCTATTATTTTGAAGGTTTTCATAAGCTCAATTATACTATTGAAAATTTTTTGATAATTTTACGGACATTTTTTAAAAACATCAGGTTTTTTCAAACAAAAATTAAATTATTTAGATATATATGCGGAATAAATGAATCTGGCAATTGATTTAGGCAACTCGTTTGCTAAAGTGGGTGTTTTTAAGGGGCTTGAACTGGTGAAGGTTGAGGACAAATTACCTGTTTCAGAGCTGGTAGATTTAGTTAATTCAAATTTACCTCAACATTTAATCATTGGCTCCGTAAGAAAGAATGTTAGGGATATTATGAATCAATTTGATGAAAATATTTCTATCATGAAATTGGATCATCTTTTACCGGTTCCGGTAAAAATTGAATATCAAACACCGGAAACTTTAGGAGTTGATCGAATTGCAGGGGTAGTGGGGGCATCCATTAAATTTCCTGGTGAGGATATTCTGGTAATAGATTGTGGTACCTGTATCACTTATGATTTGATCACTAGTAAAAAGATATATCTGGGAGGAGCCATAACACCAGGTTACCATATGAAACTAAAGGCTTTGAATACTTTTACAGCAAATTTACCGTTAGTTGAGCTTGACCAGGGTGACTGGTTAATAGGAAAAAGTACTCATGAATGTATACTTAGTGGAGTAATTCATGGAACAATTGCCGAACTCGATGGAATGATTCAAAATTATCAGCAACTATTTAAGAATTTAAAAATAATTTTGACCGGTGGGGGTGCTAATTTTTTTGAAAGTAAGCTAAAAGGAAGCATCTTTGCAGTTCCTCATTTGGTATTATACGGACTTAATAGTATTTTAATTTATAATGTTGAGAAAAATAATTAGTTTTCTGTTGTTGCTATGGTTGGGTGTGGGAAATGAAGCTTTTTCTCAGGTAAATCGGTCACCATTTACCATAAATGGAATAGGTGAAGTTCAGGGTATGGGTTTGGCCTCTCATATGGGTATAGGCGGTGTTGGATTAAGCTATGGCAAATTACTTAATTTAAATAACCTGAACCCGGCTTTACTCCCTTTTAATTCTTTAACAGTGTTTGAAGTGGGTATGGTGGGAGAAAGAAGGGTGATCCAGCGGGACAGTCTGAATCAGGAAAATGCCGGGTTTAATCTTGATTACCTGGCTTTCGGTTTTCCAATTAAATCAGGCAGGGTGACTATGAGTGTAGGATTAAAGCCCTATAGCATTGTAGATTATAACATTCAATCCATTCAAAATATAGCAAATAGTTCGCACCGAACTGAAATCAATTATACCGGAACTGGTGGTATGAATCAAGCCTACCTGGCTGCAGGTGCCAGGTTTTTCCGTTCGTTATATTTTGGAGCACGAGCCAGCTATATGTTTGGGTCTATTATAGATGAAACCATTGTGAGTCCTTTTGCAGTAAGTTTACCTGATACCGTCATTGCTTCCCGCTTCAGAACTTCTAATTTTTTAAGATCCTCTTTTTCTGATTTTAGCCTGGGGTTAGGAATGGCATATGCCATTAAAATCACAGATAATACTTATTTAAATATTGGAGCTATTTATGATCTTAAGGCTGATATTGCCACAAAACAACATGAGCGTTTGGATCGTCAGGATGAAATAGGTCAGATCGTATTCCGGGATACCCTTAGGCATCAGGATGAAAGGTTTGTGACACTACCGGCTAAATATGGAATTGGTATAAGCCTTCAAAAAGGACCAAATTGGGTTTTGGCCGCCGATTTTGAAATGCAGGACTGGACCCAGTTTAAAGGTATAAGCGGAAGAGAACAGAATTTAGGCGAAAGCTACCGGGGAGGAATAGGATTTGAGTTTATTCCTGACTATACATCCGTAAGAAGTTATTGGAACCGTGTCATGTATAAAGCTGGTTTTACCTATGAACAAACACCATTTTTAAAAAATAATCAGGCAATTAATGAGTTTGGTATTAATTTTGGTGTTACATTGCCAGTTACCAATGCTTCTTCAATAAGTATGGCCTTACAGTATAGTCAAAGGGGGGAAAACAGTGGTGATTTAATTAAAGAAGATATTTACAGGTTAATCTTGGGAGTAACCTTTAATGATAAATGGTTTGAAAGAAGAAAATTCGATTAAAAAAGTACAGTCATGAAAACTAAATCTTTATTTGCTTTTATTGCATTTACAGTTATCGTAAATGCAGCGTTTGCTCAATCAGCCTCAGAGTGGAACTGGCCGGAAGATAAAGCTTCGGCCGAAGAACGGTATGTATTGTATAAAGATGCTTTGAAGCAGGATAATTATACAGTAGCTAAAAAACCGCACCTTTGGTTGTTAAAAAATGTACCCGATTTACATAATTCCTTATATATTGATGGGGCCAAGATTTATGAAGGATTGGCTGAAATAGAAGATGATGCTCAAAAAACCCTTGAGTTGCAGGATTCCGCCCTGACCATGTATGATCTTCGAATCAAGTATTTTAATGATGAAGCCAATGTTTTGAATCGAAAAGCATATACGGCATATAAGTACTGGAGTAATCGCCAGGCTAAATACCCTGAACTATTTGAAATTTATGATAAAACCTTTACCATGAATGGCAATAAAGTGGCTTCATATATTATTGTGCCATATATGGACGTGGTAAGAAGGTATAAACTGGCCACCAAAAAGCTTAATGATGAAGAAGTTATAGAAATCTATGACAAGGTTAATGAGATCATTGATTCCAAGCAAAGTTCTGAAAAAACAGAAACCATTAAAGAAAATGTGGATAAGATCTTTATGGCAACAGTAAATGTAGATTGTAATTTTATAACCAACAATATGGGCCCCAAATTC
Source organism: Candidatus Cyclobacteriaceae bacterium M3_2C_046 (assembly GCA_051418075.1). Taxonomy (GTDB): domain Bacteria; phylum Bacteroidota; class Bacteroidia; order Cytophagales; family Cyclobacteriaceae; genus JBPRGG01. The sequence continues at coordinate 1,214 of JBPRGG010000097.1, read as the reverse complement.
AGAGAAAACCCGGATAATCTGGATCAGGCAAAAAAGATTATGCAACTGATGTATGCCGGTAAATGTACTGACGATCCGTTGTTCCTGGAAACAGTAAAAGCCATATTTGAAAAAGAACCTGAATATGGACTGGCTTACCTGATTGGTATTAAAAGTATCCAGAATGAAGAATTTGAAGTGGCTGGTGAATACCTGAAGCAGGCTATTGAGATGACAGAAGATAATTCCAAAAAAGCTGATATCTTTATGAAATTGGGTGATATGGAAAATATGAATGCCGATAAAGTAGGAGCCAGAAGCTATTACAGACAAGCGGTAAATGCAGATCCCACCCAGAAAGAAGCTTATGAAAAAATTGGAGATCTTTATTTCCATAGTTTTGAACAGTGTAAAGGAGGTGAAAATATAGTTAAAGACAGGGCTGTTTATCTGGCTGCCTATGAAATGTATCGTAGAGCAGGCGCTTCTCAAAAAATGGCCCAGGCTAAATCACAGTTCCCCTCAAAAGAAGAGGCCTTTACCTATGATATGTATGCTGGTGACCAACTTACTGTAGGTTGCTGGATAGGCGAGACTGTAACTTTAGCAACCCGAGATTAATACAATTTTAAATATTAAAAAAAAGCGGTCTCAGGCCGCTTTTTTTATTGTGCGCCCGGCATGGGCGATAGCTATAGGGTGCAAGTCCCGAACACGCTTGGCAGTAGGAAGTGTTAGGCAAAGGCAGGGGTGTCCATCGCGAGGTGGAATCTGAAGGAAGCCGGAGGCAAAGTCCCGGCCTGACCAACAGAAACTGCATAAAAGGCCAAAGTGAACCGGATGAGGTTGCAATACAAACCAAAGTCCGATACTGTCCGGAGTAAAGCTTGCCGTGAGAAGTCAGCCAAGGCCATAGTATCCGCCAGCTGACGGAGAAGAGCTGAACTTTAAGGAGTGAGTAGTAAATGAATGTTACCGAATGAAAGGAAGAAAGCAGAAAATCTTTGAAGAAAAGACCTGGCCACAGAAGAATGGGATGGAATCCGAAGGCTATGTGGGAGGGCAGCCTTTCATGGGGATAACTGAAAACAACCTCACGGAGAATAACCGATTAGGATATGGGTTGATGGAGTTCACTGTCTCCCCCTCCAACCTAAATGCAGCAAACCGACAGGTAAAACACAACAAAGGAGCAGGGGGTGTTGATAAGATGGAGGTCGAATCCCTAAAGGATT
>JBPRGG010000096.1:0-1132 GCA_051418075.1 Candidatus Cyclobacteriaceae bacterium M3_2C_046 | reverse complement strand
TGTAAGTAATGAGGTAGAAAAATCTAGCGCCATACTCCTGATGGGAGGTTTTCAGGTGATTGATAAAAATGGGATCGACATCAGCCATAAATTCTCAACTACCCTGAAATTACTTTTTAACCTGATCCTGCTGCATTCAGTTAATGATCAGCCGGGCGCTTCAAGTCAGACGATCTGGGAAGAGATATGGGGGGATAAGCCCCAGAATAAAGCCCGAAACAACCGTAATGTAAACATAAAGAAACTGCGTGAAATACTATCCCAGGTTGGCGACATTACCATTGTGGGAGAAGGCAGCCGCTGGAAAATTGAAATCGGAAATGATGTATTTTGTGACTATAAATATATTCTGGAGACATTAGCCCAGGATAATCAAAGAGAAGTCCCACGGTCAATTATTCCTCTGGCTAAAAAAGGAAATATTTTGCCTGGCATGGAATTGGAATGGCTGGATAATTTCAAATCAGATTTGTCGAATAAACTGATTGACAAGCTGTTATTGTACTATAATCAACATAGCCTTTCAAATGAAATTAAAATTCAACTGGCCGATGCCATTTTCAAATTCGATATGATCAGCCGGGATGCTTTGTTTATTAAATGCAAAGCTTTGGCAGCATCAGGTAAATATGCTTTGGCCAAAAAAACTTATGGGTCGTTTACCAAAGAATATGAACTAATGTATAATGAACCGTTCGACACCTCCTTTGAGGACGTAATACATGAGGTCCAGCGTTGATCTTCGGCTGCAATTCAGTTCGTATGCGATTGCTGTTCATCATACGTCATTCAGCTTTTATCTGGATTTTTAAATACGGTTCCTTACTCCATTTTTAAGGTTAATTTATTAATTAATTTACATCACGGTAACATCAAGCAGGCCGGGAAAGGTACAAAGAATGAACCCAAATTATTGCCAAATAAGTGGCGAAAGAGATCAAAAATCATTCAGCAGATTTAAGAATTGGATGGTCCTTTGTGTCCTCGTCACCATTTCAATTCTTATTTTAGCCGGCTTCGATAACACAAAATACTCCAAAGACCCTGAACCACTGGTCGAGATGTATTGTGGAAGCTGCCACCAGGTTCCCAGGCCTTCTGATCTACCCCAATATATATGGTCACAAACCAT
>JBPRGG010000095.1:0-8368 GCA_051418075.1 Candidatus Cyclobacteriaceae bacterium M3_2C_046 | reverse complement strand
GACAAAGCAGAAACCATCAATAACCATCTGAGTAATTCCGTAGCATATCTGTTTATAGCAACTATCTACCTTAACCCAAACAGATTTCTCCTGGTGTCGAAATGACGAACTTACCAGAACATTCACTGATTAATGTATGATCTATTTATAAATTTCAAAGTAACGACCGCTGATGCCGTTAAATTTGCCTGAACTATGTTTTATAGGAAGAATATCATTGTTAGAAAACAAAAAAAGCGCTGGCCCGACAGAAAATGCAGGTGCGACGGTGTGCCAGGCTAAGATGGCCTTGAGTGCAAAGGCCGCGGCAGGTGAGGGCTTTTTTTTCTGTCTTGATTTTTTTGGGTACTTTTTGCATCAAGGCAAAAAGTACCGCCCGTCCGGCCAGGACAAAAGATAGGGTAAGGTAAAATTTATATGACAAAGCATAATCAATCAATAACCATCTGATTAATTCCGTAGCATATCTGTTTATAGCATCTATCTACCTTAACTCAAACAGATTTCTCCTGGTGTCGAAATGACGAACTTACCAGAACATTCACTGACCGCTAATTTGCCTGAACTATGATTTATATCAGGACTTTGATTATAAAAAAATCAAAAAAAGCGCTGACCCCACAGAAAACCTATTTTATAAACCTGTCAAATTCACCCCTGGTATCTGTAATTTTCCCTTTCCTGAACGACAACAAAATAAGTAGTACTCCGGCAATAGAGCCATTCCATATAGCCTGGTTATAATCAGTGCCAAAAATCCAGGGGGCTGCTATAAACCATAGGCCAAATAATATAAAAATAAAACGGCCAGGCCGGGCCACATCAGACATGGTAATGATAGCAAAGGTAATCACCAGGGCCCCCACAAAATGATCACTATCTGCCATGGATCCCCCTCCATAACCCAGTATATTAGGGGACAGCATCAGCCAGATACCAATAGCGGCAATGGCAAATAAATTCCAGGGCCGGGTACTTAGATCCCGGAGCATTTCTTTCAAGGTATGAGGTATTAAAATCACCGGATTTAGCTTCTCTTTGATTTCACCTCCCTCCATACTGCCGCCAAACCAAAAAGTGGACCAGAACGATTTACCTTTTTTCATTTCCTGCCGAATCATCATGGAGGTAGCCAGGACTTCATCCAGGGTAAAAGGTATCATAATCACTGAAATAACGGCGCTGGAAAGACATAAAGTACACCAACTGCCCACCGATAATGGCTGCAGAATGATCAGGGTGATACTTACCACACCCAGAGGAACGATCAAAATACCAAAAATGATCACTACCCAGGGCATGGTGCGCCAGCGGTGAACCCCTCCGGCATATCCAAACAAAACATCCAGGATATAGGAAAATGCCCCAAGGGCAGCATCTGATACAGGAAATGACTCAGAAACTTTGGAGGTAAGTACATCTTTGGTTCCATCTCCGAATACCGGATCCCACACTGTATCAATCATTTCCATCTGGAATGCTCCCATATATCTGGCAATAAAAAAACCCACCCAGGCCAAAAATATTACCGGAATTCGCTGAGGCCAGGATGAAGGATTATAACTCCAGCCGGGGGGAATGTCGGGCCCTGCAACTGCATATAATTTAATTCCGGGCTGACGGGCAATAATCAGGGCAAAAGTGATGACAAGGGTTCCTACCAGGAAGTCTGTCAGATAGGAGGGGCTATTACGTACATGAAATATCAAGGGTGCAATAAAAAGCCAGATCCCCAGAAATATGATAGCCCATTGCGCCCACAATTTATAAGGTTTCAGGGCCTGGTAACTTAAAAATATTAATATAAAGCCCGCAATGATATCATTCCAAAACATCATATCTACCTTGTAGTCAAAGGTAAGGGGTCCTGCAATCAGCCAGAACCCCAGGACCATGGTGGCATAGTAGACCCAGCAGAATTTTTGATGATGATTTTCATGTTTTTCCTGCTTTTCCGGGTCAAAAGTTTCCTTTTTTACAAAAAAAAGGTTCTTAAAAGAAAGTTCCATGATAATGTTGGTTTAAAAAATAATATAGAATCCTAAAAAATCAACCTTCAGAATGAAAAGAAAGAAATCAAAATTTTGTTTAAATACTTGATGATATCACCAGTCAAAACAGTATATTCAAGACTAAACAATCCTGAGTAGCTATTATTATGGGCTGAAATATACTTATGACCAAATCTGCGTTCCACCATATTCATGGATAAGCCAATTCATTCCTGGTGATCACCCTGGGATGATCATACAATGCTTCAATCTGCTGTTTCGTATTGGCTGTCCAGGGAAACCGGGCCCAGATCATAAACCAGGCCCATTGGCTTTGCTGGTTCAGCACTTCAGGCTTGGGTACCTGGCCTATTTCACCCAAAGCCATCAGCCTTCCTTCACCCAATTCCAGCAACTGATCATGATGAGTTTGTTTATAATCACCCTTGTAAATATCCGCCGCCAAAACATCCACATATTCATGGCCTGGATAAAACAATTCATAAGCCAGGGCTTCATCTCCCTCCCAATCGCGGGGTGCGTTGGCATTCCATACCCAGATCAGGTTATTCAGCTGATGGAAGCCGGTTAAACGTTCATAAAGCATTTTCCAAAGTTTTACATAACCATTCGGCCCCAATTTCTGTCCCCACCAAAACCAGGCACCATTCATTTCATGATACGGCCGCCATAGAACAGGCACCTTATTTTCCTGAAATTGCTTCAGGTATCCTGCCACCTTATCAATATCCTTAAGCCAGGTCTGATGGATCGGGGTCCCCGGTGTCATCAATTGATTCCATGCTTCTTCATCCATTTTATCCCGGAAGTGTCCCATAGAATCGGCATAGGGTCGGGATTGATGATACATCATGGTAATTATAGAACCGGATCGATGTTGTTTTAATGCCTCATTAAAGGTATGATCCAAATGAATGTTGGTTTTAAAATCATAGGGAATGAAATCACTGCCCCAAATAGCCGGTGTTTTGCCGGTGAAAGCTTCTATGGAATCGGTAGACCGGGTAAGTTCATGGCCATAATTATGCTGACCCGACAATATCTGATTGCCCCTTAGGCTATATAAATAGGTCAGCAATGCTTTAGCTTCCGGAATGGTATTTTCATTGACTGGTGGAAAAGGTTGAGCTGTTATAGTTCCAGAACCTGTCAAGCAGACCAGTAAGATCAGCCCCGCCATTATTTTGCTTGTTTTCATCTCCTTATAAAAATAAATGAATTAAAGTTCCAGTGATTCATCTTCAAAATCACCGGGATTGACCCATCCCCAGTTGAGGGTAGAATCTCCGGCCATATATCGTTCATAGAAATGACGTCCGTTATCATGGCCATAGGGGTATTTATCAAATACATCTCCCTTTCCCAACATGCGGGGATCGCCTTCCTGGGCTAGCCGATGCCATAATTCCTGTTTCATTTGCTGCTTTAGCTGTTTCAACTCCGGCTTATCTGCCAGGTTGATCAGGTTTTCCGGATCATTTTCAAGGCTGTACAATTCCTCTTGTGGACGTTTACCAAAGCACCAGTTCCAATAGGACTGGTTGATTCCGTTTCTGCGCTGCTCCAGGATGGCCGTTTTGGTGGGACTGCCATCACAGTTTAAATAACCTGTTTCCGGATTGCCAGCCGGCCAGCGATCTGGTTCAAAATTATACAAATATAAAAAGTCATCCCTGACCAGACCCCTGATAGGGTAACCCCAGTCATTGGGGCGGCCGATATCATGTCTTTCTTTTCCAACCAGGACGAAATCTCTTTCCGGATTTACTTTACCTTCCTGGCCGGAATAAAAAATATCGGTCAGACTTTTGCCTGCCATTGGCAGCATACCACTTTTTCCCGGCTTTATATTGCCCAACTCCAGAAAAGTAGGGGCAAAGTCTACAAAACTGACATAATCCTCCACCACCCTACCCGGGTTATTTATTCCGGCTGGCCACATGATGGCCAGGGGCAGGTGGGTAGCATATTCATAGGCCTGACCTTTTATCCGGGGAAAAGGCATGCCATTATCTGAAGTAACGATGACCAGGGTGTTCTCAAGTTCGCCGGTTTGCTCCAGTATTTCAAGCATTTGCTGCAATTGCTGATCAAAATATTCTATTTCAAAAGCATAATCAAGCAAATCATGCCGAATTGTATCATTATCCGGCCAAAATGAAGGCACATGATCAATATCTGCCGGCTTTTTACCTGCTAAATCAGTTCCTGACTGGAAAGTATAACGGCGGTGAGGCTCGAGGCTGGTATACCAGAAACAAAATGGCTCATCTGCCTCTCTGGAGGCCAGAAAATCTTTAAAATTTTTCACATAGTCATTCTTAAAAATTCGATCGGCAGGTACCTCTTTGGTGTACTTATTATAACCGGGACCACAAATGGACTTTCGCTCTCCGTCAACATAGGGATCATACCCTTTGGCAGTATATCCCACATGATAGCCTTGCTCCATAAGTACATCGGTATAGGTCTTAAACTTTTTAGGCCAGTGAACAATATGATTAGCCCCGGATTCTAACTGCCAGGTATTTCTGCCGGTCAGGATACTGGCCCTGGATGGTGAACATTTCGAATTGGGTGTATAGGCTTTGGTAAATAATATACCATTGGCTGCCACCCGGTCAAAAGCAGGGGTTTGGATCCAATCGGTGCCGTAGGCCCCCATGTGCGGATAGGAAATATCATCGGCCAGGGCAAAAAGAATATTGGGTCTTTCAGGTGGCAAATCCTGGTTACAGGCAGTGCCAGACAACCATATTATCATCAGAATGTATCTATATAATCTATTCATTGACAAACATATTTACGGGTTCAATATACTTGATCCTGTATCATGATCCTAATGTCGTACCTTAAAATGATAGTCTCCCCCCCCAGTTTCCAGCACTACATGATCATTGGTTTGTTCAATAAATTTAAATACAGCGGGCATTTCCTGCACCACACCTTTTTGTACCAGCAAAAAATCGCCTTCGTAAATATCCGGTTGCGCCTTATTGTATTTTGGAATATAGATCCTGGCTCTGGTATTGGCCGGGATTTTGACTTTCAGTGTAATATCGTCGCCAAATTTCCACCATTGTGAGGCAATTTTGCCCCGGACCGATTTATAATGTCCTTTGGCCCAACTCAACCCATTCACCAAAGACGGTTTTATGATAATGTCACTAAATGCCACAGATTGTTCCGACTGTTGAATGCCCAGCAAGGATTTATGAAACCATTCACTAATGGATCCAAACATGGGGTGGTTTTTGGAGTCATGTTGTTTAAAGCTCCAGTTTTCCCATAAGGTGGTAGCGTCGTTGTTGATCATGTATCCATAACCGGGGAATTCTTTTTGATTCATCATGGTATAGTTGATCTCATCCAACCCCTGATCACTGAGGTAGTTGAGCATCATCTTGGTTGAAAAAATTCCAGTGGATAAATGCCCCCGGTGTTTGCTAAAAATTTCTTCCTTCAACACATCCAGGGCTTTACTTTTAACATTTTCAGGCAAGAGGTCGTAATAGAGGGCAAAAACCTGACTGGCCTGGGTACGGGTGAAAACTTCACCCGTTTCCGGATTAACAAATTCACGGATAAATGCCTGCTTGATTTCATCGGCCAGCTGATTGTAAATTGCTGCATCTTCCTTTTTTCCCAGTAAATCGGCCATTCGGGCCAGAATCCTGGCATGATGATAATAAAAAGCGGTACTGGTTACCGGTCGGGGACGTTCATCTATACTGACATGGTCGCCGATCCCGTCCTCAATAATATGATCCGGCACATTGCTACGGTAGAAATCAACCAGGTCTTTCATAGGCTGATATTGCTCCTGGACAGCTTTAGTATGTCCATAATAGCGGTACAATTGCTCTACCAGGAAAGGATGGGCCAGGGTCCAGCCGGGAGGGCCTGATTCCGGAGTAACGCCCCGGGCATTGACGCCAATATTGGGGGCACACTCGGTCATTCCTCCATCAGGCAGGGCATCCCGGGCAAAATCCCTGACTGATTTCAGGTAAAATGAAGACATATCATAATTGTACAAAAAGGTCTCACCGGCCGTGACCATATCCCCCCCGTATCCGTATTTTTCCCGGGCCGGGCAATCCGACTCTATACTAAACACATTACTTAGCATGGTCCACTCAGCCACCTCCTGTACACGGTTGAATAACTGGTTTGAGCATTCAAATGAGGCATTATCAGCCAGGTCGGCATTGAGCCTTAATCCTTCCAGATCATTCAGTGAAGGTTGGTATGGCAATCCTGTGATTTCCACAAAACGAAATCCATGGAAGGTAAATCTGGGTTCAAACACTTCTGTACCTGCACCTTTAGTAATATAACGATCTTCCTGCCAGGCCACCTCAGGGGCCCCGGGTCCTCCCCTGCCCTTCCTTTTGATCTGAGCCGCCGCGGTGGTATTGACATCAATGGTCCGGTCCTGATGGATCAGTTCGGCATACCGGAATTTCACTTCAGTCCCGGCCGGAGCGTTGAGGCGGAATCTGATTACACCGGCAAAATTCTGCCCCATGTCTACCACATACATTCCCGGCTGTGGTTCGTAGATCCGATCCGGATAGACTGTCCTGGTGTGTTTTACAGGAGGAATATATTGCCATTTCAAATCTCCTGCCGGACCTGAGGTTACCAGTACCTCTTCCCAGTCGTCATCCTGGTAGCCAGGGTTAGTCCAGCCTTCCTTTTCCAAACGGGCATCATACCACTCTCCCAGGTAGATATTATTCTTGACAATAGGTCCATCTGCTGTTTTCCAGGTCTGATCGGTGTAAACATGCTCTACTGAACCGTCCGTGTAAGTGAGTTTTAGCTGTGCAATCACTTTGGGTTTTCCGATGGTGAGCACCTGCCTGAGATTGTGCCCAAACATACGCATGGGCAAAGGGTTATACCATCCATTTCCTAACAAAACTCCCAGCACATTTTGACCCTGGTTTATTTGAGAGGTCACATCATATGTCGCATAATAAACCGTTTTGGCATATTGGGTCCAACCCGGATCCAGCCGGTGATCACCCACTTTTTGGCCATTCAGATAGGCCTCATAGTAACCCAGCCCACTAATATACAACCGGGCCTGTGCTATTTGGCGACTGGGAGAAAAGGCTTTTCTGAATAAAGGAGCTGGGATCTTTTCATAAAAATCTTCTTCACGAGTTGGCGGCTTCCACTGATCGGTGATCCATTCCCCCTGCCAATCCTCCTGATCCATTAATCCGGTTTCAAACCAGGATGCATTGCTATATTCAGAAGCTTGATCCTGCTCATCCCAGCTTTTTGCTGCCCAATAGTAACGTGTGGTTGATTTTAAAGGCTTACCCTGGTACAAGACCTGAATGGTTTGATCCGAAAACACTTTATCGGAATCCCATAGGTCCCCTTTGCCTTGTCTGATCAGTTCAGGAGTGGTGCTCACCAATACCCTATAGGCAGTTTGAACTGCTCCTCGCTTCTTATCACCAATTTCCCAGGAAAATCCAGGTTTCGGATCATCCAGACCCATTGGTGATTGAATATAGTTTACTTTCAGATTATGTGGTGGCAAAATGATATTACCAGCCAGACCTGGCAAGGTCATGATCAGTAAATAATATAAAATAATTTTTTTCATTTTAATATTTGGGTTTAGCCAGAAAATTTTAATTCACCTGATGGACACCTATGATGTTTCTACTGTAGAAAAAGCGTGTCCCTTGGTCTTAATGCTTTCATAAATCTAAGGTAATTGATTGGGCTAATTATCTTGTAGTACCCTGCTTTAGTAAAGTATTTTTTTAAAATGAAACCTTGCTGCTGGCAGCAGAATGACGGGTTTTGACCACCGGCTGCATACGGTCGTTTGGTGGGGTGAACTTGCCCAAACAGTCGTCTGGTATGAAAAGACAGGGTCAGTCAGGCTGTTGATCAAGATGTAGCCGGCAACATTCCACTGCTATTATAACACAGCCTACAAACCATCCCCTTTTCTAGGTATATTTAAAAATCCCCCTTTCAGGTCTATTTTATTAGTAATGAGGGATTTATCTTTACAAGTACAATAATTAATCTTTGGTGAGGGTGAGGAACTACTTTTGCTGGTCATACATAGCTGGTTGTAAAATTTTTTTATTATTTCTTTGATCAGGGTTCCAAATCTAATCCAAATACCAGGAGAAAAACAAATCATCCCAACCAATCTTTTCTATCCAAAAACCATACATCCATTACTTAACGCTTTCGCTGCATACAGGACTTCGGTGACGGATCGAGGGGGGGATTTCTGCATGCGAGAACCAGCAAATGACGGTTAAGTAGCCTACTGAACCTACAGAAACCAGCAACCAGCAACCAGAAACCAG
>JBPRGG010000094.1:0-3731 GCA_051418075.1 Candidatus Cyclobacteriaceae bacterium M3_2C_046 | reverse complement strand
GCTTTGGAAAACATATTTCTCCACTGCTCTGCCCGGGCAGCAACAACAATACCAATCAGTTCTTAAGGAGTTTATACCCAAAAGGGTACCTGAAGGCAATCTACTTGATTTTAATACCAGGACCTTATTCAAATTTTATGGACAGTACTTAAAACAACAGGATTTAAACACGCAACAAAAAAAAGGGCTAAAAAACCAGCTGAATAGGCATTATCAAAATCATTTGAAGGAGTATAAAGCTTTTAAAAAGTTTCTGAAGGGAAGAAAAAGGTTTCCACTCAAGCCTAATATTTACAATCAGCCCTGGAGCATCTCCTTTCCTGTAACAAATCCCTCAATGGATTTTCAGGTTCACTTTATGCAGAAGAAAAATACGCTGAGCACTTTATCTTTTGATACCTTATCCGGTAATGCGGCAGATTTTTTGCCTGAACTGGAGATGGCCACCTGCATTCCCTTCAATCGTACTACATATTTTAAAACCCTTCAGGGAATAAGTTTACAAAAGTACCACTATGAACCCTATACAGTGCCTAAGCAAATCAGGGGCTATCGGAAATTTGAGATTTTCTTTGAAAGAAATCAAACTACCTGTACTTATAAGGATGTAGCCGGGATCATTAAGCTTTTATCAGACAGTGCTTATACCATCAGCAAAGCAAGAATAAAAGCTTTTGCTTCAGTGGAAGGCACCACTGAAATCAATATGAAGCTACACGCGCAAAGGGCCAGGCTTATGATAGATCTTTTACAACGTTACAATCAGGATTCGATCGAATTGGTAGGTTTGATTACAGAAGAGAATTGGTCACGTTTTTACCAACAGTTAGCAGGAACTCCCTTTGAAAACTGGCAAGGTTTATCTAAAGCCCAGATCAAGCAAAAATTGACCCAGCCTCAGATTTTAACTCAATGGGAGGATGCGCTTAATGACCAGCGTAAAGCTGAACTGGAACTTCTATTATGGCAAAATGCATCAGATTCAGCTCAGCTTGATCGGGCCTTGCAGGATTATCATAAATTAGTAACGCAATACCAGGAGTTTTACCAAAATGATCAGGAATATGAACCAACAGGCTTGGAACTGGCTGGCAAAATACTATCAGTCAGAGAATTTATTAGTCATAAAAACCCAGCATATCCTGCTCTCGAATTAAATTCTTCTCATCCTGCTTCAGCCATTACTGACTTATATTATTTAATGATCCATGAATCAAACCATGATGACCCTAGGAGATTATTTAGCCATTCCAGAGACAGCATTATTCTAAAGGCTTATCAGGTTATTTTAGAAAAAACAAAGCAGGCCACCCACTTGAAAAAGCTTGATTATTATATCCGTTTGGGATCAGATCTCCAAACTTATGTATTTGAAAATCTGGATAATCCAGAGATCATTTGTCAGCTTCAGTGGCCTGATGAACCTGCATATTATCCATTGATTTTACATAAGATGAAGTATTTAGCTGAAAAACCAGGGGAGTTCTTCAGGCAATTATCCTGTTATACCAGTGACGGTGAATCAGAAGTACCGGATGAACCTGTTAACATGGCTGAATTGCATGCCATTTCATTCTCTGCACCTTTAGGATATCAATTGCCCCACTCTGACTATTATTTTCTGTTAAAAAAGCAGGTTATATTCAATGATCAACATATTGGTTCCTGGGCCATCAGATCCGATGACTACCTGGAGTTTGATCTGTATGAATTCTTGTTCATTAATATCCTGAATTGGGATGTGTGGAATAATCAATATTATGATCCTGAGTTAGATTATCAGGAAATGATCAAACAAATGGATCGGCTACTAAAGATCCATGATATTCTTTGCCCAAATCAAATGTACCAACTTTACCTGGACTTACATTTAAGGGTCAGTTATTTACTAAAGCATCATCCTGAGCTTTCCGGAAAGGTATTTTCTAGTCTGAAGAAGCTGAGTCAATATTATGCGGACCATTTAGACCAACTGGATCAGGCTTCAGGTATGAAACTGGTAAAGCATTTACTTTGGATGGGGCAGTACTATCACAAAAATGAAACCTATTATCTGGCTACTGATTTGTTGGAAAAAATGAGCCAGCAAAAGTTAGCAACCAATAAGAATAGACAAAAATTCTAAAAATTAGGTCAAAATTAAACAAAATCTGATGCGCTTATTGTTAAAACTCAAATCTGCTTTTATTTGGTATCAACAATTGATTCGATCCATTTGGCTGCAAAGAATATTTTCATTGCTGGTCCTGACTACCGGTACAGTTTTGTTTTTGTTGTTTTTCCTGTTTCTGATATCATGGTCATTATCCGGCGATTCTATACCGGATTGGAGAGGATTCGACTAAAATGTGGAAGGTAACCGGTTATATTACATGGTGCCCTTTTTGTAAGATTGGACAAAATCCTGAAAGACAAGTTTCCTAACTTAGGCCGAAAAAAATACAGATGGAATCCAAAAAAATATTTGATTTTCTTCATTTTAATCACCCCACCCAAGAGCAGGAAAATGTACTGAAAGCTATGGAAAGTTTCATAAAAAAGGAAAATATGGATGATTTCCTGATTTTATGCGGTGCTGCTGGTACAGGAAAAACTTCTATAACTTCAGCACTGATAGGCTATTTAAATTTTTATAAGCATAAATATAAAATTGCCGCTCCTACTGGCCGAGCTGCCCGTATCCTGGGAAGAAAATCCAATACTTCCTCTTCTACCATTCATTCTATGATTTATACCCCTCACTCAGATTCTAAAACTGGAACAGTCTCATTTAAACTAAAATCAGGTTATAATAGTCAACCTGCCGTTTTTATTATTGATGAAGCTTCCATGATTCCCACCAAGGCAGATAAAAAGGAGGGTTTATTTAAAGTGGAAAGGGGATTGATATTTGATCTTATCAGCTTTATTAAGGGATCAAATACCCAAAACAAGCTCATATTATTAGGGGATCATTATCAATTACCGCCGATTGGTGACAGCCAGTCTTATGCTTTAAATAAAGAGTTTCTGAAACAGACCTTTAACATGAAAGGTAATGCTTATCTTTTAAAGGAAGTAAAAAGGCAGGAAGATGGCAGTTATATTCTGGAAAATGCCACTGCAATCAGAAAGGCCATTGACCAGCGTAAATTGAAGCATCCCATAGCCGGAAAAGAAGCACGAAGTATTTATGCTGCTGCTGATAGATATGTAGCCGGAGTGCGTTCAGAAGGGAATGAGAATGCTATTGCCATTGGAGTGTCTCACAAAGCCAATGCCTTATTTAATAATTTGGTACGTGAACGGGTATTTGGCCGGGCCAGTAAAATTCTGGAAAAAGGTGACCTACTCATGGTGACACAGAATTGGAGTAGGAATGGTGAAGTCCTCTACAATGGCGATCAGGTAGAATTGTTGTCAGTGGACTGGAACCTCCAGGAAGTAGTAGCAAAATTACATTTTGTGGCTGTAAAGGTAAAACTATTATTTTCATCAGAAGAAAAGATTATTGAGGATTATGCGTTATTGGATACCATTATCACCCCGGGAGGGAAAATAGACGGAAAACTGGAAAATGACCTGCGGCGCCAGCGTTACATAAAGAATAAGATTTTCCAGGAAAGCAACCGCCCCGGTGACGATCGTTATGTGGGTGCATTGAGACTGGTGTATGGACATGCAATCACCTGTAACAAAGCCCAGGGGGGTGAATGGAAAAAAGTTTTTATCAATACCTGGGGTATACCTTC
>JBPRGG010000093.1:0-56454 GCA_051418075.1 Candidatus Cyclobacteriaceae bacterium M3_2C_046 | reverse complement strand
TTCAATAGGGTAAACGAAAAAAATAACTTTTAGATATTAATTAAGGGCCAAATTAGCAATTTCGAACTGCTATTTGTAAATATTTCACTTCTACTACAAAAATTTAAAGCGGTTGGGCTGATGGTCTTATGGAAATATAATTGATGGATACATGAGGGGGCCGGCTGATGGCAAACAAAACGGCCTGGGCAATATCTGAGGAATCCAGGGCTCCCCACCCTATCTGCTCCACAGACTGGCCTGGTCCTACAGTAGCATCGAAAAATCCTGTATCCACTACACCCGGAGCAATGGTCAGGACCCTGATATTTGGCTGTTCCTCCAGCCGGATGGTTTCTGCAATGGCTTCCATTCCCACTTTGGTGGCTGTATAGATACCGTTGTAAGGATGAGGCCGGTTGGCTGAGACAGAACTGACAAATACAATATCTCCCCTGCCTTTGGCTTTCATAAAGTAGATAAATGCCCTTACCAGGCGAAGATTAGCCATCAGATTTAGCTGAATGATTTTTTCCCATTTATCCGGATCACCCTCTGATATTTTTTCAGAAATTCCCTGGCCTGCATTGCAAATCAAAATATCCGGCATTTGATCCGGGTCAATTTGTTGGGTCAGTTGATCGATCTTGCCAGGTTTTAACAAGTCCAGCTGAAAAAATTCGCTCTGTTCCAACTGCTGAGGTGGTTGGTTTTTATCCACCAAATACTGCTTCATTTGGTTCTGGTGGAATTCGCGGGCGATGCCCCAGCCAATTCCACTACTGGCCCCGGTAATTAAGGCGATCCTTTGATTAAGCTGCAACATGAATAAGCATTTTAGTGTTTAATGTATAAAATCAATTTCCCGGAATCTGGTTATTAATTTTATTTTTTTATTTAATTTATGCTGTTGTAAAATTTACCTGAAATGTGTATCTTAATGAAGTATAATTCTATGTATTTTTTTTGAAACATAAAAAATACATTGTCGTTTTAAAATTTATCTTGAAGCTTAATTTAAATATTTTTAATTTAACCTCATATTTTTATATAATTTAGATTATTTTTCTATTTAACAGGATTTTCAAAAATGGGAAAAAGAGATCGCCATCAGGAATTTTATGATGATGAATTCGAAGCTTTGAACAGCTATGGCTTAAACAGAGGGAAAGTGGCCCGGTTGGTTCATTCATCAAAGAAAAGCAAAGTCAAAAAAGCCACCAAACCTGTCAATGTGCAGGTTGATCTGGATAACCTGAGCCGGAAAGAACTGTTGATCAAGGCTGAAGCTATGGGTATTGCCACCAATGCCAAAATGAGCAGGCGGGAGTTGGTCAATGCCATCAAAGGGACTGCCTAATCCATAACCTCATTTGAGGCGGATTATGTATAAGCTATTAAAAGCGGGATTGTAGAGGTATGCATTTACTATCACCATCTATTTTCCATGATATTTTTTATAATAAATAACATTTTTGGCATTATTTTCGCTTTGTTCATGATAGAAAATACTGCTTATCATGAAAAGAAGTGCTCATTTTTTAGCTTTGCTTATACTGCTTCAGTTTTCCGGATGTTATCCTTACCAGGTTTTTGAATCTAAAGATGTTTCAGTAATTCCAGCCGAAAGAAGCAACCCTGTAGCCGAAATGTTTTACCCGGATCAGGCATTGCCTCAAAAAGATTACCTTGAAATGAAATATTTAAAAGTGGCGATCAAAGGGAATCCCTCTAGTAAAAGGCTGGCTGCATTAATGCAGGAAAAAGGCTCCGGGCTGGGTATGGATGGGGTAGTTATCCTGGAGCAGGAGGATTTTAGTTTTACCGCCCCTAATCTTATCGATGCTATGGTTTTGGCCACAGATATGATTACACCAGACCAGCCGGTTTATGATGATTATACCACTGTGCATCGATATAAATCCCTGAACGGGATCGGCATTAAGTACCTTGAAAACCTGAATTACCTGGATCGGTATATCAAAAATGAAGATTTTTACCTGGTACATGATTCTGTATCAAAGACTCAACCAGTATTATTGGCTCGCCTGACCTATGCACCCAATGGCATGGTCACGCAACTGGAGCAAAAGACGGAATCTGGTCAGCAATATTATATGGATTATGTTAAAAATTATTCACATTATTACCTGTTGAAAGATACCGTGGGCTGGCAGGATCATTACCTGGATGGTAAATTGACCAGTAGAAAACTGTACCGTTTGGATGACTGGTTGTTAAAAAAGGTCAAGATTCTTTATAATGAAAGAAACCAAATCAGATTTATAAAAGTAAAAAACAAGGAATCAGGCCATACTGAAAAAATATCTTACCATTATTTGAAAGAATACCCTCATCTGCTGGACCAGAGAGATATTGCCTCATCAAAGGATTATACGCTGCAGGAAAAGTATACTTACGATAAAAATTATCGACTTATCAGCCGGGATTATTTTCTGAAAAATGATAGTATAAAGATCCATGTTTTCAAATCTCTTTATGGACATTATTTAAACAGTGATATTTCTATTTTTATGCCAGATGATGAGGTCTCGGAAAACTAATATTTGGTTCTGTTAATTTTTAAATCAATATTACCTCCTTCTGTTAGGATTGTATTGCTTAAAGAATCGTTTGAATGGATTATTAAATAATCGCTTTCCCAATTAAAAAAAATAAAGTATATTTAAATCAGCCAATAAACATAATTGTAATTCAATATGTTTATACATAGGTTTGTGTAGTTAGGCGGTATAATTAACTATATTGAATGGATCCTATTAAAATAATTATAGCGGACGATCATCAGCTTTTTAGAGAGGGTCTGAAATCAATTTTAGATCAAGATGGAATTCAAGTAATTTCAGAAGCCAATTCTGGCAGTGATTTAATTACAAAGCTAAAAGACCAGCAACCTGATGTTATTTTATTGGACATTGATATGCCAGACATCAATGGAATAGAAGCTACTAAAATCATCAAAAAACAATACCCACGTTTAAATATTCTGATCTTATCCAGTTTTGTCCACCATAAGCAGATTCTGGAAGTTATTCAAGCTGGGGCTTCAGGTTTTATAATAAAGAATACAGGTAAGGATGAACTTTTCAATGCTATTCGAGCCATTGCCTGTGGCGACAGTTATTTTAGCAAGGAAGTCTCCAAAAAGCTTACTTATCAGCTGATCAATATTAATCCGGAGGAAAATGATGAGGATCCTTCAGCAGCCAAATTATCTGAAAGGGAAAAGGATATTTTAAAGCTCATATCCCAGGGGTTTACCAATAGTGAAATTGCTGAAAAGCTGTTTATAAGTACCCATACCGTAGTTACTCACCGGCGTAATCTGTTGCAAAAAATAAATGCCAAAAATACCGCGGGACTGGTAAGATATGCCTCCCAACATGGGCTATTATAATAGATAGTGAATGTTCAAAAAACATTAATTTGAGTACTCCTTTGAGTAATCGGGATAAAGCTAAATGCCGGCAAAAACATTATATTCCTGTCCTAAAGCCGATACAGGGTCTGTAGAATTTCATTTTCTAATTTTACCTCCCCTTTTAAGGGTATTTTTCAATATCACATCTTTATGTCTACCCTATTAAAAATTTATTCCTGATTTTTGATATATAAATTAATTATACCCGCTCAGTTTCTTTGAAATGAAATAAGGGAATTTCTCTTATTTCATTTTTTTCTAAAAGTTGTTTATGGAAAAGAATCGGAAATTATTGGATTACCAAACCATGCAGTTCAGGGAAAAAGCAGATTATCTCTGGCATCATGGGATTTTCCTGAGTGGTAGAAAAACATCAAATTTTTTGGTGGAATTGTATGCACTGGATAATTTTTTTGTAGAATTATTCATGAGTCATTCGAACTGGAATATTAAGGACCAGGTAATCATATGTATCAAATGTTTTCAAAATACAGACTTGTTACAGCCTTATCTGGAATAATCAAGTGCTTAGTACTAATTAAGCATTTATAAATTCAAAAGGATCCAGACATGAAAAAATTTATGAACAGCTTAGCCATATGCAGGTATAACCAGGAAACGCAGACCATTGAAATAGAATTTAACGGGGCCGGGGATCTGAATCATTACCGTGAAACCATGAAGGTTGGGTTGGATATAGCAGCAGTAAACCAGGTAAGCCGATGGTTGATTAAAAAATCTAACTTTAAAGATCTGAGTACGGCTCAGTTTTTTGATTTAATCAAGAACTGGCTTATGATCTTTCAAAACACCAGACCTTCAAATAAGCTGACTTGTAACTGTCAGGTGACTATTCTTACTAAAATTCAGGCTAAGAAGAAGTTTAATCAATTATTAAAATATGATAAGCTGTTAAAAAACCGGCTTAATGATAATATTAAAATCAATATTGTGGCATTTGAAAACAAGTTACCAACTGGGATACGCTTAGCGATTTGATTTTTTAGACTAAAATTTTTCAAAAAAGGGGCTGATATAAGGAGCAGTACTTTACAATTTTGGCATATTTTTTAGATTTGTTTTTTTACCTTAAGCCCCTTTTTCTCTTTCTTTATGGCTGTAACAGATACGCTACCAGTAACCCCCAATAATTGGCCACAGCATAGCCAATGATGCCAGTAGTTAATCCGGTAATGACGATTTCCTGATTTTTCATTACATTGGCTACTGGTGGCACAAAGGCAGGTCCATATATTCCTGCCACTGACGTGATCAGCATGGTATCAGCATCAATACGAAATATATAGGCCAATCCCAGATGAATTAAAATGGCTCCGAACATGGCTATCAGGCAAAAATAAAAAATGACGGAGCTTTGATCTATGATGTAATTGAAATCCGCCAGTGAACCTATAGAAAGACAAAAAATAAGCAAAAGATATTGACCTGTATCAAAAGTACCCGGAAGTTTTCTGACTGGTGCGATCAATGATCCCAGGATGCCCAGGCTGGTTACTGCCAGAATAATGGAAACCACAGAAAGTCTTTCTAAAAGCAAAAAACTAAACCCTACTGCAATTCCTAGCACTAAAGCCCCCAGGACCAGTCCGATTATAATATATTTTAACTGTTCAGGCCATTGATAATGGCTAAGCCCTTTATTTTGTTCCACGGCTGTATGATGCTGAGATTTAAACTGATATCTCGGCAGTATTTTTTTAAGTAACGGGTGAGCAATGGTTAATAAAAATACCAGGTATATCCCCCCTAAAAAAATATCCGCTGCATTGACCAGGATAAATGTTTCTTCACTCACATCAAGGGACAAACCAATGGCCGACATATTGGGAGTACCTCCGGTATATACTCCGATGGTCATACCTGCTATTTTCCAGATTTCCTCTGTATGTCCGGCAAAAATATAAGCAGCTAAAACTGAACTAAATGTGGCACCCAAAATTCCTAAAAAAAATGAAAAAGCAGCAGTTCTGGCCGTTCTGAACCATTTGGTGAAATCTATGGAAAAAAGAATCAGTGCAATAGCCAGAGGAATGCTTATTTCCGATACGGTGATGGTAAGGTTTTTGTCCAAATCAATCAGGGAAGTATTGGCAATAAATAAACCAGTGGCATAGCACCAGACCACAGGACTGATCCATTTCAATAATTTTAAATGTTTATAAATAAATAAAATTAAAAGCGGAAATAGAATCAAGAAAAGAATTTGCACCATACTCCACCGGGAAAATTGATTGCCAGAAGATCAAAGATATTCTTTTTTAAAATAAAACCATATTTTAGCTGTAAAAAGAAGTAAGTGCTGAACAATTGGTAAGACTTTTGTATTTTAGGTAAAAACAATATCTATTTTAATCATGAAACCTGGAAAAATTTTTGTTCTTCTGATATCTTTGGTGCTATTAGCTGCACAAAGCGCTTTCTGGCTAAATAATGAACCAGAAAAACTTGAGCCTGCCCTTGAATCTATCGATGAAGCTGAAATAAAATCACATCTGCGTTTTTTGAGCCATGATTTGCTCAAAGGACGTGATGTAGGCAGTCCGGGATATCAAATTGCCGCCAATTATTTAATTTCCCGGTTCCAGGCAATGGGGCTGAAGCCAGGCCGGGAAGACAGCAGTTTTATCCAACCGGTTTGGTTATACAAAAGCCAGGCTAACCAGGGCAACCAGGTGACCCTATACAATAATCAAAAAGACACCTTGCTGGATCCCATGGATTACATATTTTTCCAGGAACATCCGGAACAGGATATGTCCGGTGAACATGAAGTAGTTTTTGCCGGATACGGTATTAATGATCCCGAAACAGGATACAACAGCTATAAAAATCTGGTGGTAAAGGATAAAATGGTGCTGGTATTGAATGGATTACCTCCTGGATTTTCCAGCCCCTATAAGGCCATTCTGAAAGACAGCCAAACCAAGGCCAATCTGGCCAGGAAAAAAGGAGCAAGTGGTATCATTGTGCTATATGCCAGTCAGTTACAGGATTTTTATCCATTTCATTGGCTTAGCCAATATCACCAAAGAAGGTTGAAAGTGCCTCAGTCACCGGATGGATTTGCTAAATTGTATCTGAATGGTTCTGCCCTGGAAAAATTTCTGGACATTCCCCTGGATGAACTCATTAAAAAGGCCGCTAGTCCACCATTATCAGGAAAGCATTTGTTTAGTCTAAAGTATGATATATCCGGCAGTGATAATTACGAAAAGATCGAAAGTGAGAATATTGCGGCTATTTTGCCTGGTTCTGATCCCTTGTTGAAAAATGAATACCTGGTTTACACGGCTCATTTGGACCATGTGGGAGTGGGAAGAACCATAAACGGTGATTCAATCTATAATGGGGCCTATGACAACGGATCAGGCATCAGTATTATGTTAGAAGTGGCTCAGGCATTTAGCCAGTTGCCAGTAAAACCTGATCGTTCCATTTTATTTCTGGCATTGACCGCAGAAGAAAAAGGATTATTAGGGGCCAATTATTTTGTAGAAAACCCAATTATACCCCTGGCCAATATTGTGGCCAATATAAACATTGATATGTTTTTGATGGAAAAACCGTTAGAGAAGCTGGTTCCTCTGGGGATTGAATATGCTGATTTTGCTGATCTGATCCGGAATAGGGCCATGCAACTGGATATATCGTTTATTCCTGATCCCATGCCGGAACAATCCATTTTTACCCGTTCTGACCATTATCAGTTTGTTCTAAAAGGCATACCTTCCCTGTTTTTTGTCAATGATCTGACTGCACCGGCCAATGCCAAATGGTTCAATACTTATTACCATAAACCCGGGGATGAGTATCGTGAGGATATGCATTTTGACGCGGCTGTAAAATTTGCCCGGTTTAATTTTCTGATTGGTTATGATATGGCTAACCGGCAAAAAGCGCCTGCCTGGAATCATCCGGAAGTGTTTAATTAATATACAATCAATATTTTACTAATCAAAAAGTAAGGAAAAATACTTAAAAATGGGTATTGCATATTTTTTTTGAAGGCTGTATCATTACATCACAATTCAACCTTTTGTGGTTGATTCCATTTTTTAAAGGATATTTTTTTTTAACATTAACCACTTTAACCATGAAAAACTCATTGTTTAGTTTATTTAAAAGAATAATTGGCAGAAAAAAAACAGCTCCAGTTTACCACATTAAGTATTATTATAAGAAGTCTATGTTTGTAAATAAGGTTTAAAGGCTATTTCAGGATCATCAATAGTCAATTTTTTATTTTTTTTTCTTTGTGTAATAATAGTCACAGACATCTTGATCACCGGGTCATAAATTTGTATCATAATTCAATTAATAGAACCTTTAAAATTAAATATTATGAAAAAGAATATGGGCTCAGCTGATAAAATTATCAGGATAACAATTGCTGCTATTATAGCTGTTTTATTCCTGACAGGCATTATTTCGGGTATCATTGGTATTGTTCTTTTGATTTTGGCTGGTATTTTCGTGTTGACCAGCTTTATAAGCTTCTGTCCGTTATATGCACCGTTTCGTTTTTCCACCAGAAAAAATGTCCATAGCTCCGGAAGTAAATAAAGGGAGAATAGATGGGTTAAGCGGTCGCCGGATTTAAAACCGGCCCGCTATGATCTATAACTGGCTCATTTTTACTTAAAAAATCTGTTTACCTGGCTCAATTCATTTATATTTCCGGTAAATTTATCTTATTGGCCGGATTATATATACATATACCTTTTTGCAGACAAGCCTGTTATTACTGCGATTTTCATTTCAGTACCAGTCTCAAGCTGAAAACAGAAATGCTGTTTGCTATGGCAGAAGAATTAAAAATGAGAAAAGCCCAGGTGCAGCAGAAAATAGAAACGGTTTATTTCGGAGGAGGTACGCCTTCTATGCTTGCAGCAGATGAAATAAGTATTTTAATGCAAACCCTGTTTGATCATTATAATATAGATCTTTCTGCTGAGATTACGCTGGAAGCTAATCCTGACGATTTAAACGAATCAAAATTAAGATCACTCACAGGGCTAAATATCAACCGTCTGAGTATAGGTATTCAATCTTTCAATGATCAGATCCTGAAATACTTAAACCGTATCCATTCGGCCGAGGAAGCCATCCGGAGTGTGGAACTAGCCCGTAAGGTGGGGTTTAATAATCTGAATCTGGACCTGATATTTGCCATTCCAGGCTTAACAGACGATCAGTTTCAAGCTGATCTGCATCAATTGAAAGGGCTTGAACCGGAACATATTTCTACCTATAATCTGACCATTGAATCGCGAACAGTATTCGGCAACTGGCTGAAAAAAGGTAAAATCACCGAAACTGATCAGGAAAAAGCTGCATATCAATACGAAATGATCATGAAAACCCTTCAAATGGCCGGTTATCAACACTATGAAATATCCAATTTCGCTTTACCAGGATTTCATTCCAGGCATAACAGCAGCTATTGGGAAAACAAGCCTTATTTAGGTATCGGACCGGGAGCACATTCCTATTTGGGTGAGTCAAGGCAGGCCAACATCTCCCACAATATGCAGTATATCAAGTTAATTCATCAGGGAAAGATGCCTTATACCGAGGAAATGCTATCCAGGACCGATCAGATCAATGAATACCTGATGACCAGCCTCAGAACCAGCCGGGGCTGCAATATTACTTTTTTAAAATCCAAATATGATTATGAGCTGCTGCAGGAAATGCCAGCCATTTCACAAAAACTTATGGAAGCTGAGCTGATCCTGCTTGAAAATAATACCCTGAAACTTACCAGCAAAGGGAAGTTGATCGCGGATAGCATCATTGGCAGCCTTTTTCTGGATTCAGAATGAATGCCAAGCTGCTCAGGAAGGATTATCTATTCTTTTTAATATATTATTGATTTTTTAATGGAAAATTCTATAAATTGCAGCTTACTATTTTTTAAATTTACAGCAGACAGAATTATTTGTGAAATTCCTGAAAACCAGCACTGTATATTTAATTAATGGGATAGCGCTAAGCCTTATCATTTCATAAGATAATAAAAATAGTATATTTGTACTAATTAAATATTAAAAGCTTAAATGACGAGTGAAGAAAAAAAGGCTTTTCTTCTTTTAAATTCAGTTATCTTCCATTACCATGGACTGGATGAAGACGAAAAAAAGATCCTGGAAGATCTGGCCAGTAAGCTAGATGCTATTATCGAGCTTAAATGGGCTAATGAGTTTATATCCAGAGATTATATTACTGCGTTTGAGCGGGCCAGGGAATTCCTGAATGCCGTGATAGGAAATCTGAATAAAGAACAACGATTAGAATACCTTGATATGGTATGGAAAGCCAATAATCAAAAAGGATACATTACAGAAATGGAAGCTACGGCTATGCTCAAACTGGCCAAAGACTGGAAAGTAGAAAATGAACTGATCGCCCTGGTCAGAAGCTAATGCTGTTAAGATACCTTGATCTTAAAGTATATTTTTATTTGAGTTATTATAAAACTCAAGAATGTAATCAAATATCATTGATCAGCATGTTCCGATATGAAAATATAGAGGGATGGATATCTGGAGTTATTTTACTTTAATTTTATATTTTAAAAAAAACCAGTAGTATCGGGTATGACTACTGGTTTTGGTTTTAATGCCTTAGTGAATATTAACTGAAAAGAATTTCAGTTAATAAACCATCACTATTTTTGCCATTTGGGAAGCCTGCCTGGAGTAAATGGGGCTTCAGCTTGTTCCAGCCGGTCTTGCAAGCTGCCTATTTCATCCTTTACCTGGTTTACCCGGTTGAGTAAAGGTTCAAACTGGTTGGCTGCTGCCTGATAAGAATCTCTCATGGTGCCGGTGGGTTCAGCTGTTGTATTCCACAATCCATACACAATTAATCCGACACGAGAGGAAATACTGGGTTTGGTAGGAAAGTTTCGCCGGGCCAGAGAAGCATCACCACTCAAATCTATTTGTAAATTATCAATGCGCTTTTGCAGATCATTGATCTCTTTCAGCATGTCTTGGGCTAAATCAGGTGTGTTTCTGATAGCTTCATCCATAAATTGCAGCTGGTTTTCATATTCACTTAATGTTTTGACCACACCATCAACTGCCCGTTTCAGTCCTGATACCTTTTGCTGAAATTCCAGGGTGGCTACCGGCGCTACATTTTCCAGGGTAGACCGGTTCAGCGATTTAACCTCAAACTGCACAGGTCCGGCTAATTGGGTATATTCACCATTTACAAACTTACCCATGGTGACCTGGTATTTACCGTCAGTTACCAATGGTCCCAAAGGTTGATCATCCCAAGGATTATATCCCTGGTTGGATTTGAGTTCAATAGGGTCAGAGGCAGGATATCTCAAATCCCAATTTATCCGTTGGATCCCTTTTTTGGCAGTGGTTTTTATCTTCCTCACGGTATTTCCCTCAGCATCTTTCACAACAAAAAGTAAATAGGGGTCCGGTTCCTGATCTTCTGACCTGATTTCATCAGGCTGGGGATATTTTATGGTTCCGCCTGCTTCTTCCGTTTGTTTTTCTAATTCCTGCCTTTGCTGCTTCAGGGTTTTAATATCTTCTTTGAGGTAATAAGTAAAAATGGCCCCATAGGGTGGATTTTCAGCGGTATAATAAGCATCACCCAAAAATGAATTGACATTCATTCCCAGCGGTTCTGACTGAATATATTTTTTAACAGTTTTCACCGGGAATAAACGGGCTTCCTGTGCCAGGGATGTTGAAGAAACCTCACGCAGGGGAGAATAATCATCCAACACATAAAATCCCCGGCCAAAACTGGCCAGTACCAGATCATTTTCCCTTTTTTGTACTTCCAGGTCCCTTATAGCAATGGTTGGTAACCCATTTTTTAACTGGATCCAGTTTTTACCATCATTCCGGCTGAAAAATAAGCCAAATTCAGTGCCGGCAAACAGCAAACCCGGCTGAACATGATCTTCCGCCAGGCTGTACACAGAGCCTCTTTCAGGCAAATCAGAAGCAACAGACTGCCAGCTTCCGCCTTTATCGGTACTTTTCAGGATATAGGGTTTAAAATCTCCCCTTTTGTGGTTATTGAAGGCGGCATACACCGTATTCACATCATGCTGGGAAGCCATCAGGAAGTTCACATAGGTAGTATCAGGTACTCCCGGAAACTTATCAGTCTTCCTCCAGTTTTGACCCCCATCCTCTGATACCTGGATTAATCCATCATCAGTACCTACATATAACAAATCTTCCTGCAGGGGGGATTCGGCCAAGGCTACAATATTACCATAAATAGTGGTGGAGTTATTTTTAGCTACGGCATCCATACTCCAGACCTTACCCATCACTTTGATCTTATTTCGATCAATCTGCCTGGACAGGTCCGGGCTGATCACCTCCCAGTTGTTGCCCCGGTCATCACTGCGGAATAATTTATTGGCAGCAAAATACAATCGGGTATGTTGGTGAGGACTAATTAACAAGGGGGAGTCCCAATTCCAGCGATAAGCTTCTTCATCCGGCCCTTCTATAGGTTTGATACTTACCCTTTGCCCGGTCCTTTTATCATAACGTACTAACCAGCCATATTGAGCCTGAGCATAAACTATATGGTGATCGGTAGGGTCAGCCTGACTTTCAAACCCGTCACCTCCATTGGTCATGATCCATTCGGAATTAGGAATTCCGGTGACACTGGTAGTCTGGGCTGGTCCGTACATGGAAAAGTTGTCCTGGGTACCGCCATATACATTATAAAATGGTTCCGCATTGTCCGTAGCAACTTTATAGAACTGAGTTACCGGCAGATTCCTCTTATAATTCCAACTGTCTCCCCCATCAAAGCTTTCATAAACCCCCCCATCACATCCAACCAGCAAGTAGCTGGTATTATCAGGATCAATCCACATAGCATGGTTATCTACATGTTTGCCTCTTTCATTTATTCTTTGAAAGGTTTTTCCTCCATCTTCGGTATAATGCATCCAGGTGTCCATGGAATATACCAGGTTTTCATTTTGGGGATCACATACGATCTCGGAATAATAGTTGCCACTGGTGTAGTAATCATTCATCTTTTTCCAGCTTGCCCCCCGGTCAGTGGATCTGTAAAAGCCGCCATCTTTACCTTCGGCTTCCACAATGGCATATACAATATCCGGGTTGGAAGGTGCTATGGCTAATCCGATTCGGCCAATATCATTTTTAGGCATCCCGTTTTCAAGCTTACTCCAGGTGGCACCACCATCAGTAGATTTATATAAAGCTGATTCAGGTCCTCCGCTGATATAGGTAAATACATGCCTCCGGCGTTGATGTGCTGCGGCGTAGAGCACCTTGCTGTTTCGTGGATCCATTACCATATCGGCTACACCAGTATGAGGACTGATAAAAAGTACATTGTCCCAGGTTTTACCACCATCAGTAGATTTAAATACGCCCCTATCTCCCCCGGCTGACCACAGCGGTCCCACAGCA
Source organism: Candidatus Cyclobacteriaceae bacterium M3_2C_046 (assembly GCA_051418075.1). Classification (GTDB taxonomy): domain Bacteria; phylum Bacteroidota; class Bacteroidia; order Cytophagales; family Cyclobacteriaceae; genus JBPRGG01. The sequence continues at coordinate 43,563 of JBPRGG010000093.1, read as the reverse complement.
GCTACATAAATCACATCCGAATTTTCCGGATCTACAATGATCTTGCTGATGTGCTCCGAATTTTTTAATCCCATGTGGTTCCATGATTGTCCTCCATCGGTAGATTTATAGATCCCATCTCCATAAGCGACACTGCGTTGGTTATTATTTTCGCCGGTACCTACCCATACCACCTGGGAATTATCAGGATCAAGGCTGACACAACCAATCGAATAGGAACCCTGTGAATCAAATACAGGAGTCCAGGTGGTGCCTGAATTAGTGGTTTTCCAAACTCCTCCGGAAGCTACAGCTACATAATACTCCGCTTGATTTTCCGGGTTTACAGCAAAATCTGAAATACGGCCGGAATTACGGGCCGGACCGATATTACGGATCTTTAATCCATTAAAAATCTCTGACTTCATCAGTTGGACTTCCTGGCTGTTATCAGCTTTTTTGGGCTGACTTAAGGCAGGGTAAAAAAGCAATAGACTGACAATAACTAAATAAGTAATCCTTTTATACATCTTTTTATTTACATTTTTAAATCTCCAAAATCAAAATTAACTGCAGAGCCTTTTATATACAAGCTAAATATTAAAATATGACGAATAGGATTGGCAGGCAGGAAAGTGAAATGAGGATCAGGCAGTATTTTCTAATAAAAAGGTTGATCTACTATGAAGAAGTAATAAAACCCTCAATTTGCATTCGTTTTATGGCTGAATTGACGTAGTTCCACTCATTTGTAATTTTACCATGATGCGGGGTACTTGAATTATGGTCTATCAGCAATATTTCGCCATTACAATGATCGATATCTACTACCCAATGATCGATAGAATTGTTTTCTTCTATTTCACAATCATTCCAATCCAGATCGAAACAAGTTTTCAGATAACTTTTCTCACTGTAAAGCTTAATTTGATAATCTTCTACAACATATTTTCCCCTGGTAAAACTCATTCCGTCCGGCCAGGCTGCATAGGTAAGATACCTGCGTTCATCCATAAAAATCACCAAAAAGGCACACATATCACAATTGGTGGAAATATTGCATCCTTCAAAGTTTGAACTAAAAAAAACGGATTTTTGGGAAAAATTAGTGATGGAAGGCTCATTTAGCTGATACGGCGTTTCTTCCGGCTGATTGGCTGTTTTATCTGAATTTTGTAATGCTTCACCAGATTTTGTTTCATTTTCATGGTCAGCAGCTTGATGGTTATTGTTATTTTCAGCAGCAAAATATACAATGACCAAAAACACTAGCAGGAAGAATATTACAGAGCCATTTGATTTTTTTCTTTTTTTGTTTGATGATTTTTTAAGACGCTTAGGTTCTCTGATAGCGTCTTTTTTATCCTCAATTTCAATTACACCTGTACCATGACATCTTCCACAGGGATAGTTTTCATATTTTAAACCTCCTCCCGATGTTGCACCAATTGGGTTGCCTGCACCATTGCATTCCGGACACGTTGTATGAGCCATAATGATCTTTGGTTTAACATATTAATTTTTTAAAATTTAATTATTTATGTCAATTTTACCAAACATTTTATCTTTTACATTGGGTTTTTCGGTTCAAATGGTGAAATTTCAGGCAGCTTTTCCAGCCCTGGCTCAATGACATGTAGTTGCATCCCCTGCTTCGATTTTCTCGGCTTATTTTGTACATTAAACGCCAATGGTAAAATAAAGACTGGTAGGCCCTGAACAGAGAATTTCCGGGGTGATATATATGAGCCGGCTCAGATTTGGCTCCGTTCAATTCCATGATCTGAAATTTCCCCTGGTAGAGTTGCTCCAAAGAAGCACACCGGATATCAAACCGACCATAAAAAAATCCGGGAATATTCAGGCTAACCTGGTTGAATAATTGCTGTAATTCATCAGTGATCAGGTGATTCCCATCTAAAAAGGTGGCCCCTTTGCAATGATTACCGATGGGAACCAATTCTATCTCTTCCCCTGAGGTGGGTATCTTGCCCAAAAGTGCTGTATTATCCAGGAACTGTTTCAGGTATAATCGGCTCCGTGGCTGTTGCAGGATCAGTTGCAATATATCAGATTGCCCATCGCCCTTCACCTTGAGCATTTCTTTGATTACTACAGAAGTGATCTTTCCATTAGACCAGCTGGGAAGGCGGACATAAAAGATTCCCAGTTCCACCGGACCTGGTATATACTCCTGGATCAAAAAATCCGTCATTGCAGCTGCATTATAGTTGAGCAGGTCTGCACTATGCCTTATTTTTTGAACCTGACGCCCCCTTTCTCCATGGTTTGGTTTAGCCATTACCGGGAAATCTAGCTGCTTGGCATTCAGATTAGCCAATACCTGATGATTTGTGGCATTTTTTTTTATAAAAAGCGTTTTGGGAACATATGCCTGATTAATTTTTTGCAGGATGTCATATTTTGATTCAATGATCATCCCCCCTGTTTCAATGCCTGGATTGGCAGCACTGAAAAAGAAGGCTGAACGGGATTTCAGGGCTAAGTAAATGCCGTAAATAAAAACAGGAAGATAAATTAGCGGCCAGGGCCAGAATTCCCAATTTTTTAATTTATACCAAAAATTAGCCGCTTCAAGCTGCAGTTTTTCCCGCTTATTCAGGCTCATGCATTGGCGATATTTTTCCGATAATAAAGGGTGGAGCGGGCCAGTCCGAATTCTTCTGGTAGTTTTACATAAGGAGCAATCCTGTTCAAGCCAATGCGTAAAAGGGCCATATGGTGAATAGCATGTTCTATGTTGTACACCAGTTCTCGCAGAAAATTTGTTTCTATATTTTGCATCTCATCCCGGTTAGGGCTATAGTTAACTTCCAGCAGAAGTTTTTCTGACAGGTTAGCTGCATTAATCTGTTGTTTAATATGATCAATTTTAGCCAGAGTGGCTGCTTTATCATTTTGCATATGCTGATCTCTTTGTCGCAGGTCATAATTCAGGTGACTCTGCCTGGAGCCATCTATCAGGCAGCTGAAAAACTCCAATATGTGCCGGCTGTGCTGACCTATGGTAGCCTGATGCAATAAATCAATCGGTTTGGTAAAATCTTCAGGTTTTACCTGCTCAAGTGCAGAAGACATCTGATTAAGCACCTGGATGGCCATTACTTCAACGCTCATTGGAAATAGTTATAAAGGAATCAAAAATAATGGTTTAAACGGTGAATTACAATCTGTAATTGGGATGATATGGCCTAATTGTCAGTTTTAAGACATTTTAACTGTTTCAGTTAATGATCTGAGGATAGGTTCAGGAAGTAAATTCTATTAACTTTGTTTAAGTTCCGGCTGCAAGTAAACATTTGGATGGGTTAATATTTATCATTATATGGGAGCCAATAATTTGAACAAATCTCTTCACAACCGGCCTTTTGAAACAGAATATACTATGAACACTTCCCGAAGTGGCGGTCCGGGCGGTCAGCATGTGAATAAGGTAGAAACAAAGGTAGCATTGCGTTTTCATATCGACAATTCCCAATTGCTTTCCCAGGAAGAAAAAGAGCGGATCCATCAAAAATTGAAACGAAGAATTAATTCGGAGGGATATCTTCAGGTATTTGCCCAGGAATATCGCAGCCAGATCAAAAATAAACAATTGGCAGAAAAAAGATTTTATCAGTATTTGAATGAAGCGCTAAAGAATCGTAAAAAAAGGATACCTACCAAACCTTCCAGGCAAACCATTGAAAAAAGGATTCAAGCTAAGAAAAAACAAGCTGAAAAAAAATCCCGGCGAGCAAAAATAAATTATAAACAAAACTCAGGTTATTGACCTGCAGGAAATGGAATTTCCGGTCTATGTAAAGTACCTTTTGATCCTGTTGGCTATCATAGTCACTTTTTATGTGATAGAAGTGGCCCAGCCACTACTCATTCCCTTATCCATTGCTTTTGTACTTTCTATCATATTACTTCCTTTTACACACAGACTGGAAAAAACCGGATTACCCCGATCCATTGCCGCTGTAATAGCCATACTGGCATTAATAGCAGGTTTGTCCCTGCTGGTATTTTTACTTTCTCTGGAAATCAAAAACATTTCCAGCAACCTGGAATTAATCGGACAAAGAATCAGCCAACTGTTAAACAGAATGCAAACATTTATTGCGGAGAATTTTGGTATGGACCCTAAAACACAGACCGCTTACGTGAATGAATCAATAGATCAGCTGGTAAATAATAGTTCGGCTTTCTTTTCCCGCACCTTATCTGTCACTACCAGCGCTATCGCCAACCTGGTCCTGATACCACTAGCCCTGTTTTTTATGCTCTACTATCGTCATTTTTTTAGACAGTTTTTGCTGAAAGCCCTTCCTCAGCGCCGGCACTCCAAGGCACAATTAATCATCAAAAATATAAAAACTGTGGTTCAGGATTATCTGGTGGGGATATTTACGGTGATGTTGATCATTGCCGGGCTGGATACCCTGGCCCTGCTTTTGATAGGTCTGGAATTTGCATTATTTTGGGGTGTTCTGGCTGCATTACTTACCATAGTGCCATATATAGGCGTGTTTATTGGTTCTTCCCTGCCCATCATGTTTGCTTTGGTTACTAAAAGCTCTTTATGGTATCCGATCGCTGTATTGCTGTCCTTCTGGATCATACAGATTATTGAAGGAAACTTTATTACACCAAATATTGTGGGAGATAAGGTCAGTTTAAATCCTTTTGCCATTATATTGGCTATTTATGTAGGCGGTGTACTTTGGGGTCCGGCCGGAATGGTCCTTTTTATTCCCTTTCTGGCCATTGTTAAAGTGGTTTTTGATCAGTTTGACAGCTTAAAGCCTTATGGTTTTCTTCTTAGTAGTCCGCACCAGGAACATAAAAGAAATTTATTCAGGAAGTGGCTTCAGAAATTAAAACCCTGAATAATTTGGCAGAACTAGTGTGTTAATTACTAAACTAATTCACTATTTTCACCCTTCTTTTTCCTTTATACTGCGTTAAAATTTTCAACCGTAACGTTGCTATGCTCTCAAATTTTGCCTTGTCTAAAGAAAAAATAGTAGCAAAAATTTAGTAAACCAATTTAATAATAACACACTAGCTGATCAGGATCAAGTGCAAATTAAACTTCAGCTAAAGTGAAAATACGATTGGGGCCCATGGCATAATGAGTCAGGGAGCAGACGGATACTATGCTTTCCATTCTTCACCAGGCCCCATCGGGAATAACTGATTATTTTAAGATCACTATTTTCCGGTCATAAGATAAGGCCGTAAAAACCCCAATTCCCCCTTCTATGGTAGATTTAATGGCAGTAGGTTGGGCAAATGGGTTGTAATTGGCATTTTTAGAGGCTTCCATGCTTTGATAAAAATCATAATAGGTTTCCTCCAAATGATATAAAGTGGCAATGGCAGTATCACCAGGGGCAAAATCAAACCCACTTCCCAGGGCAGACTGAGGTGAATCAAAAAACTGGTCGTCAAACACAAAATCCTGTTTGGGGCCACTGCCCAGATTACCTTTATGCAAGGTGAAACGGTAATAATTCTTTTTCAGGGGATCATCCTCAAACCTTACCAGCACATAGGCCAGGCTATCACCATTGTATCGGTATTCCATTGTATCGATGGGAACCACCGGCATAAAGCCGGTAGTTCCATGGAGGGACCGGCCATTTTTATCCTCCACCCGGATCTGATAATTGGTTTCCGTATCCAGGTGCACAATCCAGTCCGATACATAATTGTAATATTTATCCATATCCTGATCGTGCAGGGAATTCTGACTTAGCGGTATCTCCAGTTGATCATTGGCAATGTATACCTGAGCGTCCTTGATCTCATTCACCTGGGGATGGTCAAAATAGCCTGTACTTTCGCTAAGAAAAGCCCGCACAGGTTTTCCTGGTTCCAGGTAGCATTCCAGAACCAGTTTACTTTGATAAGAGGGTAATTCCACATCAATATCCTTGACCAGCTGACATGAAGTCAGTAGCGTTAAGACCAATCCCAGGATTTGATAGTTTTTTGGCATAGCTTAAAATTCAAAGTTATAGGTTATAGATGGAATAATAGGAAATAAAGAAACCTGTTTGGCTGAAAACCCTACAGTCTGGTCATTGGCATCTTTATTCTCATTGAAATATATAAAATAGGGATTTCTGCGGCTGTAGACATTATAAAGGCCAACTGTAAGGTTGGATGTACCCCATTTAGGATTTAGGTTTACTACCAGTCCCAGATCCAGCCGGTGGTAGTTAGCCATTCTGAAAGTATTTCTGTCAATAAACTCCGGTACCATTGAGCTGCCGGTGGAGGGAATATCCTGGATCATGAACCTGCCTACCGGTAAGGTGGTGACACTACCGGAGCCAAAGATCCAATTCATGGAAAAGGTAAATCGATCATTTAGCTGGTGTTGTAATACCAGGGTCAGATCATGCCTGCGATCCTGACGGCCGGGAAATCTGTTGCCCCGGTTGATCTGGTCAAACTGACGCCAGGTCCAGGATAAGGTATACCCTATCCATCCGGTGGTTTTCCCTTTCTTCTTTTCCAGGTATATTTCATTGCCATAGGACCAGCCCCGGCCAAACACCAGTTCTTCCTCCACATCCGGATTCAAAAATATTTGGGCTCCATCCTTAAAATCGATCATGTTATCCATCCATTTGTAATAAACTTCATTGCTAAGCAATAAACTGCTTTTTCCCAGCAGGAAATGGATTCCGGTAGCTACCTGCCGGGAATTTTGAGGTAAAATATTTTCGGTGGAAGGATACCAGAAATCTGTGGGAAGTGAAGCACCTGAATTAGAAAGGAGATGAATATACTGGTAAACGGAAGTGTAGCTGCCTTTAAGACTGGTAGTGGGATTAAGCTGATAGCGTGCAGCCAGCCGTGGTTCGGCATTAAGATACCACTTATTCTGGAAAAAGCCGGTAAAGCGCAGGCCACTTTCCAGATTGAGCCGGGGGCTGAGGCTTATGTTATCACTGATATAAGCATCTACTTCCTGGGCTGTAAGCCTGTCACCAGCTTTGAAAGAGATCTCACCGTCATCCGAACCCCCATGCAAGCGTCCGATCAGAAAATTATGGTGAAAATACTCCATGCCAAAAAACAGACTGTGTTTATTGGATATCGTGTAATCAAAATCCAGTTTGGCATTATAATCCCTGATGAATGAATTCAGATTGAGGCTGAAATCATCAAAAGTATTGCGAATGGAATACCGGTAATCTGAAAAAATCAGGCTGGCATTCATAAACAGTCGTGGGTTGAAAATGTGATTCCATCGGGCCGTTCCGGAGGTATTGCCCCAGAAGAAATCAAAATTAAAATCTTCGGCAAATCCAAAAACATCACGGCCAAAGTATCCACTCAGAAAGATTCGGTTGTTTTTGTTCAGGTTGTAATTGATTTTGGTATTCAGGTCATAAAAAAAGTAGTCAGGGATCTTATTAAAATCCTGGTCGCTTTCATAGTATTTATTTATCTGTCTGGTGATCAGATCAAAATAGGTTCTTCTGCCAGAGACCAGGTAGGAAGCTTTATCTTTTATAATGGGCCCTTCCAGGGTCAGCCGGGAAGCAATAAGGCCTATCCCACCTCGTCCGGCCAGCTTTTTTTGGTTTCCCTCCCTAAGCTTCACATCTACCACCGAAGAAAGCTTACCTCCGAATTTAGCCGGGAATCCACCTTTATACATTTCCAATGAGTTGACCACATCAGGATTGAAAATGCTGAAATAGCCAAACAAATGGTCTGGGTTATACACCTTGGCTTCATCCAACAGAAACAGGTTTTGGTCGGCATCACCCCCACGAACAAAAAGGCCCGAGCTTCCTTCATTGCCCGATTGCACCCCGGGTTTTAATTGCAGCACCTTGATCAGGTCAGCTTCTCCAAAGATCACCGGGATTGTCCGGGCTTGTTTTACATCAATTTGTTCCAGGCTCATTTGTATCTGTTGAAACTGATTTTCTAAGGCTGATTGCTCTATAACGATTTCGCTCAATTGCCGGGAATCAGGGGACAGGAAAATATTCAATGTGGTATCCTGATCCAGGTAAAAAGTAAATTTCCTGGTGCTGTAGCCGATAAAAGAATAAATCAACTGGACCGAATCCTGGTTTGAACGCAGCGAGTAATAGCCATAGGTATTGGTAGTGGTACCTGTTTTCTGGCCGGTCAGATAAATAGTAGCACCGATTAAAGCTTCTCCGGTATCAGCATCTTTTACATAGCCATTAATGGTATGATTCTGCCCTTTTATAAAAAAATGAATAAATAATAATCCTGCAACTGTAAAAATGAACTTCGATTTTTTACCCATTTAGTCTTTCTCCTTCTATTAGCCAATAGGTTTAAATTTAACATGTTTTCCCTGAAATTGTGTTAAAATTTAAAATATTCCTCTTCATCTAATTCTACTGCCTCCTGCTCTTCCTGGCCTTTATTTTTGAAGATCTGCTTGAGTTCCTTTCCTTCATTCTTGATATTTTCCTTAATATTGGCTTTTAATCCCTGGGAATCGTAGGATATCCTGTAGTTATCTGTGGTGCCCTCAATTTTAAGGAAAACATGCAGGTTTCCTTTTCCATCATCTTCGATCGGTCCAAATTTTTCATCTTTATCTTTTTCATTAAATCTTTCCAGGGGAACCATCAGCCGGTAATTGATTACCTGATCAAAAGTATGGGTGCCACTGACCTTGATTTTGGTAATATTGGAACCCACTTCCATTTCCGGCAGGTGAATCTTACGGTTCTGAATCAGGATCTCATTTTTCAATTCACTGAATTTTAAATGCTCCAGGCTCTTTTCGGAAACATACTTGTTCAGATTTTGCATTGGAGCAAAATAATTTAGTTCGCCATTACGGATAGACAATTCTATGTCTGAAATCAGTTCATCGGTGTTCATTTTCAATTGATTGTCAAAAACCATAAAGGTATTCACATCAGCATAAATCTGACCTTTTAAATGATGGTCCATCAGGAAATGCTGATCGAAATTTTCAAATACAAAAAATACCCGGTCTATGTCAATGCCATTAAATCGACTGGTGGTAAACACCTCAATATGATTTTCCTGACGGGCATCCACCGTGCCATGCAAAGCCATACGGCCGTTAAAAGCTTCAAATGTTAGCCTGGGAGAAGTAGCCTTTTGATTGCGAATGATCAGTTCTCCTTTAATGTTTTGACCGGTAAAACGACGAAAGGTCAGATCTTTGATACTGCAGTTGAAATCAATATCCAGTTTGGGTGAAATCCTGAAGGAGTAGGTATTTTTTACAATTTCAGACTCGCCGTTTCCTCCTCCTGCTGCCAAATTGCCTGAAAGTAATTCATCTACATCCATTTGGCCAGAAGAAAGATCTGCTTCTACCTTGATGGGTTGGTCTTTCAGGAACAGGTAAGCCAGTACATTTTTAAAAAGGCCATTCATCAGGAAATCACTGTGACCGATCTGGCCGGAAAAATTACTGATAGCCAGTGCATCGTCATTGAAAATAAAGTTCCCATTAAATTTTCTAAAGGGCAACTGAATATCCTTTAGCCGGAAATTCAATCCTGTCAGATTAATTTCTCCTTCTGAAGAGATTCTGTTCACCTTGGTATTTTTCACATCTTTCACATGGCCTTTAAAATGGATATCCATGCCCACCTGACCTTCAGCTGAAGCCACTTTTTCCAGGGGATAAAATTTAAGAACTGAGTTTATATTCAGATCGGCCTTTAATTTCAGATCCAGGTAATAATTATCAAAATCCCTGATTTCCAGGTTGCCAGTAAAAGGTTTTTGATCTATTTCTCCTTTCACATTTTTCAATAACAAGCGGCTGGTTTGTAAATTCTGCTTACTGCCATTGGTAAAACTTCCCTTTAGATCTACATGGTGAATGGACTGATTATATTTAGGATGGAAAAATGATGCATTGTTGCAGCCAAAATTCAGATCCACCCGTGGAGTATGGTCCTGGTTCATAGCTCCTTTTACTGTTCCATTGAAATAAACCTGGCCTTTACTCTGATAGGATTTCAGCTGGTTGTAGATATCTTCAGACAACAAGGAAAGGATGGTCTGGATATCCGTATCCTGGCCGGATACTTTCAGGTCTACCTGGGTGAGACCCTGATTGAGCATTTCTCCTTCGATACTGAAAAGTGACTGGTTGATCCTTATCAATGAGGGTGAGATCTTCAGTAGCTTTTGCTGATCATCGTATACCAGCTGGGTTTCCAGGTTCAGTTGCTTGTTTCGAAAATAGCTTTCTTCACGTACCTGTATTTTTTCCGTAAGCAGATCGCCGGTGAGATCGACCAGGTAAAGATCATTTACCACAGATAAACCAGCCTGAGCCTGATCTATGTTGAAACTGTAGCGATGCCCGGCTGCTTCATCAAAATAGATTACAAAGGTATTTTTCAGAAGTATCTTTTCCAGATCAAACCTTACTTCTGACCCATCACCAACACCCGGGCCAGATCCAGAGGCGGGTTTCAGAAAGTCATAATTTTTTAACCCGGAAGCTGTCAAACGTACAAATGCCTGAGCTTCCTCCAGATGGATCTGGTTGATCTCAAAATTTTTCCGGAAAAAATTGATGGGATTAAAGGTGCAAAAAATACTTTCTGCTTTTAATAAGGGCAGACTGCTACCCTCAATACTTTCCTGAACGGTCACATTCCTGAAATGAACCGCCACCTGGGGAAATTTTTTAAAAATGGAAATCTCAATATGCTCTACCTGGACAGGGGTATTGATTTTTTTATTGGCTTCCTTGATAAACAGGCTTACCAACTGATCCTGATAATAATAGGAAATGAAAGCCAGACTCCCCAGCATCAGTAAAAAAGCAGCTGTCAGGATCAGGAAAATTCTTTTAATGATGAGGAGAGGCTTCAAAGATGTACCTGTTTTAAATTTAACCGATTAAATTTTATTTTTTAACGAAAGAAACTCATGGTTCGGTATTTATCCTGACCATAATAGTTAAAAGGATCATGGTGAAAGTGGAGCTACGCGGATATCTTCTAATATGATCTCCGATACCTTTTCCAGTCTTTCTGACTCAAAAAGGCTATCCAAGTGCGTTAATGGTTGATCAGGATCCGTTTTATAGTTGATAAAATCGGCCAGCAATATGCCATTCACTTCCCTTTGATTCACCGCTTCTCTGAACCTGATACCTGGTTGATCTTCCTTAAAGCTGTATGCCAGGTAATCCATGGTGTAATGGTCCTGGTGTATCCAATAAATGAATTCATCCTGATGATCTTCACCTCCTCCCTGCTGATCGAAGGTCACTTTAATTTTATAATAGGGCTCACCTTTGATCTGATTGGTTCCCAGGAGTTGCTTATTCACCGACTCATCATTTAATTTAAATGGTAATAAAGCAAAATATACTACCCCATTCAGGGAATTTGAATAACGGGTGATGTCCTCAGTGGATAAAGGAAGTGGTTGTCCATTTAAGGTCCGGCTAAAAGATTCATTATCCAGCACATCATGAACGCTATCCTGTTCTTTCAGGAATTTCTTTTGGTAGCTATATTTTCCACCCTGACGGTTGATAATATAATGGGCATTCCTGAAATTAAATGCTATTTCAGACTGCTGATAAAGGCTGCCACCATGTCTTTCAATGGTTTTATTGATGATCGATTCAGCATCCTCTGGATTACTGCAATGGATCAGCAAAATCAGGGGCCAAACAATAACTACAGACTTCAACCATTTTATTCTTTGTTGTGTCATATAAATAACCTCATCATTTTTTTTTGAAAAATAACGTATAGTTTTACCAGAAGTTCATAAAAAATGATTCTTTAACTATTAAATTTGATTAATCAAAAACTGGCAAAAGCGAAGAAATTGGATCAACTTGTTAAAAATGGCCTGTTAGTTATTTTACTTGGATTAGGCTGGATGGGTCATACCGGTAAAACAAAAGACTATAAACCGGCCAGGATGGAAACCGGTTTGAAATTTATTGAAAATAAAAATCAATGGGATCCGGAGGTCCTTTTCCGGGCCGACATTCCGGGAGGTAAATTATATATAATAGATGATGGTCTGGTCTATTCTTTTTATGACCGGGAAAAAATCAGTCATAAACATGACTGCCATACCTGTGAAGATCAAAAGAGAAATCATACACAGGGAAGGGCCAACATAACCAATCCAGATCTTTCTGAGGCAGTTGAACAGGTAGATATGCATGCCTTTAAAGTAGAGTTTACCCGGGCCAATTCCGCTGTGAAAGTTCTGGGAATAGCAGCCTATCCGGAAACCTATAATTATTTTAAAGGGAGTGAACCTTCAGGTTGGGCTTCCGGGGTCAAAGCCTACCAGGCAGTGATCATGCAAAATATTTATTCCGGCATAGACCTGAAGCTCTACCAGGACCGGGGTCATTTGAAATATGATTTTATTATAAAAAAGGGAGCCGACCCTAACCAGATCAGGCTCAGGTATAAAGGTGTGGATCAGGTTCACCTGCAAGATCACCAGTTACAGATCGGCACCATTTTTAGTACTCTGAAGGAGCAAATCCCATTGGCTTATCAGCTGGATCAACAGGATACCATGGCCCTTCAATGCTCATATCAACTGGATCAGGATGAGGTTTCGTTTAAATTCAATCAGGGATACGACCCCGATAAAACCCTGGTGATTGATCCAATCCTGATCTTTTCTACTTTTTCCGGATCTGTAGCTGACAACTGGGGCAATACAGCTACTTTTGATGAAGCAGGAAATCTGTATTCCGGAGGAATTGTTAATGATTTTGGTTTTCCTGTTACCCTGGGGGCCTATCAGCAGCAATTTGATGGCATCTGGGATGTGGCTATCCTGAAGTATGATTCCACCGGGACCCAACTGGAATACGCCACCTACCTGGGAGGAAGTTTTGCTGAAACTCCCCAAAGCCTTATTGTTAATAATCAGGGTGAATTACTGATCTTTGGAACCACCAGCTCGCCGGATTTTCCCATCAAAAATGCCTATGACACCATTTTCAAAGGAGGTAGTCCCAGCCAGGCACTGAATGGGGTGCAATACAGCAACGGATCGGATATCTACCTGGCCAAATTGAGTGCTGAGGGAAACCAGTTGATATCTGCTACTTATCTGGGGGGAACCGCCAATGATGGTATCAACTATACCCTGAATCCCCTGGTGAAAAACTACGGTGATCAGTTTCGGGGCGATGTGCTGGTGGATCAGAACGATTATGTTTATGTGGCTTCCAATACCAACTCAGAAGACTTTCCTCTGCAAAATCCTTTTCAAGATAGTTTCGGTGGAGGCACTCACGATGGGGTGGTTTTTAAAATGAGCCCGGATCTGTCACAATTGATCTGGAGCAGTTATCTTGGCGGTGACAATACGGATGCTGCCTATTCTGTTAAAATCAATGATTCCGGTACTGTTTATGTGGCAGGGGGAACCAGGAGCACTGATTTTTTTACCACCAGTTCGGTCTTGCAAGCAGATAAACCGGGGGATATTGATGGATTTGTAGTGGCTATTGATCAAAACATCCCTGCCATAAAATACAGCAGCTATATTGGTACACAGGCTTATGACCAGGTTTATTTTATAGATCTGGATCATCAGGGATACATTTACCTGCTGGGTCAGACCCAGGGAGCATATCCGGTTAAATCAATACCAAACAGAACCTTATATTCGGTGGCCAATAGTGGCCAGTTCATTCAAAAACTGACCCCCACCCTAACACTTGATGATAACTGCTTTTCTACTGTATTTGGCTCAGGATCAGGCAGTCCTGATATCTCACTCACTGCTTTCCTGGTCAATGAATGTGGAAACCTGTTTGTCAGCGGTTGGGGTGGCAATATTAACAGCCCCATTTTTCAGGGTTTGGTGACCAACTATATAGGCGGAAGCACTGAAAACCTGCCGGTTACCCGAAATGCCTTTCAATCAGAAACTGATGGATCCGATTTTTATCTGATGGTACTGCATCAGAATGCTCAGGCACTGATGTATGCTACTTTTTTTGGTGGGAATGCCTTTCCAGGGGAACATGTGGACGGTGGTACCAGCCGATTTGATAAACGGGGTATTGTATACCAGGCCGTATGTGCCGGATGCTTCAGCGGGGGCAATTCGGACTTCCCTACTACCGAAGGAGCCTGGTCCAGAGTCAATAACAGTGAAAATTGTAATAATGCTGCCTTTAAGTTTGATTTAGCTTCTTTAGGAGCGGCTTTTACTACCAATTCCCCGGTGGGTGATCAGCCCGGTTTAAGGGAAGGATGTTTTCCCCTGGAAGTCATGTTCATTAATCAAAGTTTGGGCGGCAGGTCTTTTTTCTGGGAATTTGGTAATGGACTGACCTCCAATCAGCCTGATAGCGTAGTGACAACTTATGAAGAACCGGGCATTTACCAGGTCACACTGATAGCCTATGATAACAATACCTGCCAGCGGCTGGATATTGCCACCGGGTTTATCAGCGTGTTTGATCAGGATTTTTCTATAAGTCCTTCAGATACCATCTGTTTTGGTCAGGATAAGTTGCTTACTGCTACCGGTGGGATCAGCTATCAATGGGGTCCGGCAGAATTCCTGAGCAATGAACAATCTGCCAATCCTCTGGCCCGGCCCGACAGTACCACCACTTTTTACCTGGAAGCCCTGGACCAAAATGGTTGCCGGTATACAGACTCAGTTACCATTGCAGTAATACCGGAAATTCTGGTTGATTTTGAAGTCAACAAATCTTTTGATTGTATCGATCTGCCGGATATTTCACTGGTCAATTTAAGCCAGAGGGCAGAACGTTATTTTTGGGATTTCGGTAATGGGCTTACCTCCGTAGAAGAGAACCCGGTTTACAAATATGAAAAGGAAGGGGAATATAGCATATCATTGACAGCATTTCAGCAGCAGTGTTCTAATCAGAAAATCAGGGAAGTAACTGTGAATAACCAGGAAATTCCCAATGTAATTACGCCTAATGGAGATGAGGCCAATCAATTCTTAATCGTGAATACCCATGATCTGGTAGGACTGGAGGTTTTTAACCGGTGGGGTAACCTGGTCTATCAAAATGAAAATTATCAGAATAATTGGTCTGCCACGGATCTTTCCAATGGTGTCTATTATTATGTAGTCACATTTGCTGATCAGCATCACTGCAATGGATACCTTCATGTGATCCGGTAATTCAGCTGAATTTGCCCTGGTTTACAGCAAGATTCATATAATCCTTACGTTAACTGTATGTTTATCAGATATTTTCTTGGAAAAATAGTTTAAATTTTCCTATTTGTACTGTATTATTGTTTATCATACAATTAACATAAGACAAGGGAGCAGTTGAATGAAATTCATTTCTTTAATTAAAAAAATTCATCTTTTAGATCATGTATTAATATATTTTTCTTTACTTCTGAAAAAGCGATTTCTGGCTACTATCATTCTGGTCTTGATATTTTCCGGTCAGTCAAAGGCTGAAGATATGAAATTGTCTGACCGGGAATTTTCAGTTGTGGAAAAAGATAATAAAAAAGGATTGGCTAACCAGAAGGGAGAACTTGTGATCCCGGTGCAATATGATGACCTGGGTTGGTCTAAAGGATTGCCTATGGTGATCAATAATGTAGTAGGTTATAAAAAAGACAATTTATGGGGATTGATCAATATTAAAAATGAAAAGATCGTTGATCCTATTTTTGCCACCATTACGCCTTTCAACCAGAAGTATATCATTGCATCCAAACTTGGCAGGTATTCAAATGACCTGTTTTTTGGCATCATTGACACGAATGGAAATACACAGGTATCTTTTAAGTATAATAACCTTGAAATCAATTCAGATTACCTGATTGCCTCGGTTAAAAAGGATAAGATCTCTTACGGATTGATTACCTGGAAAGATAAAATTGTCCTCCCTTTTCAATATCAAATCATATATCCCATTGGCTTGGATAAGTTTTCTGTAATTGATTTTAAAGCGCATGCAGCATTTTACAATGGGAAGCTAGAGGAGCTTTCCGGTTTTCTGTATGATAGTATTTATGCCCTGAACCAGGACTACCAGGTTATTGAAAAAGGTGGAAAAGTGGGGCTGATAAATCAGGAAGGCAAGGTGTTACTACCGACCCAATATAAAAAAATCACAATCAATCAGGACCAGTCTCTAAATACCCTCTCTTATCCTACCTGGTCTTTATACAACCATAAAAATCAACGATTAAACAGCTTATCTTATGACAATGTATCTCCAATTGGTAAAGATGTGCTGAAAGCCATGGTCAAGGATAATGAGGTGCTGATTGACCTGAAGGGAAACCAGATCACAGACTTATCCGGTCTGCAGATCGGTACATTTCAGGATCAGTATGCTTTGTTGTATAAAGATCGAAAAATAGGTCTTATTGATAAAAATGGAGAGGTCATTTTAGATCCTGTATACGATACTGTCAAAATTGAAGATAATTTTTTTTATATCGGCAGGGTGCGGGGAAAAAAAATATTCTGGTCGATCCTGAACCATGACAAAGATACCATTAATGCACCAGAATATCATGATGTAGTATCGTTGGATCCCTATTTCTTTGGGGTTAAAAATAACAACTACTGGGGTCTGATTGACAAATATGGTCAAAAGGTGACATCCTGTAAATTCGATAGCCTGCAACTATTATCGGATGGAAATATTAAGGTGTCTTTTTTGGATCAACAGGGAATAATTGGCTCGCAAGGTGAGTGGCTGGTAATGCCCCAACCCGGGGAAATTAGTTACCTGGGCCACGATACCTATATTTCGAGTTCCAGGTTTTGTAATTCTCTGATCAATCAGGCAGGAAAGCAGATCTATTGTACTTCCAATCAGCTTAAAAAAAGAGTGCATGACATCCTGGAAATTCGCCAGGATGGTAAGTTAGGTTTACTTGACTTTCGGGGAAATGTTTTACTGGATGCCAGATATGATCACATTTCTACTTTGCAGGATGATACCATTTATACTTTTAGTAAGGAAGGCTTGTTCGGCATCATGACTAAAAGCGGAAATATCCTGACTGAAGACCGGGAATTTCAGGATCTGTATACCATTAGTGAAAATTTTATTGGGGTGAAGATGAATGATAAGTATGGTTTTGTAGACCCAAATGGTGATCTGCGTATAGCCAACCGGTATGACTCCATCCGCCCCTACAGTGAAGGATTTGCCGCTGTGCAGTTGCTGGGTAGGTGGGGTTTTGTGGATAAGATTGAAAGACTGAAGGTACAGCCCCTTTATGATCAGGTCTGGCCATTTGAAAATGGATTGGCCATTGTTCAAAAGAATGATAAATATGGCTTGATCAATCAGCAAGGTGTGGAGGTTCTTAATATTGGTTTTGACAGTTTATACCGCACCCCTAACAACAGGTTCATCAGCTTCAAACATGATGAATACGGTATTATAGGACAGGATGGACAGGAAATGGTATTCCCCAAATACGATCAGGTAACCGACCTGAAGAACGGTTATGTCATCATCAGACGGGGGGAGAGGTATGGCTTGGTGACCAATGATGGCGTAAGTGTAATACCATTGATGTTCAGGATGATCAAATATGATCCTTATAATGAGCTCTATCTGGTGGCAGAAAAACCACAATGGAAAACGCTTCCCAAAGAGGATATTTTGAAATAAAACAGGTTTTGGTTAACGGACTTTGGTCAGGAAAATCTATGTTCATGAAGGTCAGTCTGATTATCCTCCTGATGTGGTTTTTCCTTTTTGATATGGCTGATCATGTTTTTCATCTTTTCCCTGAGTACTTTCATTTTTTCATTTAATTCTATCAGTTCTTTACTGGGTTTTAATTTCATGTTCTGGAAATAAGGATATTTACCAGGGCAATCTACTTTTTGTATAAATCAAATGTTTTGCCAATCGGCTAATTTTTTGAAGGCCATCGATCAAATGACAAAGGAAGTGCTTATTCCGGAAATATGGGGTCATTTATAAAGCCAGCCCTCTACCTCAAGGGGAAACCTGTTAATCTATAATAGATGATTCATACATGCTGTCATATTCCGGATTAGGTTGTAATGGGATGGGGGCATCCATTTCCTGCATCCATTTTACCAGGGACTGGTTTAATTCCTGAACTTTATCCGGATGCTGAAAAACCAGGTTATTTCTTTCTCCCGGATCCATGGCAAGATTGTAAAGTTCAATTCCCTGGTCCTCATAGTATAAATGAAGTTTCCAGTCACCTTTTCGGATCACAGTTCCCGGCCTTGTACGAAAAAGTGGATCACGGCCATCATCCATTTGAGTACTGTAGGCTTG
Source organism: Candidatus Cyclobacteriaceae bacterium M3_2C_046 (assembly GCA_051418075.1). Lineage (GTDB taxonomy): Bacteria > Bacteroidota > Bacteroidia > Cytophagales > Cyclobacteriaceae > JBPRGG01. The sequence continues at coordinate 25,268 of JBPRGG010000093.1, read as the reverse complement.
CAGGTAAATGGGGAAATGCCAGTAAAGCTCCCGATCAGGGATAGTGCCGCCCTGCCAAATGGGAGAAATATCCAGGCCATCCAGATGGGGCAGACTTTCTACTTGTAAAATACGGGCAATGGTGGGATAAAAATCCAGATTGATTACCGGGACTTCACAAATACTACCAGCCTCCACCTGATCAGGCCAGCGAATAACCAGTGGAACCCTTATGCCTCCTTCATAGTAAGAACCCTTGCCTGCCCGTAGCGGAGCCTGAGAGGATACCGCCCGGATTCCACCATTATCTGAAGTAAAGATTAACAGCGTTTTTTCTGTTAGATCCAGTTGATCCAGGGTGTTTAATAACCGGCCGATATTTTGATCCATAGCTGTTACCATGGCTCCGTACACTGGATTGGATTGCCCTGGTTCATCCGGTTTTTGCCGATACTTATTCACCAGTTCCGGCTTGCCCATCAAAGGGGTATGCACGGTATAGTAAGGCAGATAGAGGAAAAAACTGGAATCCTGATAAGTATGCAAAAAATCAATGGCTTCATCCGTTAGCCGGTCGGTAAGGTATTCTCCCTCCGGCCCGTCATTTAAATGATCAACATTGTAGGGACTAAAATATCCATCCTTTCCCGGGTTTCCCCGGTGTGAACCTGCCACATTGAGGTCAAACCCCTGATTAACCGGTGTCTGACCCAGGTGCCACTTACCCAGGCTGGCCGTAATATAGCCCTGATCCTGAAGCATTTCTGCCAGAGTGCGGATGGAATCTGCCAAAGTTTCCTGATTAGGCACTGGAATGATCTTTCTGGTGCGGTTGTCTCCACGATCAGAATTTCCTACTGTATAAATCCGGTGACGGGGTGAATAGAAACCCGACATCAATCCGGCCCGGCTGGGTGCGCAATTGGATGCTGCAGCATAAGCCTGGGTAAAAATCATGCCCTGGCTTGCCAGTTGATCCAGGTTAGGTGTTTCATAGTACTTACTACCCATGAATCCCAGGTCTTTATAGCCCAGGTCATCTATATTGATATAAACAATATTAGGGGGTGGGGCAGGTTCGGGACTTTGACAAGCCAATAAAAAAAGAAATACAAAAACAGAAATCCATTTGCTTTTGATCATCAATAAATAAAATTTAGTACTAATAGCTCAATAGATCAGGCCTTGTTATGATACCAGTCACAGCCATAGTTACCAACTTTATAGGCTTCGATCTGGCCATCAAGGGCCAATGGTTCGGTCTGATTCAGGATCTCTCCGATTTCTGCTTCAGTCAACGGATTGAAATTGCGGGCCATTTCAATATCTCCCCGCATTTCCTCAGGGTTTTGAAACCCGCATACCAGGGTGGATATAGGTAAGCTCAAGGCATATCTGCGACAGGTAGCCACCGGTATATTGGATTCACGTGAGATCCGGGCATCCTGAGCGCCCAAAGCTTTCATCCCAATAGCTGCAATATCTCTTTTATTTACCACCGGCAACACTTCCTTCTGAAAACTGGTATAATGTGGATCCATGATGTTTGTTGGCATTTGTACTGAGGCCCATTCATAGTCCTGGTCCAGCATGGCCAGGTGATATTTGGGATGCTGATGTCCGGTAAAGCCAATGAATCTTACTTTTCCCTCTTTTTGGGCTTCCAGGGCTGCTTTTAGTCCTCCATTTTCGCCCATAATCAGATCAGGATCATCTTCATATTTGATGCCGTGAAATTGCCAGAGATCCAGATGGTCTGTTTTCATCCTGCGCAAGCTGTCTTCCAGGTGTTGTTTGGCTGTGGCATAATCGCGGCCACATACTTTTGTCATAAGAAACACCTTATCTCTGCGGTTTCCCTGAGACAAGGCCTGTCCCATTAGTTCTTCACTGTGACCATCATGGTAATCCCAGCTATTATCAAAGAAAGTGATACCTTCATCCACTGCTTCCTGCATCATAGCCACTACTTCTTTGTCTTCCAATTGAGCAGCAGAGTCCCAGCCTCCCAGTCCGATGATCGATACCCGTTCCCCGGTTTTTCCCAAAGGTCGGGTAGGAATCCCGTTAGTACTATCCTGCTGACAGCTAAACATCAGGGAGCCCATTGAAACTCCGGCCATTAAAGTACCTAAAAATTCTCTTCTGTTATACTTGTGTTGGTTTTCCATAGCAATTAGTTATTGAATTCAAATGATTTTATGTACGATAACAAGTTGTGTTTCTTTATCCAGCTCAAAAATGGCCTCTTCTACTTTTTCTTCCCGGCCAGTTTCTGCGATTCTGTATTTTTGGTACACCAGCAGGCTGTCCCTTTGACTTAGATCTAAATGATAAACGCTTAGATTATACCAGGCCAGAAGTTGATTAAACTGATCAATGGAATCAGCTATTTCCTGGTTTACCTGATCCAAACTGTCCAATCCCGATTGGGCAGCAGGTATAGACTGGCCCACTTGAGATATGATCAGATCGGTCTGAGCTGAAAACTGTAGATAATGATGGAAAGAAGTAGTATCTAATTTACCTAAGCCTGAGTAGGACCTGAGTATATTTTTCAGTTCCGGAGCGGCTGATGGGTACTGCTTGTGAAAAGTACGGACCTGATCCATCTTCAAGGTAAAAAGTGCTTGCAAGTGATCCAGTAAGTTAGCGACTACTGTTTGATTTTCCAGGTAATCCTGATCGATCAGGGTGGTTTTCACTGGATAATAATCGTCTTCTGAATGGTTTTGCTGGAAATAATATTTAATGGCATTTTCATACCACCTATTTTGTTTTTGATAATCTCCACAGCCCCAGGTAATCAAAATTAAAAAAACAAAAGCTTGTATCAGGTTTAATATTTTCATATTGGAAATATGAATCAGTGCCATATAAAATTACAAAAAATAATAAAACATTATTCAAATTCTCCCTAAATTTACTTACCACTTATCGGGAAAGTTATGGATGATGAATATTTCGGAGTGGACTACTCCTGTTTTTCACCTTTGGTGGATTTTGAAAATACCACTTATATCAATGATGTCAATGGAAGGATTATATCTTATGATGAGAATGATAAATTCAAACAAATTGTCGGAAAATTCAAGCTGAATTACTTTAATATTGAAAGAGCCCGGAAAGACGGATTTAATATGCAGGAACTATTTGATTTTGAGGAGGATATGCTTGAAATCGGAAAATGTATATTTGATGCTGAAAACAGCCGGTATCATCAGGATATCCTGAATTTCTATGGTTATTTGCCTTACCAGAACTTATTGGTCCTGAATTACATGGAAATTATATCTACTTACCGTGGGCGTAATATAGGAGCTATGGTATTAAAGGATATCAAGAACCGATTTACTGTTGGGTGTGGTTTATTAGCCCTGAGAATTAAACCCAGGCAACATGTGCCCCAGGAAAAGTATTCAGAGGAAGATGTCAGGTGGGACCAGATGATGAGCTATGGAAAGCTGGAAAATGATGAGGAGCAGGCATTTTACAAATTGGCCGCCTATTTTCAAAAATTAGGCTTTGAAAGTGTCAATAGTAATGATATATTCACCCTCAGCCCCACCTTCAATACCAGGCTTGATAAAACCAAGCTCCAGTTTTCTGATTAAAAGGATTCAGCTGGAGTTGTTTTCATTAAATTAATCCCCTCGCTTTTAATTCCAGGTATTTATTGATGGTATTCACTGTCAACTGTTGTGGCTCGGTAAGAATGGCCTGAATACCCTGGCGACCCAACTCCTTGACGATTAGTTTCTTTTCATAAGCAAATTTTTCAGCCAGGGTTTGATGGTAGATCTCCTCCACTGAATCAGCAGGATGATCCAGAAGCTGATTCAGTTCAGTATTTTTAAAGAAAATGCACACCAGCAAATGTAAACGGGCCATATTTTTTAAAAAAGGCAATTGACGTTCCAAAGCTGACAGAGATTCAAAATTTGTGAACAGCAGTAACAGACTTCTTTGCCTGATCTTTCGGTTGATCTGGCTATAAAGCAGCGAAAGATCCGATTCCTTAAATCCGGTAGTCTGATGATACAGGTTGTCCATGATCAGTTGCATTTGATATTTGCGGCGGGAGGCAGGCAATATGGTTTCCACCTGATCCTGAAAGGTAATCAATCCGGCTTTATCATCCTTCAGGACAGCTATATTGGAAATTACCAGGCTGGCATTGATGGCGTAGTCCAGCAAGGTCATACCCTCAAATGGCATTTTCATTACCCTGCCCTTATCAATCAGGGAAAAAACCTGCTGTGACTTTTCATCCTGGTACACATTAACCATCAGCTCTGATTTTCGGGCTGTTGCTTTCCAGTTGATGGTTCGGTAATCATCTCCTGCCACATATTCCTTGATCTGGTCAAATTCCATCTGATGTCCGATTCGCCTGATCTTTTTCAGACCATGCTCAGCCAGCTGATTGGAAATGGCATAAATCTCGTATTTTTTCATTTGCAGGAAGGCCGGATATACGGGAAGCTCCAAATCCTGCTGAAATTTATACCTGCGAGATACCAGTCCCAACTTATGTTTTACATAAACATTCACAGCCCCGAAATTATAAATGCCTCTTTTTTTTGGTTTTAAATTGTAATGAATCACATGCGTTTTTCCTGAGCCTACTAAAAGGTCAAACAGGATATCCCTTTTCTGGAATTGAAAAGGAATTTCATCAATTACTTTCAGATGTACTTTGAAGGCATAATGATTTTCCAGGTATATCTGCACTGGATTTTCATCCCCATTGGATAACTTAGCCGCAACGATCCGGTTAGCCAGGATACCCTGCCGGGTAAGATACAATAAAAGTAAGTCCACGATCAATAATCCAAGCAAGATGAAAAACCCCATGATGGAAAAACTTAACAAGAAAGGGAAGAAAAAACTTAGCACAAAAAGTATAACAATTCCGGCAATAATCTGGAAAAGCCGGTGATTCAGGTAAAGAGATTGATACAAACCAATCATATTAGCGGGGAACTTCTACTGAATCCACAATTTGACTGATCAGACTGGCTGGTCCGATGCCTTCCATTTCCTTTTCCGGAGTGAGAATGATACGATGCCGCAGTACCGGATTGGTCACCTTTTTAATATCATCCGGGGTAACAAAATCGCGCCCATATAAAGCCGCATAGGCTTTGGCGCTGGTAAAAATAGCAATGCTGGCCCGGGGAGAGCCTCCCAGGAACAGGTCAGGATGATTCCTTGTTTTATGCACGATCCGGGCGATATATTTAATCAGGTGATCCTCCATATAAATTTGCCTGATCAGCTCACGGTATTTTTTAATTTCCTGGCTACTGAGTACAGGTTGTACCATTTCCAGTTCATTTCTGGATTTTCTTTGATGAATACCATTTAAAATTTCAATCTCCTGCTCCAGGTTAGGATAATCCACTTGGATTTTAAACAGGAATCGGTCCAATTGTGCTTCTGGCAACCGATAAGTCCCTTCCTGCTCAATTGGATTTTGGGTGGCCAGTACCAGATACGGTTCCTGCATGGGATAAGTTTTTCCATCTATGGTAACCTGTCTCTCTTCCATTACTTCAAACAAAGCCGCCTGAGTCTTGGCCGGGGCCCGGTTCACCTCATCAATCAGGATGATATGAGAAAATACCGGACCTGGTTTGAATTCAAACTCCGAAGTTTTACGGTTAAAAACAGACGTGCCCAGTACATCAGAGGGCATAAGGTCAGGTGTAAATTGGATTCGGGAAAAGTTGATGTCAATGGCCTTTGCCATCAGCTTGGCCGTCATCGTTTTAGCTACTCCCGGGACACCTTCCAGCAGTACATGACCATCAGCTAAAAGAGCGGTAAGCAGCAGGTCTATCATATCAGACTGCCCTACAATGACCTTGCCCAGTTCCTGCCTGATCCTATGAACACTTTCTTTAAGTGGGTTAAGGTCAATTCTGTTTTCAAATGTATTCTCTGCTTCCATCTGGCTGTTTTTTAAAATTTTGGATCTTCTGATTTAACTGGGTCAGCTCCCGGGCTGACACCCTTTTTTGCTGTTGTAAATCATGAATATAATCAAAAAATTTTTTTAATTCTTCTTCCGTTTTGCTGGTTTTTTGGGATAAACGATGATAAAAATCCTGATCGATGGTATCGGTCCTGACAAAATAAGTATTTCTGATATAGTCCAGGAAATAAGTGATCTTCTTTTCCGCAATATTTTTATGACTGGCTTTTTTCATGTATAGGTTTCCCATGGTATGAATGAAATCAAGGGTAGCATTTACCGGGGGTTGAATTACCGGAATGGCTCTTTGTTTTCGCCTGGATTCAAACAGCAGGAAAAGGATCAGAGAAAATAGAGTTATAAAGTAAGCCCATTTCAGGGAAGGGTTACTTAATATAAACCGGATCGGTGAAGAGGATTCTAACCTTCCCACCTGATAATAGTTGGTCCATACCAGGTCCTTAGCCGGCAGATAAGATAAGCTGTGACTAATAAACCGGTGATTTTGTCCGGCCAGCATATTATAATTGGTAAAAAGCAGGGGAAGAGTACTTAGGAAAACAGAACCATTTTCCTGCATTACCTGGATAAATACCGGTTGGTTCTCCTGATTAACCGCCAAGATCCTGGTTTTAGCAGTGTCGTATGAGGAAAAATAGACGGATAAATGTGTATCGGAAAACCGGAACAGGTTTGGATCGAATTGAGGGTTAGTAAACCTAACACTGCCAGAATCGGATTGAGATACCCCCAGCTGTTCTTCCAGGTAATAGCCGGTTTTTATATTTAAATGATCACTAAAAGGGCCGTAAAAAGAACCGGAAATCAAAAAGATATTTTTGCCGGCTTCTGTTAGCTTCAGTAAAGCTTCGGAATCCTGTTCCCCCAGGTTCAGGTTCTCGGCCAGGATCAGGATATTTTGAGCCAGTTGATCCTGACGGAATAGATCGGATAGGGTATTATTGGTATATTTTACCTGTTCCTGATCAAATAATTGAGGCAATAATTTTGCCAGTACCACAGTACCATAGGGAATTTTATCGTTTCTTTGCAAGCTTACCCGCCAGTCAATTGGCTGCGGGCTGTTATATTCGATCACCAGAAAGATCACAAAGGTAGCAACCAGAAAAATGATGTATTTCAAATCTTTTTTCATGGCTTCAACTGGTTATTAAAACTGGTAAAAAAGGATTTGACCTTTTGAAACAAGCTCTCACTGATATTGAAATTACCATACCAGGTATATTCGAAGTAATAGCTTAGCTGGTTAAATGTTTCCAGCAATTTTGGATCTTTGATCTCTACCGCATATTCCTGGTTGGTTTTTCCTGGTATCCAGTGAATAAGCCCTTTTTCCGAAAGCTTTTTCAAGGCATAAAGGTAGATCAGACGGATGGCTTTACGAAATTGCTGTTGCTGCACAGCCTCATCTATTAATTGTTCAAAATCCATCTGATGGATATTTTCTTCTTCTACTTCAAATGGAAGGGATGCGGAAGTGCTGATAAATATCCGGTTGATATTCACCCGAAGCAATAACAAGATGAAAATCACTGCGGCCAGAGCCAGAATGATGTAAATAAAAATCCGGGTATTCTCAGATGTGGCAGTTGATCCAAACAAACCAAAAAACCAGTCCAGGAATTGCATCACCCAATACTTGAGGGTATCCCAGAAACTAACCGGAGGCGGTATTTGAAAGGTATAATTGAAATCCGGATCCTGCTGAAATCTTTGCAAAGCTTCTCCTTCGAACTGTCGGATCACCAGTGAATCAGTGTCGACTGTATGCCCCTGCTCTAAGTCCGGAAATAATAGGGTTATATGTGTCTTGCGGCAAAAACTAATTGGCTTCATGGGTTTTAGACTCTTGCCCCAACTGGTCAATATTTTGCATTAAACCCACCGCTTCTTTTCGTTCCACCAGGTTAAAGTATTGAAAACCAAGGGCAATAAGTACTATGGCATACAGGAATAAACCAGCAAACATAGCAATGGCGGAAAACAAATAATTGATCAGCCCCGGATCAGCATACATATCCACAGGATTGCCACTGCCTTCATCCAGGGAATGAAACAGGTTGATGAAATTCATGATCTGCATAGGTAAGGCAAAAATAAAACCTACCAACCCCTGTATCAGACTGGTGATCAATATCAGTCCAAAGGTGCTCCACCATTTACCGGAAGTTAATTTAATGCTACGTTTAACGGCCTCAAGTGGATTTTTCTTTTCATAAATTACTATGATGAAGGTCAGGGATACAGCAACAGATAAATAGATTCCGGGGATCACCAGAAACACAAAACCAACTATCACTACCAGGAAGGTAACAATGCCTGCCAGAAATACCTTCAGAATATCCTTCTTCACCATATTTAGTACATCTCCCACTTCAATTTGAGCCACAGGCTTTTGCTGGTATAATATAAAATAATCATATACCACAGATATGAGCATCAGAAGGGCAAACATGGAAAGTAACCAGATGGTACCCATATTGGAGATCACTTTAAAACTTAAACTTTCATAATTTTCCTGGTTGCTACTGAGGGTGACCATGAATTTTTGATAGGATACCAGGAAAATACCAATGATCAGGGAAAAAGGGCCTACCAGGTACAAAATACTCTTTCCTAAAGGAGTGAAATTTTGCCGGATGAATTCAAAGGTAACATTAAGTTTTTCCGAAAAATTTCTTTGCTTATGAAAATTAATTTTTTCCATATTCATGACGGTATTTTTTATTGGGAAATATTACTACATAATAAATAATAAAAGACAAAGAAATCAAGATAATCCCCAATTTAATGCTCCAGTGCATGTTTGAAAGCCTTGTAATATAGGATTCAAGGAAACCAGCTAAAATAAACAATGGTACAATACCTATAATGATCTTCAAGCCTTTTTTGGCCCCGTTTTTAACGGATACCAATCGGTGATAGGTGCCAGGGAATAGAAAGCTGTTACCCATGATCAAACCGGCTCCTCCGGCAATGATAATCGAAGATATTTCCAGGGTGCCATGAATCCAGATGGTCAGGAAGGACGTGATAAACAACCCTTGCTGGTAAAAAAAATACTGAAAGGATCCCAGCATCACCCCGTTCTGGAATAAGTGATACACTGTTCCTGCCGATAACAGTACACCATAGGCAAAGGTAGCAAATGATACCATGATGTTATTAAGCGTTATTTGCAGGAACATGATATTACTACTCATGCTGTGATAAACGCCCATAGGTTCTCCCTTACTAATGTTTTCCAGAGTCATTTCCACATACTGGTCTCCCAGGATTAACCTGACAAAAGTTGGATCATGGGCCGCAGAAATGGCACCAATCAGTATTGACAGGCTGAAAATTAAAAAAGAGTAACCCAGTGGCTTTTTGTTTTCATAAAATATCCGGGGCAATTCTTCCTGCCAGAATGTAATAAACCGGCTGGATTTTTCCCGCTTATTACGATAGATGGCCTGATGAATTTTGGAAGCCAATCCATTAAGATAATTGTGGGTGCGCGACTGAGGATATTGAGTTTGGGCAAAAGACAGATCGTCAGTAATTTGAATGTACAGATCAGCCAGCAGGTCAGGGTTTGTTTTATCTCCCCCACTATTTAGCATCAATTCAAATTCATGCCATTTTTTCTGATTATTAGCTATAAAAACTGATTCTCTCACCTTATTTTTGATAATCAGCTCCAATATATGAAATAAATCTGATATGCAAAAAGTAAGTATTGAAACCACTCAGAATGTACAAATAGATTTCCAAATTGCCAGTCTGGGTGATCGGATTCTGGCTTTTTTGATTGATGCAGGAATTCAGTTTTTGTATATCATGATCATGATAATCATGTTTTCCAGCATTATACCATCCCTGGAACAACAGGTAGAAACTTTTATATTGGTTTTGATCCTTCTGATGTTACCGGTAATGTTTTATCATTTGTTGTTTGAGATCTTTATGAATGGTCAAAGTATAGGAAAGAAACAAATGAAGATAAAAGTTGTGAAGCTTGATGGTAGTCAGCCTTCTATTGGTAGCTATTTGTTACGCTGGATATTTCGTATTATAGATTCCTTTTTTTATTATGGTGTAGCCATGCTGATCATCTCTACCAGGGGAAAAGGACAAAGACTGGGGGATATTGTAGCTGGTACAACGGTTATAAAAATGGCACGGACGGTGGATCTGGGATTCCATAAGCAAACAGATCATCCGGAGGATGATTATGAACCGATATTTCCCCAGGTAACCCGCTTATCTGACCGGGATATCGGGATCATTAGAACCGCATTGGATGTTTATCGGGATACGGCCAATATACAGCCTGTTTTAGCTACAGAAGCCAAGATAAAACAACTCTTGCAGGTAGAAAGTCAAATGCCTCCGGTTAAATTCTTATCAGTGATCATCAAAGATCATAACTACCTGATGGATAAGATTTAATACTCAGATAAGTATAATAAGCTTATTGGGGCCTGGTTTGATTTTATAGCTCATAATATTATGCTGGGCCGGACCTTTGAGCAATTTTCCTTTCAAATCATATTCTGAGTGGCCAAAGCTGGTGCATTGAAGTTTGTTCTGCTGGGGCAGATAATTTAATTCTCTGCCTCCGTGTGCACATTGATTGTTCAGGGCCAGATAGCCTTCCTGCTTATCATGAATAATGATCAGCTTGTGTTCCTGGTCTGGGCCAAAAGTAAGCTTTACTGCATCTCCAGGATTTTTCAGCATTTCGGTTTTTTTCAGATCAATGGTTAAATGGGTTCCGTTTTGCTGGATATATTCAGCCGGTAATTCAGGTAAAGCTGAAGTGCCTTTGATCATGCTGCAGCCGTTCAGGCCTGCTATTGCTGTGCAGGCACATAAGCTAATGGAGCCTAATTTCAGGAAAAAATCTCGTCTTGTGGTTTTCATATACATTGAGGATTTATGGGTTCAGATCGATGGTGTATTATTGCTTAAATATGCATTAAACAACCTTTTTAGCTAATGCTTTTTTGAATTGAAATTAGCAATTTGTTCCTTATAAATTAACGCTTTTGGTAATATTTAAATTACAAAATATATCACCGCCAAAAAGTGACTAAAACTTCCGGCAACCACAAATAAATGCCAAATGGCATGATTGTAGGGCAGTCGATCCCATTGATAGAAAATGACCCCGAAAGAATAAAAAAAACCTCCGGTGTAGATCAGGATATTGCCCGCCAAAGGCAATTGCTGCCAAAGTTCCTGAACCTTAAAAATGATCAACCAACCCATGCCCAGGTAGAGCAAAGAAGATAGTAAACGATACTTTCCGGTAAAAAAGAGCTTATAAATGATGCCGGCTGCGGCAATAGACCAGACCAGCCAAAAAATAATCAGACCGGTGTTTCTGTCCAGTATGATAAGGGTAAACGGCGTATAAGTTCCGGCAATCAAAATGAAAATGGCGGCATGATCTATGATCTGTAGCAGGCGTTGGCTGGAAGAGTGTATGTATAAATGATAAAGAAAGGAGGATGCATACAATATGATCAGACTCAGGCCAAAAACCAGGGCAGAGAACATGAATTTGAAATGGGCATAATCCAGAGCCCTGTTGACAAGTACGATTAAACCTGCCATACTCAATAGCATGGCAATGCCATGGGTCAGAATATTCCACTTTTCTTCGGGATTGTATCCGTTTAAAAATTCCTTCTTCATCTGGAAAACTGAAAAAATTACAATACAAAATTAATACAACCAGACAGTCTTTGGCTAGAGGCTTGTATAAAAGTTAAAGATGATCCACAAAAAGAGAGCAGAGGTAACCTTCAGCGGGTAAGTCGGACTATCAATGCTTCTTGTTGGGGAAAATGTTTGATCAGCTGTCCACTTTCAGCCAGTTCAAAATCGGCAAAATCAAAGCCAGGGGCCACTGTACAGCCAACCAGGGAAAACCCATCTGGATCAACTACCCTAGCAGCAAACCAATGATTACGGGGAATAGTATATTGCAACTGTTGCTGGTTTAATACCTCCGTACCCAGGACTATCTTGCTATAATTCCTGTTGGTGTCTTCCAATTGATAAATTTCCAGGGCCGAGCCGACATAAAAATGCCAGGTTTCATCTGACTTTATCCGGTGAAATGCAGAAAAGTCCTTACCTTCCAATAAGAAGTAGATAGAAGTAGAGACATTTCGGGGACCCTGGTAACCGGCAGATAATGTATTTTCCGGAATTATTTGTTCTCCCCGGTATACTTCCCTGAAGTATCCTCCTTCCGGATGTTTATTCAGATTCAGGTGGTTGATCCAGAATTCAGCTGATTCTTTCATGAAACTGACCTGGTTTGTTGCTGTAATTTTGGATCCTCTGTTTGGGTTGAGGCAAAATAAGTTAACAGGGCATCCCGGATACGACTGAAGGTTTCAATCAGGATTTGTTCATTTTCTTCCAGCAGAGTTACCCTGAATCCCTGGAGATTGGAACAGAAGGTAGAAATGGGCACCACACACACCCCTTTGGCCCCTAAAAGGTAATATACAAATCTTTTATCCAGGGACATGTTTTTATCATTGGTCCAGCTTTCTACCAGTTCTCTGATCTCAGGATGTTCAATAGGTAAAACCTGTTGGTTGTTTAAAACATGATCTTCAAAAATGATTGTATTATAAAATGCCCCAAAAGTTTCATTGAATTTAATCTGAGGTATGTTTTGTAAAATTTCGGCAATAATCTTGCTGCGCCTCCCGATCTTCTGGTTTAATTCATCCCGGTAAGGCTGATAACGGGGATCACCCATAATTTGAGGTATAGCCAGCTGAGGCAGCTTGGTAGAGCAAACTTCAATCATTTTGGCATTTTCCAGGGCTGTACATAAATTATCAAATTCCGGATCTGTTTGCCGGTTGTAAAATTCCATCCAGCCACAACGGGATCCGGGCCAGGGCAATTCTTTGGAGATTCCTTTCAGCGAAATACCTGGTACATCTTCGATAATCTCCGAAAGTGGATGGGCAATGGCTCCATTGTAGGTTACATTGATATATATTTCATCTGAAATAATAAACAATCTGAATTCTCGGGCAATATCTACGATCTTACGCAAAGTTTCCAGGGGATAGACCATACCGGTGGGATTATCCGGGTTGATGACCAGGATGCCAACAATATTGGGATTGTATTTAATTTTCAGATAAAGGTCATCCATATCCGGATACCAGTTATTATCCGGGTCCAGCTTATAAGTGATGGGATAGGTATTGGCATGGGCAGCCTCGGCCGAAGAATGGGTGGAATAGGCCGGGGATGGACCAATGATCCTGGCTGTGGGTACCAGATACTGATACACTTTGGCAATGGCATCTCCCAGACCGTTGAAGAATAGAATATCTTCCGAAGATATTTGGGTTCCCCCTAAGGCATTGTTACGGGCTGCCAGGAATTCGCGGGTGGCTAACACTCCTTTGGAATGACAGTAACTGTAGGTATGGTTATCTCTGGCCAGATCAGCTATTATTTCCCTGATCCATTCAGGAATCTGGCAGTTCTTTTCTATGGGGTCACCTATGTTTTCCCAATAGATATTTTGGCCATACCTTTGCACTTTTTCTGCCTTTTTTACAATTCCCCGAATTTCGTAGCTAAGCTCCTTGGCCCCTTCACGAAGTAATAACTGTCTCATCTTTCATTCCGGATATTTCAAAAATGGAGATAAAGTTAGTGAATTTTACGGATGCATTTAAAAAATGCCAAAAATTGTATAAAAACCTTTCAGTTTGAATAATGATAAGTTTGGGTTGTTGGCATACTATAAAATTCAGGCTGATTAAAATATTCATAATCCAAAAAAATTTCCTTTACTTCCCCTTAAAAAGGCATTTTAACTATCTTTGCGGCTATGGCAAAAAATGTAAATACTCCGGAAGAGCATAATGTCTTTAAAAAGATTGTAGCCCACGCCAAAGAATATGGCTTTGTATATCCATCCAGTGAAATTTACGATGGCCTTCAGGCTGTATATGATTATGGTCCGTTTGGGGTGGAATTGAAAAATAATATCAAGAATATCTGGTGGCAAACCATGACCCGGCTCAATGAAAATGTAGTAGGATTGGATGCTGCCATCTTTATGCATCCCCTCACCTGGAAAGCCTCAGGGCACGTGGATAGCTTTAATGACCCTATGATTGATAATAAGGATTCCAAGAAAAGATACCGGGCGGATGTATTGATTGAAGATCATGCGGCTGGTTTGGAACAGGAAGGAAAAGCAGAACAGGCCCGCCAGTTGATAACCAGGATGAATCAGTTACTGGATCAGGAAGACCTGGAAGGCTTACACCAGTTGATCGTGTCAGAAGGAATCGCCTGTCCCTTATCCGGCACCAGCAACTGGACAGAAGTGAGACAGTTTAACCTGATGTTCTCCACTAAAGTTGGTTCGGTAGCCGATGAATCTAACACCATATATTTGCGACCAGAAACAGCTCAGGGCATTTTTGTTAATTTTTTGAATGTACAGAAAACAGCCAGGATGAAGATCCCCTTTGGTATTGCCCAGATCGGGAAAGCTTTCCGAAATGAGATCGTGGCCAGGCAGTTCATTTTCAGAATGCGGGAATTTGAGCAAATGGAAATGCAGTACTTTGTAAGACCTGGTGAAGAAATGGAATGGTATGAAAAATGGAAAGAAGTAAGAAGAAAATGGCATGTGGCTTTAGGGATTTCGGAGGAAAAGCTGAGGATGCATGATCATGAGAAGCTGGCTCACTATGCCAATGCTGCTGCCGACGTGGAGTTTGAGTTTCCCTTTGGCTTTAAGGAAATAGAGGGGGTCCATTCCCGTACTGATTTTGATTTGTCTAATCACCAGGAACTGTCCCGTAAAAAGATCCAGTATTTTGATCAGGAAGTAAATAAAAGCTATGTGCCTTTTGTAGTAGAAACCTCAGCCGGTTGTGATCGTTTGTTCCTGATGCATTTGTGCCAGGCTTATACAGAAGAAACGGTAGGTGAGGGAGAAAAGCAAAAGGAAAGGGTTTACCTGAAATTTCATCCCGCATTAGCTCCGGTTAAAGCAGCCATTCTGCCTTTGGTGAAGAAAGACGGCCTGCCTGAAAAAGCCAGAGCGATATTTGATGCACTTAAGTTTGATTTTAACCTGATCTATGAGGATGCAGCCTCAATTGGAAAGAGGTATACCCGTCAGGATTTGATAGGAACCCCATTCTGCATTGCGGTGGATCATCAGACTCTTGAAGATGATACGGTGACCATTCGTTACAGGGATACTATGGAGCAGGACCGGGTGCTGGTAAGTTCCTTAAGGGCCAGGCTGGCAGAGGAGGTGTCCTATAATAATATTTTCAGGAAGTTGTAATAATGGGTATGTAGCTTTTTGCCCGGTTAGTTAAGGTTGCTGTCTGCTTTATAAAAACATCTACTATACCCTTGTTTTTGTCCTGGCCGGAGGGGCGGTAAAAATGCCCGCACCTTTCAGGGCCATCGCGGCTTGGCACACCCTGCATTTTCTGTAGGATCAACGCTTCTTTGATTTTATATTTTAAATCCTAGCTCAGACAAATCAACGGCGTTATCAGTGGTTGTCGGTAGTCACTCAAAAAATAAAGTCATTATCTTTTTGTTTAACCCGAATCATTTGTTATCAGCTTGTTCCGTCCTAGATCCGCAAGTGTTAATGAAGATCACTTAAGGCCATTGAACAGTGGCAATTCTCAACAATTCTATTATAATTCTGGTTCCTGTTGTATCTTTGCAGGCTTATGAAGGAAGACGTTCAATTATTACCGCAACAACTGGATCAACTGGATCCCAGGAAATATATAATTATCAAAGGGGCCAGGGTAAATAACTTAAAAAATGTCAGTGTAGCTATTCCCCGCAATAAGTTGATAGTAGTCACAGGTCTTTCCGGGTCAGGAAAATCCTCTCTGGCATTTGATACTTTGTTTGCTGAAGGTCAGCGTATGTATGTAGAAAGTCTGAGTTCCTATGCCAGGCAATTTTTAGGGCGTATGGAAAAACCGGAGGTGGAATATATCCGGGGAGTATCTCCAGCCATTGCCATCGAGCAAAAGGTAAGTACCCGAAATCCACGCTCTACTGTAGGTACTACTACTGAAATATATGATTACCTGAAGCTGCTTTATGCCCGGATTGGCACCACCTTTTCGCCAGTGAGTGGGCAGATTGTTACCCGTGATACAGTTACCTCAGTGGTAGATTATGTATATCAGCAGGAAGAAGGCTGCCGCTTGATGATCCTCTGTCCCCTCAAAATTACCAGGGGAAGGAAAATCAAAGATGAAATGAACATTCTACTGAGCAAGGGTTATAACCGCATCATGGTTAATGAGGAAGTTTACCTGGTGGAAGACCTTTTACAGGATTTAACCAAGCTAAAGACAAAGGATCAGTTCTATATTTTGATAGATAGGGTGGTTGTAAAACATGACGATGAAGATAACCAGTACCGTATGGCAGATTCTGTCCAGACCGCTTTTTTTGAAGGACATGGCGACTGTATGGTGGATGTGGTCAATAAAGAAAGACGAACTTTCACTGATCGGTTTGAATTGGATGGAATCCAGTTCGAAGAACCGTCAGTCAATTTTTTTTCCTTCAATAATCCTTTTGGTGCCTGCAAAACCTGTGAAGGTTTCGGAAAAGTATTGGGCATTGATCAGGATCTGGTAATTCCGGATAAGAGTTTATCAGTTTATGACGGGGCAGTGGCTCCCTGGCGTAGTGAAACGATGAGAAAATGGCTGGAGCCCTTGCTCAAGTATGGCATTCACTTTGATTTTCCCGTCCATAGGTCTTATTATGACCTTAACGAACATGAAAAAAGTCTTTTGTGGCAGGGGAATAAGTATTTTGATGGTATTCATGCCTTTTTTAAGCATGTGGAATCAAAAACCCATAAGATTCAATATCGGGTGTTATTATCCCGGTACCGGGGACGTACGGTTTGTCCTGACTGCCGGGGGACAAGGTTACGCAAAGATGCAGGTTATGTAAAGATTAGTGACCATTCCATTACAGACCTGGTCCTGAAGCCAATTGATGAAGTAGCTCACTTTTTTGACCAGCTGAAACTCTCAAGTTATCAGCAAAAGATTGCCGATCGCCTGATCAGAGAGATCAGGAACAGATTAGATTATATGCAAAAAGTTGGGCTGGGATATTTGACATTGAATCGGATAGCTTCCACATTATCCGGAGGAGAGTTTCAAAGGATCAAACTGGCTACATCCTTGGGAAGCGCACTGGTAGGATCTATGTATATTCTGGATGAACCCAGCATTGGTTTGCATCCAAGGGATACGCATCGTTTAATAGAAGTGCTACAGACCCTGCGTGACCTGGGAAATTCGGTAATTGTGGTAGAGCATGAAGAGGAGGTGATGCAAGCGGCAGATCAGATCATTGATTTAGGTCCGGGTGCTGGTTCTCATGGGGGCGAGCTGGTATTTCAGGGAAATCTTACTGAATTAAAACAGGAACTAAATACCCATACGGCCCGGTTTTTGAATGGAATTGATACTATCAAAATACCCGGGATAAGGCGTAAATGGAAAGATGCCATCGAAATATTTGGGGCCAGAGAAAATAACCTGAAGAATATCAGGGTAAAATTTCCTCTGGGAATACTCACTGTAGTCACTGGGGTGAGTGGTTCCGGAAAATCCACTCTGGTACGCAACATTTTATATCCGGCTTTGGCTAAAATTCTGGGTTCGGTGGCAGACAGCACAGGAAAAATTGACCGGTTGGAGGGAGATTATCAGAAAGTTACACAGCTGGAATTTGTGGATCAGAATCCTATTGGGAAATCATCCCGTTCTAACCCGGTGACTTATGTAAAAGCTTATGATGGTGTAAGGCAATTATTTGCTGACCAGCCATTATCCAAGCAAAGGGGTTATAAACCAGCTCATTATTCCTTTAATGTGGATGGCGGCCGTTGTGAAGTATGTCAGGGAGAAGGTGTCGTAAAAATTGAAATGCAATTCATGGCTGACCTGTACCTGACCTGTGAAAGCTGTAAAGGACAAAGGTTTAAGCAGGAAGTGCTGGAGGTGAAGTATAAAGATAAAAATATTGCAGACATTCTGAATATGACGGTGGAGGAGAGCATTGATTTTTTCCAGGATCACTACAATATATTTCAAAAATTGCTGCCTCTTAAAAAAGTCGGATTAGGGTATATCCGGTTGGGACAATCCTCCAATTCGCTCAGTGGAGGCGAAGCCCAGCGGGTTAAACTGGCCTCTTACCTGGGTAAAGGTGGGAACCTTGAGCATTCAAAGGAACACATTTTGTTTATTTTCGATGAACCTACTACCGGACTTCATTTTCAGGATATTAAAACCTTGCTTACTGCGCTTAATGCCCTGGTAGATCAGGGAAATTCGGTACTAATCATTGAACATAATGTAGAGGTGATCAAAACTGCCGACTGGATCATTGACCTGGGGCCGGAAGGGGGAGATAAAGGGGGACATGTGGTTTTTGAAGGAACTCCTGAGCAAATGATCCAATTGAAAGATAATCATACGGCCAGATTTTTAAAGAAAAAGTTTAAAGGTTAGGATTAGAATGGTAGATGTTGCTTGAGGATTTTTTTGAAATGTACTGGAAATTAAGATTGCATTTAAATAAAGTTTCTACTTTACTCTTGCTTTTGTTAATCAGCTGCAGAATGGATCTAACTCTATTTACCAAGTTATCCTGGTACAACGTTGTACCTGCATTTTCTGTAGGGCCAGCGCTGCTTTTGATTTTTAAAATAATCATAGTTCAGACAAATTCAATGGGGCTCAGTTGTCTCCGGAAAATGGAAGATTACTAATATTGGTTTACCACCGAATTATCATCAACTCTGTTACTCAAAGTAAATTTTTGAAAAATTCAGCTCTAAATACACCATCATTCCAACTCCGTCGGAAACACAGTGATCTGTATGGGAACAAAACCTATCCTGTGAGCATTAACTGTAATAGAATCTACTTGTTCTGGTAATTGAAAAGGCTCCTGATAAATGGACCAGGCATCAGTCTCCTTATCTTCTCCAAACAGCTTATATCCAATAGCTGCACCTTCTGTAGGACAAGTGATGGTAACCCTGCCATCAGTCATCTGCACTTCCGGCCTGGATGTAGCAGGTTGTTTGCTGGCACCATCCCAAAGCTCAAGTACCAATTGTTTTTCTGGCATATTGGGTTTATCACCAATGGAAGTCAACCAGCGGTCCATTTCAGCGCTAAGTTCTTTCAGCTTATCCTGATATTCAGGATCATTAGCCAGGTTTTTCAATTCATGTGGGTCATTTTGAGTATCAAATAATTCTTCTGCCGGCTTATTTTTCCTGAACCACTGACTTTGTGCTTCATTTAATTTTCCCTCATCCCGTAATCTTAAAAGTTCCTTCATAGTAGGGATCTGCTCCCGATAGGCTACAGGAAGATAGTATCCCTGTTCCGGCCGGTAATTCCTGATGTACTTAAACCTTTTATCCCGCACAGCTCTGATGGCATCAGTAAACTCATCCAGACGATCAGCGGCGGCATGAATATAATTCCTTTTTTTCTGAGCTTCATATTCTCCTAAGAATGCCCGGCCATGCAGGTAATCAGGAGGTTCAATACCGGCCAGGGATAATATTGTAGGGGCAAAGTCTATAAAGCTGACCAGCTCATCATTAACCTGTCCACCCACTACCCCGGATCTACCAGGAAACCTGATGATCATAGGTGACTCAAGTCCGGAATCATAAATCAGGCGCTTCTGCCGGGGTAAGGGTCCCCCATGATCGGCATAAAAGAAAATAATGGTATTTTCCAGCATACCATCTGATTCCAGTTGTTCCAGAATAGCTCCCAACTGCCGGTCCATTTCTGCAATGTTGTTATACATCTTCCACATATCTCGTTTTACTACCGGTGTATTGGGCAGATAGGGTGGTATATTGAAATCCAGATCTTTGGGAATATGCACTGCGGTTTCTTCTTCACTCATCCTTTCACCAAAGCCGCTTACCTCATAAGTGGTATCACCGGAAAAATAGTGCCGGTTTTCCATTTTCCTGAATCCATAAGGTTCAAACAAGCCGGATTCATGGGTGACGGTAAAATTAAATATGGAGAAAAAAGGCTGACCCTGCTGCCGGTTGCGCCAATGGGCATAGGGACTTGATTCATCCCAGGCAGTGACCGGGGGCTTAAACTGGTAATCCTGTTTTAGGTTATTGGTGCAGTAATAGCCATTTCTTCGCAGTATCTGGCTCATCATTTCGGCTTCAGCCGGAGGCACTGCTTCATAATAAGGCAGCCCAGTAATATCCCGATGGGAATGTGTACGCATATGGTTTGCTCCAAAGCTGGTAGGGTATAGACCTGAAGCAATGGCGGCCCGGCTGGGAGCACAAACACCGGAGGGTGAAAATAAATTGGTATAGCGAATTCCTTCCTCGGCCAATCTGCTCAGGTTAGGTGTTTGAATAGTGGAATCTCCAAAAGCAGGAATATATGGGCTCATATCTTCAGTGACCAGCCACAAAATATTGGGTCTTTCAGTCTGGTTTTTAGTTTGGGAAGCTTCCTGGTCTGTTTGATTTGAGCCGTCGCAGCTAATGATCAGTGCCATAAAAATCAAGCTGGTGTAGTAAATGATATTTGGGATATTTATCATGGGTTGATGTAATTTTATTATAGCGTAAATCTAAAGCAACTTTTTCAAAATTGAATCCTGCTGTTGCCTGCATTTTGGGGGGTAGGTTAATTTATTGCTGCCAACTGGCGGATCTGCTGCCATCTGGCGGATCTTTAGATTAGCAAAAAGTCATGTCACCATGCTAATATCCTTGTCTGAAAAGTATAAGTTATATTCGCTGTCTGCATTAATGAATGACATTCCTACAACTTTACAGCTACAACTTAGGTTATAGGTAAATTCCTCACTTGATCCTAAGGCATTAAATCAAGTTTTTCTAAAAACCTGTCGCTGCGTTCCAGGATTTCCTCATCAAAATAGGTGGCATATTTTTCATTGCCTTCACCCAGATAATGCTTTCGACCCGGATAAGGGATCAATTCAAAATAATTTCCTGCTTTTAAAGTCTTTTCCTTAAAAAGCCCAACCACCCAGAAATAAACCGTTTTGTCATCTTTACCATGAAATGCAATGGCTGGAGGTAGATCAGGTCTGATATTATGGTAGGGGGATATAGACCATATTTCCTTTCTTCGATCACCCAATAAGCGGTCAGCCCAGGCTTCCATCGTATTTACATTGCTGGAATAAAGTAAAAAAGCGGCGGGACGGGGATCAATGGAAAGATCATCAGTAGCTTCATTAACCTGATCCATCATCGCCGTGGATAAAGATAGTTGACCTCCTACAGATTGTCCTGCAGCTATAATCTTGTTCTGGTTGATATTCCAGGTACCCGCATTTTTTTTAAGCCAACGCAAAGCTGAGCGTGCATCTTTGGTACTTTCTATTGGGGTGATCTCCGGGTGTGGAACAGTACCATCCTCCTGAATACTTAATCGATAGGCAAATGAAAAAGTAATAAACCCTTTGGCTGCATACCTTCGGCAGGCTCCAAAAAATTCGGAAGGACTGCCAAAAGCCCAGCCTCCCCCATGAAAAAAAGCTATAGCATGATTGCCTTTTTCTTTGACTGCTGTTTCCTGATAAAAAATATCTACAGTAAGATCAATTCCGTTAATACTTTTGTAGATCCTAGATTCCTGTATGATTTCTCCCGGATCAGCATAAGTCACCATATTACTTAAAAGGAGAAATAAAAAAAGGCAACTTAATTTTTCCATTAGCTTACCATTCTTAGTATTTTTTGATTCTAATTTAATACATTAATTGCTAAATGGGTAATATTCCACATTATACCTCTGCAATAGCAGTTGGTGCAATGAATTGAAGAGGCTGTATGCCAGCTAAATCAGTTCGTTTGGTAAGAGAGTAAATCAGTTCCTGAATTTCTTGGTTAAGCTATCTGTTTTAAATTTTAAAATTTTTTCAAATCAGCTGCTAAATCATGCCAGCCGAGTTTGCCCATCATTTACTGCAACCACATCAGGATGGCTACAAGCTTTGTATAATAATATGATCTGAAATATTTCAGCCGGAATGGTCATGATCATTCCTACAAACCAAAAAACCAGGGTGAGAAAGAAAATACCAGCAACTATGGTGAAAATACCAGCAAGTATTGAAGTTAATCCAAAATCATGGATCAATTTCAGTAAGCCCAACCCAAAAAGTATTTCTATTACTCCAAAAGTTATGCCTTCGGCCCCGTCCATTGTAGGTTTTTCTGATGCCTGATAAAACAATGAGGCAATATCATACACTGAAAATAATGCCAGGGCAAACAATGAAATTAAAGCAATGATGCTTAACAGTTGATTTTTCATTTGATGTCCCATCAGCACAAATCCACCTAAAAAGTAAACAGCTGTAATCATGGTTAATAGCTTAAGCAGGATATAAAATGCGGTTCCGGCTATTAATAGCTCATCCTGAAAACGTAGCATTTCCAGTCCTGCCATTAAAAATCCCAATACAAAATAAATGATTCCGGCTATCCAGGAATATTTCAGGTAGGTCGCCAGTTTAGCTGTTGGTTCTGATCCTGACTTATCACTCAGGATTGCTATCAAATAATCAGTGAAAAAATAAGACTTCCTGAGCGGCTCATTTGGAGGTTCATAATCCAGCTGTGCAAAGAGCAGGTTGAGGGTGTATCTGCGGGGTGTCACTTTTCCTGTTTCGATCCTTTGCAGGGTCCTGACATTGATGTTGCATTCTTGTGCCAATTGGTCCTGGGTAAGGCCCTTTAATTTACGTAGCTCGGCAATTTTTAATCCAAGTTCAGGCTGATCCATAAGCTTAAATTTATTAAGCAATAATAGGTTCTGTATCAGCTTTATGCAAAAAATGACAGGAATTTTCACCCGGCATTCACCCGGCATTTGGCTTGTCGGGCTGCCCTTTCAGCTTTTTGCTGGTTCAAGAAGCCGCGGAATTACTTTTCGAAGTCATTTAATACATCATGATTTTTGTATTCCATGACCATGCCTCCTATTTTGTCCGGATGATCTTTTACCCATTGATGTGATTTTACTTTACGGATCAACCATAAAATGTATAGATCCCCTCCTGCAGCTATGGTAAAAAATATGCTGAACCAGGCCAACCAATCATTCCCCAGGATCAGGGCTATTGTCCAGGGAATAATCCCCATGGCCAAACCAGGCAGCAGGCAACCCCATCGGTAAGGATTGACCTTCATAGGTAATTTGCAGTGTGCATAAGGGGTAAGGGTTTTCCAGTGAAAACCGAATTTCATATCACTGAAACCGGCCTGAGAAAAGGAAAGCCAGCCCAGGGCATGTAAAAGCTCATGCAATAAAATTCCAGGGATAAAAAGTATCCAAAAGTCAAGGAAAAAATCCGAAAAGCTCATCCAAAATGTTTCCGGATAACTATAATAATAAACAGAACCGGTCAAAAGCCCACTGAAAATGATCACAGGAATTACCACCAGCTGGGTTTTCTCCATGGATAGACTGTAATCTTTAACAATGATAAATTCCGGCATCTGATAGCTGAATTTTATATAAAAAATGCCTTAACAGGAACTTGTTAAGGCATTATGAAATGTTTGGGTGAAAGACCGGACTCGAACCGGCGACCTCCTGAACCACAATCAGGCGTTCTAACCAACTGAACTACAATCACCATGTTAAATTGGAATGCAAAAATAATTCTTAAAGTTGTATTTACAAAAAATTAGCGGATAATTATCTTTCAAATTTCAACCTTTTACCTCTTACTGTCGGGTTGATCTTATCATTTTCCCAAACCAGTTCTCCGGACACTATGGTATGGGTGACACTTGATTTAAATACCTGACCTTCAAATGGTGACCAGCCACACTTGTAAAGGATATTTTCTTTTTTAACCTCCCAGGGGTCATCCAGGTCCACCAATACCAGATCGGCCCAAAAACCTTCCCTGATAAACCCCCTTTGGGCTATCTGGTACAAAATGGCGGGATTGTGGCACATCTTTTCCACGATTTTGGGCAGGCTGATCTTACCCTGATGATAAAATTCCAGCATCGCTACCAGACTGTGTTGAATTAAGGGACCTCCGGAGGGAGCTTTCAGGTATTTGTTTTGCTTTTCAGACAGGGTATGAGGGGCATGGTCTGTAGCTATTACATCGATCCGGTCATCCAGCAGAGCCTGCCAGATCTGTTCCCGGTCAGTCTCATTTTTAACTGACGGGTTCCATTTGATCAGGGTGCCTTTTTCCTGATAGTCTTCCCGGCTGAACCAAAGGTGATGAATGCATGCTTCTGCGGTGATCTTCTTCTGATTTAATGGTAGCTCATTATTAAAAAGATGCGTTTCCTTACCAGTGGAAATATGTAGAATGTGTAACCGGGCACCATATTTTTGGGCCAGGTCACTGGCAAAGGAAGATGATCTGTAACAAGCTTCTTCTGAACGTATGTCAGGATGGTTGCTGACAGGTATATCCTCTCCATATTGATTTTGATACCGGGACTGGTTATCTCTGATGGTTTGTTCATCTTCACAATGGGTAGCGATCAACAAAGGAGCTTTGGAAAAAACCTGTTCCAGCGTCTTTTGATCGTCTACCAACATATTACCAGTAGAGGAACCCATAAAGATCTTTATGCCGCAAACATTGGCGGGATCTGTTTTAAGTACTTCAGACAGATTGTCATTGGAGGTTCCCATATAAAAGGAATAATTGGCACTGGATTTTTGAGCTGCCAGGGCATATTTTTCTTCCAGCAATTCCTGAGTCAAAGTGGGTGGCTGAGTGTTAGGCATTTCCATAAAAGAAGTAACACCCCCTGCTACTGCGGCCTGACTTTCTGTTTTCAGGTCTGCTTTATGGGTTAATCCTGGTTCTCTGAAATGCACCTGATCGTCAATTACACCAGGCAGCAGATACTTATGTTCACCTTCAATAATATGACAGTTTGCCGGACAGGAAATGTCAGACCCTATCCTGGCAATGATTCCCTGATCCACCAAAACATCTGCCTGTATTATTTTACCTTCATTGATCAGTTTAGCGCCTTTTATTAGTATTTTTTTCATATGATTGCTTGGGAATAAGGGTTTAAAAAGTTTTAATTGTAATTAAACAAAGAATAGCTCAATAATAATTTTAAAGTAAATCTATTTAAATTTTTATTTCATCTAAAAAAATTAAACTTTTATCTAAAAAA
>JBPRGG010000092.1:0-98052 GCA_051418075.1 Candidatus Cyclobacteriaceae bacterium M3_2C_046 | reverse complement strand
TTAAATATATTATAAAAAAAAGTATAAACTTAAATAGTAATTAATGCTATTGGGCTATGGAAGTATTAAGAAGTTTTGTGTTTAATTATAATTCAATTTATTGTATTTATATTAAAAGTTATTATTAAATATTATTTTGGTAAAAAATAGAATTGCCAAATCCTGATATTAGTTATTAAATTTACTATGAAACCTGATATAATTTGACGCTTACCACAGATAACAGGTGCTTGAATATTGGAACAGAGTAAAATGCAAAGTAAATTTATGAAATAAAAAATAATAGATACTATGAGGTTTTTGCCATTTTCATTGATATGGGTGATGGTACTTAATTTAAGCTGCCAGCCTTCTGATCCTTCACAAGGGTCCAAAGATCCATCAGCCAGTCAGACTGAAGAATTTAGCCAGGTATATCTGGATCCATCCCAGGAAATTGAAAAACGTGTATGGGATTTGATCCGGAAAATGACCGTGGAGGAAAAAATTGCCCAGTTGAATTATGATGCCCCGGCCATAGACCGGCTGGGAATCCCTGCCTATAACTGGTGGAATGAATGTTTACATGGTGTAGCCAGAGCTGGCCAGGCCACTGTTTTTCCCCAGGCCATAGGAATGGCAGCCAGTTTTGACCAGGAGCTAATATACAGGGTAGCTACTGCCATATCAGATGAAGCCCGGGCCAAATACCATGCCGCTGTAGAAAAAGATAACCGGCTAAGGTACGCGGGTCTAACCTTCTGGACACCCAATGTCAATATATTTCGTGATCCCCGGTGGGGCAGGGGACAGGAAACATACGGTGAGGATCCGTTCCTCACCAGTACTTTAGGTTCAGCTTTTGTAAAAGGACTGCAGGGTGATGATCCCAAATATTTAAAAGCGGCAGCCTGTGCCAAACACTATGTAGTACATAGTGGACCGGAAGGAGAACGCCATGTTTTTGATGCAGTTGCTTCTGAAAAAGATATGTACGAAACCTATTTGCCTGCTTTCAGAGCTTTGGTAGATGCAGGGGTGGAAGCGGTGATGTGTGCCTACAACCGAACCAATGGGGAGCCATGCTGTGGTAGCGAAAAACTGCTGCAGGATATCCTGCGGGAAGAATTTGGCTTTGACGGACATATCGTGTCGGATTGCTGGGCCCTGGTGGATTTTCATGATGGTCATAAGGTGACTCCCGACCCGGTACATTCAGCTGCTCTGGCTTTGAAAAGCGGGGTTAACCTAAATTGCGGTGATACCTATCCTTACTTAAATGAAGCCCTGGACCAGGAATTGGTAACCGAAGCTATGATTGACAGCTCTTTGGCTATACTCTATCGCACCCGGTTTAAATTGGGAATGTTTGACCCCGACCATATGAATCCCTATGCCGATATAAGCACTGATGTGATCAATTGTCAGGCTCACCAGGATCTGGCTTTGGAGGCTGCTCAAAAGTCATTGGTATTATTAAAGAACCAGAACAACACCCTGCCTTTGTCTCCGGATATTAAATATCTGTTTGTTACAGGTCCTAATGCCTCCACCACAGAAGTTTTACTGGGTAATTACTATGGATTAAGCCCAAATATGAAAACCATCCTGGAAGGAATTACAGAAGTGGTAAATCATGGTTCTCTGATCCAGTATAAACAAGGTTTTTTATTGGACCGGGAAAATGTGAACCCCATTGACTGGACCACCAGTGATGCCCAGCAAGCTGATGCCATCATCGCAGTGATCGGTATTTCCGGATTACTAGAAGGAGAGGAAGGTGAATCCATTGCTTCTCCCACCAAGGGAGATCGTTTTGGTATGAATCTTCCGGAAAACCAGGTAGAATTCATGCGCCGTCTACGGCAGGACAATGATAAACCCATCATTGCAGTGATCACCGGAGGAAGTCCGATGGATCTGAGTCAAATCCATGAGCTGGCTGATGCGGTCATTTTTGCCTGGTATCCCGGTGAACAGGGAGGAAAAGCGGTAGCAGATGTGATCTTTGGCAATGTATCCCCTTCCGGCAGGCTACCCATTACTTTTCCCAGATCATTGGATCAATTACCTCCCTATGCTGACTATGATATGACTGGCCGTACTTATCGATATATGGAACAATCTCCCATGTATCCTTTCGGTTTCGGATTAAGCTATACCCAATTTGAATATACCGACCTGGAGTTGAGTAAAAATCAAATTAATCCATCTGAGAACCTTAACCTGTCATTTACCCTTACCAATAAGGGACAGGTAGAGGCAGATGAGGTAGTTCAACTTTATATCAGTGACCAGGAAGCCAGTTTTAGGGTGCCTATTAGGTCTTTGAAAGGCATAAAAAGGGTTAATTTAAGTCCCGGAGCATCACAACAGGTCGACCTGGAAATAACCCCGGAGATGCTGACCCAGATTAATATGTCAGGTAAACCCATGCTTGAGCCGGGGATATTTAAGATCTGGGTGGGCGGTAGTTCACCTGGAACAAGAAGCACTGAATTGGGGGCAGGGCCCATGCTAATAACTCAAATTGAAGTATTGGAATAAGATGTGTTTTATGAATAGATTGATTTCAGTTGTTGCCCTGCTAGGTTTGCTTGCATCCTGCCAATCAGACCAAACCAGCGATATGATCACATTTAGGATCAGCCAGGAAGTTTTAAATCCGGTAGATCACCGGATCTTTGGACAATTCCTGGAGAAACCATCCTGGGGTGGTGAATCAGGACCTGAGGCTGCCTTAGATCCTGACAATAATACCTTACAACCAGGAGTTTTTGAAAAATTAGATAGTCTGAATATTCCTGTACTTCGTTTCCCCGGGGGTACGGATGTGGATCATATGGATTGGCGGGATATGATCAGCCAGGTGCCGGGAAGAACGGGCCAACGACCATTGAGTATCGGACATCGGGGTGATACCATAACCAATTTTTTTGGATATGATGAAGCCTTACAACTGGCTGAAAAACTTGGTTCTGAAGTCATGCTGGTGGTAAATTTTGGCCAGGCATATTATGGAGAAAAATCCATTGAAGCAGCTGCTCTGGATGTAGCCGCTTTAGTGGCTTATTGCAATGCAGAAGTGGGTGCCTCCTTACCTTCTGGTATGTATGACTGGCCCGCATTAAGGGCGGCCAATGGCCATCCTGAACCTTATGAGGTGCGCTATGTTCAAATTGCCAATGAGCCCTGGGTGCTGGACCGCAGGTTGAAGCTGCAGGGTGATATATCTGATAGCTTGCGGCATCACTTTTTTCATATTCACCAGCAGTATATCGCACAGATCCGACAGATTGATCCGGATATCGGGATCATTGTGGATGGAAATGTAGAAGAGCTTTCAGCTCATATTCAAGAAGCACTGGGAGATGATGTTCAGTATGTAGCCTACCATACCTATTATCCCTGGCAGTTGGATTATTTTGAACAAGATGGTCAGTCTGTTTCTCCTGATACCCTTACCCGGGAACAGATCTGGAATGCCTGGGTGGCTTTCCCTCAGATGGATCAACAGGGTAATGCAGTTTTGGATAATAAAATATATGCCAATGCACTTTCTGCCGGATATCCGGTGGCAGTGACTGAGTGGAACTGGAATGGCTGGTGGTCAGGCCGATTACAGGAACAAGGTGTTTTGGATTCCAGGCTGGCTCAGGGATTGGGTGCAGCCGGCTTCCTGCATGCTTTTATGCGACAGGGCGATAACATAAAGCTAGCCTGTCAATCTATGGTTTTGGGTAATTCCTGGGGTATAACAGGTATCAGGGTGGATCCGGAGCAATCTTTTGCCCCACACTATTTTCCTACAGGCAGAATTACAGGTTTTTATGCCAATCATCATGGTGATCAATTGCTGCATTTGGAATCAGCTAACCTGCCTGTTTACCAGCAGCCATATACATTGAACGAATTATCAGCCCCGGGTCAGGTGAATCTTATTGATGCTTTGGCTACAAAATCCGAAGATAAATTGTATTTCCATGCTATAAATCGTTCGATGGACCAGGACCTGACCGTTGAACTGGATGTTTCGGCTTTTTCGGTAGAGCAGGCTACGCATTATTACCTTACCGGGCCTGTTGAACCAAATGATCATCTTTATATCGAAGCACATCAGGCAACATTTCCCATTTCAGGAGGGATGGATAACCTGGTTCTGCCGGCCAGGTCGGTTTCAGTAGTGGAATTTGAGCTTACAAAGGATAATTAATTAGTTTACTTATAGCAACCTGATCAAAGTAATCCAGAGCGGAATAGCCACCAAACAGGTAAAATAGGCCAGGATCATCATGCTGCCTGTTTTCTGCATGTCACCACCATATCCCCTTACCTGGAGAATAATACCGGTAGCGGGAGCTGAGGCGGCCTGGATCATGAAGAATTCCGCCAGAAGTTGATTCTGAGCATGTAATTCAAGCCAGGTTAAGCCCATTAGCATCAACAGAGGAATAAAGCCGAATTTTACCAGGAGCAGTCGGAGGGCATCCCAAAAGGATGGCCAAAGCCTGAGTGAAATACTACCTAAAGTAGCTCCCAGAATGAATGTAACCACTGGCACGGTGGCCTGGCCCAGAAAATCTATCGATTCCGAAAGCAATGCAGGTATAAAATGGTGCAAGTGGGTTAATACCAGAAAAATAGCTAAAAGATTGGCTACCAGGGGCGGTGTAATAAAGTCTTTCAGCTTCAGTTTGATGGAATCCGGAGCATCCGAAGTCAGGATCTTTCCGATGCTCCAAAGCATGGGATTTACTCCGATCACAATTAGAAAAACATACACCGAGAACTGGTCAAACTGGTCAGGGTATATGGCTTCAGCCAGAGGCAGTGCCAGGTAAGCTGCATTTTGAATACTGGATAAGGCTATCAGATTTTTTTTGGCAGGCAGTTCCTTTATGAAAAATATCCAGCTGATACCCATTCCCACCAGGATCATGATCACTCCGACCAAGGGCAGCAACCACCATAAAGTCATATCAGCAGGATTGAAATAAATTGTTAACTTGGAAAAAATAAGACAAGGTAAAAAAATGTATATGGTCAGCCGGGAAACTCCATCAATCTGTTCCTGTTTAACTACTTTCTGACGTACCAATAAACCTGCAGCCAGGGCTATAAGAAAAATCATCAGTATAGCCTGAAATATAGGATAAAAAGAATTAAAAAAAGTCTGGATCATTTAGCTGGCTAAAAGATGTTTTAGAAACTTCAGGTCCTTTTCCATCATTTGGATCACTTTCTGCGCTGGTAAATTCAGTTCCCGATCCCCATGTTCTGCCCCACCCATCGGATATTCATAATGAATGGAGTAGGGTACATCCCTTACATTCATCTGTTTAAGCATCTGCATATACTGGTTAAAATCTACCATACCTTCACCTAACGGAACGTTGGAAAGTTTCCACTGGTCACTGTGTTTTTCCCAGATAAAATCCTTGATATCCAGAGAATTAATGTGGTTTGAAATAAATTTCAGATCCTGAACCCAGCTTTGTCCTCCTTCCACCATAGCATGACGTATATCATACTGGCAACCTAGCCAGGGAGCGTTGATCTCATCCAGAAGCTGCCCCAGATCCCATATGGATGCGCCAAACCACCAGGTGCCGGCATGATTTTGGTAGGCCCCCCGAAGCTGATACTTTTCATTCAATGCGGATAATTTGAGCAAGTCAGTTTTAAATTGTTCTAAATTTTTAGCAATGGATATTTTTGGATTATACCGGTACCAATCCATGCGATACAATTTTACTCCCTGTCCAGCTGCCGTTTTCAGAATTTTTTCGGTGAGTGGATCATCGGCTGTTTTGATTTTGGTGGTAATCATGTCCAGGGAAATGCCTGCCTTTTGAATAGCTTCAGCCGCTTTGGGCAGGTCTTTTTCCACATTTTCCGGTAGCACATGACCATTGGGTCTAACCGTGAGATCTACCCCGTCAAACCCCAAGGCTGCGGCAGTTTGAGCCATCTGCTGGTAATCAAGCCATTGCAGGTGTTTGGAAAAAATATGCAGGGATCGGGAAGGCGATTTTTTAATGGCAGGAAAGAAAGCACCTGCTGGTAAGGTGGTTCCAGCTACTGCTCCAAGAAAAGAATTTTTTAAAAATTTTCGGCGATTAACAAGGTTTGACATTATTTCAGATGATTTATTTATCAAATCTATAGAAACAAATTTAAAAAGTTTTTAAATTATGATAAAATTAGAAATTCGTCACTTAGTGATATTATAAAACCAGAAATTATGAAAAACATCATCTTCCTGTTTATGGTCTGCCTGTTATACTGGCAATCTCCGGCACAAATACCTCAAAATCATGCCTTCGATCTGGCAAAAATTAAAAATAACGTAAAAAGTAAAAGGATCAGTAGTTATGACCGTTCCGGTGGCAACAATGATCGATTGGAAAACATACCTTCCGGTGAAAGCAGGACCTTGTTTGAAGTACAAGGTGCGGGCGTGATCAATCATATTTGGATCACCATTGCGCCACCACCACCAGATTTAAACCGGAATGACATTATTCTGAAAATGTACTGGGATGACAATGATGAGCCATCAGTAGTGGCTCCAATTGGTCCGTTTTTTGGCCAAGGATGGAATGAAAGTTATAATTATTCCAACATTTTACTGGCTGCGGGTCCCTTGAATGGACGGGCTTTGGTCAGCTATATTACCATGCCTTTCTCCCAGGGAGCCAGGATTGAAATTGAAAATCAGGCTGAGCGAAAAATTGATGCCTTTTACTATTATGTAGATTATCTGGAATTAGAGCAGTTGCCCCGCGATATGGGTTATTTCCATGCCTGGTATAATCATGAAATTACCGAAGCCCTGGCTGATGGTGAAAATGAATGGTCGGTATTGGGACGGCAAAGAGAAAATACTACTGGCTCAAATAATTATTTAATTGCTCAAATTGAAGGTAAAGGACATTTTATAGGGGTCAATTATTATGTAAATTGTCCCAGCCCCATGTGGTATGGAGAAGGTGATGATATGTTCTTTATTGATGGGGAAACCTGGCCTTCTTCTTTGCATGGTACTGGTACTGAAGATTATTTCAATACTTCCTGGTGTCCTAAAAGTGTGTTTTTACACCCATATTACGGATATCCCCGGGTCAATGAGAATATTGGCTGGCTGGGACGCACCCATGTTTATCGGTTACATGTCACTGACCCGGTATATTTTGATAAATCACTCAGGTTTAGCATTGAACATGGACATAATAATAATATGACGGTGGATCTGGCCACCGTAGCTTACTGGTATCAGGATCAACCCAGGGCAGTTCCTGCCATTCCTGACAAAGCAGGCAGAGCTCATAAACCAGAAATAGGGGTAGTGGATATTCATCGCTGGAGGCATGAATGGCGGAAGAGTAAGGGTAATGATGCTCAATTATGGGGTAATGAATAGTATTGTCAATAAAAATTAATATAGGTTGACGAGGTAAAAGAACAAGGTAAAGCCAAAAGCTTTCATTGCCGTAGCATCTGATGCACTTTATAAGAACGTTTTAAAGGGATTAATATTTAAATTCACGAATTTTCATCTTTTAGAGAGGCATGATCCAATTTCCAGTTGGTATAGGTTTTATTCTGCCCGGCCTTTACACTCAAAGGCCATCGTGGCATGGCACAATCGTCGTTACCTGTCAGATCGGCCGGTACACGTTTTCCTATTATATTACTAAAATTTGTGCTACAGCTCAAGTTCAGGATACAGAGGCAGTCTGCTGTCCTCGGTAAGTGGCCAAAGAAAAAACGGATACAATAAAAATACTACTATCCGGCTGAACGCCCTGTCTTCTAAATAACTGAAATTTAAACCACACCATCTACATATCCCGGCTGCAACCAGGGAAGGTTTTCATTCTGGTAAAATGGTTCCAAAGCACCACGTAACCTTTCCATTTCCGGTTGAGGGAGTGGTTCAAACTGCTTAAGCAGGGCGATGTTTTGTTTCATCACTTCAAAACTATCCATACCTACATTGGCGGCACTTAAGGTCTTGAGGGATAAGGCATATTTGATCAGGCTTTCAGGGGCCAGGCTTTCCACTGTTTCACGGGGTCGGATCACTTTCATTCCGATGACACCCATGTTCTTTTTAGTGGCAGCCGGAACAGCTTTCCCTTCAAAATTTTCACCTTCTTTCATGTGGTTGAGGGCAATCAGCATGGTATCCAGATCATAATTGGAGGCCACATGAGCCATGGCTTCGGCCGATGTATGCCCGGTAAATCCTATAAACCGTACAGCACCCTGTTTTTTATAATCTTTAAGAATATCTACTACCGGTTGCAGATTTTGGGCATCTTCCATACTGTTAATAGAATGGATCTGTAGCAGGTCTATATAATCTGTTTGTAATCGTTTAAAACTTTCTTCAATGACTTTTTTAGCTTCTTCTGCATCTCTTTCATGTACTTTTGTAGCCAGAAATACCCGTTTTCTGGTGTGCTGATCTTTTAGTACCTGACCTAATCGTTCTTCACTGAATTCATTGTCATTTTTATAGCTGGCCGCAGTATCCCAGTAATATAAACCATTTTCAAGGGCGTACTCCAGCAGTTTCAGGCCGGTATCTCTTTCTGCTGACATAAACCGGCTGCCAGTTCCAAAAACCATGATCGGAACCCGAACACCGGTCTTTCCCAAAGTGCGGGTAGGTATTCCTTTGGCATCATAACTCCCTGCTGTTTTAATGAGGGTTTGCGGGTCCACAGAAAGTGCTGCTGAGGCCAGTACTGAGCTTTTGATAAAATCTCTGCGGGTAACTTTGTTAAATTTATCAGCCATAATGGTTTAGGTTAAAATAAAAAATATACAAATAATAAAAATAAAACATTCCATGAACCTAAGCAATTAATCCGACTGAAATGATCATTTAGTACCCATTTTAATTTCAATTGAAGGTGTTCTTACTAGATAAATGAAATACCGGAATTAAAATCAGGTATGTTACCATGAAGCTAAATTAATTCATTATAACTAATGGTTAAAGTACATATTTCCGTGAATTACAAAATATCACCCGGGAAAGGGGATGCAGAATTGTATGACTTTGAATAAATTTAAAAGAATTTTAACCTTAAAAATATAAACTATGACCTACCTGGAAAAAATCAAACAAATGTATGCCCTGATCGGTCAGGGTAAAATGATGGATGCCTTTGAAAAATACTACCATCAGGACGTAGTAATGATGGAAGCTACCGGTGAGGTGCGCAAAGGAAAAGATACTAACCGCAAATTTGAGCAGGAATGGCTGTCTAATGTGCAGGAAATGCATGGAGGCGGAGTGAAATCGGTTACCTCCAACGAGGAAGAAGGAATTACCATGGTAGAAGCCTGGTCCGATATGACCTATGGCGGACAAAGGATGAAGATGGAAGAGGTGGCGATTCAAAAATGGGAGGGGGATCAGATTATTCATGAGCGATTTTATTATAATACTCCTGGGTAATGTGGCAGGTAAACTGCTCTTGTCGGGTCGAAGAACTAAATGAATCTTCAGTGGATAATACTTTATTTTAAGGGTTGCTTTTGTGGCTTAGGGACAACCAAATAATTTTACCAGGCAAAGAACCCAATTGATTACTTTTAATATAGGGTTCAATGCACTGGTAGGAGGGTTTGGGCAGGACTTCATAAAAAAGCAGTTATGGTGACAGGAAAAATGCTCAATATAGTTTAGGCAAATCACTTCGGGCCGGGATAATCTATTTTGATCATTGTATTTGCTGAAAAATGGAGTTCTAAATCTCTAAATTGTGGGGTTAGCTTACAGGAAAATCCGGCGTTTTATCTATGAATAAATTTCCGGGCCGTAAGGCGAAGCGAAAGACCGAAAGGGCCGGGGAATCAATGATGTTATAATATGTCTTTGGAGTCAGTTGGTCAGTTGAAGAGGCAGGTTATCTCTTGGGGAGGCAGGCTTTCGCCGCCGCGAGGTGGATTTAGTGGGGGGAATGGCGGGCTGGTTGTGCGATTCCTGAGAAGCATTTTTTAAAATTTTATATTATGCTCCAATATTTTGCTTTATATTTATAAAATCAACGCCTTTTTTACCTGTAAAATCACCTGTTATGCTAAAGTATTATTTAATCTACTACTGGCGCAGTCTGAAAAACAACAAAGTGCTTTCTTTTATCAATATCCTTGGATTGGCAGCAGGGCTGGCCGGCAGCATTATTTTATTTCTTTGGGTATATAATGAAACGGGTCAGGATAAGTTTCATCAGCAGGCGGAGGATATTTACCTGATCACCACCCGGGATAATGACACCAAAGACTTCAGGGAATATTCTCCTTTTGCCAAGCCCCGTACAGAATTATTTGAAAGTGTAGCTGGGATTTCGGCCTATAGCCATATCAATACCCTGGATAATAATGTGATGCTGAGGTATAACCAGCAAAAGCTTCGGGCTGCTGGATTGGCGGTTAGCCCTGCCTTTTTCGACATATTTACTTTTCCGCTGATCCGGGTTGATAGTGTGCATCTGGAGGGAACTAATTATGTGTTTCTGACAGAAAAAATGGCCGCACAAATGTTTAACCAGCAGGATCCTGTGGGAAAAATGGTGATTATACAACATGAAATGGAAGATGAATTAGTGGTAGCCGGTTTGCTGAAAAACCCACCCCCCAATTCCAGTCTGCAGTTTGATTTTATTGCCAACTATGAAGCAGCTCGATGGAGTAGAATGGGACAGGATTTTATCAAATTGGTGGCTGAAGCTGATCCAGAACTGATACGGGAACAGGTAAAGGATTTTGGTGCGCAATCCACTTATGCCAATGCCAATTTTGGTGAAATCGAACTTTTTCCTTATACCGATCTTTATTTTAATTCTGAATTTGACAGTTTTCCTCGTGGAGATATTAAATATGTGTACATATTGTCAGCTGTAGCACTGATCGTTCTGGTGATTGCTTTTTTTAATTTCTTTAATCTTTCCATTTCCCAGTCGCTGACCCGGATGAAGAGTATTGGTATCAAAAGGCTGATGGGGATGTCAGATAGTGATCTGACCTGGCAGTTTACCCTGGAGGCACTGCTGAATTTTGCTTTGGCTGCTGGTCTTGTACTGATCCTGTTGATTCCCCTGCAAGCTCTTTTGCAAAAAGTGAGTGGTAAGCAGATGGCGGTACTTTTCTGGGATTTTGATCAGTTTAAGTGGCATTGGCTGGGTTTATTTGCAATTTTTAGCTTGCTGGGCTTTTTAACCTTTCTCTTCTTTAAAGTGGGTTCTCCCCTGATGCTTTTAAAAAAGCAGGTGATGGATCACCAGAAAACGATCGGCTTAAAAAGTAAACTGGTTGTTTTTCAATTCCTGATCGCTTCAGTGGTAGTAGTGGCGGCCCTGGTAATCACCCGTCAAACGGAATTTATGGTCAATCAGGATCCGGGCTACCAGAAGGAAAATATTGTAAAGATTCAATTTAACCAGGCGGCCAGGAGGGTAGATCGCGAGCAGAAAAGAAAAAACCACCAGTATGTATTGGACCAGCTGGAACAAAAGGCAGCTATTTTAGCCTACGATTATGGAAATTTTCCCACCGAAACCACCTTGTTTTACTGGAACCTGAATCCGGAAAAGTTTGAGGAGGGAGAAAATGTATTCATGTATGCTGCCAGCAGTGATTTTCACCAGGTGTTTGATATTGAGATTCTGGCCGGAAAATCATTCCTGGAAAGTGATGAGAAAGGGGTGTTTATAAACGAGACAGCGGTGGATCATTACCAGATCGAGGATCCGGTGGGCCAAACGGTGGTAGCACAGCCCTGGGGTGACTTCACAATTCTAGGGGTGGTGAAAGATTTTCATTTTGAGAATATGTCTCAGCCAATTAAACCATTGGTGATTGTCAGTTTTCCCTATTCTCACCGACCCCTGGTAGTCAGAATAGCGTCAGGGCAGCTATCTGAAACCATGACTTTTTTAAGGGAATTGTTCCAGGAGGTGAATCCAGGGGTGAATTTTGAATATGAATTTTTTGATGATCATGTGGAAGCCACTTATCGTCGTGATATTGTTACCACCCAGATCCTGAAATGGGCCACCATTTTTATCTTTTTGCTGTCCGGGGTGGGATTATTTTCACTGTCAGTGGTATTTACTATGCAAAAAACCAAAGAAATCGGCATCAGAAAGGTTTTGGGCGCTTCCACTGCAGGTATTTGGATGTTCTTGTCCAGAAGTATGACCAAATGGGTAGGTATTGGATTTTTAGTAGCGGTGCCATTATCCTATTACCTGATAATACAGTGGCTGAATAATTTTGCCTACCGGATTGGATTAGAATGGTGGTATTTTGCCCTGGCCGGAGGTATTACATTTGTACTGGCCCTGATGGTGGTGAGCTATCAATCACTAAAAGCAGCCTGGTCTAATCCGGTTGATGCTTTAAGGTATGAATAACCTGGCTATAAAAATAGTTACGGTCAGGTGTCAAATGTCTGGATCGTGGTTTTAGGTTTTTAGTGGGCCATATAAGGGTTTGTATGGGCCTGGACCATTTATTGCTTTCTCCTCATTTCGGCTTTGCGCATTGGCATGGCATCGATGGTGGCAAATATTTTATCCTTTGATAAAAGGGTGCTTTGCCTCAGTTTTTCGGTGCCGTCTTTGCCTACCAAAACAATGGTATATTTGCCCTGGGGCTGAAACCGCTGGTACAACTGATCTATGTCTTTTTTGCTGAGGTTACCTTGAGGTCCTTTTCCCTGATCCTGAAACACCTTGAAGATGACCAGGTCCCGGTCGTTCATGCCATTTTGGTGATTTTCAAAATGATTCAGTTGTTCCTGCAGGATATCATTAGCTTCTTTGGCAGTAAAAATGATAAGGATCCTGTTTTCCCAGTGATAATTGGCTATTGGATCCGGGTTATCTTGTATGGTCATGAAAAATAAGAAAATAATTAGTTGCATAATTCCTAAAGTTTTTGTCTGATCATAATGTTTGTTTTATGCGGTTTTTCTGAACAAAAAATGAAATTTAGTGCCTGAGTTCTTTTTTTGATCTTGTACCTCTATTTTATCGGCAATGCTACGGTTATTCCTGAAATAGCATGTTGAAGTACATTTCCGGGTTATCCAGAAAGCTTTTGGTGATTTGATAATGTTCAGTTTCCTCATAGTTGATGGAAGAAACGCCATTTTCATCAAGCAAGTAGATGATGGCCCTGGGATAAGCCAGCAGGATAGGGGAGTGTGTGGCAATTATTAGTTGAGAACTTTGTTCTTTTTCCATGCCATGAATGATGGTAAGCAGGGACAACTGGCGTTGGGGAGAAAGGGCCGCTTCCGGTTCATCCAGTAAAAACAAACCTTCTCTGAATTGGTGGTTAAATAGTGCCAGGAAAGATTCCCCATGCGATTGGTGCAGGAGCTTTTTACCACCCCAGTATTTGGGATCTCCGTTTTCATCGATATAGGAAGACAGGTTGAAAAAGCTTTCAGCCCGAAAGAAAAATCCCTGGTCAATAGGTTTACGGGGATTTCGTTCCATTCTGAGGAAAGCGGTCAGCGGGTGCTGGTTTTCCTCACTGAATCGGTGATGTTTTCTGCCTCCCATGGCATCAAAACCACATTTTTCCGCCAGTGCTTCCAGAATGGTGGATTTACCGGATCCGTTTTCTCCCACCAGGAATGTGACCGGATGGGTAAAAGAAAGGTCCAATTGACGGATGGCCGGAATATTTAAGGGAAAATGATTTTCGGGAGGAGCATTGAGGCTAAGCCTGTGTAAAAATAAGGGAGAATGGGTAATCATGTCTGGCGGTTTAAATTTTTTAACCCTGAAGCTAAACCTTTGTTGCCCCTAAATTAATTGATGATTGGTAAAATCCATGGAAATGAATGAAAAAACTATTTTGAACCTGGTTTTAACTACAGAGAGAAAGAGGAGGCACTGAGATCCACAGCGTGATAGTATTTGTTGTAGAAGTTCATTTCAACTTGTACTGGCTAATACGGCTTTGTAGGCATCCAATGCCCGCTGCCGGGCAAATTTATGCTCGATGACAGGTTCCGGATAATCACTGGTACTAACTTCCGGCACCCACTTTTTGATGTACTCCATTTGAGGGTCGAACTTTTCGGCCTGCAGGGCAGGATTGAATACCCTGAAGTAAGGGGCGGCATCTACGCCGGTACCGGCGGCCCATTGCCAACCCCCATTGTTGGAGGCCAGTTCGTAATCCAGGAGTTTTTCAGCAAAATAAGCTTCTCCCCAGCGCCAGTCGATCAGCAGGTGCTTAGTGAGGAAACTGGCGGTGATCATCCGCACCCGGTTGTGCATGTAGCCGGTTTGATTCAATTCTCTCATTCCGGCATCTACCATGGGATAACCGGTGGTACCTGCACACCATCTTTGGAAATCTGCTTCATTATTTCGCCAGTTGATCTGATCATATTTCGGGTTAAAATTCTGATCCACTACCCGGGGGAAATGCCAGAGGATATAAGCATAAAAATCCCGCCAGATCAGTTCATTCAGGAATTTTTGATTATGTTCCAGGGCTACCAGGGCCAATTTCCTGATACTGATGGTGCCAAACCTGAGATGAATACCCAGCCGGGAGGTACCTGAAATAGCTGGAAGGTTCCGGGTTTTATGGTAATTTTTGAGCAGGGAAAGGTTGAATTGTCGGGAAGGGATTTGAGCCTCCACCGGTTGAAATCCCATTTGAGCAAGGCTTATAATGGACTTTGTTTTGGTTTGATGCCAGTTGTGTACTTGCTCGGATAGGTAAGGCTGCAGCTGTTGTTTTTCCAGCTTCTGTTTCCATTGGCGGCTGTAAGGTGTATAAACCGTATATGGTTTGCCGTCCTTTTTCAGAATCTCATTTTTTTCAAAGATCACCTGGTCTTTTTTGGCTTTGAATGGAATGCCATGACTTTCTAACAACTGGTATATTTGTTTATCTCTTTGTCTGGCATAAGGTTCATAATCTTTATTGGCGTAAACCATTCCGATGGGATATTCTTTCAATAGCTGTTGCCAGATGGCAAAGGGCTGACCATAGCGTATATCCATACCGGTACCTCTTGCGGTTAACTCCTGATGTAACCTGGTGATTTCCTGATATATAAAGTTGACTCTGGGATCCCGGACCGGTAAGTTTTGCAGGATCTCAATATCGAAAATAAAAACAGGCTGCACCGGGAAGGGGCTTTGGAGGGCATGGTAGAGGGCTACATTGTCCTCTATTCTTAGATCCCGGCGAA
The DNA here is from genome assembly GCA_051418075.1 of Candidatus Cyclobacteriaceae bacterium M3_2C_046. Taxonomy (GTDB): domain Bacteria; phylum Bacteroidota; class Bacteroidia; order Cytophagales; family Cyclobacteriaceae; genus JBPRGG01. The sequence goes on along the minus strand of JBPRGG010000092.1, from coordinate 82,826 downwards.
ACCAGAAAATGGTTGTTTTATTCATAATTTGAGACATAAAATGTTGCTTCAACAATGTTTGAAGGAAAAGTGTTTTAGTAATGATGTTGTTGGAAATGTCAAAATATTCCTGGAATAACATAAATCAAGTTTTAGGTACTGCAATTTGGTAAACATTCTACCTTATTCCAGCTTTGTCCTGTCAATTCAGACATACTGAAGCCGTATCAGGCACTATCTAATTGTTTTTTTCTTGGGAAATGTTTTGTAATATACATGCTACCTTACCTTATCTTTTGTCCTGGCCGGACGGGCGGTACTTTTTGCCTTGATGCAAAAAGTACCCAAAAAAATCAAGACAGAAAAAAATGCCCACACCTGCCGCGGCCTTTGCACTCAAGGCCATCTTAGCCTGGCACACCGTCGCACCTGCATTTTCTGTCGGGCCAAGGCTGCTTTTTGATTTTCTATTAATCATGGTCCTCATGTAATCATAAAAATTATGATTCAGACAAATGCACGAATGATTCAGATGGTTATTGATGGGCTTTGCTTTGTAATATACATGCTACCTTACCCTATCTTTTGTCCTGGCCGGACGGGCGGTACTTATTGCCTTGATGCAAAAAGTACCCAAAAAAATCAAACAGAAAAAAATGCCCACACCTGCCGCGGCCTTTCGCCTAGGGCCATCTTAGCCTGGCACACCGTCGCACCTGCATTTTCTGTCGGGCCATCGCTGCATTTGATTTTCTTATCATCATAGTCCTCATGTAATCATATAAATCATGATTCAGACAAATAAAGTAGCGGTCAGCCGTCGTTGTTTTGATATTTATACATAGATCAAAGATATTAATCAGCTAAAGTTCAGGTAAGCTCGTCATTTCGACATCAGGAGAAATCTGTTGGAGGTTAGGTAGCTGGTTTCTATAAGCAGCGGTAGCTTAGGGTCAATAAAGATTATTCAATAAAGTTGACTACATTTTAGTGTACATGCTACCTTACTTGATCTTTTGTCCTGGCCGGACGGGTGGTACTTATTGCCTTGATGCAAAAAGTACCCAAAAAAATCAAGACAGAAAAAAATGCCCACACCTGCCGCGGCCTTTCGCCTAGGCCATCTTAGCCTGGCACACCGTCGCACCTGCATTTTCTGTCGGGCCAAGGCTGCTTTTTGATTTTCTTATGATATTCTACCTTTAATACGCTGGTCAAATTAACATAATAACATCAGCCATAAAAAATTGGACTAAGGAGTAAGTTCTTCTTGTTTTTAAGTAATAATAAGGTTCTAAAACATTGGCTGCAGTGGTGTATATTACCTTGTAATTATTATATGGGGGCGCATTCTCCTTTGTTAAATTTTGAGTTAAAATTGTATATTTCAAATATTAATAATCTATTAAATTCTTATGTTTTTTAAAGATAAACCAGGAATTAAAAAGTTATAGGCATGATATTTATTTTAGCACCAAAGACCTGAATTACTGGATTTTTTTAAGGTTGATACATAATTAAATTTAAAAAGTAAAGGCATTTATCTCTAAAAAAACGACTCGTGTAATATTAACTATTTGAACAGGGATTTTTCAAGGTCACCAAAACCGTCTTTAAGATATTAATAAAAGACTATTTTATCAGGCTAAATTACAATTTTTTAGTCGTAAGTGGTTGAATATAAATAATCTGTGTATGGTAAGCGTATATATTTTAAAAAAAGCAATCCAGTTTTTAGTTGTCATTTCATCCCTTTTAGTTTCTGTTATGGCATTTTCTCAAAATTGTTCCTGGTCTGGTAAAGGGCAAGGAACCATTGAACCTCTAAATAAATGTGCCCCATATGATGTAGAATATAATGTTTGGTACGCCGGGTTAGATGCCTCCAATGACAATAAGATACAAATCAACTGGGGGGAAGGACCTACTACAATGCATACATTGGTTGATACTGGTTCTAAATTCGAAATTGATCTGACCCACCAATATCCAGTTGGTCCCAAGCCTTGTAATTATGGCATTTCTGTGAAATTAATTGTTAATGGAGAATCTTGTGATGGCTCAGAACAATCTCAAACGATTGTAGTATGGGATACAGATGATGTTTTAGGACCTGTTCCTTTGGTTGTTGTTCCTGAAGAACATAAGGTTTGCGCCGGTAATGAGGTAACGGTTTCTTTTGCAGACCAAACCACGTTTGATTGTATAGATCCAACTGATCCTAAAAACCTGGGAAGATGGATTCAATGGGAATATGGAACTACAAATTCAATTTCAGGGGATGTAAAAATTAATGGCAGCAACCAAATCTTTCCTTTTAAAAATGCGCCTACCTACTATGATCGATTAGTTTTAATGTCAAATGAGATCACCTTACCTATTACCATTCCTAAAACTTCCCAGGCAGGAGAGGTATTTGAACTTACCTTAAACAACTGGAATTCATGTAACCCCTACGATACCGATGGAAATCCTGCTAATGACCCTGAAAATGCTGCTGTAACCAAAACAGTACAAATAATCATCATTGATGCTCCTGCCGGAGATTTTGTGATTAATCCCAATCCTGTATGTATTGGCAATCAGGTAACTTATACCAACGCCAGTACTTCCGGTTTACAATATGAATGGCGGTTTAACGATGGTACTATTTCTACTGCATACAATCCTCCTAACAAAACATATAGCACGCTGGGTACTTTCAAAGATACCCTGGTAGTTACTGATAATTTAATTACTGGTAATACAGGAACATGTTTTACTGAAGTAGTTAGAGACATTGAAATTATTGAACAGCCGGTTGCATCATTCACCATAAGCCCAGCCGGTGAAATTTGCGAAAAAACCGCTGTTGCCCTAAGCAATAATTCTTTACATACTCCTGCAGGAACTACCTGGAAATGGGAAATACGTAAAAATAGTAGTAGTGGACAACTGGTAGATGTCAATGGAAATAATATAATGGGCTATGCCTCCACCAGTCCAAATATTGTGACTGGATTAGCGGGGTCCTCAGCAGCCATTACTTATTATGTTCGATTATTGTCAGAAACACCCAGCAATTGCAGCCATACTTCTGGCTGGCAAACCATTAAGGTAAAAGCCAATGTGGGAAATCCTTCCTTTGTTGGTCCCAGTACTTTAAGGTGCCAGGGACCAGGTACCACCCAGTATGATGCCATGGCTAATTTTGCCACAAATTTTCTGTGGGAATTGTCGCCTGTTGCGGCTGGCTCAATAGATGCTACCGGATTAGTCACCTGGAATGCTGCTTTTTCCGGAACTGCCAATGTAAAAGTTACGGCTCAGGGCTGTGGACCGGCCCGATCTAATGATGTTGATGTGAGCATAACCCCGATAGTGGGTAACCCAGATCCAATTTCCGGTCTGGCTATCTTATGTCAGTCAGGGGGAAATACCAATTATTCCACTTCTGCAGCTAATGCATCCAGCTATACCTGGTCCATCAGTGGTTTGGGGAATAGCATAACAGGTACAGGCAGTACTGCCACAGTCAGCTGGGATCCTGCTTTTTCCGGTACTGCTACCATTACCGTAAAAGCCAATGGATGTAATGGGGAATCTTCTCCTGCTAATTTAGATGTGGTAGTTAAACCTGTTCCCGTATTGTCAAACCCGTCAGCCGATTATTCAAAGATCATTTGTTCCGGTGAACTGGCGGAATTTATCCCAACAGCTGCATTAAGCGGGGCCAGCTTCAAATGGACTTCTACTATAGATCCCAATATTACCGGTGTTACGGATATTGGAACTAATCAATCCATTGGAACTGACAAAATCTCTGATATCCTGAATAACAGCAACGATATTACAGAGACAGTTACCTACCATATCACTCCTTATAAAAATGGTTGTGATGGTACTACCAGAGATTTTGTGGTATCTGTAAGTCCGGATAAACCTGAAGATGCAGGAGTTATAGCCGGAACCAATTTGCTTTGTGAAAAAGAATCAGGGATCATCTTTGATGTGCCATCCATAAAAAATGCCAATGATTACCAATGGTCTATACCAGCCGGAGCTACCATTACTGCCGGAGCTAATTCCAGAGAAATTACAGTTGATTTTACCGGTACAGTAGCAGGAAATTATGTGGTTGAGGTTTACGGAGAAAATAGTTGCGGAACCGGAGGTATTGCTGCATTCCCGGTAGAGATTAAACCAACCCCTGCTTTAACTGCCAATGCCCCTTCATCTGCCATTTGCACTGAAGACGAAGCTTTGATTAATTTATCCAGTGTGCCGGTAGCTAACTATAGCTGGAGAGTGATCAGCAAGGGTTCAAATATTTCGGGTTCCAGCGATGCCAATAATCAAAGTGTCATTGAGATCAGGCAGCAATTATTTAATACAGGAACAACTGCTCAGGATATCACCTACAGCATTAACCCTATTTTGGATGGATGTAAGGGTAGTAATCAAGATGTCACCATTACAGTGAACCCTTCTCCTGTTGTTGTGATCAACCCGGTTTCTACATTAATATGTAGCGGACAAACAACAGATATTGCCTTAACTAGCGGAACACCTGGTGCTACATTTTCATGGTCCGCCACAGAAAGCTCCCCAATGGGTGCCACTGGAGGCACAGGTAATTCCATCAACCAAACTTTAACCAACACTACGTTGGTTGATCAGACGGTTACCTACATCATAACACCATCAGCTAATTCCTGTAGCGGAAGCAATGAAAGCATTACTATTACAGTGAAGCCCAGTTCGGATTTAACTGTTGCTGCTGTAAGTGATCTGATTTGTAGTAATGAAGAAACTGATATTACTTTATCCAGTGGTGTAGCAGGAACTACTTTTAGCTGGACCACCACAGTAAGTAATCCTGGTTTAACGGGGGCTGTAGGGGGAAATGCGAACGAAATCAAGCAAATTTTAATAAATAGCACTAGTACTGATCAGACTGTCACCTATCATATTATAACTGCAGCTAATGGTTGTACAGGCGCAAGCGAAGATAAAGTGATCACTGTCAAGCCTCAGCCTGTCCTTAGTGCAACAGTGGCCGATAACCAAATTTGTAGTGGCACTGATACGGATATTTCAATTGCCTCCAATGTAACAGGAACCACTATTTCCTGGACGTTTACCAGTAGTGATCCTTCAGTGAGTGGAGCCTCTAATGGTTCCGGAACTAATATTCTTCAAACACTGCTTAATTCCGGCAATACAATCCAAACAGTAACTTATCATGTTGCAGCTCAGGCTAATGGATGTGCAGGGGATATGCTCAATGTGGGTATCACAATTTTCCCTATACCTGAATTGACCATTACCACTACAGAAAATGCTATTTGCAATGGACAAAAAACGGACGTTGTTTTCTCAAGTTCGGTAGCAAGTACATCCTTCAATTGGATTGCCCAAACCAGTGATCCAGCCATTACAGGAGCTTCTGATGGTTCTGGTAATAAGATCAGGCAAGCTTTGAGCAACTCCAGTATCAACAATGAACAAGTTACATATAAAGTAACACCCCGGGCCAATGGATGTGATGGTAATCAGAAAGAAACCATCATAGCCGTAAAACCATCCACCTCTTCAGCTGAGGCAGGTTTGGATGATGCTGCCTGCGGTCTGGATTATAATTTATCAGCTACTACTCCTGATGTTGGAACAGGTAAATGGGAAAAAGCCAATGGTCCGGGTTCAGTTATTTTCAGTGATGTAAATGATCCAAACGCCCAGGCCACTGTAAGTGCAGTAGGAACATATATATTTAGCTGGACCGTGTCGAATGGAACTTGCGAAACAAATCTGGATTATGTTGAAGTTGATTTCAAGAATGGACCTGCTACTTCTGATATCACCGGTCCTGCCGAGGTTTGTGTAAATTCCAGCAATATTCTTTATCAGGTTTCCTATAATGCCGGATCCACCTATGATTGGAAGATTGAACCGGCTTTAAATGCACCAGCGGTGAAATTCGGAGGGGGAGCCAATGACTTTTTAATTGCGCTTGATTTTGGCAGCAATGAATGGATTGGTGAATTGATTATGACTGAAACCAATGATGGATGTACAGGACAGCCCAAAAAATTAGCCATTACATCATACCCGTTACCAATAGCAGATGCAGGGGTAGATAAGTTAGCCTGTCAGGGAGTTCCGGTAGAGATAGGTGGTTCACCTGCGGCCAGTGGGGGATCCGGCACCTATAACTATGCCTGGTTTCCTTCCTCCGATCTGAGTGATGCCTATGCGTCTAATCCGGAAGCTACCCTTAACCTGGATAAGGTCTATAATTTAAGAGTAACGGACATGGTTACAGGGTGTGTTTCTTTGGATGATGCAGTCACTGTTACTGTAAAGGAGACTTTAATCCCGGGAACCATTAATTCTGATCAATCCATCTGTGAAGGCACCCAACCTGCTCCTTTTACTCAAATTCCAGCCAGCGGGGATAATGGAACATACAGTTACCGCTGGCAAAAATCTTCAGCCGAATTTGGTCCTTTTGTTGATATCCCAGGGGCATCCTTTGCATCATTTAGCGAAACTACTGTATTAAATGCTACTGCTTATTACAGGAGGATGGTTGCCGGAGGATTATGTGGTGAAAAACCTTCCAATACTTTAAAAATAGAAGTTCAGGAACCTATTGAACCGGGAACTATTGGAACAGATCAAACTATTTTGACCGGTAGCACACCTGCATTGCTAACTAATGAATCATCAGCTGTGGCCACCGGAGGCATCACAATTCAATATCAATGGCAACAAGCCACTGAACCGGCTGTCATTTATTCAAGTATTTCAGGGGCCACAGGAGCCTCTTATCAACCAGGTACTATCAGCAACAAAACCTATTTCAGACGCAGGGCCTCAGGAGGTGCTTGTAATCCGGTATATTCCAATATTGTGACCGTTGATGTAGAGCCTCTATCCTTACCAGGCAAAATTGGCATCGATCAGATCATTTGTGCCAATTCGATCCCTTCCCGGATATTTGAGGTGGAAGCTGCCACAGGTGTGTCAGGCAGTGAAGTATATCAATGGTGGTCTTCTGAAAATGGCATTGATTTTACTATAATACCCGGAGAAACAGGCAAAGAATATGCCCCAACAACCGCTTTATTGAATACTACTTATTTCAGGAGAGACTTTAAATCAGGTATGGTGGGTAGTTGGGTAAGCTCCAATGTAATCATGGTGACTGTGCAATCTGCCATTGATCCCGGAATAATCAATGGTGATCAAATCATTTGTGAAGCCGGTGATCCTTCCTTGTTAGGTTCATCTCAGTCTCCTGCTGGTGGTTCCGGCAGCTATACCTATCAATGGAAAAAATCAAGTACTTCTGCTGGTGGATTTACTAATATAATAGGTGCCACAGAAGAGACTTATAATCCTCCGGCAGGATTAGCAACAACCACTTATTTTCGCAGGCAGGTTGCAGGTGGAACTTGTCCGGTTCAATTATCCAATGTGGTGGAAGTACAGGTTGAACCAACTCTAACCGGCGGAACCGTTTTAGCTAACCAAAAAGTTTGTTTTGACGGTATTCCGGCCACATTTACCAATGTTGATATTCCGGAAGGTGGCAATGGCAGTTATAATTACCAATGGCAGCAAAAGATAGGATCAGGTACATTTGTAGATATCAATTTGGCCAACAATATTGATTACAGTGTTACCAGTCCAATGAATTATACCACTACCTATCGCAGAATGGTATCGGCTGGTGTATGCCCCCAGGCCTTATCTAATGAACTAACTGTGACCGTTCAGCCATCCTTAATTCCTGGTGTTATTGCAGGAGATCAAACGGTGTGCTACAATGCTGATCCTGGTCTTATTTTGTCAATCACTTCACCTTTAGGAGGAGCTGGAAATGGATCATACCAATATCAATGGAAGTATTCTCACGACAACATAAATTTTTATGATATAAGCGGGGCTAACTCCGCATCTTATGATCCTCCCGCTGGTATCACTCAAACTACCTATTATGTCAGAGAAGTAAGATCCGGGGTTTGCGATGCGGAATTATCCAATGTGGTTGTGAAAACGGTTCAGGAAACGCTTATGGCCGGTGAAATTAATGGTGAAACCACCATATGTCGTGGTTCACAGCCAGGTATTTTGGAAAATGTAACCCTGGCCAGTGGAGGAGATGGGACCTATAATTACCAATGGCAATGGTCAAGTACTCCAGGAGGCCCATATGCTGATATTTCCGGGGCCTACAATGATGCTTATCAACCGGTAGATCCAACAAGTACCACTTATTTTGTCAGAAAAGTTACAGCCGGGGTTTGTCCTCCTCAAATAACCAATGAAATAAAAGTTACAGTAAATCAGCTTATAGATCCGGGAACCATTGGTGGAGAACAAACCATTTGCTTGGGTACCACTCCTTCAGCCTTTGGTCAGGTAACTGCCTCGGGTGGGAATGGCATTTATCAATATCAATGGGAATATGCATTGGATGCTTCAGGACCTTTTCAGGCTATTACCGGAGCTAATTCAGCTGCTTATGAAGTAACAGGGCCTATGAGCCAAACCACATTTTACCGCAGGCACGTAAGTGCGGGAGTATGTGATGCAAAATATACAGATATAATAAAAGTGACTGTGGACAAGCCGGTTGATCCGGGAACAGTAGGTGCAGACCAGGTCATTCCAACAGCTACCGTGCCTGCTTTATTTACTGAATTCAATCCTGCTTCCGGTGGAAATGGTTTTGTTTATCAATATCAGTGGCAGGCTGCATCAGATCCCAGTGATCCATTCAACGATGTTTATGGTGCTACTCAGCAAGATTTCCAGGCTGGTGCCGTTTTTATGACTACCTATTTCCGACGGATAGTCCGTTCCGGCGTATGTCCTCCGGAATCTACTAACCTGATCAGGGTCATTGCAGAAGAAAAGCCGGATGGTGGTATTATCGGTATCGGTTCGCATCAGCATATTTGTGAAGGAGAAATACCGGGTAAATTTGAAGAGAAAGCCGGTGCTTCTGGTGGGGATGGGGTTACTTATCATTACCAGTGGCAATCATCCACTTCACAATACACAGGATATACTGATATTGCAGGTGAAACAGATGCAGAATTTATTCCTGCCACTCCTTTACTGGAAACCACTTATTTCAGGCGCCAGGTGATCTCGGGAGTCAATCCTCCTTCCTATTCAAATGTGGTTAGGGTCACAGTGGATCCTACTCCTTATGCCGGAAAAGTGGGGTTTGATCAGGTGGTTTGTGAAAATGGTAAACCTGCTCTGTTCCTGGAACAAGAAGAAGCCAAAGGGGCTTTGGTTGAATATCAATGGAAAGCATCAGATACTCAGGGAGGTCCTTATTCAGATATTTTCCTGGCAACCGGTAAATTATATCAGGCGCCCGCTTTAACTGAGACAACTTATTATGTAAGAGAAATAAACTCAGGTGTTTGTGGGTTCCGAATTTCAAATGAAATCGAGGTTCAAGTAGAGCCAACCCTGATGTCTGGTTTAATTTCAGGTGCACAAACTATCTGTGAAGGCACTGCGGCCACTCCGTTAGCAGGCGAAGCCGCCACTGGCGGTACTGGTTCTTATGCCTATCAGTGGAAACAAGCTGATAAACCGGGCGGTCCTTACCTGGATATTGCTAATGCTGATTTGACCGGTTATGATATCACTAATACACTCAATAATACCACTTATTTCAGAAGGATGGTAACCAGTGTGGGAGGTGTATGCCCCTCTGTACTCTCCAATGAAGTTAGTGTGGTGGTTGAGCCTGCTTTGCAGCCGGGACAAATTGGTGGAACTGACAGAATATGCCAGGGATCCAATACGCAGCCATTTGCTGATATTACTTCACCTTCGGGTGGGAATAAGATTTATGAATATCAGTGGTTATCCTCTGAACAATCCGGCGGTCCCTATGAGGTGATTACAGGTGCCACTTCCCAAACTTATAAAGCACCTGATGGATTGCAAAATCTGACCTATTACGTCAGGCAAGTGAAATCAGGACAATGCCAGGCTGAATTATCTAATGAAGTACACATAAAGGTGGACCCATCATTATACCCGGGTGTGATAGCTTTTGATCAAACAATTCAACTGGCTGGTGATCCTGTGCCGTTTATTGCTACAGATCCGGTATTGGGAGGAGGTGATACCTACAGTTTTCAGTGGCAGCAATCTGATCTGATCAATGGTCTTTATGAAGATATACCATCTGCTACATCTTTGGATTATGATGTTCCTCCGGGATTACTTCAAACCACCTATTACAGAAGAAAAGTCACTTCCGGGGTATGTGGTTCTGAAGTTACCAGTCCTGTTACGGTGACTGTAATAACAGATCTGACTGCGGGAGTGATCGGTAATGATGTCGTGGTTTGTTTTGGAAATGTTCCTGACCCCATAGTGGAACTTTCCAAGCCAACTGGTGGTACAGGTATCTATACCTATCAATGGAAATCATCCACTTCAAAATCAGGACCGTATGTGGAAATTGACGGCGCCACTCTTAAAAATTATACGTTTACCAATGAAATTTTTGAAACCACCTATTATATCAGAGAGGTGAGATCCGGAATTTTTCCACCTGAGGTTAGTGAACCTGTTTCAGTGATTGTGCTGCCAAAATTAACTCCCGGGTCAATTGAGACGGCTGATAATGGTGAAATCTGTATGGGAGATCAGCCCCTGCAAATACTGGAATTAAGCGCACCTGGTGGAGGTACAATGTCCTATCAGTATCAATGGCAATCTTCTGATGATCCTGATGGACCATTTGAGAATATTCCATTGGCTAAAGAGGCCATTTATCAACCATCGGATGAAATGAGCCAGGACACCCGGTACTACATCAGGAAAGTGGTTTCGGGGACTTGTAAAGCTGTTTACTCCAATGTAGAAAGAATTACAGTGAACCCGCTGCCGGTCGTTTCCCTGACCAGCTCAGCCCAGGACAACACCATTTGTAGCGGTGATGAAGTGACTTTTACGGCAGCAGGGGCTACTCTCTATGAATTCTTCCTAAAAGATCAGCCATTTACTGAAAGTTTGTCAAACAATCTTTATGTAACTGATTCACTACTGAACGGAGACTTTGTATATGCTTTGGGTACAGATGCCAATGGCTGCCAAGACTTTAGTAATCAGATTGCCTCCAAAGTAAATCAATTACCCAAAGCTACTATCACAGATACGGCCAATATCTGTTTAGGAGATCAGATCAACCTGGATCTGGAAATGACCGGAAAGGCACCATTTGAAGTTCTATATACTGATGGAGTTCAGGAACATCGAATGCAGGATCTTTTTTACAGTAATGTCATCACTGTCCAGCCATCCAGGTCAACCACATACTCCCTGATTTCTGTACAAGATGGGAATGGTTGTTATTTTGAGATTCCGGATCAAAAAGCCGGGGTAAATGTGGATTCTGCTGTAGCTAAATTTTCCGTGAGCAGCTTATCCGGATGCAGTCCTCAAGTCCTGGAGTTTACCAATCAGGATGTGCAGGCTGGCGTTACCTATTTATGGTCCTGGGGAGATGGCACTAAGAATAATCAGACTACTTTAGCTCATTCTCCGGAGATCAGTCATACCTTTGATAATCATTCATTCTACAATAATGCGGTATTCCAGGTCAGGTTAACAGCCGTTACGGATGCTTTTGGATGTTCCAGTACCGCCACGCAGCCGGTTACCATTTATCCTTCCATGGAACTGGATGTGGAAATCGATAAAAAACTGGGCTGTGCGCCATTACCTGTCAGCTTTATTAACAATTCCCGGGGAGTGGATAATCACCATTGGTACTATCGGGTAAAAGGATCCAATAAAATCCTGGAGCAGTCAGATGTACGTTATGCCAGCTTTGTTTTGCCCAATAAAACTACTGAAACCCTCATATATGAGTTGGTCTATGAGGCGGGAACAGATCATTGTACAGCTTCATCGAAGGTATTTGAAGTGTCCGTATATCCGGAATTAAACGCCAAATTTAATGTGGTTTCAGATACCCTGATTTATCCCAACACCACAGTATGCATAGAAAATAAATCCAATAGCGGAGATTGGAGCTATAACTGGGATTTTGGAGATAATCAACAAGTTGTAGCCAGGAAACAACCCGAAGATTATTCTTATAAAACTTTTGGATCCTATGAAATAAGTCTGAAACTGGAACATGGTATTTGTAAAAGTGAATATAAGCAGATGATATTCATTGATCCGGGTGAACCTGTGATTGATTTTGAAACCAATGTGATTGCTGGCTGTCGGCCGCTCAGGATTAATTTTGAGAATCTATCTAAATATGCTGAGACAGAAAGTTTCCAATGGGACTTTGGTGATAATTCAGGTACATCAGCCCAGATTAATCCTGAGTATGTTTTCACTGAACCAGGACATTATTTCGTCACCTTAACCGGATCAAATAGTGTGGGTATCACCAGGACTAAAAAGCTGAGAATTGATGTTTACGATATTCCCCTGGCGGATTTCAACATAAGACCAAATCAGGTGAAAATTCCAGATGAACCAATTTATCTGACCAATCTGAGCTGGGGAGCCGACAAGTACCACTGGGATTTTGGTGATGGAAATACTTCAGAAGCATTTGAGCCGGTACACTATTATCAAACTGCTGGTGAGTTCGACTTGTTACTGGTGGCAGAAAATGCAGAGGGATGTGTTGATAGCATGATGATATCAGGAGGAACCCTGGCGATAGATGGTGACAGACTCAAAATCCCCAATGTATTCACCCCCAGCTTAACCGGCTCAAATGGTGGCAGGTATTTACAGTTTGACCATTCGAATGATGTATTTCTTCCTTTGGCCAGAGGCGTGGAGGAATTTCATCTAAGGGTATTCAATAAGTGGGGTGAACAGCTATTTGAAAGCCATGATAAAGAAATTGGCTGGGATGGTTATTATAACAATGAAATTTGTCCACAAGACATTTATGTCTACAAACTAAAAATCAAATTCACAAATGGAAAACAAATTGAACAAATTGGTGACATTACTTTACTCAAATAAAATAACAGGTTATAAGTACCTGTTCGTGATTATTGTATGTCTGTTGTCTGTAGTAGAGGGGTTTTCCCAGGATACACAATTTTCCCAATATTTTAAAGCGCCTTTGATCTTAAATCCTGCATTTGCCGGTGCTACCAAGCATCAGCGTCTGAATGTAAACTATAGAAATCAATGGCCTGAATTGCCCAAAGCATTTGCTTCCTATGCATTTTCCTATGATTTAAATGTAGATAAATATAACAGTGGATTTGGCCTGCTGGTAACCACAAACCGGGCAGGTTCAGCCGGTTTTAGATCATCCAGTGTGGGATATGCCTACTCCTATAAAATCAGAATGGGAAATTGGGTTGCCAGTCCTGGGCTCAGCTTTACCTACGGATATCGAGACATTGATTTTCAAAGGCTTGTATTTGGCGATCAGTTGGAATTTAATGGTCCTACTGTGGATGATGCGGCTCAAAAATTTGAATCGATCAGCTATTTTGATTTTAGTAGTGGATTTATTTTGTATAACAAGTCATTTTGGATCGGCTATGCTATGCACCACATGAATGAACCCAATTTTTCCTTTTTGGATGGTCAAAGTCTGTTGCCCCGCAAGCATTCCATTCATTCAGGGATCACCATTCCTTTGTACAATGGACCATTTAACAGAGCCAGGATATCTTACCTGGCCCCATCCGTAATCTTTAAAAAACAAGGTGAATTTACACAATTGGATTTTGGATCTACCCTGGTTTATGATCCCGTTTCTTTTGGTCTCTGGTACAGGGGAATTCCTTTTAAGAAAAATCCTTCAGGCAGACCAGATCATGATGCCCTGGTGGGCGTTGTGACTATGAAAGTAAAGGACCTTGAATTTGGATATAGTTATGATATCACCTTGTCAGGATTGGGTACAGCAACAGGTGGCGCTCATGAAATTTCTTTAAGCTATCTTCTGAATACCAGGCAAATCAGAAATAATCATAAACCTCAGAAACGTATTCCCTGTCCGGTTTTTTATGATGAAGGATTATTTTAATTGTGATTGTTTAAACCAGAAACTGGTTGAGTTTTATTCATAGAAGTGGAAGGATCTATACAGGGTTGAGTGGCTGGTTTTTCCTCTTCCTGACAGGCAACCAGGCGTAAAACCAGTATAAAATCAGGATTTTAAATTTTATAAAGTACATGCCGTTATTGTAGGTTGTAAGTAGTCTGACAATAATAAAGTTTTTTACAGGGAAGGTCAGGCGAATAGCGGAAATAACTTACTCAGGTGTAATTTCCTGATCTATTGTAAGTTATGGATGATAAGCCTTAATTTGTGTTATTTGATTTTTCATCAAATTGTATAGATAATTGAACCGCCTTAGGTTTAGTATCAGGTGGATCGTATCCCTCTACCGGTTTTACTTCACTATATCTGACTTCAATTATGTGCTCCTTTATACTCACATTGGAAACGAAATCGAATTTAATTTCCTTTTCCTGGGATGTTACTACCGGAACTTTCAAATGCCTGTTAAAATGTTTGAATTGCGTTAATTTTTTTTCTGCTTTTCTTTTTTCCATAAATTCCAGGTGCCGGTCAATCCTGTTTTGAATCATGTCGTTGTAAAAGTTCAATGGGGTCTGTTCAAGATGATCGGATATGATCTTTAGAAATGAAGGATCAATTTCAAAACCCACACTATTTCTTTTGTTGGCAATAGCTGCCAATAGGGTAGTTCCAGTTCCCAGGAATGGATCCAGGACCGTATCTCCTTTAAGTGAAAACATTTTGATCAGTCTGGCAGGAATTGCAACAGGATAGGCGGCACTCCTTTTCCGGGATTCAGCCTGGTTGATTTTCTGAGTTGTACCTTTTAGATCCCATAGGTCAGCAAACCACTGGTTTCTTTCTTCCCAAAAAAATGCACTTTCCTTTCTTTTTTGCTTTTCTGCTTCTGTAGGAAATAGCCTTTTGCCTCCTTTTCGGAAAATAAGTATCCATTCGTGTTCCAAAGTAGCATAGGCTCCTGCGGGTAACATGCCTGATCCCATAAATTTGTTGGGTGCATTGGTGCTTTTACGCCATAATATATTAGGCAGATTAGTTATTCCAAGTTGCTGAAAAGCTGTAATGATCCTGGCGTGATTAGGATATAAAGCAAAATGATCATTAAGTGTACGGGTGGCATCACCAATGTTTATACAGGCAAATCCACCAGGAATTAAAACGCGATTCACTTCGACCCATACCTTATCAAGTTCTGAATGCATGAGTTCAAAGGCATCAATTGGGGCATTATTATTAAAAGCCTCCCTGATTTTATGATTTTGAAGGGACATACTTTCATCCCACATTTCAATCATAGGGTAGGGAGGGGAAGTTACTACCAGTTCCACTGAGTTATTGGCCAACTGTTCCATTTTTTGAGCGGAGCCAATTATGATTTTATGTGCTGTTTCCTGATGGTCCATTATTCAAAATAAATTCAAATATAGTAAAGAGCAAGATCTGTAAAAACAGAAACCGGATTAAGCCTGAGATCTTTCATTTGATGGTTGAAAGAATGATCGCATCTCCGCCTGCGCCTTATAAAATAATTCCTAATACTTCAATGGGTAATTCCAAAAGGCTCATTTTTATAGTATGATGTCTTTAAGTTCTATTTATAAAGCACAAAAAATTTTTTTCTGGGTAAAAAGATTAAGCCATAAATATATCAAGTAAAAAGATAATTGAAATAGCATTATCTCAGGCTGGTATCGGTTGTTTTTCCTGTTTCACTTAAAGCTTTTAGCCGTTGATGAGCTTGTTCAAATTGAGCCTGAGCTTTTTCCAGGTAGGTTTTACTTTCGTCAATATATCCATCTGCTGAAGCAGACCATACCCGGTTCAGGTATCTTTCGCCGGCAGCATAATGACTCATGATATCAGCATAATCCTGAAGGGTATAGGCATGCCCTATGCTTTCCCGGGCGGCAACAAATATATTCAGATCATCCAGAAAGGTTTCATCAATACGTTTGGGTAACTCATAGACATTGATCTGATTTTTTTCCTGATTCAATTGCCGGATATTTGTCACAATATGATCCAGGCTGGTATGTAAACTGTCTATATTTTTTGTCATAACATGTTCTGAAGTGGCTTCTTTCCTGGTACTGATCCTGGCTATAGCCACACCGATGACACCTACTGAAAGGGTCGGTATAAAATAAAGCCAATTGATGCTGAATTCATTCAGAACAGTGAGAAAGGAACAAACCAAAAAGCTGAGTCCGATCAGTATATAACCTAAAATGCGCATAAATCTTTATTTAAAATCCTGAAACCACATAATACAGGGCAAAACCAACCCCTACCAGGGCTTCTCCCACAATTAATCCTGCTGCAATGGGGATTCCCACGGTATTGCTGAAATGATTACCCATGCGCCAATCCATCACAATTCTTAACACCGTTCCAATAGTATAAGTAAGGACAATGTTAAAGGGCAGGTAAAAACCTAAGCCCACCAGGATACCCAGGCCTCCGATGCCACTGGCGCTGAGAATGGCACCTAATCCTGCTCCGGCCAGATATTTCTCCACCGGAACATTACCACCTAAAATACCACTGATCATGCTGGCCAGGGCTTGCCCCTGCGGTGCCGGTAAACGCTCACTACCCATTCCATAGGCTTGATGGAGCACAAAGATCAGCACCATTACCAGAATAGGACCCAGCCAGGTGCCTAAAAACTGACCCATCTGTTGTTTTTTAGGTAAGGCACCTAAAAGATAACCTGTTTTCATATCCAGCATCAGGTCAGTAGCCTGGGCCATGGCCACACACATAGCGGCACCTACCATAATGGAAGCAACCACAGTAGAACGGTCACTCATCCCGGAGGCAACAAATATCAAAATAGTAATACCAATTAGGGTCATTCCACTGAGGGGAGACCAGTTGGTTCGTCCTATACTTTCTGATAGAATGACCCCGGCCATCCAGATCCAAAGGGTACCCAAAAGGGCCATAATGCCTCCCCTTAACCAACCAATCTCGTCAACAGAAAGATCTGCTATGATGAAAAGCAGTATAAATGCGCCTACAACTGCTAAATAGAGTAGTTTGATGGGCATTTCATCCTGAGAAAGCTCAGATTTCATTTTAGAAGCATTTTGCATACTTTTCACTGCACTGATGATCAGGGGGAAGGCTAAAACAATGCCAGCCATAGCTCCTCCGATCAGCATTCCGATACCCACCGGGCGGAAGAAAATCAATCTCAGATAGGTAGGAGTGGAGGTTCCGGCTTCCTGGATAATGGCCGGATCAGGCATAATACCTGTAGCAGCCATCAGTGGGGCCAGGATCCAATAACACACATAGCCACCAATGATAAAATATATTCCTCCTTTACCAGCCAGGAAGCCTACGCCTACCGTAAGGAGTGAAATATACCATACACCATTCATGTAATCCGGCATGCCGATCATCTGGCCCAGGTGAAAGTCTTCAACACCAGTGGATTGGCTTATAAAATGCACCAACGCACTTACTGCTGCTCCCCCGATCAGATACATGGCTTTTTCTATACCAGCTCCGGGAGATTTCAGGATGGTGGCTACTGCAATACCTCCTGGATAGGCCAAACGCTCATAATCAATCATTTGCTTGCGCAATGGAATGATGAAAGCAATGCCCAAAATACCACCAGCAATACATCCCAAAACCAGCAGGTAAGGATTAAAATCTGTATAACCAAGAATAAATAAAGCTGGCACTGAAAACATCATGCCAGCCGAAGCCCCATTGACTGAACTGGCCACTGTCTGGTTGATGTTGTTTTCAATAATGCTGTTTCTTCGCATAATGCCTCTGAGGATACCAAAACCAAGGATTGCAGCCAGTTCCGATCCTTCTATAGAGAAACCCAGGATTAAACTGGCATACCCAATACTTAATGTAATAATGGCCCCCAGGAAATATCCAATAATTACAGCTGGAACAGACAGCTCTGGATAAGCACCATAGCGGATTGGTCGTTGTTCTGAAGTTTTTGTGTTTGCCAAGACTTTCTTCTTTATTACTTAAATAAAATTATAATAAACGCCCATTTCAAAACTGAGGACTAATTTATGATCATTTAGGTTAAAAGAGAAAGTGATTTTAAGGAAAATATCATACTTCGCATCCAATTTTTTAATATCGAGGTGTTTTTTGTTTTATTCAGGCGGAGCCAATAAAGTTGCAGCCTTATTTCCAACTCTATTTCCCCATTAGAACAAACCTGGAAAGGCTTATAGCCGTACAACACATTTGCTCCTTTGGTTTGGCTGCTTAACGATTATTATCAAAGAGGAGTTAAAAAGCCTTTACTGATTTTTCACATGCTGTTTACTCCTGTATTGAAATCATCTGGCAGAATGGCTTCACCTTTGGTAAGCCAGGAAAAACCAAAGGCCAAAAGGGCTATGGTTTCCAGCCAGAAGGTTAAATTCATCTGGTAATAAGCATTCCCTAAAAGTGCTGATAATGAGGGTACCAATAAAATACATACCACCATGATGATAGCACAGATTCTATAGATCTGATTTCGTTGATGCTTCTTTTTTCCCGGTTTATCCTGGTTGGTCCTGGTAAAAAGAAAGTAAGATAAATAGGACAGAATAATAAAAAAAGCTCCGGCACTGATCAAATGTAATGTGTTCTGTAATTCGTTGACTGAGGTGGTAGGGATAAAGGCTATGCCTAAGGCAAATAAGGCGGCCAGGCTGGTCAGCAGATTGTCTAACTTTTTATAGCCTTTATATGAATGCAAAAATGCACTTACTGCTACCAATACGCCAACAAATACATTTCTAACCTCCGTATAATAATAATCGCTGATAGATACCTGAATAAGCCTCGTATTAGGGTTTAAGATAGCCACACCGATCACCAGAATGACAGGCAAGGTCATCCCAAGGTATCCAATATATCTTCTTAGTTTTAAATAGTTGATAACCAATCTGTTGATAGAAGTATCTTCTGCGGATGGTTCATCAATAAAATTTATAGTATTACTCATTGGGTTCAAATTATTTTTTTGATATAATAAAAGCAAAAATCACTGATCTGCCAAAATAGATCAATCCCAATTTATGGGTATTTTGTAATTGAATTGGCAGTGTAGTGAATATCTTTCGGTGCCAGCAGTTTTAAAGAAAAATTATGACTATCTTTGCATCTGTATGCAAACCATTTCTAACATATCAGTTTCGGATATTGTGCTGTAAGCCTTACAGGCACAATTGAACATTTTTAAATTCTTTTCTGAAGGATACCAGGATAAAAGTATCCTCCTCTCTACACATCTAAAATATTTATAGAAATGGAAAAATTAATTCATTACGGCTGGAAAAACTATATATCAAAGGCTAATTATCAGGTAAATCAAATAGACGTAAATACCGTGGGTAGGGTCATATCCATCAGGGGCAATACCTTTGAAATTGTGACCGATAGAGGAATGGTAGCTGCGGAATTATTAGGAAAAATATTATTTGCCTTTGAAAAATGGGAACAACCCAAAGTAGGGGATTGGATCAAATATATTGATTATGGCGACATGGCCTTAATTGAAGGTGTTCTGCCCCGGTTTAACCAACTATACCGAAAAAAATCTGGCAGAGAAGTGACTAAGCAAGTGATGGTTGCCAATATTGATCAAGCTATCATCATACAGGGAATGGATCATGATTTTAATATCAATAGAATTGAAAGATACATTGTGCAGGCCATTACCTGTAATATTGAACCGGTCATTATCCTGAATAAACAGGATTTGGTTGACCATGTCTCTTTTTATGTTGGAAAAATTGAAAAGTTGCAAAGACAGCTTACTGTTCATTGCTGTAGCGTAAAAACCGGCCAGGGTATCGATGAAATTAAACAAAATGTCTTTACGCCTGAAAGTACCAGCGTATTAATTGGTTCATCTGGAGTAGGTAAAAGTTCAATCGTCAATGCCTTGCTAAATAGTAATAGAAAGACGCAGGAAATTAGCCAATCTACCGGAAAGGGAAAACATACCACTACCACCAGAGACCTTTTTCTGCTCGATAATGGTGCTATCGTGATTGACACACCAGGCATGAGAGAATTTGGAATCGGCTTTGAAGAAGAAGCCAGTTTTGATGAGCAATTTCCGGTAATCAGCCAATTTGCGGAAGGCTGTAAATACCGTGATTGTATGCATACCGAGGAAGAAGGCTGCCATGTGATTCAAGCTGTAAACACTGGCGAAATAGAAGCCGTGGTTTATGAAAGCTATTTGAAGTTGATAAAAGAGCAGAAGAGGTTTCAAACCACTACTCATGAGAAAAAGAAACAAGGCAAGCAATTTGGCAAAATGGCCAGAGAAGCTCAGGCTTATCGGAAGAAGTATAAATACTGATAACGCTCTACGGCCTGTTTTCTAATTACCAGGGGTGTAGACTATTCCAGCACCCCTGGGTTTTCTTAATGATAGGTATAATTGGTTGTGACAGTTCTTTTTTTTGAAGCCAATATATGAACTATTCAATTATTCATTTTGAAAATCACAAATAATATTATGGCCTCCAATTTTTTACAAAGCACTCCCGCCATCGGATGATTGATAAACAAATAATTCATCAATAAATACCCAGGCTTTATCCCCTTTGGCATTGTGCCATTGGGGTAGTTGCTGCAAAGGCTGAGCAATTACTTTGTACATCCGGTATCTGGCAGGTGCAAAAGCCAGATCTATTCCTTCCACATTATTGCCTTGGTATTTAGATGGCTGAGTTAATGTAATACGTTGAAGTCTCTTCATAGATTGGCGGTCATTTCCACCCCATACTTCTACCCATTGAGGTGGCATGATATGTTTACGGATCATCTTTCCATAACTTAAAGTAAGGTGGTTTACCAGAGGTGGAGTTTCTCCAAAGTCAAGCAAAGCTATAAAAGGTTGATCCTGATACCCAAGCCAATCCTGGGTTAGTAAGAAGGGCTCCCCTTTTCTGTCATCAAATAGCGTTCTGGACTCTTTTGCCGGATATTTTGGGTCCGGAGGGTTGATCAATTCGACTTTCATGGGTTGATATTGCTTTTTATACAAAGCCCATTGTTTGACATCACTGCTTAACCAACCAGCTTTGAATGCTTTAGCCTTCAGGGTGGTGAATGAATCCATGGGAACAGGCTGCTGATAGATCAGCGAATTAAGGCTGTCCGGGTCTGTGCCATCCAAAGTATAGCGGATATTGGCATCCCGGAAAGCATGCTTTATCCGGATAGAATCATTAGCTGCTATAATAAGTGTTTCATTTTCTAAGGCAGGTGCACTAAGAGGTAATATTTCATTATCATTGGGAATATAACCCTCATAAAATGTGATGTGAGAATACCGTTGGCGTAACTGGTTTATTTGGCCTGTATCAAGCCTGGTACTCCATAGATACACTTGTTTCAGGTTAGGCAGGTGGTCTAAAGCTTTGGAAAAATTTTCACCCACCTCCGTATTGGATACAGCCAAAGACTTAAGATTTTTACAATTTGCCAATTGATCCAAGGTAGCGCCTGTAATATCGGTGCCATTCAATATAAGCTTTTGCAGGTTATCAAATTGCTTCAGTTGCTTTAAATCCTCATCCTGTATGGGAAGGTTGGATAAATTAAGCTCCACGATTTGTTTTTTAACAGCTTCTAATTCGTCCAGGTAGCTGCTTTTATAGGCCTGCCTTACAAATATTTGGGCATGCAAGGCAGGTGAAGAAGCAGCTATTGGCATCACTGTTCTGAAGGGGTTGTTTAATGACTCAATAGTAATTGGTGATGCAGGCTGAAAATCGTAAGCATCTTTACTACGTGCTCCTTCGTTGTTGGATTGTACATAAGACATCGTCAGTTGATAAAGTGAATCGCCGGGGTTTAGGGTGGCTAAGGTTCTGTCGGTTGAGGCTCCAGTTTCAATCCATTGATGGATCAAGGCAATTTCTTCAGCGGTTAATTGTGGTTTGCCTTCCGGGGGCATATGGTCTTCGTGATCAACCGGCAAATTTATACGCTGCAGCAAGTGGCTGTTAGCAGCATCTCCTGCCTCCCATAGGGAACCGTTTTTGCCTCCCTTTAATAAATTTTCCACTGATGTCATATTGAGGTCTCCCTTGGTCTTGCGATCATTATGGCAGGCATAACACTTATCTTCCAGAATTGGATGAATGGCGGCTGCAAATATAGTAGTAGCTTCGGTAATTTTTGGCTGCTCAGACTTCAATGGTGCCAGTACAAAATCGGCTCCATGGGTAATACTGGCACCCAAATGACCGGCAATCAATAAAATTATAATACTGGCTACCAGGGTAGAGGAGAACATCCATTTATTCGATCTTTGGTTAGATGCAAATAGAAATAGCCCGTATACCAGAAAACTCAAGGCTACCCCGGTCCATTTGTGCCAGGTCATGGTAGTGGAGGCATAGCCTTCTTCCTGCGAAAGAAAAAATCCCATAATGGCTGTGAGGGAAGTCGTAAATACAGTTAATAGTAAAACAAATCCCTGAATTTTATGGAAAGAGCGAGGCTCTGTTTCATTCTTGATAATTTGTATTAAACCCAACAATACAAGCAGACCAATGGGGAAATGTAACAGCAGGGGATGTAACCTGCCAAATGACTGTATAGCCACTGGCAGCTCAAGTTGTTGTTCGAAAATCAGAAGAAACAGCAGCAATATATGCAAGGCAAATACGATGTTGGAAATGATCTTTTCCAGTGTGTTCATTTTTTAAATGCCAATTTTGGATTGTTGCAACATAGGCTTAAAATCAACCTGATAAATACTAAGTTATAATATCCGGTATTACTTTTCCCGCTACATCAGTAAGCCGGTACCTTCTGCCCAGATGCTTAAAAATGAGCTTTTCATGGTCCAGGCCAAGCAGGTGAAGTATGGTAGCATGAAAATCGTTAACATGCACTGGATTTTCAATGATATTATAGCCAAATTCATCGGTTTCTCCGTATACCATGCCTGGTTTAACTCCACCTCCGGCCATCCAGATCGAATAAGCCCGGGGGTGATGATCCCGACCGTAATTATCAGGCGTAAGTTTTCCCTGGCAGTAATTGGTCCGGCCAAATTCTCCGCCCCATATTACCAGCGTCTCATCCAGCAAACCACGTTGTTTGAGGTCTTTAATTAATGCAGCCGAAGCTCGATCCACATCTTCCGCCTGAAGCGGCATCTCACCCACCAGGTTACCATGTTGATCCCAGCCCTGGTGATAAAGCTGTACAAATCGTACACCTGACTCTGAAAGCTTACGAGCCAGTAGGCAGTTGGCTGCATAAGTGCCGGGAACAAGGCAGTCAGCACCATACATGCGAATAATATGCTCCGGTTCATTTTTAAGGTTGGTCAATTCCGGTACAGCTGTCTGCATGCGGTAGGCCATCTCATACTGCTTGATCTTGGTATGGATCTCTGGATCACCAAACTCATCGTAACTCATTTCATTCAATTCAGAAAGATTGTCCAGCATCTTTCGACGCCTTTTTTGATCAATCCCGGCCGGATTGTTCAAATACAACACCGGGTCTTCTCCACTGCTGAATTGTACGCCCTGATGAATGCTATCTAAAAATCCATTGGTCCATAATTTGGCATACACCCCCTGGCCATTGCCTCTCCCACGGGATAACAAAACACAAAATGCAGGAAGGTTCTTGTTTTCACTGCCCAATCCATAGCTCAACCATGCGCCCATACTGGGCCGGTTGCCTTGTTGGGCTCCGGTTTGCATAAAAGTGAGGGCCGGATCGTGGTTTATGGCTTCCGTATGCATGGTTTTGATGATGCAGATATCGTCTGCGATACTGGCAATGTGTGGAAACAGTTCACTGATCCAGGCCCCTGATGAACCATGTTGACTGAATTTAAACCTTGAGCCGACCAGTGGAAACTTGTCCTGGTCAGCAGTCATTCCGGTCAGGCGCTGACCATCCCGAATGGAGGCGGGAAGATCTTTTCCATGCATCTCATGCAGCTTGGGTTTATAGTCAAAGCTTTCCAATTGAGAAGGCGCCCCGTTTTGAAATAAATAAATGATACGCCTGGCTTTAGGCGCAAAATGAGCCAATCCTAATGGCATGCTTTCACCCAGGTTACCACTTCCCTTGAAAATATCCGGTACCAGTAAAGACCCCAATGCCACACTGCCTATACCCAGGCTGAGCTTACCTAAAAAATGCCGCCGGTTTATGTTTAATTTATGTTCCAGAAAAGTATTTGACATATTAAATTTATTTATTCGACATAGACTTTATCAGGTCTTGGTAATGGCTTCCTCCAGATTGTACATGGTGTGGATAATCTGCATAAGCGCTGCCGTAGCAGCCACATTATTTTGCCTCTGCTTTGGGTATGCGCCAATCTGTATCAGACTATCTGCTTGAGCAGGATATTGGGCAAAAGCCTTTATTTCATCCTGGTAGTACCCCATAAGCAATTCCAGCTCTGAATCTTTTATTTTTCTGCAAACCACCCGTCTGAAGGCGGTCCTGATCTGTTCTTCTAAACTCAGTTCTTGTTGTATAAGTTGCTCGGCCAGCACGCGTGATGCTTCCAAAACATGCGGGTCGTTGAGCATGACCAGTGATTGCAGCGGTGTGCTCGTTTGTACACGCCTCACTTCACATTGATCCCGGTTGGATGCGTCAAACATCAACATAGATGGCGGCGGAACTGTACGTTTGATAAATATGTACATGCCTCGCCGATATAAATCATCACCCTCATCCATAATATATTTTTGTAATAAACCTCTGCCGGAAGTTGCTGCCTGCCAGAGGCCATCAGGTTGATAGGGTTTAATACTGGGACCACCAATTTCCGGATTAAGCAAACCGCTGCTGGCCAAAACATGATCGCGTACCAATTCTGCCGGTAGTCTGTTTCGGGGAAACCAGGAAAAATACAGGTTTTCCGGATCTTTGCTTCTTTTTTTAGGTGAGATTTGGGAAGTCTGACGGTAAGTAGCTGACATCACGATCTGTTTAACCAATCTTTTAATATCCCAACCGTTTTCACGAAAATCAACTGCCAGCCAATCCAGCAGCTCCAGATGGGTAGGCAGATCGCCCTGCATACCAAAGTCTCCTGAAGTGGCAACTATTCCTCTTCCCATGATTTCCTGCCATATACGATTAACAAACACACGGGCTGTGAGGGGATGTTTTTCATTCATCATCCATTGGGCCAGACCCAGTCTGTTGGGAGCATACTTAGTGGTGTCAAAAGGCAAAATAGCTTTTGGCGTGCTGGCATGCACCTGTTCTGTGGGCGAATCGTAGTTACCACGATCTAAAATATGGGTAGTACGTATGCCGGCAGAATCTTCCATGATCATGACCCCGACAGCCGCTGTGTCTTTTTTATTGATAAAGCTCAGAATGCTGCTGACATCTTCTTCTGTGATTTTCATGTTAGGAGGATCGGCAAATGAAGCATCAATGGTCCCGACAATACCTTTTTCCGGTACCTTGTTAAAAAATGCAAAGGTGCTGTAATAGGCTTCCTGAGAAATAGGGTCGTATTTGTGATCATGACATTTGGCACATTCAAAGGTTAAAGCCATAAATGCCTTGCCAAAGGTATTGGTGCGGTCTGTAACATATTCGATGCGGTATTCTTCATCAATAACGCCTCCTTCCTGGGTGATTTTATGATTGCGGTTAAACCCGGTAGCAAGCAGTTGCTCTTTGGTAGGATTTGGCAACAAATCTCCGGCTAATTGCCAGGTCACAAACTGATCGTAGGGATAGTTTTGGTTAAAAGCGTGTATCACCCAATCACGCCAGGGCCACATGGTTCGTAATCCGTCGTCCTGATAGCCATGTGAATCGGCATATCGGGCCACATCCAGCCAATGGATGGCCATTTTTTCTCCATAATGGGAACTTTGAAGCAGTTCGTCAACCATTTTTTCATATGCCATAGTTGATCCGTCCGCTAAAAACCTTTCCTGCATCTCTACTGAGGGAGGCAGACCTGTGATGTCGAATGATAGCCGTTTAAGCAGTCGCTCTTTATCTGCTTCCTGGTTGGGCTTTAAGCCAATTTGTTCGAGTTTTTTAAAAATGAAAAAGTCTATTTCATTTTGGGCCCAGTCATCATATTTTGTTTCAGGAAGTTCCGATTTTTCAGGTGGTGTAAATGCCCAGTGTTTTCTGTACGCTGCACCTTGTTCAATCCATTTTTTAATGAGTTTAATCTCATGAGCAGATAATTTTAAATTCGACTCGGGAGGAGGCATCAAGAAGTCGGGTTCCGGAGAAGAGATGCGATGAAATACCTCGGAGGCTTGAGGCTCTCCCGGAACAAAGGCAAAACGATCCCCATTTTCGCCTAAAGCACGAAAAGCGTCTTCAGCTATATCCAGTCGAAGGCCAGCTTCCCGCTTTTTGGCATCGGGTCCATGACAGGCAAAACAATTGTCAGACAAAATAGGCCGGATATGAAAATTGTAATCCACGACCTTTGGTAAAGCATCTTCTGTCTGGCTGGTATTTGATAATACCATAAAGATTACCAGACCTGAAAAAATCAAAATGCAGAGGGAAAGTATCCATTTACGGTTTTTTCTATTCCATATTTTGATGTTTTGCAGGGTCATTTGAAAAATAGTTTTAGATTATAATTAATGCGTGGTACTTACTGCTTTAATCTGATCTTTTTAGGTAAATATAATGAAAACATGACAATTTTAGAAGTAGAGAACTGATTAAGTGGTTAATAGGTTCTGTAGATCAAGTGGAAATAAGTAGCTTATCTAGCCCAGGCCGGTCATACTGAATAGTATAATCAATCACAAAAAACAAGAATGGATCAATTGCTACAGGTATTTGCCAAAGTTATTCGAATGAGTTGGCAGGATCCTCAAATGATCTGATATCTTGTTATACCGGATGATCAAAAATTAATATCCTGCCAGTGCTCCAAAGCCTGAGCTATTTTTCAAAGGCATTTGAGCAGCCAGCTATACTGGTATTTTAGCCTTTTGGAGTTCCGAAATGAATTGGTTGGAGACAATAATGGATAACATCCTTCTGATCCCATCACCCATGGTCATGAATTTTCCGGTTAAGCATACAGCCAGATTAAGTCTTTAAATTTTATTTTTACGGTTCAACAACTAGCCTTTGCCAGAAATTCATTAATTTTACTTGCCAAAAACAATTTTTAGGCTAAACGAAATATTTAATAAAGAGGGTTTAAAAGTTATGATAGTTCAATGGTTTGAGGGATTGAATCCAATTATCCAGGCCCTGATCGCTACCTTATTCACCTGGTTTGTTACTGCTTTAGGGTCAGGAGTCGTGTTTATCTTTAAAAACTTTCAGCGCTATGTGCTGGACAGTATGCTAGGATTTGCTGCCGGCGTAATGATTGCGGCCAGCTTCTGGTCATTGCTGGCTCCAGCCATTGCAATGGCGGAAGAGGCAGGTAACGGACCCTCATGGCTGCCAGCTTTAGTTGGATTTTTGCTGGGAGGATTTTTTATATTGGGGGTCAACAAGGTAATACCTCATGTTCATCCGGGACTGCTGCGTGATAAAAAAGAAGGGATCAAAACTTCTTTAAGAAGAAGTGTTTTGCTGGTTTTGGCTATTACTTTACATAACATTCCTGAAGGATTGGCTATTGGCGTAGCATTCGGTGCAGTACAGCATGATATGCCTTCTGCTTCATTAGGCAGCGCCATCGCACTGGCTATAGGCATTGGATTACAAAATTTTCCTGAAGGAACCTCTGTATCGGTTCCATTACGCCGGGAGGGCTTTTCCCGGGGTAAAAGTTTTTGGTATGGCCAGTTATCCGGAGTAGTGGAACCCATAGCAGGGGTGTTGGGGGCAGCCCTGGTATTATTTATCCGGCCGATTTTACCATATGCCCTTTCCTTTGCTGCCGGAGCCATGATCTTTGTGGTAGTAGAAGAACTTATACCAGAATCACAGTTAGAAAAGCATAAGAATCAGGCAACAATTGGAGCAATTATTGGTTTTGCTGTTATGATGACACTTGATGTGGCTTTGGGTTAAAACTTAAGCCCTCAGATTTTTTTAGTGTTAGCAGTTAACCAACATAATTATGCCAAAAGCATTTTTTTATCTGATCTTTTTTTTCAGTTTATGGCTCAATCATCAGGTTCAAAGCCAGAGTTATAATGATACCCTGGGTATTGACACAGTAGGAAATGTAATCAATTCCAATAATCTGCCGGATACCATCCCTACCTATAATAATCTGGTGAGAGCAGGCAGCGCACTTTTTCAGGCCCATTGTACCGCCTGCCATGCCATTGAATTTGGTCAGATTGGCCCGGCTTTAGCCAGTGTACATCAAAAGCACCCATTAAAATGGCTGCTAAATTGGATCAATAATCCGGATTCGGTCATTCAAAGCGGCGATGAATATGCCATTTACCTGCGGTCCCAATATGATACCCTGATGCCATCATTCAACTTTCTTTCCGATGACCAGAAGTTTGCTATTCTGGCCTATATAAAAAGTGAATCCATCGCCAATGAAATTCCGACCAGTGTAGCCTCAGTTGAAGCGGGAGAGAACCTGTTCAATAAAAATTGTATATATTGCCATAATGTGGGCCAGCAAAAACTAGGGCCAGCCTTAGCTAGTGTACATAAGCGGAGATCACTACCCTGGCTGATGCGATTTATCAGAAACAGCCAGGAGGTGATAGAAAATGGAGATGATTATGCCATCTTTCTTTATGAAAGGTATAATAATATGGTGATGCCTTCTTTTCAGCATTTTTCTGATGAAGATATCCTGAATATCCTGTCTTATATCAAAGATAAAACAGAGCCGGAAGTTAACTTTAAACAGTACAGCAGCCGGGTCAGTGCGGCTCAAACTTCGGCTGTTCCTCCACCGGAACAAATAAATCCGGGAAATACCCAGGTGATTGGATATGCCATTTGGTTTTTGATCGGTGCTATTGTACTGATTGGCCTAGCCATAATATTTTTAGTGTACCAGGCTATATTAGGTACCCGATTTAAATAATTTGTTTATGAAATTTTTACTGTTCAACTTCATTGTTTTACTGGTCGTGTGCTTTGGTTGTAATCGCCCCGGCGGTGAAAACAGTAGTGAAAATTATGATTTTTCCACTTCAACTGAAACTGAAGGAGTACCCGGAGCTGAGGAAATGAAGGTAGGAGAATTAAGTGACTATTCTAATCTTGATGTTTCCATTTTCAACATACTGGATAGCATTCCCCAATTAGCTTCATTTAATGCAGCTTTGGAAAATACAGGTTTAGGGCAGGAATTGGATACCGCCAAATCACAATTTATCATTTTTGCTCCCAGCAACAATGCCTTTGAGGAATTTTTCCAGGAGTTTGGTAGTCTGGCCCAGCCATCCAATGCTGATCAGTTGCAACAAGTTTTGTCCAATCATGTAGTTTCTTTGTTTTCCAATTCATATGATATGAAGGATGAAATGAATTATAATTCGGTAGGAGGCAGAAACCTGGTAATTAATATCGAAAATGAAATGATCCAGGTAAATAACAGTGAAATCATTGAAAGAAATATCAGAGGAGAAAATGGCATCATACACATCGTAAATCAGGTCATTACTCCCAGGTCCCAGTAAATGATCCCGGTTGGCCGGATACAACAGAGGCTTACTTGTAATAACAATAATCCTGTCATAGGGGTTTTAAGGTAAAACACCTGTTATGAAAATTTTTTTTAAGCTGATATTCTTTATTTTTATCATAGCATCCTGTCAACGGAAAGCCTTTTTTTCAGATGTGCAAAATGCGGCAGATTTTGATTCCTTTGAAACATTTGCTTTTTTACCCAATATAGATACGTCAGTGTACAACGCAGAAATCGTACAATACCGGGGTGAAATTGAAGTGAAGGAACATCTGGAAACAAAAGGCCTTAAACTGGATACAATCAATCCGGATCTGTTGGTAAGGGTGCATACCATGTTTGAAAACCTTCAGGAAAATACCAACCGTCCTCCTAATTCAGTCAGAAATAAGTATATGATCTACTACCGGGGTGCTTTCCCTCCTCCGGATGTGGCTGAACAGGAATATCCAGCCCTGGAATATACCTATGGAAGTATGATGGTAGACGTACATAATGCTGGAAATAATCAACTGGTATGGCGAGGGTGGTCTAATCGAATGATTCAGCCTACTGCCTTGCCGGAAGAATTTGAGGTATATTTCGATCGGTTGATGGCTCCATTCCCTGAAGTAGATGATAAATGAAAGCTTTCAGGGTAACCACAAAATACATGGAGGAATATGTGAGTGTTTTATATTTCCATATATTAAATAGATCCCATGCTAAATAGTCATAATCTATAAAATCAGGCTTGTATTATTCCTCATATTTGGCTTAGCCGAAAAAAGAAGCTGCGCTACCCTGATAAGATGATCATAGATCTGGATCCTCCTGAAGACCACCTCAAAAGCTGAGGTAGATATTTAAACATCTGGATCTGGAAGTTTACGTAATGACGACCGGCTCCAAAGGATTCCATTTAATGGTGCCTTTGAGGCAAGAGGAGGATTTTGATGAAGTGAAGGATTTTGCCAAAAAAATCAGTCGCTATTTGGCCACAACTTTCCCTGGCCCAAACGGGAGTTTCCCCATATGCTCCCCGGGCTATTGAGTCGGCACCGGTGGCTGCTCCTTTATTCTGGAGGGAACTGGAGGATCCGAATCTGACTACCCGGACTTATAACAGGCAGAGTTTATTTGAAGAGCTTCAGCGGGATGGTGATCCCGGGCAAGGTTGGCAGCAGAATAATAAATCACTCAAAACAGCCTGTCAAAAATTTGAAAATCTGGTCTGACCGTCCTTAAAAGCATTTGAGTCTTCAAAAGTGGTAGTATCAAAGTTTAACCTTTTGTTGGCTTGGATTCCAGACACAATGATGGGCTAACATCTGCCTGTTTGACCTGTTATAAAAGAAAAGAATTATTTTTTATTCAAACTGAAAATTCAAAATGGGATTTGTTGAAATACTTTTGGCCCTGATTATTGCTATAATCATTACGGTTATATTTGTAATAGGATTTAAGAACAGAGGACCCTGGGGTAGTATATGGGCATTCTTTTTAATCATCTTTTTAGCCATTTGGGCCGCCAGCCTTTGGGTCTCACCCCGAGGTCCTTTTCTTTATGGTGTGGCCTGGATGCCCATAGCATTTGTAGGTGTGGTGTTTGCTTTGATTATTTCAGCTGCTGCTCCACCTAGTAACAGGGAAACAATTCAACACAATCGTAAAATTGATCCTGAGCTTAAGCAGAAAACTACCATCAATACCTTCAGTCTGTTCTTTTGGTTATTGCTTGTGATCCTGGTGGTAGCCGTTGTTTTTGGATATTATATAGCCTGATAATGAGTAGTCTTTGTAATCAAATAAACCAAATAGTGCTGGGATGTTTGATGATCCTGTACACACAGCTTCAGGCACAGCAACAGCCGATAACATCGATGGAAGATAGTACCATGAACCGGGAAATGACTGACAAGGAAATAGCAGAAGCAGTAAAAGGTGAGCTGGTAGTGCAAATGTATGTGCCGGCCATCATATAAATGTACATACTGAACAAGGAATTGTTGCAAGAAAACATCAGACAGCAATTATGTTGGAGTCCCTTTATTAATCAGGACCAGGTAAAAGTGGAGGTACAAGAAGGGATGGCCGTGCTAAC
Source organism: Candidatus Cyclobacteriaceae bacterium M3_2C_046 (assembly GCA_051418075.1). GTDB lineage: Bacteria > Bacteroidota > Bacteroidia > Cytophagales > Cyclobacteriaceae > JBPRGG01. Next base: position 51,071 of record JBPRGG010000092.1, on the reverse strand, counting down.
CATTAGGGTAGATACCTGGATGGATTGTCGGGCAGCTCTGGAAAATGCTTTTCAGGGAGGAGCAAAAGGAGTGGATAATCGCCTTGAAATATTTTTCCCGGGAAATCCTATGGATATTGAATAAAAATGTATGGATTATGTGTTTTACTTCTTAATGGCGCTGGTCATATACCTGATCTATTACTTATTCATCAGGGGTGAAAAACCCTGGGGAAATTTATGGGTTTTGCTGATGGTTTTATTTACCGGAGCCTGGGTAGCCAGCTTCTGGGTTCATCCTTTAGGGCCTGGCCTGGAAGGTGGTAGCTGGATCACCCTTTTTACTAATGCCATAATAATAGTTATACTATTAATATTGATTATATCTACTATCATAAAAGATCATGTTCCTAAACAGTCAAAAAGTAAGGCCAAATTCTCTCCAGACCAACCAAAGACAGTATTATATGTAATATTAGGTGCTATTTTGCTATTGTTATTTTCTGTACATATAATTGTCTTCTTTTCCTAAATATCATACCCGAATCTTTTTTTGAAAATTGACAAGTATTGCATATTATATTTGAAATATCACCCATAAAGGGGTATAAAAATTGCCAAAATGTTTTTATTTTATTTCTAATTCAATTAATTTTGAAGTATCGATTTTCTTAACTTATAACATGTTATCATTTAATTAAAACAATTTAAAGTATGAGAAGAGTTTTACTGTTTTTGTTATTGATGGGGGTGACAACCCTGTTTAATTATGCTAAAGCTCAGTCCAGTACAGTGACTGGGACTGTAAGAACCATGAGTGGAAATGAAGAAATTCCAGGTGTCAACGTGGTTGTTAAAGGAACATCTGTTGGTACAGTTACAGATGTAAATGGTGAATACAACATCAATGTACCGGAAGGTTCTAATATTCTTGTTTTTTCATTCATTGGTTTACAGACCAAGGAAGTACAGGTGAACAATCGTTCAGTGGTTGATGTGGGTATGGATGCTGATGTAAAGCAATTGAGTGAGGTTGTGGTAGTAGCTTACGGTGAACAAACCAGGCAATCCATCACTGGTGCGGTGACAGAAATTGATGAGGAAAAGTTGGGTAAAGTACAAGCTGGTAATGTGATCCAGGGTTTGGTTGGTAAAGTGCCGGGAGTACAGATTATCAACCAGAACGGACAACCAGGAGAAGCTCCTGCTGTTCGATTCAGGGGTATCGGCTCCATTAATGCAGCCAATGATCCGTTATATGTGGTGGATGGTATACCATTTAATGGAAACATTAATTCCATCAATCCGCAGGATATTCAATCCATGACTTTTCTTAAAGATGCTTCAGCTAATGCCTTATACGGTAGCCGAGGGGCCAACGGTGTAATAATTATTACTACCAAGAAGGGCAAAAGGGGAGGCCTGCAGGTTTCTTTTGATGCCAGGGCAGGTGTAAATACCCGTGGTGTACCTGAATATAATATCATTGAAAGTCCGGCCGAATATTATGAAGCTTATTACGATAGAGTAAGATTAGATTTGATTCAGGCTCAGGGCCTTAATCCGGAAGATGCAGCTACTCAGGCAGCTCAGTCTATCATCGGAGGTGATTTTGACCTGGGTTATAATGCCTATGATGTACCGGGTGATCAATTGATCAATACAAGTACTGGCGAAGTGAATTCAAATGCCAATCTTTTATACCAGGATAACTGGGAAGATGCCCTTTTTGAGCCTGGTATCCGTCAGGAATATTATCTGAATGTAAGTTCAGGTTCCGATAATTTGTCCAGCTTCTTTTCTCTTGGCTATTTAAATGATGAAGGTTACGTTGTGAACTCAGGTTTTGAAAGGTTCAGCGCCAGACTTTCATTAGATTATAATGTCAATGACTTTTTAAAAATAGGTGGTAATTTTAACTATGGAAGAACCGATCAGGATGCTCCTTTACAGGGAGTTGGTTCCTCTACCTATAGTAATTTATTCAGCTGGGTCCGTAATATTGCTCCCATCTATCCGGTATTTGCCCGCGATCAACAGGGAGATTTTATCTTGGACAGCAGCGGAGAACGAATTTATGATTTTGGTGAAGCCAATGATGATATTCCGGGAGTAAGACCTTATGGTGCGTTCAACAACCCCGCAGCTACTACCCGATTCGATGTGGATAACAATGTTTATGATAACTTCTCCGGGAGGTTTTTTGCTTCTATTGATTTTCTCCAGGATTTCAACTTCCGATACAATATATCAGCTGATATTTATAATGGCAACTTCACTGAACTGGCTACTCCGGTTGGTGGTGATGCCAAAAATGTCGGTGGACGACTCTATGTGAGCTCCAATGCCGGTATCACCTTGGCTCAACAGCAATTACTTACCTGGAATAAAGATATTGAAAACCATAAAATCAATATTCTGCTGGGTCACGAATCTAACGATTTCACCCATGAATTTTTGGAAGCACACAGAACCAATATGCTGATCGGTGATCTGCCTGTTCTGAATAATACATCTAATTTCCAGGACCTGACCAATTATGAAAGGACCTACAATGTAGAAGGTTTCTTTGGACGGGTAATGTATAATTTTGCCGAAAAATATTTCATTAATGCCAATTATCGCAGGGATGGATCTTCTGTTTTTGCTCCGGAAAATCGTTGGGGTAATTTCTATGGTGTAGGCGCTGCCTGGTTAATGACCAATGAACCCTTCATGGAAACGGTGGGTTTCCTGGATTATTTGAAATTAAAAGCCAGCTTTGGACAGCAGGGTAACGACCATTTCTATTATGATACTGACGTAGTTGGTGGAGTTTTAAGAAGAAATTATTATGCTTATATGGATCAGTACGAAGTAGTAAACAGTGGTGGTGGTCAGGCAGGATTGCAGCTGATATCTATTGGTAATCCTAACCTGGTTTGGGAAACTTCTACCAATTTTAATGCTGGTTTTGAAATGATGACACTGAATAACAGGTTAACCCTGAACGCCGAATATTTCCAGAGAAAAGTAGAGGATATGATTTTCAATAATCCGCTGCCATTATCTTCAGGTGCAGAATCCATTGCTGAAAATGTGGGAGATATGGTCAATAATGGGATTGAGGTAGAATTAGGTGCCAATATCATTCAAACCAACGACATTGGCTGGAACCTGAGCCTGAATGGAACTCATTTTACCAATGAAGTTACGGCATTGCCAGACGAATTTATTGATGACGGAAGATTCAGACTGGAAGAAGGTCGTTCCCGCTATGAATTCTTCATGAGGGAGTTTGCCGGTGTGGACCCTGAAAATGGAGAAGCATTATGGTACGTAGATGAAACTGATGATGATGGTAATCCTACCGGAACCAGGACCACAACAGATGATTATAATGCTTCTGATGAGTATTTCGTGGGTAAAACTGCTATACCTGACATTTACGGTGGATTTGCTACTGATTTTAGGTTCAAGGGAATCACTTTAAATGTGAATTTTGCCTATCAGATCGGCGGTTATGGTTATGACCTGGTTTATAATAATTCCATGTCATCCGGAGCAGACCGGGGTCAAAATTATCACAGGGATGTATTTGATTCATGGACTCCGGAAAATACTGATGCTTCATTCCCTAGGATTGATTTTTCAGATGATGCCCAGACCCGTCAGTCTGATCTGTTCCTGGTTGATGCCAGTTTCCTGAGCTTACAAGATGTTACATTATCCTATCAGCTTCCTCAGTCATTGGTTGATGCCATCAACTTTTCTTCATTGAATATCTATGCTACTGCCAATAATGTGTACTTGTGGTCTGCCCGTCAGGGTTATGATCCCAGGTTGAGTACAGTTGGAACTGCTTCCAATGAGTACTCTGTAATGAGAACAATTAGTTTAGGTGTAAATGCTAAATTTTAATCAAATATGAAATTACTATATAAAATAAGTTATATCATTTTAGGATTTGTTGTTGTAGCAGCTTTAAATAGCTGCAGTGAAGATTTTCTGGATACTGAGCCGGCCGAGTATGTTTCTGAAGGACAAATTGCCACCAGCCCTGCAGCTAACCAGGCCATTGTAAATGGTATTTATGCTGCTTTACGTACATATGGTGCGGGAAATACCACCTTCCATGTTGATTATGGATTGATGTCTACTTTAAATGCTACAGAAATGATGGGTCAGGATGTGGCCATGTCAGCCTTTCACTGGTATGGATTCTACCATAATTATTCCGGTCGGGAAGCTACTTCCTCCCGGGCCCGGTTGCAATGGGTTACTTACTATACACAAATTCTGGCGGCCAATACTGTGGCCAATGCCATTCCTTTAGATGCAGATGATGCGGAATCACAACATATTCTGGGTCAGGCTCTGGCTTTAAGGGGCTTGTTTTATCACAATCTGGTAAGGCTGTATGCTGAAAGGTATGCCGGAAATGAAGGTCAGCCTGGCATACCCATCTATGACGGCTCCACTTTTGAAGGTCAGCCCAGAAGTTCCATTGGTGATGTTTATGACCGAATAGTTATCGATCTGGAGAATGCAGCGGATTTACTGGAAGGTTTTGATCGTTCAACCAAACAGGAAATCAACCAAAACGTAGCTCAGGGATTATTGGCCCGGGTATACCTGGATATGGAACGTTGGCAGGATGCAGCCACTATGGCTAACACTGCCCGGGAAGGATTATCTCTGATGAGCGGCCAGGATTACCTGGATGGTTTTGATGATATTGGCAACAGTGGCTGGATGTGGGGATCAGATATTGATAATGAATCTTCCACCATTTTTGCCTCTTTCTTTAGCCATTTTGATAACACCAACAATGGTTATGCCGGTGCATTGGCTGTTTATAAGTTAATTAATGCAGGCTTATATGATCAGATACCAGAAACTGATCTCCGTCGTCAAGCATTTGTAGATCCTGTTAGTGGGAGTGAGGCTTATCCACAATTGCCTGGCTATTCCAATATCAAGTTCAGAGACGCTACCTTTTTTGAAGGAGATTATGTGTATATGCGTGTAGCAGAAATGTATTTAATCGAAGCGGAAGCCCTGGCCAGATTAAATGATGCCAGTGCAGCAAATGTTTTATCCGAGCTTGTAAGCTCAAGAAATCCGGATTATACCCCACCTACTGCTACAGGAAGTGCTTTGGTAGATGAAGTACTATTGCAAAGAAGGATTGAATTATGGGGAGAAGGTTTTTCCTGGTTTGATCTGAAAAGGTTGAACAGACCAGTCATCCGGGATTATGAAGGAACCAACCATGCTTCATTTGGCCGTTTTAATATTGATGCCGGTGATCCTCAGTTTACTTTCCAGATCCCGGAGGATGAAATTAATGCCAATGAAGCGATCCCGACCTTAGATCAGAATCCCTAAAAGTCTATAGCAATACACTCTTACATTATGAAAAAGGCTGCTTCAATTTAAGCAGCTTTTTTTATATGTTTTTATTGAAATTTCTTACATCACTTTTTCTTTTCAGAACCTTTTTAAAAATATGTGGTTATCCATCTTAACATATACCGGATGCCACTCGTACATAAAAAATAGGAAATTTTATTTTAATTTAGCAGCAGATAAAATAATATAATAGCAAAGAAGTTCTAGCTTTACTACATAAGACATATTAGATGAAGAAAAGATTACTATTGATTGCTTTTTTCAGTGTCAGTTTTGTTTTGCCTGTAATTAGTCAAACTGTCACTGGTAAAGTAACTTCCCAGGATAATAGTTCACTTCCCGGTGTGAATGTCCGAATTAAGAAAAGCAGCATCGGAACCATCACTGATGCCAATGGAAATTTTCAGATAGGATTACAATCAGGTTCAGATACGCTGATATTTTCATTTATTGGTTTTGTGCAGCAGGAAATACCGGTGGCTAACAGAAGTACCATCAATGTAACCCTGAAGGAAGACGTGAGAGAATTAAATGAGGTGGTGGTCACCGGTTTTCAGGAAGTACAACGAAAGCTTTTTACGGGTTCAGCTTCACGGTTAAAGCTGGAAGATATACAGGTGCCCGGTTTGTCCGATCCCAGCCGCATGCTGGAAGGTCAGGTAGCCGGTGTTACAGTAGATAATGTGTCAGGAACTTTCGGAACAGCTCCCAGGATCAGGATCCGGGGTAATACCTCGATATTAGGTGATAATCAGCCGCTATGGGTAGTAGACGGGGTTATTCTGGAAGACCTGGTCAATGTGGATCCCAACGACCTGATCACCGGGAATGCCAATACCCTGGTAGCTTCCTCTATTGCCGGCCTGAATCCCAATGATATTGAATCATTTCAGATATTGAGAGATGCTTCGGCCACGGCTTTATATGGTACCAGGGCTAAGAACGGAGTGATCGTGATCACCACCAAAAAAGGCCGGAGTGGCGAGACCAGGGTGAATTATTCCGGAAACTTTTCAGCTTATCTACGTCCTACCTATAACCAGTTTGATATATTAAACTCCCAGGACGAAATGTCTATTTACCGGGAAATGTATGAAAAAGGATTAATTGATATTACCACTTCGGTCAGAGCTCAGAATTTTGGTCCTCTGGGAAAGATGTTTACCCTGATCTCTACACACGACATCCCCTGGGGGCCCAATGGCAGCTTAAATGAAGCTTTCCTGAATAAATATGAAACGGCCAATACAGATTGGTTTGATGTGCTTTTCCGGGATTATTCCCTGCAGCAGCAACATTCAGTCAGTCTGAGCGCCGGAAATGAAAAACATAACAGTTATTACTCCCTCAGTTATCTGAATGACAACGGGCAGACCATTGCTGATAAAGTACAAAGGTATGCCGGTATGGCCAGGAATACCTTTTTCTTTTCAGATGTGTTTTCCCTGGATGTTAAACTGAATGGAAGCTACCGGCAACAATCTGTGCCAGGTACTCAGAACCGTGATTTTGATCCCATCACAGGTCGATTCCGCCGCGATTTTGATATCAATCCTTTTAGTTATGCCCTCAATACCAGCCGTTCCATTCGTCCTTATGATGACAACGGAGATCTGGAATATTTCAGAAGGAATTATGCCCCATTCAACATTCTGCGGGAGCTGGAACTCAATTACATCAATATCAGAGTGGCTGATATTTCAGCTCAGACTGATTTTACTTTTAATATTACGGACAATCTGACTGCCCGAAGTGCAGTTCAGGGAAGATATGCCGCCACCCGGCGGGAGCATATCATTCACGAAAATTCCAATCAGGCTGAAGCTTACCGGGCAGATGATACCCAATTTATCCAGGAATCCAATAATCTGTTATTCCGGGATCCCGATGATCCTGGCTCACAACCTAAGGTAGTACTGCCGGAAGGTGGATTTAATTACCTGGATGAAACCGATCTGACTTATTTTTATATCAGAAACAGTATTGAATGGTCTCATGAGATCAATGATATTCATAGTATCAACCTGATGGGTGGACAGGAAATAAAATATACTGACCGGTCATCCAAGAGTGCGGATGGTATCGGGGTTGTTTATGAAAATGGGGGTGTCGTCAATACTGATCCCAACATTATTGATTTTCTTAACCGACAGGGTATCAGTACTTTCGGTTTGGCAGTGGATCGGGAAAGGTTTGCCGGATTTTTCCTGAACGGTGGTTATTCTTATGATTCCCGTTATATCCTGAATGGAACCATACGATATGATGGCTCCAACCGGTTAGGAAAAAGTCGTACGGCGCGTTACCTGCCTACCTGGAACGTAAGTGGTGCCTGGAATGTAGACCAGGAATCCTTTTTTAACCTTGATTTTCTGGAGTTCTTAAAACTTCGGGCAACTTACGGACTTTCAGCCAATTTAGGTCCCAGTACCAGTGCTTTGTTAAACATTCGTTCCGATGTTACCCTGCGGCCCACTGATGTAGAGTCTTATTTGTACATTGATGATCTTGAAAACCAGGATCTAACCTGGGAGAAACTGAACGAGTTGAATGTAGGACTGGATTTTGGTATTTTGGGTAATAAAATTACCGGTACCCTGGATTATTACCGACGGCAATCTTTTGACCTGATCGGTGTTCTCCAAACCAGTGGGATAGGAGGTGTGGCTTTTAAATTGGGAAATTATGCTGACCTTGAATCCAATGGTTTTGAAGTATCTCTGAACAGCAATAATTTCAGTACGGAGAATTTTAACTGGAGCACCAGTTTGAATTTTGGTTATACCCGGGATAAGATCACCCAGTTTGATTTTGAACCAAGAATTGCGGATGCCATATCACAGGGTGGGGCAGCTTTGCTTAATGGCCCCAGGCGAGGCATTTACTCTACCCGGTTTGCCGGCCTGGATGCCAGGGGAATTCCAACGTTCTATGATAAAAACGATGAAATAGTATATAACTACAGTTTACAGGATCGGGAAGGTTTAAGAGATATTCTGGATTATGAAGGTCCGGCTGAACCAATGGGAGCCGGTGGATTGACCAACAATTTTTCCTACAAGAATTTTAGCCTGAGTGTGTTATTATCCTACAAGTTTGGTTATGTGATCAGGCTGGATGATTCCTTCAGCCCCAGGTACACAGACTTCAATTCATTTTCCCGGGATTTTATCAATAGGTGGGTTGTGCCGGGAGATGAAGAAGTAACGGATGTACCGGTGATACTTGACCGGGAAGTGGTCAATGGCAATAATCCCAACCTGTTAAATGCTTATGACCTGTATAATAAAAGCACTGTGAGGATAGCAGATGGAGATTATTTAAGACTCAGGACAGTCAGGTTAAGTTATAGCCTGCCTGGTAATATTGCCAGTAAGATCGGTATGAATACTGCCCAAATCTCAGTGGAAGGGTTAAATCTGGCCTTATTGTATTCTGATGACAGATTAAACGGGCAGGATCCTGAATTCTTTGCCTCCGGTGGAGTAGCATTGCCTCAGCCCCGGCAAATTACAGTAGCGCTTAATCTTGGATTTTAGATAGTGGAATTAATGAAAAAGAGCATATATCATTTGAAAAAGATTCTGAATTTAAAATATTTTTATCTGGTAATGATCATCCCATTTGCCTGGGCCTGTGATGATTACCTGGAGGAAAGCCCGGATAACCGGGTGGATTTGAATAACCTGACCAAAGCTTCACAATTACTAACCAATGCTTATTCAGATGCCGGATACAATTTTACTGAATGGATGTCGGATAATGTGTCCTATACCCTGGGCACGGTAAAATTGCCTAACCATGAAGAAGCCTACACCTGGGGTGAGTTTACAGAATTTACCCAGGATACCCCGGATTATTTCTGGAATAATACCTATGAAGCCATTGCCCATGCTAATGAAGTCCTGGCTGTACTGGATCAACTGGAAGGTGATGAAGCTCGCCGTGAAGCGGTAAAAGGAGAGGCCTTACTGACCCGGGCTTACGGTCATTTTATGCTGGTCAATTTATTTGCCAAACATTATGACCCTGAAACAGCAGACAGAGATCTAGGCGTGCCATATGTAGAAGAACCGGAAAAAGTGTTTGTCAAGGAATATAAAAGGAATACGGTGGAGGAAGTCTATGATAAAGTAGAAAGAGATTTGCTGGAAGGGCTTGAATTGGTGGATGGTAGCTTTTATGCCAATTCGGGCAAATATCATTTTACTCGTCCGGCTGCATTGGCCTTTGCTTCCCGTTTTTATCTGTTTAAGGAAGATTATGAAAATTGCATCCGGTACAGCAGTGAATTATTGGGACCAAATCCGGATATTTATATTAAAAACATTCCCGCTTTGCTGGAACAGCGGGTTAATACGGAGGACTATGTACAATTATATACTTCTCCCAATGACGACAGTAACCTGCTCCTGATCAGGGTCGTTTCATCTTTCCAGGTGCCTAATGTGGGCCATTGGCCTACCCGTCAGATTTACAATGGCCTGTTTGAGAATAACCCCTATGGTTCTTTCGATATCCGGCAGGATCCGGCCTGGGTGGCAGGTTTAAATGGATTAAGTGCTACTAAATTTGAGTTTCTGTTCGAACGTTCCAGTTTAACCTCCAATGTGGGGTTGAATTATACCATTGTGCTGGGATTTCGGGGTGAGGAAGTTTTATTCAACCGGGCAGAGAGTTATGTGATTACCAATCAACTGGACAAAGCCCTGGCCGATTTGCAATTATTAGCTGATAAAAGGTATCCCGATGGGGCCACAGTAGACAGTCAGACTTTGGCTCAGTATTATAATGCACCGGCTGACCAGGCCAGACTGGCCACATTGATTTATATATTAGAAGAGCGCCAAAAGGAATTTATTCACGAAGGAATGCGTTGGTTGGATATCAAAAGATTTGAATTGCCGGTAACGCATGTACTGGAAGATGGCTCTCAAATAACGCTTAGCGAGAATGATCGCAGGAAATTATTACAAATACCTGAATCTGCCGTGGAAGTTGGCGGATTAAGAGAAAACAGAAGATAAAAAAGTTATAGTAGAATGAAAATCAGTAAATTTCATTTTTGGATTATTTTAGGGATTGCAATTTCAGTTTCCGGTTGTTATACCAATGAAACCATTGATACTGAAATCAAGCAGGTTGAATTATCCCAGGACCCGCTGGATCAATACATTCAGCAAAACTTTATTGATAAGTATGGTATTGCGGTAAGATACCGGTATGTGGATCGGTTGGTGGAACAAAACCGCAGGGTTGCTCCTCCTAAGCTGGAAGTTGTGAAGCCGATGCTGGATTTTATTGAAAAGTATTGGATACAACCTTATGTATCAGTAGCCAATGGGGAAGATTTCTTTAAGAACCATGTTCCTGCTGAGGTGGTATTGATAGGCTCAACGATGTATAATTTTGATGGTACAGTTACCTTAGGTACGGCGGATGCCGGAGCCAGGATCACTTTAACAGAAGTAAATTTTATAGATACCACCAATACTTCCTGGATTTTTAGGCAGTTGGGTACCATTTACCATGAATTTGCCCATATCATTCATCAGCGATATAACTTGCCGGCCAACTTCCAGCGGGTATCTCCTACAGGGTATACTTCATTGGGTTCCTGGTTTAATTTAACTGATGAAGAAGCATTGCAGCGGGGATTTGTTTCCCCGTACGGAACCAGTACATTCAATGAAGATTATGCCGAAATCGTGTCTAAAGCTTTGTTTGATCCCCTGTTTTTTGAGAAATACATCAATGATGAAGAAAATTGTGCTGATGACGCTTGTCAGGAACGGAATGAGGGAAAAGCCCTGATCAGGCAAAAGTTTAACATGATCCTGGCCCATTACGAACAGAATACCGGGGTAGACCTTATGGAAGTTAGGGAGTTGATTCAATCCAGATATTAGTCTAACAATATGAAGTTTAAATATTTATTTCTGCTTTTCCTGCTGATCAATTTGGTAGCCTGTGAAGAAGATGAAAAATTGATTTTCGACGAACCAGCTGAGGAAAGAGCCAGCCAGGCGGTACAACAACTCGCTCAGGATTTGGTCCAGCCCCAGAATGGTTGGTACCTGCAATATCGTCCCAATGAAGAATCCGGACTTTTCAGTGTGATCCTGGATTTCAACCAGGATGGTAAAGTAAATATCAAGACGGATGTGTTTGCCAATGATGGTGAGTTTTACGATCAAACCATCCCTTATCGGGTAGATAATTCCCTTGGTCTGGAACTGATCTTTGAAACCTATTCATTTTTTAGCTTCTTGTTTGAGTTGGAGCAGGCTTCTTTCGGGGGAGAATTTGAATTTGAATATGTCAATAAGACCCCCGATGGAGCTCTGGTTTTTGTCAGCAAAACAGATGCTGGTGTTCCCACCCGGATTGTCATGACTCCCGCTCCTCCCAATGCCGAAGTACTTTTAGGTCGACAGTTAAGCAATAACCTAAACACACTCAATTCCAACCTTGAATTGTTCAATCCTTCCCTGAAATTAACATTCAAAAACAAGGACCTGGCTTTCTTCCTGAAAATGAATGATTTTACCCGAACCATGGACATAACTTATGTGGCCAGGAAATCAGATCTTTCTGATGGACAGGAGCTGAATTTTTCCAGTGGGTTCTTAATTCAGGGCGATACCATCGCTTTGGAACAGGCCCTCACCGGAAGTTTTGGTGGTCTGGATTATAACCTTTCCCTGATAGAACTGGAGGAACTTTCCGAAGCAAAAACGGAGTTTTGTAGTGGCAAAGAAGAGGAAACTTTTGTTTTCAACGGAAAGATACCTTCCACCGATGATGCTATCATACTTGAAACAAGCCTTTTCGATATCAAAGGACAAAATGTATTTCAAACTGTGGGCTTCTTTATCAGCCAGGTAACACCTACTTCATTTATCATCGATGACAAAGACAGTTCTGCCGCTCCTCAGATCATAGAAGATCTGGATGGCGTTCAGGATATGCAACTTTATTATTTTGCCGGAGGAGATGATCCTTTTTATGCCGTAGGTTTTAGGGTAATGAACATTGACCAGACCAATACCTGGCTTTTGAAAAGATTTATTCCTGAAATGGAAGGAAATGTATTGAAATTTGATTTTGCTGATACAGTTACTGTGTTTGGCAATCAAAATTATCAGGCCAATGCGGATAACATTGATAAATATCTTGAATTCCTGTCAGCTCAGGATAATACCCACATTCTCCAAATCAATGAAAATTTTTATGAATTCTACAATCCCTGCAGTGGCTGGAGATTTATTTTTCAGGCGGTACCTGAATAAGCCGGTGAGATAAATGATTGAAATGGAATTGATTGGCTTGATGTAATAGATTTGGATAATTATTCCTGTAATTTAGAAAAAATCCTTTTATTGCAGTCAGGCGAGTTTTACTTGTTTAAACTTTAATTTTCTCATATATTTAGAGAACCTTGTAAATAATATTTGTTTTGATAATCTCCCGGATTATTAATAAAAATGCCTTTTTATCTGTTTTTTAGCGGCGTTATGGTAGCATATTAAAATTAGGCAATTTGTTTTTTTCCTTTGTTCTGCCTAAATAACCCATGGTGAAGTTTCGTTCATTTTCCCGCCTCTTTATTGGCTAACTATTTGAAAATCAATAAAATATTTTTCAAATAAAATGTTTTTGGTTTTTATCATATTTGTGTAATAATTATTTTTTATTGTATTAAATCAGGAAAAGAATATAAGTTTTATTTGTGCTGTGAACAAAACAAAATAGAACTTATGAAACCAATTTGTGTTATTTTATTCTTTTTAATTTTCACTCATCAGCATATTCTGGCCCAGTCAGAGGAAGAAATTTTCTCCATGTCTCTGGAAGAATTAATGAGTGTCAAGATTGAATCAGTTTCCAAGAAGGCAGAGAATCTGTTTGATGCACCTTTATCTTCCTATATTATATCAAGGGCAGATATGATCAATGCTGGCGTAAATTCTATTCCAGAAGCTCTAAAACTATGTCCGGGCATCATTGTGCGGGAAATGACCAACGGCATCTATGATTTTCACATCCGCGGATTTGATAACCCTACCCAATATTCCCTCACTTCCAGTTCAGTAAACTTGTTGACCCTGGTCATGATCAATAACCGTCCGGTATTTAACCACAACAACGGGGGCACCTTGTGGGAAACGCTGCCAGTTGATATAAATGATATTGAACGAATTGAGGTGGTAAGAGGGCCAGCTTCTGCTTTATATGGACCCAATGCAGTCACTGGTGTAATCAATATCATTACCAGTCAACAGGAACATGAAGGAACCACTATAACAGCCAACGCCCAGTATGGATCTTTTAATTCCTATATTGCCAATACCTCTGTGGGATTGAAAAAAGATAAGCTGAGCATTATGGCTTCAGGTAATTTTCAGCAAAGAGGCAGAACTGTGAATGAATATTATGAATTTTTTGGAGACCGCATGGTAGAGAATCCAGCTGATTTAAACGAAATGCTTCCTTACGGTACTTCATTTTATTTGCCGGTAAGTCAGGATTCCATTTTATTTGTGCCCATGGAGCAAATGAGCAGACCGATAAGTAATCCGGAACAAATGTTTCCCAACCAGGACCAGGCTTTACTTAAATACGGCATTAATTTGCAGGCCAATTACCAGTTTTCTGAAGACATCCATTTTAACTTGTCTACCGGATACAATAATTCCCAAAGCCAGCGGGCATTTTTTAATAATATCACTACCTTGTTATCTACTGTGAGCAGTGATTCCAGGTACATTGATTTTGGGGCAAAAATCCTGAATGGTAATTTTCGAAGTTCCTATTTAAAAGGATTTGAGAATATATATCATGGGCGGCCGGGTATGGAATATTATTATCAAGTGTGGGATATGAACCTGGATTATGACTTCTTTTTGGGCAAACATTTGATGGTCAGGCCTTCCTTCAGCTTTCAGGAAGCCACCTACAATGACATTGAAAACACAGTAGAAAAAGGCGTACCGGGTATATTGAATGGAGAAGCTACCTTTCAGAATATAGCCGGGGCCATTCGCCTGGATTATCGTCCTATAGAAAATTTGAGGTTGATAGCCGGGCTCCGGACTGACCATTTCAACAATCCTGATGACCTTTACCTTTCTTACCAATTTTCTGCATCTTATAAAGTCAACGATAATTTCATGTTAAGATCCACCTACTCAAGGGCCAATAGCGGATCTTATATGGGTAATACCTATAGCAACTACAGTTATGAAAACAATTTGATGTCTATGGGGCTTCCGGTGAATTTGAACATTGCTTACAGGGGGAATCCTGACCTGCAGATCTTTATGTCCCGCATGTTCGAGATAGGATGGCGGGCCAATTTAACTGATTTTCTGCAAGTAGATATGGACCTGTTTACTCAGGGAGGCAACAACATGATGGGCATGATAAAACAACCCCAGCAGATTTCAATAGATCCTCAAACTATGATGCCTACCATTCTTCTGGGACGTCAGATCGAAAATGTGGATACCCACATCAGAATGAATGGAATGACTTTTTCAGCCAGTCTGGCTCTGAAAAAGATGCTAATCAGGCCATTTATAACTTACCAGCATTCACAATTGAGCAATTTTAATCGCTATCAGGTTGATCCGTTGGCTGATCCTGTTAATAATCTGGATCAAAAAGAGGATAAAAAGCATAAAGCCACACCTGATTATTATGGGGGCATTTTCTTCAATTATGTTCCTGTTAAGAAATTGAATATTAACTTCAGTCCTTATTTCTTTGCGGCCCATCAGCAGTATCATGAGCAGGATAATGTGGCAGGCAGAGATAGTGATATTGGAAAGATTCAGGCCAAATTCCAGTTGAATGGCAGGGTGGGTTATGAATTGATAGAAGGAATGGATTTGTTTATCAGTGCGAAAAATCTGTTAGATCAGCAGTACAGGGAATTTTATGGGGCTGACCAGATCGGCTCCCTGTATTTTGCCGGGTTTAACTTGAACTTGTAATCCTTAAAATGATTTACGGGGATTATATGATTTATAAAAGCTTTAATTTTCAAAAGTGGTTTAATTTAACATCTGCCAGGGCTTATATCCTGGCAGGTGTTTTTTTAGGAGGACAGCGTTATATAAAGGGAGATGTCATTATTGGCTCGAATATGCGTAGTGCGGGATTTCAAGGCACTTTCTTATCAAACCGCTACGCTGTTTATTAATTGCTATTATACCAAATTGCCCCGCATTAAATATATTAATTGTTAGGGGTGGTCTGGCGCACCTTCGTTCCTGCACTTTCTGCCGGGACTACCGCTTTTCATGGCTTCATAGGCTTTCCCAATTGGTAATTCTCTGATACCATAAAGATAAGATTTGCCATTAATATAATCATACAACGGGGATCTTCTGTCCCGGTCGGCAAATATCTGCAATAGGCAGTTCAAGTTAAAATAAAACAGGTCATTTCCTGCTTATAAAATATTAACCTGAAACCCATTTAAACTCATACTGTTTTTCTGGCACCTTTACCCGTTCTGACAGCCGCTGCAAACGATCAGGTAGGGCCATCAGGTAATCACGGGCTTTTTCGGCCGCGTCATTTAGCTCAGTCACCTTATCGATCTGCCATTGATCCAATAAAGATTTCAGGATGTCAATATAATCGTGGGTGGTATAAACCATCACCCGCTGGGCTGCATCGGAAAAATGGGTAAATAAGTCACCGATTTTCCCTCCCGATTCCCTCAACAAATGGGCCGGCATGACGATCTTTTTCCTCATCATATCTTCAAGAGCAAGCATCAATTCAGAGGGGTCTATTTCTATGATCCTTTTAATAAAGTCAATGTAGGCATTAGCATGTCGGGCTTCATCAGCTGCAATAACCCCGCACATTTTAGCCAGCTGTTGATTGCCTGATTTTTTAGCCAGACTTGCTACCCGACGGTGGGATATATTGGTAGCCAGCTCCTGAAAACTGGTGTAAATAAAATTGCGGTAAGGATCCCTGGCCGTTTGAATGTCCATTCCGTCATTAATCAGGTATTGAGTGGAAATCTCAACTTCCCGCATATTGATCCGGCCACACAGATAAAGGTATTTATTCAGCAGGTCTCCATGACGATTTTCTTCTGCAGTCCAGGCCCTGACCCAGCGGGACCAGGCATTTTTTTGGTGTTGATCAATTCCTTCCACATCCATTAACCAGGATTCGTAAGTGGGAAGCGCTTCTTCCGTAATGGTATCCCCAATCAGAACCACCAACAAGTCATAACTCATCTCTTTGGCCAGTTCTTGTAGTTCTCGCACCTTTTCCGGAAAGCCAGGATCTCGACTATCCGGCAACAGATCAGAAGGTTGCCATTGTTCTTCCACTGGTTTTAAATATTTATTTAACAGCTGATCTACTGATTTTTCAATGGTTTGCATGACCTCCAGGCGGATATTCTTTAATTTCATAGCATATGTTTTAGTGAATAACCTCATTAACCTTATAGATAGCCTTTTTGTTATTCTATAAGTATATTAAAGATCTCCCGGGTCAAACCTAACTCATCAGTTTGATCGCCAATATTGGATAGGTGTGTCACAATATATTCATTGTTTTCCAGAATGGTGAGCATGGCTTTAAATCCATCTGTAGAACCTCCGTGAATAATATAATTTGGAGAAATGTATAAATTGCCCATCTGGTAATCGCTACCATCAAAAACTACCCAGCCATAGCCATAGGAAATTTGTGGATTGATCTTTTTCAAATGATTGGTGGTCATAATTTCTAAAGATTTAGCAGAAACCAGTTTTTCATTTTTTAAACATTGTGCATATTTATACAGGTCGGTCACTGTAGAATAAATGCGACGGCCCAGACTTAGGTCGATGAACGGGTTTCGAACGTATCTATCATTTTTAAACTGGTAACCCAGGGCTTCAAAAGGAATAATTTCTTCCCGGTTAGCTGGTGAAAGGGTTTGTTGCATGCCACAAGGTTGGCAAATATACTTCTGCAAAATCTGTTTAAAAGGTTGTTTATGAATATCTTCTAGTAAAATAGCGAGAATATGGTAAGCAAAATTACTGTAATGGAATTGTTTTCCCGGTGCTCCTGCTTTAGCCAATCCATCTATAAATTGAATATAATCCTGGTTGGAAAAATGAATTCTTTTAAACTTTCGGTATCCATCAGCTTTCAAAGTTTCTTCCACCGCATCATAATCGGGTATTCCTGCAGTGTGGGTAAGTAATTGATGGATGGTGACCCGATCTGCTATAGCTGGTTGAAATCCTGACAGATAATAACCAATTGGCTTGTTAAGTTCTAATCGGTTCTGTTCTACCAGTTGCATGATCAGAACGCTGTAAAAAGATTTATTGAGTGAGGCAATATCAAACCGGGTTTCCCGACTTACCGGAACATGCCAGCTGCGATTAGCCCATCCCAATGCATTCTGGTAAAGAATCTGGCTGGTATCACCTATGAGAATAGCTCCATGGAATTTTCCCTGCTGATGCCAGGATTGAATCAGCGAATCTATCCTGGCCATTTTATAGTTCTGGTGCACAGCTATTTTCGGATTACAAGCTATAAAGAAAAACAATAATATACTTCCTAACCTGTTCATGATCCGGGAAAATTTTGGGTTTTAACAAATCTGATCCTGATGTTTTCACCTGCTTCAGTGGTACGGGACCAGATCATATTTGGTTCATTGATCTCAAAGTTCCATTTTTCCTGGCAGGAGTTTTCCGATTGGTTAAACAAAGTCAGTTCAGGCCGGTGAGCATTAACCTGCCAGGTGCCGTATCTGATTCCTGCCGGACCATTTTTATCCATGGTCACCCGGTCCCATCTAATAAATATAAATCTCTGACCTTCAGGATTATATCTGGGGGTTACATCCTGTTCATTTTGCCATACTTTCTCATACAGCCAAATGCCCTGCATCCTGTCCCAGGGAGCCATGGGTAACTTTTGGATCTTTTTGAAATAAACCACCACTTGCATGCCTTCTTCCTGCCTTTGCAGGATCATTTCGACTGAAGATAAATGATTTACCTGAAAGGGGCCGAATGGATCAGGTAATTGTCCGGAAAGGGTGAGTGAACTCTGTTGGTGATTCAGATGCCATGAACCGAGATCATTTTGCTGCCAGCCATTGCCAGCCTGATAGTTTCCGTCTGCATTGAACCTGGTCCACTTGGCCTGTGGTGTCATCTCCTGGTCACCTACTTTTACCTGGTAGATTTCCCATAAACCAGTTACCTGAGCCGGTAATGAATAAGAAACTCCTAAGAATAAGACCAAACTGATTATTTTGACGTTCATATGTTTTAATTTAGGTTATAAAAAGAATTAAGCAGGGTAAAATTAAGGCCTCTGGTATGGTTATAATAGTGTTTGTTGGTTAACTGCACTATTAACTGGTCAACTGCATAGGGATGTGAAAAAACAATATCTGTTTTTATACGGGTTTACCTTTTCAATCATGTTATTGATGAATTTTCTTTATCAACAGCATGATTATTTGTATAGTCATGAAGCTGCCTGGGGGTATGATCTTAAGTTTTACCAGGGAAATAAGCCTAAGCCGGACCTGCAAAATGTTGCGCCACAAGCTTGGACACCTGAGTGGCCGGAAGGGCAGCAAAACTTCTGGGTGCAGCTAAGGATCAAGTCAGACAAGTTACCTCCCGAAAAAAAACCGGGGATAATGGTGGCATTTACGGCCAGCTATGATTTATATTTTGATGGGGTCTTTGTAGGAAGTTCAGGTCTGGTTGGTTCCGGATATGAAGATGAAGAACCAGGAAATGTACATGAACTGTTTTTAATACCAGACCGGCTTATCTTGGATTCTGCCCAACACATTATTCTGATGAAAGTTTCTAACCATCATAAGTTCTGGGCTCAAAGAGACTATTTCGGGGTGATCCTTGGTTCTTACCAGGCATTAAATCAGAAACCTCTTATTCTTACCACCCTGGTAGCCCTGATTAGTGGAATATTGATGATTTCAGGATTTTATCTGTTGTATGTGTACATATCAAGTGCTAAAGATCCTGATTTTCTTTGGTTTGGCCTTTTGTCAACGTTGGTTGGAATATTGGCTGTTATAAGTTACCTCAAGTTTTTTTACAGCTATCCTTATCCATTTCATGAAATAAGGCTCTATATCAAGCTGGTTTTAACTTTCCTGATTGCTTTGGGATTGCCCTTCTTTATGCAGTATTATTATAAGTTCAGGTTTTGGAAAATGACTAGGCCGGGAATAATGTTGATCTTATTGGGCATATATTTCTTTTTTGATTACGATTCAGCCAATGACCTGGCTCTGAAATGTGGAGTGACAGCTTCCCTGATAATTGCTGCCATTCAGGTATATAGAGAGAAGTCCTGGATACCTGCATTAGCTGCTGGTCCTTTGTTATTTATATTTCTGGATAATGGTTATGGCTTTTTTACCGGCTTTTTGTTATTAAGTCAGGTAGTTTTTATCGGGAAAGTTAAGAGGCTTAGCCATCAGCAGTCAGAATTTAATCATTTAAAAGCGGAAAATAATCTATTACAGGCAGAAAAATTAAAAATGATCCAGACTCCCGGTCCCATAAAAGTGAAGCAGGCTGGTCGGTATCACCTATTGCAGTCGGCTGATATTCATTACATCAAAGGGGCCAATGTTTACAGTGAAATAATTACCGTTAATAATCAACATTATTTACATGATCAACCTTTAAACAAGCTGATTTCGCAGCTTCCTGCCAATTTCCAGCGGGTTCACAAGTCTTATATTGTTAATATTCAAAAAGTAAGGCAGCTTAAGGTAGCGTCGGGAGGTAAATATCATTTATTCCTGGATCAAGATATAATGGTGCCGGTAGGAAGAACCTATTATAAAAAATTAAAACAATCATTAATTTGATTTGCTGAAAGTCTGGTTGCTGTTTATGCAAAGGGGTGTTTGCCCCGGAAGACTAGGCTATAGCCCTGATGAAAGCCGGGACCATTAAAATGCCAAAAAAGAGGTATCACCATGAAGAATTATTAGGAGAAAGTTGTATTCGCTTTTGCTTGAAAATCACAATCCTAACTGATCCGTTTCTTTTTTTAGGTAGTTGGTCAGGATAAGTAGGCCATGATGATCCTTATTCTGAAACTTTATTTTTTCATTTTTGTAATTATTTTATTATTTACCATTAGGAAAGATCCATTTCTACCTTATAATCATTAGAATCATGTCTATTATAAATAATGAAATCCTGAATAACCTGGCCAACCAAACTTCTTTTTCGAAAAGTTATGTAGCATTGATGGCTACATCGGGGATATTGGCAGCAGTTTCGCTGCTTACCAACTCTGTGCCGGTTCTTATAGGTTCGATGGTGGTTGCTCCAGCCCTGGCCCCTTTAGGATTAATTTCATTTGCCCTGGTAAGTCTCCACTGGCCTTTGGCTTTCCGTGGTTTTTTGGTAGCTATTGGTGGAATTCTTATTGCTACTTTGTTCTCCATGGTTACGACCTACATTATGAATATCACCGGTGTGATCCCTCCAGAAACCAATTTACTGGACAAGCCACTACTGGAAGAGCGGGTAAATCCCGGTTGGTATAGTTTAGTAGCTGCTTTAGCAGCAGGCGTAGCAGGAACAATTGCCCTGGTGAAGGACAAAACAGATACTTTAGTGGGGGTGGTAGCAGCCCTTGCTTTGGTGCCAACAGCAGGAGCAGCCGGTATTGCCTTCATTTCCAGTGACGAAGGAAGGTTTATAGGAGGGTTGTTCTTGCTGGGGATCAATGTATTTGTCATCATTCTGGCCGGATTGCTGACCTTATTAATTATTAAACCGGGTAAAGAATAGTTATTGAGATTTAATACATGGTTGCGTTCTTATTAAATAGCACCTTTTTGTTTTCCTTGTAGGATTATTAAAAAAATCCCTCAGCTTATCTAATAAACTAAAGGCCTGGTATATATAGCATCCCCCATTAATATTTTCCGTCAATTTATAGCTGATTTGTGGAAATTATATAGTAGAAAGGAATGTGTCCATGCCATTATTATGCCTCACCTGACCCGGCAGACATTAGACGAGTTTTTAACTACCTGCCAGAAAGTCCAGGGAATTCATAACTTGTTTAAGGATAATATCATTAATCAAAGCTATGAAAACGGCTGCAATAAAATCCGTCAGCTCCTGATCATAATCAAAAGGATTTTTTATACAATCATAAATTCTGGTAATACTGAGTAGAAGGAAATTGCCCTGCTGTTGTGAATAAATATTGATTTTATTTAAATTTATTGAAATGTTTTTATGTCATGCCTGCTTATACCCGGTATGGTTTTCTGAAAAATTCAATGGTATCTAACCCTGAATTCAGGAGTATACTCCATTCAGGTAAAGGATCTTCTTTTTCTTCATTACAAATGCCCTCAGGTAGAAAAACAGGTCCATCTTTGGACCCATTATAATGTCATTGCTTACGCCTTTGATGGCCTCAAAACCTTTTTCCATGGAGGAAAACGTAATGATATTACAGCTGATAAATCACTTTTTCTAAGGAAAGCGGCTTGTGCCCAGGAGAGACATGATGAGATCTGATTTACCTCAGGCAGGGGTTAAATTTTTGAAACTTTTTGATAGATCTCAATACCGACCCGCTCGATATGTTTTATTAGAGCTTTGTTTTTGATGTGATGAAAAATAACAACATCAAAAAATAAGGGTAGAGGTGTTTCTTCATTCAGGAAACCGGATAATTGTAATCTGATCTCATCGGTTAATTCATTGCCTTTTATAGCCAGATCTACATCAGCTCCAGACTGAAAGTTACCTTTAGCCCGGGATCCAAAAAGAATAGCCGAATCAATCAGATCGAATTTATTCAATGCCGAACTAATGATTTCCAATTCGCTATTGGTCAGCCCAATATGACTTGTGTTGATCACAATCTTATTTTTATCCAATCCGATAATTCAACCAATAATGGAAAATATTGGTTCCTGATTCTCTGTTCGATAGCCTGAGCATAGGATTCGTCATAGGTATGTACAGTGGTGTTTCGATCTTCCAAAGCCTGAAACCATAAGTTGTCCTTCTCAATTATATTCATACGTAAGGCCAATTTTATTGATTCTCTGGGGCTTTTAGGATTATATCCTTCTTCCACAGCATAATCCTTTAATAGTTTCCAGGCCATTTCAAAAGTAACTTCAAAAAACTGGATCATACCAGCTCGTTCTATATCTGATGGATCATTGATGGTTAAGGATCTATGCAGCAATTGAAATGCTTTGAGAAAATTGGTGGCACGTTGTTTCCATCTTATATCTTTATTATTGCTCATATTTTCTGGCTTTAGCGGAACAAAGGTAAATATAATCTATGGCAATTCTCCCAAAATCCTGAGGCAAGCATCCGCTTGCCTTCTTCTGGTAAGACACATTTCCTCCTATGCAACAATGAATTTAATCATCACAATATACAAAACTGTCCATTTTAAGTCATCTTACAAATAAGTAACAAGATCGTCATGAATTATTTAAATAATTTGACCCTTATCAAAATATCAATTATCCTTTACCACCTGCATAATCGATTGTACTATTATAATTCCAATGATCTGATTCATAAATAAAATCAGTCTAAACTCATGACACAAGCCGACGCTAGTGGCTTACAACCTACTAAACACCTGCTGCCAGAACAGATCATACTTATCCCATTTCAGTAGGTTGATGCCCCAATGCGGGCTGGCGCTGGTGGTGAAAGCAGATACTTTTCCCTGGCCATATGCATGCCAGGCCAGCAGGGGATACCATTGATCCTTAAACTGGATTTCCAGTAAGGCCTGGGCATTAGGTCTTAAACTGGTTTCATTAAAACCCAGTATAGGTGGAATTTCTTGCCAGGATATGTCTTTGATCACCGGATGCCCGGGATAGCCTGATCTCACCGGAAAACTTGCGGTGGATTCAATCAGGTCATCTCCTTCCTTGCAGATTACCGGCAGGGCCTCATGAAAAAGACTGCGTCCCCAGCCTCCCTTGCCGATTTCTCCGCCAAAGCTGTACCAGCCGCCATTCATATGAAAGTGACCCCCTGCCTTTACCCAATCCTCCAGGATCACAAATCGATCGGGAAAGGTCACATAGCCTTCATTCCACTTATTCCGATTGAAAAAATCGGGATGAAGCATCAGGCATTTGGTTTCTACATCCCCAAAAACAATGGTGTCGGCCCAACTCAATCGTTGTTCAAATTTTTCCGGTGACATGTTATAAAGATCCCATGAAGGTTCTGAAATGATCTCAGCTCCTTCTATGCCTTGCAGGGCATCAATAAATGGCTGGGCATAGTTTAAAATTTCCACCCCTTTGGTAGGACCCAGAAAGGGAGATTCAATGTATTTTTGGCCAGTGTGGATACACCAGTTGCCAACATGCCAGATTTTCAGGTTTTTTTTCATTCTTAGGTTTGTTGTTCGTTAGTATCTCAAAATAATCTTATTTTTCATGTTTTCAAAATTCCATTTGGATTATCTGGTGAGTAAATCCGTTTCCCTTTCAAACAATTATCCATTTTTAACACTTTATTCAATAATTCAATAGATTATGGCAAATACCAAGAAAAAAATGCTGGCCCTGGGTGACAGTTATACTGTGGGTGAAGGTATTCCTCCAGATCTTGCCTGGCCATTCCAGTTACAATCTCAATTGGCCGTGAAAGGAACAGACCTGGAAATAGATGTCATCGCCCAAACCGGTTGGGCCACAAATGAATTACTGGAAAAATTGCAGCAAATCCATTTAATACCGGAGTATGATATCATCAGCATTCTGATTGGGGTCAATAATCAGTACAGAAAACGCAGTTGGCAAAATTATCATCATGAACTGGAGTTGATCATCAAACAAGCCATATGCCTTTCAGCTCATCTGGAAAAAAATATTATCCTGCTTTCCATTCCCGACTGGGGGGTGACACCCTTTGCCCGGGAAAGAAAACCGGAAGAAATCAGCCAGTCCATTGACCAGTTTAATCAGATCAATTATGGTTTATCCGGACAATATGGTTTAAAGTATGTTGATGTCACTTCCATATCAAGAAAAGTTCAGGACCAACCAGACCTCATTGCTCCGGATCAGCTCCATCCATCAGCCAGGCAATACGGAAAATGGGTGAATGCAATCCTGCCTCAGGCCCTGAAAATTTTAAACTCCTAAAGAATTATTTTATTTATCACCCAAGTGATCAAGGGCATCAATGTATATCCGGAAATAAATTAGCTTTAACTTTGTACAAATCAGGAATTAATATGGATCAGGAAGCATGGGATCAGGCCCGTAAATTGGATCAGGAAAATCCGCTCAGACATTTTCGCTCTCAGTTTGTAATTAGTGACCCAGACCAGATTTACCTGGATGGTAATTCTTTGGGACGCTTACCCGGGGCAAGTCAGGTATACCTGGGTAAAATGATAAAACAGCAATGGGGACAGGAACTGATCAAAAGTTGGAATAAGGATTGGATCCATAAAAGTGAAAGAATAGGAGCCAAGTTGGCTGATTTATTGGGAGCCCGCCCGGATGAGATCATAATGGCTGATGCTACTTCTGTAAATCTTTATAAGCTTGCTTATGGGGCACTAGCATTTCAATCCTCCCGCAAAAAGATCATTTCTGATCAGTTAAATTTCCCTTCGGACCTGTATATTCTACAAGGATTGATCAGGCATTTTGGTCACAAACATCAATTACAACTAGTGGGTTCGGCTGATGGCATTTCAATAGAGACTAGTGAATTAGCCGAAGCCTTAGATCAGGATACAGCCCTGGTCTGCTTATCCGAAGTCGTCTTTAAAAGTGCATTCAGGTACGATATGGCAGAAATTAACCATTTGGCTCATCAGCAGGGAAGTCTGACCTTATGGGACCTCAGTCATTCAGCTGGCGCTGTACCAATTCATTTAAATAAATCTGAAGTAGATCTGGCCGTTGGTTGCACTTATAAATACCTGAATGGAGGTCCAGGAGCCCCAGCTTTTTTGTTTGTGAGAAAAGATTTACAGGATGAATTAGAATCTCCGGTGCAGGGGTGGTTTGGAACACATGATCCTTTTGCATTTGATTTGCAGTACAAACCGGCTTCGGGTATCAGGAAGTGGCTATCCGGCACACCACCGGTTTTGTCTTTGGCAGCAATAGAGCCCGGCCTTGATGTGATCTTATCTGCCGGAATGGAACAAATCTATTTGACCGGAGTGAAGCAGTCTGAATATCTGATCGGCTTATTCAAAAGGTATCTTTATCCCCTGGGTTTTCAGTTGGGCAGCCCGGAGCAGCCGGAAAAAAGGGGTTCCCATATTTCCATAAAGCATCAGGATGGATACCGGATCTGTCAGGCTTTACTGGATCCTTCGGTTGGTAATCAGGAAGTAATCCCTGATTTCCGGCAACCTGATCATATCCGTTTAGCCATTACACCATTATATACTACATTTGAAGAAATTTTTCTGGCAATTGACCAGATCAAATACATATGCCGGGATCAGCTGTATCTGAATTATCCTGCAAAGGTTGCAGGAGTAACCTGATCGATATCAAACAAGCACTGATATTGTGGAAAGACCCTATTAAAAATTTTGAATTGAAGAAAAAAAATATACAATACCTTCTGGAAGCAGCTATGCTTTATAGTGAAAAAATTCTGGCAGAAGCACCGGAGAATTTCAGGCAGACTGAAGCATTTTATCAGCTGCAGCAAGCTGAAAGTATTAAAAGTCTATTAGAAAAAGACAATATCGGTATTTATTCTATTCAGCTTATTTTTAGCTACTTATCAGCTTCAATGGGGATTTACAGGTATTTTTATCAGCAATCACTACCCCGGGAATTTAAAGGTGATGAAGCAGTTTTTAATCAAATTAGAAAAGAATTAAAACCTCTGGAGGATTTTATTAATCACATGCAGGAAGTAGAGAAGCTTAATTTCCATGATCAGGGCTGACTGGTTTACTTCAGATATTTTTTCATCAGGAAACCAGCCCCCAGGGTGGAGAAAAAGGTGAAGCTGCTGTATATAATGGCTACCAGGGCCATGTCACGGTTATTGATCACATCAGAAGCTATAAATATGGCCAAAGCACTATTCTGAAGACCCATTTCAACGGCTATGGTATAGTTACCTTCATGGTTAATCTTATTGGCTCTGGATAAATAATAGCCAGCCAGCATGGTGGTCAGGTTTAAGATCAAGGCGGGAATGAATAATTCAATATGCTGTAAAACCCGATCGCTTTGCTGCTGGCCCTGGGATGAATCAAAAAACAGCACGTAAGCAAACACCAGCAATAAAATGGAAGGCATAATATAATCCAGTGGTTTTTTAATTTTCAGGGCTACTCTGGATAAATAATGTCTGAAAAATAACCCGGCTATTACAGGTATCAATACAGTGTAAACCACCTCTTTCACGGTTTGAATAAAGTTCAGGGTAATATCTTGCTTTTCATTCTGGAATATTTCCGATCCCAGACCAACCCAAAGAGGAATGGACAATACAATTATAAAACTGTTAAATGAAGTGAGCGAAACAGATAGTGCCACTCTTCCCCTGAGCATATGCGTAACCAGGTTGGAAGAAGTACCTCCCGGGCAGGCTGCAATTAAGATAAACCCGGTTTTAAAAACCGGATCAATAGGCCAGAAATAAATGATAGCAAAGGCGATTAATGGTAAGGCCACCAGCTGACATACCAGTCCGGTCACAATGGCCCGGGGTTTTACGAAAATTCGCTTAAAATCTTTAAACTGCAAATTAATGCCAATGCCAAACATGATCAGGGCAATGGCCACTGGCATTAACCAATCGGAAACGTTCATTATTTAGGTGTGTTAGTGAATCATTATTGTATTAACCGATTGCCAGCCAATTGTTTTCAAGATCAGTACAGGAGAGATGGGGTGTTGGCTATTTGTAAAGAAAAAATATTGGTAAGGATAAATGATCCAGCCACCTGGTTTCATAAGTACTACTTATTTTGAATGGCTTTTCCGCTATTGAGAAGTTTTTTTTGGATGGATTGGTAATGACTCTTGCCTTTTCGGTTTAATTGTAATGTATGAGCCGGATAATGCTTTATAACATATTTGGCCAGGGAAAGCTTATCTCTGGGCCAGGTAAGTTCTTCCGGATCCATCATGTAGACCCTGACCCAATGAAGAAATCGGATCTCCTCTCCGGTCCAGATCACTTTTTTATAATCCATAGCTGATTGTTAATGCAATGATCCTAATTTAATAACATCGTAGTTATAAAACATTTGGTTTATGGATTGTCTATCACAAGTGTATTGTTTAAAGTGTAAATGCATATAAATCAGCAACTTATATAAAGCCGGCCATTCAAGTGTACTTTTTAAAGTGTGATTCCACTTTATTGGTGCCGCCCCATCTTTTCTACAGTGCCATGGGGAGCTATTTATAAACCCAAAAGCAGTTGTTTGCATGATTTCTTTAGGTAAAATGAGTCAATTTTTGAAGGCAGGTGAAATGTAAGTTTATTAAAAGTTTTGATGCTTTTCTATGAAATATGAATCATTTTATGTCAATTCTGGCCTTCTGCAGAAAATAATAATGAGGAATTAGATCTATGTAAATTACTTTTTACGGGAGATTCCCTGAAGTTCTTCCAGATAGATATGAACAAATGAAATGGTCAGGATCATAATAACAAATAATGTACTAAACGAATAGCTAAACAGGAGGCCCCAGATCAAGAGAACAATAAATAGCGCTATCAATAGCAGGGCCGATATCTCTTTAAACTTCATAGTATTTCAATAGGCGTTTCAAATTTAAATGTTATTAACGATTTATTAACAATAATTCTTCAACTATTTTTGATTTTGTCAGAAATTGCCCTGATTACTTTACGTATATTAAAAAAAGTTGATATATATTACAATAGTTAAAATTTTACATTTCAGGAACTTAACAATAAATTCATTTTAAATAAATCAGAAAATACCAGATTTAGATCAAGATTAAGATTAATTTTTTTTATATCAATATATTTTAACCTGAAATGGATTTAATTACCGGAAAAAGTCATGTTCAAAGTGTGACAAAACGGTTCCAATTGGGATCGCTAGAATGAGCGATAATTGTGGCACTTTAAAACCTCTCACCAGGTGAAGCTCCTCAAAATGAGTGATCCTATCATTTTGGCTGGATTTTCTGATGGCAATGATGTGGATTTTCTCTTAACCTGTTAAGGCCTGGTATCAGTTCCTCCCAAAATACATAAGTAGCCAACAAAGCAGCCGGATTTGATCCTGAATTTTTCAATGAAGCGCTTGATGAACCTTTCCTGTTTAATCTGGAAGTATTTCACGATCCGGTACAGGATCGGCTGGAAATCTTGTTGAGCACAGAATTGAATGGTAAAGTAGATATGCGTAGTGTACAGGGAGAAAAGCTACTGCAAAAGAATTGAAAAAAGGTATTTACCTGCTCCAGTTAAAAATAATAACCAGGTAGAAACCATTAAATTCCTTAAAGATTAACCATCTACTATGATCTAAACTAAAGTGGTAGGTAATGTTTTTTACCTGGAGGTTCTTTTCAAAAGGCTTACACTGGCAATAAAAAAAATAACTCCAATAAGGCTCAGAGCCCAGGGACTAAGTGCCACCAGCGATTGTCCAAAAATACCGAATATTCCCAACAATAATCCTGCAGCTCCTATAATGAGCAGGATTATCCCGATGATCTGTTTTGTCTGCATATTGAGATGATTGTTTTATATTAGAACAGGTTTGCCTGTTTAATGTTAACTAGGAAAAACCCACAGATTATTATGAAATCAATTCGCTCTATTTTATATCCTTTGGAAAAAGCTTTTGATACCTCTAAAATTAAGATCAAGCAACAATTCAATTTGTTTGATCCGATTATTATATATCCTTATCATGGCTATGCCAATGACGAAAAACTGATAGTACAGGGCCGTGTTTTGGAACAGGAAGGTATTTTAAAAGATTTTAAGGAGCCTGAAACTACCTGGGAAAAAATCAAATATATGTACCGGCGCTATGAAAGTGATGAGATTCCCAACATTCATGTGATGATCCGGATAGGTGAGTACCAGGAGTTGGTAAAAACAGATGAAGAAGGATTTTTCCATGCCACCATTGATCTGGAAAAACCGCTTAAAGCCGAGGATACTTTTTGGCTGAAGGTTGATTATAAGATCTACAATAATCCTTATACCGATCAACCGGTAATCACAAATCAGGGAGAGGTATTGATTCCGGGAAAAAACAGCCGGTTTGTAGTGGTTTCGGATGTAGATGATACCATTATCCAGAGTTTTGCTACCAATACCTATCTGAAGATCAAAACCCTGGTATTTAATAAAGCCACCTCTCGCATCCCATTCCCCGGAGTTCCGGCTTTTTATCAGGCTTTACAAAGTCAAACCAATCATTTCAATCCTTTATTTTTTGTTTCCGGCAGTACCTGGAATATATATGACCTGTTGAATCGTTTTTGCCAACACAATGATATACCCAAAGCACCTTTTTTCCTGCGTCAATTTGACCTGGACAATGATATATTGTTTTTAAAAGATACAAAAGAGTTCAAACTGAAACAGATTTATCATTTGATGCAGTTTTATGATGATCTTCCTTTTATTTTCATTGGGGACAGCGGGCAGAAAGATCCGGAGATCTATTACCAATTAGCCCGAAAGTATCCGGAGCGGGTCAAAGCCATATACATAAGAAAAATCCATGAAAAAAAGCTATCTGATAACCGAAAGAAAATGATTCGGGAACTGAAAGATCTGGGAGTGGATATGCTGTTTATGTCAAATACGAATCAGGCCGCTGAACATGCTCTGGACCAAGGTTTGATTGAAGGAGAGCATATTGAAGAGATCAGACAGAAGGTAAAAGAGGAAGAATAAAAATGCAGCATCAATCAAACAAGTTTAACTGCTTGCCGGACTGATTAGCCGGTGGTTTTTCCTTGCCAAAAACCGTTCTGCCACCGTATTTCCAGGAATTCCTTTTTTCCTGCTCAATTGCCTTTTTGAAATTGGTATTGGGTATTAAATTTTGTTCAATTTGTTGAGCAGTCAAATGCAACTTTTTAAGGGCTTCCTGCTTTTCACTATTTCCAATCCTGGATTTTTCAATACAGTTTTTTAATACCCTGATGGATTCATCATAGGTTTTGGTGGGTACTGGAAATGGGTGGCCATCCTTTCCTCCATGAGCAAAGGAGAACCGGGCAGGATCAGAAAAGCGGGATGGAGTGCCATAGATCACTTCACTGACCAGGGTGAGTGATTGCAGGGTACGTGGTCCTAAACCATTGATCAGAAGTATTTTGGCAAAGTCATGGTTTGATGATTCCTGGGCCAATGCCAAAACACTACCCAGGCGTTTTATATTTACATCACTTGCCCTGACTTCATGATGGCGAGGCATCAGGATCTTTCGAACTTCCCGCATCATTTTATCCGGGTTTTCCCGGGTGATATCCTGTATGCCCTGTCGGGCGGGACCAGCCTGTTGATCTACCAGATTCAGGATCAATCCCTGGTTTTCTCCACAAACGAAAGCATGGGGATCTTCTACAAAAGACTTCACCCGGGGAGAATGCCAGTGATATCGCCGGGCCATTCGGGAATTTTGATTCATGCCTTGCTGGATCACAGCCCAATCACCTTTACTGGAAAGAATAAAGGAATGTAGATAAAGCTGGAATCCATCCTGGATAGCTGTATTATCCACTTTTGCACTCAATTTACTGGCTTTTACCAATTGGTTTCCGTCTAAACCGGTTTGATCGGCAATTTTCATTAATTCCTGTGGGGTCTGGCGGCTGTGTTTGCCCCGGCCTCCACAGATGTAGATGCCTAATTCGGCCGATCGGGGGTTAATAGCTTTCTTTAAGGTGCCCATCACTGAAGTAGTGATCCCGGAAGAATGCCAATCCATTCCCAAAACAGCTCCCAGTGACTGAAACCAAAAAGGATCACTCAGCCTTTTCAATACTTCAGCCTGTCCATATTCAACTAAAATGGCTTCAATAATTGCTCCGCCCAACCTGGTCATGCGATCATATAACCAGGGGGGCACTTTGCCATAGTGCAAAGGTAAATCTGCCTGACCTGATCTTTTCATGACCTTAAAGTATTAAAAAATTTATAATGATTTGCCATTTTCTCTCACCTTTATGATTGAATGCCCTGTTTTTCTTTTTCAAATGATGAAAAAAAGATCAACATGAGGTGTGTATCATAATTTTTAACTTATTTTACACAAAATTCATTGTTTCAAAAAACATTTTATTCAGTTATTACTTTTTCAAACTAATAAAACTTTTTAAAGCTCATCATGGATCAGCACTCAAAATCTAAACCTGTATTAGTGACTGGAGGAACCGGTTATATAGCCTCATGGATCATTCACGACCTGTTAAAGAATGGCTGGACAGTTCATACTACCGTCAGAGACAAGGAAAATCAGGAAAAATATCAGCACTTACTGGATATTGCCGGTAAAAGTAAAGGCAAACTGGAAGTTTTTGAAGCCGATCTGTTACAGGAAGGCGCTTTTTCTGAAGCCATGGAGAATTGCCAGTTCGTGTTGCACACTGCTTCTCCTTTCAAAGTGAATAAAATTAAAGATCCTTTAAAGGAACTGATAGAACCAGCTGTGAAAGGTACCAGAAACGTGCTTAATTCGGTAAACAAATCCAGGTCAGTGAAGCGGGTTGTTTTAACTTCCAGTGTAGCAGCAATTTATGGTGACGCGGTCGACCTGCAAGATTATTCCCACCCATTTTTTACGGAAAAACACTGGAACAGGTCAAGCAGTGAAAAACACCAACCGTATTCCTATTCCAAAACCATGGCTGAACGGGAGGCCTGGAAAATGTATGAAGTGCAGCATGACTGGGAATTGATCGTGATCAATCCCGGATTTGTGATGGGTCCTTCATTAACCCCCCGAACAGACTCTACCAGTATCCAGACCATCCTGGATATGGTTAGTGGTAAGTATAAATCAGGAGTTCCCAAACTGTATTTTGGTATAGTGGATGTGCGGGAAGTGGCCCGGGCCCATATTTCGGCTGCTCTCAATGAAGATGCCAGTGGCAGACATATCCTGGTATCAGAGTCTATGGGTTTATTGGACCTAGCCAACCTGATCAGAGAGGATCATTCAGAACTGCCCCTGCCCAAAAGTTACCTGCCAAAGTTTATACTTTACCTGGTGGGTCCGTTCATGGGCTTTAGCTGGGATTTCATTGAAGGGAATATAGGTCATGAGATCAGCTTTGACAATACCTACAGCATTGAGGACCTGGGCCTGGAATACAGACCGGTAAAGGATACTTTAAACGACCAGGTAAAGCAATTAAAAGAGCGGGGGAAAATTAAATAAAATTAGTGTTGCCATTTTTCCAGTAAAAATCCCTGGCTGCCAAAAACGGGATCTGTTTCCGGTAATGGCACCCGGGCAATATTTTGATCAGCCTGAGGTCTTTCTCCTTCCTTGCCATAGTTCATGTCCCAGTTTTGACCGGGAGGATAGGCTCCCACACAGGCAAAATCAGGGCTGGCTCCTAAATTCTTGTGAGCCACTCCGGCTGGTATCACGATCACATCTCCTTTTTCAACTTCAAATATTTCTCCCTCGGGCCCACCTAACTGCACTTTGGCTGAACCACTGTAAATACCAAGCACTTCATGGGCGGTACTATGGTAATGATGATAACTATAGATACCGTTCCTCCAGGAATTGCCCCACTGGTTTGATTGAAACACCTGTTCCACTCTGGAGGCCGGATCGGATCCATTCAGATCAATCGCTTGCTTATACACCAGTAACGGCAAGTTGTCATTATTAGGAAATGTACCATCATCTTTTAGTAGTACTGCATCTTTTTGGGCATTTTCCAGGATCAGGTCAGTATTGGCCATAATTGAAGTTGTATTTGAACTGGTAAAAAAGAGTAACAGACCCAGGAAAAAATGACTCCGGATCGTATTCTTTAATTTAAATAATAACATAATATTTTCATAATGGTTTGTCTGATAAATGATTCAAGATCAAAAAAAGCAGGCTTGGCCTTTGGATAGGGGATGATTGCCTTTTAAACAGGCCGACTATCCATCATTTCAATAAATTTAATTAAATTTGACCATATTTTTTCATGTATATATCCTTAAAACCCGAGTAATAATGTTTAAATGGCTTATTCACCTTATTGTTGATGCTGGTGTTCTTTTTATAGCAGCCAAAGCAATGCGAACAGTATATATCAGAAGTTTTTCTACCGCACTACTGGTGGCTATTATGATCGGCATCTTAAGCTTTTTAATTGGATGGCTGATTACCCTGCTATTAAATGTAGCTACCTTAGGAATTTTTTATTTCACTGGTTTGGGCTTTATTACCCGTACCATTGCCAATGCCATCATCATAGAAATAGCTGATCAGATGAGTTCAGGATTTAATACCAAAGGCTTTTGGCCTTCATTGTGGCTGGCCATTATCATTGCCCTGGTAGGATCTATAGTAGATGCCATTTTATTTTATTGATGGACAACTAAAAAAGGCTGTCAAATAATGACAGCCCTTTCGATAGCTGGCTTGATTTGCTCTGAACTAATCGGTCACTGTTAAGTCTGTTCTAGTGATTTTAGGGTAAGTCCGCTGAGTAAATAGTTCCATATCAATGACGATTTCTGTTTCAGCAGCTAACTCAGGCACTGAATAAGTTACCGTACGGGTGATTTCAGCATCCTGGCTGGCACTGGATTCATTAAATGTTTCCACCAGCATCCGTTGGCCATCTCCAATTTTTACATACCAGTCAATTTTTTCAGCCGGATCCTCGCTGATATTTACATAATAAAAAGTAATATCAACCTCCTCTCCCGGTGCAGGCTCACTATTTGATAAAGAAAGGTCAGTAATGGTATCAGTAGATTCTCCAATGATCTCAAAAGTAGCTGCTTCTTCTTCCTCACAGGAAGTATTGGTAAAAGCGATCAATAGTAATACAAGTATATAAGTGATATTTATTTTCATGTTTTTTCCTGTTAAATTAAATTATTCATCCCAAAATATTCTGGTTCCTAAAGTCACACCATCCGGTATGCTCTGGCTGTTTCTGTTGGTTTCCGAATCCGGATAAGCCAATCTGCGAATAAATTGTCCGTTAAGATCAGGGTTGTGGTTAGCCGGCAGTTCCATATCTTCGTATTGGTAGTCGTACCTTCTTGCATCTACCCAGGCTTCCGGATTTAAGAACATTACTATATACTTTTCCCGGAATATTTCTTCGAGGGTAAGATTATCAGCACCTACTGCTATAACCGGATCGGTCAAATACGGTTGTTTGAGTTCATCCGGCAATCCCAGCATATCCATATGGGCTTCTATACCTTCCAGGTAAGCCTCATAAGCGCGATTTGTATTGTTATTTCTTAATGCGGCCTCTGCTTCTATCATCTTCAATTCAGCATAGGTTGATATCAGGACCGGAGATGTCCGGCTTGTATAAAAGAGTCCTGGAAAAAGTACTGAACGGGCTCCGAGTTCGGGTGCATCTCCCCGTCCGGCTCCATTTTCTGTACCCACAAACTCTCCTTCATCATTGGGAGCAAAAAGGAAGGGAGTTCTTGGATCAAATATGTCTTTTATTGTGCCATCCAACGCCTCCACTGTTTGTTCAGAGATCCATCCGCCTAATAATAAAGCCTGGTTATCAATGGCCTCATCCGCCCAGGGATTGATCTCTTCTTCAAAATAAATCATGGTAGCATCGTCCTGATTGGATTCAAATCCATTCTCTACAGCTGTCAATACTGCTGCCGCATCGTAGCTGCCTGTTTTGGTCAGATGATTGAGATAGCGAGCTTTCAGGCTATAGCCAAATTTCAGCCATTTTTCCAAATCCCCGCCATAAATGAAGTCATCGTCTCCCATGGTCACTGTAGAATTTCCTGATTCAAGATTACTGATACCCTGGTCCAACAGTTGTAATACTTCCTGATACAATGAAGCATCATCATCAAAAGCAGGGGTCAGTGATTCCGCAAAAAAGGCTTCACTGTAAGGTACTTCACCCCATAGATCAACCGCTAAACCTAAATGCACCGCCTTTAGCAGCTGAGCTACTGCTAAATAATTATCTGCACCCAATGCTTCTGCTTGTATTTCAAGGTCGGCCAGGTCGGTCATGACATTATAAATGCGGTACCAGGCAGTTCCATAACTTACCTCTTCCTGTACATCGGTAGAACTGGCCGGATTGGGAGAAGCAAGGTATTGTACAAAATAGGAGGTGATTATCCCGGTACGATACATATTCGTGCCTGTTTCAAATGTGGTAGTGGTTAATAGTCCTTGCAGGGGCGCTGTGGTAGGATTGTTAGGATCAGTATTGATATCAAGGTATTCCTCACAACTCAACATAATACCTGTCAGCGCTAAAATCCACAATATTTTAAATTTCTTTATCATCATGATTTACTTATTTTCAAATGTTAAAATGATAAATTTAGAGTAGCAAAATAACTTCTGGTACCCGGATAAGCCAATCCGGTAAAGCCAATGGCATTGCTGCCGGCACCGGCACTGAATGATTCCGGATCAAATATTTCCCAGGGCGTAGCCAGAATCAGGTTGTTGGCTGCAAGTGAAAAACTGCCATTGCTGATGGGCAGAACATTCAATAATGAAGAAGGGAAATTGTAAGTCAGGGTGATATTTCTTAGCTTCAGAAAAGAAGCATCCTGCACAAAATTTTCGGATGATCCGCGGTAGCGGTTACGCCAGAAGCCAGCTCCATAATTATTGCCGTCAGGACCAATTCCTTGTCCTAACCAGACCTGCTGGGTATTGGGTGATCCATCAGAGGTGACCCCATCGAATACCACCACCGCATTACGATCAAGCGAATAATCCAGAATACCAAAGGCGGAAAAGAAATTACCAAATTGCGTGAACTGGTCGACACCGGTTCGCCAGTCGATCAGAAAACTAAAGTCTATACTTTTGTAAGAGAAGGTGTTGCTGATGCCACCCAACCACTCAGGCGTAACATTTCCCAATATCAGCTGGTCACTGTTTATCTCAGGAAAGCCTGTGTCATCAATTAAAAGAGGCAGGTCCCGATCCAAATATCGGAGATTTTCCGGTTGACCGTCAGCATAATATCGTTCATAGCTACGTCCATAGATGTTTCCAAATGGATCCCCCTCTATTAGCTGCATATTTACCGTACTGCCGGCATAACCGAATTGAGAACCTACAAATATACTTTCAATACCTTCCCTGATTTCGACTACTTCATTCCAGTTACGGCTTAAATTGAGTCTTATGTCCCAGCGAAAATCATTGATTTGCAAGGGTGTAGCATTTAATACCAGCTCAAACCCACTATTTCGGATTTCCCCGGCATTGGTGATCAAACTGGTAAAACCAGTAGCATTTGAAACCGGAACACTGAGGATTTGATCGGCTGAATTGGACTGATACCAGGTAAAGTCAATGCCAATATTGTTTTCGAAAAAGCGTAATTCAGCCCCCAATTCATAGGAGGTAGTTCTTTCCGGTTTTAATTCAGGGGTACCTAACTGATTAGATCTGGTAAATCCTACCTGTCCGTTGAGCGGAAAAATTTCACCACCGCCGCTATTTACCGGGGCTGTATAGGTTACTGCAGTAGAGTAGGGAGGAGCGTCTTTTCCTACCTCGGCATAACTTGCCCGGAGTTTTCCATAACTAAACCAGGAAGGTAATCCCATAATATCATTGAAAATGAAGCCCAGATTAAAAGATGGGTAAAAGAAAGAGTTATTAGCTTTTGGTAAGGTAGAGGACCAGTCATTTCTACCAGTAATATTCAAAAACAGGAAGTCATCATAATTCAACATCAGATCGCCGTATAAACCCACAAGCCTTCTTTCTGAGATGAATTGGTTGGTAGAAATATCGGTGGTATTGCTTAAGTTATAAAACTGAGGAATAACAAACTCACCACCAAAAGAGGATAGTCGTTTAAATCTGCGATCAAAAATATCATTTCCCAGCCTCAGGGTGGTTGACAGCCGGTCGGTTAAGTCTCCCTGTAAAGTAATGTTGAGGGTAGAATTGATATCACGACTGTTGATCCTGTCTTCCCTGATAAAGCCGGTAGAAGATAATGGTAT
Source organism: Candidatus Cyclobacteriaceae bacterium M3_2C_046 (assembly GCA_051418075.1). GTDB lineage: Bacteria > Bacteroidota > Bacteroidia > Cytophagales > Cyclobacteriaceae > JBPRGG01. The sequence continues at coordinate 13,464 of JBPRGG010000092.1, read as the reverse complement.
TTCATCCACCACACCTAATGGACCAGGCAGAATCTCCTGGCGGGAATCACTGTAGGTATCGGTTCCGATCCGGTATTGAAAGCTTAGCCATTCCAGGGGAGAATATTCAAAATTAACATTCCCTATCACCCGATTAACATCATCTTCATAGGTCCAGAATTCAGAGGAATAAATCGGGTTATCGGTGCTGTAAGCCCTTTGGGTACCATCTGGTTTGATGTAATCAGTTACATCCTGGGTAGAAGACCAGTACATTAATGTCTCAAAATGCCGGTCATGCGGTACACGATTACCTCCGGAATTGGTATAGTTCAAAGAGCCAGAGAATTTAAACTGATCGCTGGTTACAGTTCCGGCTACCTTGGCCGATGTCCTGCCCCAATCGCTGTTGGGAATGGTTCCCTGCTGATCAAGATTCGAAACAGAAGCATAAAAGGTAGAGTTTTCATTTCCTCCGGAAACACTGATGGTATTATCAAAAGTAAGACCAGTTTGCGTGCCATCCCTGAATATATCGTAATACTGATGATCAGGGTCAATTACCCGGGCTGCCGGAATAGGTGCACCCCAGTTAGGCCAGAAACTGGTAGGCTGGTAAGCTCCGCTAAAACCTTGCCCGTAGCGTTGCTGAAAATCGGGAAAATTATTGATGTCTTCACCACCTACCGAACTGGAAAAATCAACTTTGATTCTTCCGGCTTTTCCTTTTTTGGTAGTAATGATCACTGCTCCATTGGCAGCTCTTACCCCATAAAGCGCGGTGGCTGCTGCTCCTTTTAGTACATTGACAGATTCAATGTCGTTAGGGTTGATATCTGCTACCCTGTTACTCATTCCCCGGGGAGTGCCGGGTGATTCAACGGTAGAATTATCGATGGGTACGCCATCCACTACAAACAAAGGTTGATTATCAGCACTGGGATCCAGGGAATTGACTCCTCTGATGATAATTCGGGCACTTTGACCAGGTGCTCCTCCTGAATTGGAAATCTGTACTCCGGCTACCTGTCCCTGCATGGCATTGATCAGATTAGGTTGCTTGGTTTTGGTAATTTCCTCCTTTTGCAATTCCTGGGTAGCATACCCAAGCGATTTTTTTTCCTGCTCTATGCCGAAAGATGTCACCACTATTTCATTCAACTGCCGTACATCGGCTTTCAATTGCACTTCAACAACACTTCGATTGTTGATTGGGACCTCTTTAGTGGTCATTCCAATGTATGAAAATACCAGCGTACCATCTGTTTCAGGTACATTGAGCTGAAAGTTACCATCCAGGTCGGTAATAGTACCTAAATTAGTTCCTTTAAACACTACATTAACCCCTGGTATGGGACTACCATCGGATTGTGCAGTTACTTTACCAGAGATTGATTGATCCTGGGCAAATAAAAAGCCTGATTGATAAACTATCAACCACAAAGTTACTTGTAAGATTTTCCTCATAAATAGACATTTAAATTAAGGTGAATTAAAAAACGTGTCATTTAACTTCATAAAGTGTATTCAGATTTTACATCTGATCTGTAGCAAAAAATCAAATTTCTTAAAAATAATTGTAAATATTGATAAATTAGTAAATTAAAAAAGTAAAATTAGATTAATAATAAATTTACGAATAATAATTGAAAATTGTTTAATTTCATTAGGCATATGTAATGTTTTTTTAGAAAAACAAAAATTCATTTATTGGTAGATAAAAGGATGAAGTTCTCAAACTGGCTTAATTTGAAATTGTTTGCCTTGGTTGTCCACAAAAAATGAAACAGGATGAAATATTAAGGTAAAATTGCGCTGATGCGCTGCCAATGGTGGAGCTTAATGTGGTAAATTTAAGAACCACTTGATTATAACAGATCACAAATCGGGTCAGGCCTATCCTGTTGGCTTTTTTAATTAAAAGTTAAGAATTTCAGACTGCCAGACTAATGCCTTCTAATACGGCTATAAATAATAAAATGCTCCCGATAACCAGGTTCATCCATTTACTAAATGATTGCATCTTGTTGGCGATAAATAATCCCAGATAAAGGTAAACCAACAGGGATAAAAAACGGCCCATACTTACACCCATTAAAAAGGAAATGATGGTATGGTTATTATCCAGCTGGACCCAGTTTTTTGAATTAAAATAGCTGAGAATAAATACCCAAAAAGGCAGGGCATGGGGATTGAACGTAGCCAGCAAGGCCCCTTTTCCTACCGCCTGGGAAGCTAGTGGATTTGATTTATGGGACATGGCATTTGGTGGTTTCTTCATTATAAAATAAATACCTAACACCAAAAGAATGAGTACTGCAAAGAGTTTCACATATGCATTTTCCTGAATATGCCTGATGATAAAAGTGTTGAAATGTATGGCAATCAGGGAATGAAAAATCTCAATAAAAGCGGCCCCAACTGATATTTGAATAGCTGCTTTAGCCCCTGTACGCAGAGAAGAATCTATTACGGCCATATTAACAGTTCCGAAGGGAAGATATCCAACGAAAGACACCAAAAGAGCGATGGAAAAATGAATGATCAAATCCATTCAATTTTAGCTTTTGTTTTTACAAAAATAGAGGCTTATTTTACTTTTCAAAGAAATATTGAATATTTGTTGCAGCTTTATACGGAGATCTTTACTAAATCTATTTGAGGAATTAATCATTTTTTTATATTATTGAACTATATTAGTAGTCTAATTGTAAATATACTTATGAAAAGAAGGGAATTTGTTAAAATGTCATCTTTAGCTGCCGCAGCATTACCGGTAACCTATAACCCGCTGGCCGCTTTTAATACCAGAAACGTTCCGGTAAGGGCTATTACAGGTGGTCCAAAATTTCACTGGTTTGGCTATTATGACAAATTGCAGTTTGATCCCACCAATAAACTGGTTTTAGGGATGGAAGTAGATTTTGAACACCGGACTCCGGAAGCCAGTGATGTGATAAAAGTTGGGATGGTAGATACCGAGCATGGAGATAAATGGATTGAACTGGGTCAATCTAGTTCCTGGGGCTGGCAGCAAGGTTGTATGTTACAATGGATTCCCAATTCTGGCTCAGAAATTATTTGGAATGATCGCCAGGATGGTCAGTTTGTAAGTCATATTATGGATGTGCATTCAGGTAAGAAACGCACCTTGCCTAAGCCGGTATATGCACTCAGCCAGGATGGTGAATGGGCTATAGGAGCAGATTTTGCCAGAATACAAAACCTGCGACCCGGATATGGATATAAGGGAGTGTCAGATCCATATCAGCAGGTGAATGCTCCGGAAGAATCAGGGATTTATCGGATCAATCTAAAAACAGGCCAACATCAATTAGTCATACCTATTGCCAAAGCAGCAGCTATACCCTATGATGGACAGAAATTGGATGATAAATGGCATTATTTTAATCATTTGCTGGTGAGTCCGGATAGTGAACGCTTTATCTTCCTGCATCGCTGGAGGGATGAACCAACCGGTCACTATGGAGGAGGCTTTACAACCCGTATGTTTACCGCAGATAAAAATGGCAATGATCTTTATATACTGGATCCCTCCGGTTATACTTCTCACTTCATCTGGAAAGACCCGCAGCATGTGTGTGCCTGGACCAAACCGGAAGGTGAAGAATCTGCATTTTATTTGTTTAAAGATAAAACCGAGCAGGTGGAGATTATAGGAAAGGAAGAAATGGTGGTCAATGGCCATAATACTTACCTGCCCCAAACCAGCAATGAATGGATACTGAATGATACCTATCCCCAGGGCCCCAATAGGGAACAAATTCCTTATATTTATCATGTGCCTACCAGGAAAAAATTGGAGTTGGGCCGATTCCATTCACCTGAAGCGTATAAGGGGGAATGGCGTTGTGATACCCATCCCCGCTCCAGCAATGATGGCAAGAAAGTGGTGATTGATTCTCCCCATCAGGGAGGAAGACAAATGTATTTGATGGATATTGAGGAATTGCTAAATATTTCCTGATGTTTATTTAAAGGAATAGGTGAAGTAGATATATTTTGATTTCTGCATAATGATGGACATTTTACATTATTCTATCTTTTGCCCTGCCGGACGGGCGGTACTTTTTTGTTTGGATTCAAAAGTCGAGTAGCTAAGGGGAGTTTCACCCAAAGCTCTCACAGAACCGTGCGTCTCTCGACTCATACGGCTCTTCGTAATCAAATCTAAGAAGATGATGAAATCTGCCTTTAATTTACAATGGCGGTCAGGGGTCGTCGGTCCAAAAAACACGTCATTGTCTTGTTATTTTTTTTCCGGAAATGGGGGAATGCTCATGACGATATTCTGTTGAAGAATAGCACTAGCTACTTGCCTACATAATAGTAAAATCGTTCGTAAATGATCTTATCATCCTGGTACCGTTGAACTGCCACCTCATCAATTTTGCGACGATAGCCATCTGAAAAAGTAATATCCAGGAAGCTTTCTACCATGGTCGTTTTTTCTGCCTCATTGGCAGTTACCGTTTTAACCTCAGCCCGGTGAATAGTAACCTGATCAGACCATTTCTTTTCAAATGCTTTATTGGCTTCCATTCCTTTGCGGGTTTCACCGGTAGCTTCCACCATGATCAGATCGGGATGGTAATACTGATCAAATGCCTTACTGATGTTACCAGAAAAAAGTTCATTATACAGAGATGTCGTTCGCTCTAAATAGTTCATAATCAATTTGTTTAATATATCTTTCTTTATTTTTTAGAATGTCTGATGTATGTGCTCTTATAACACTAGTAAGCGCTTATCTATTGATTTGTTTAGTAGACCGGAACTATATTTTGATTGAAAAACCTATAAATGGGGATGTTATGGATCTTAAAAATTGATTAGCTTTATTTATATAAAAGAGATAAATGTTATGACTAAAAAATCTACTTCTTATATTCCTGCTGGTATGCAAGGAATTACTACCCATTTGTGGTTTAATGGGGAATTGTGCTCAGGCAGTTGAATTTTATCAAAAATCTTTTGGATTAGGATTGAAAGCCCCAGTTATGTTTGCTCCGGATGGTAAAAAGGTAATGCATGCGATGCTAAGCCTGGGAGACACCAACCTGATGATGGCGGATGTTTTTGGAGGGAACTAGGAAAAAGGCCCGGATGACCATGCTACAGCTGGCTTGTTTGTTTATGTAGAAGATGCTGACAAAATGTTTGATCAGGCAATAGATGCTGGTTGAAAAGTGATTTATCCAATGGAAGATGCTTTCTGGGGAGATAGAACAGGTAAAGTAAAGGATCCATTTGGCCATTGCTGGCAATTTGCCACTTATCAATGGGAAATGACACCGGATAAAATGGAACAAAAACAAAAACCGTGGATGAATTCCATTCAGGGATCACATGCCTAGTCCTATATAACAATTAAGGGTTTTAATTCGTTTTCTGAATCCAAAGTACGATTAAGTACAAATTAATCAGAAAACATTTAATATATGAAATATGGTATAATGATCCTTGGATTGGTAATGGCAATCAGTTTTACCTCCTGTGCCCAAACTGAATCCAAAGATCAAAACAAACAAATTCCAACTAAAGATCAGTCGCTAATCATTAAGGATGGTCAAAAGGCTCCTTATAACCAACTGACAGAGTTTGAAAAGTATGTGATCATAGAAAAAGGCACAGAAAGGCCCTACACTGGTGACTATACTGATCATAAAGCGAAAGGCACCTACCTGTGCAAAAGGTGTAATGCTCCTTTGTACAAATCAGCCGATAAATTTGATTCTCATTGCGGCTGGCCCAGTTTTGATGATGAAATTGAAGGGGCAGTATTACGAAAAATAGATGCGGATGGTCGCAGAACAGAGATCTTATGCGCTAATTGCGGAGGGCACCTGGGACATGTATTTTTGGGAGAGGGCTTTACTGCCAAAAATACCAGGCATTGTGTAAATTCGGTTTCATTGAAGTTTATACCTGACCATACACCTCTACCTGACCAGCCCTGATCAATAATTATTGGCCGGTTTTGAACTTTTTTTGATAATTTATAATTTATTTATTATAGGTGTTTGCCTATATTTGTAAGATAATATGCTTTAAAGTTTTAGATTCAAGTTTTTATTTGACCAGAGACCCTAAGTATCGCCCATTGTTTGTTTCATACAAAGTTGAGCCATCCTCTATAATAAGAATCAATGCAATCATATTTTAAGGTAATTATCAATTGCAATAAGCATTTCCAATTTGCTTATTGTAAAATTTTATTTTTAATTTAATACAAGTTTTAAAATGCAAGAAGGAACAGTAAAATTTTTCGACGAAACCAAAGGTTTTGGGTTTATTAAAGTGGCTAACGGCCAAGATATCTTTGTACATTCATCCGGTCTGATCGATCAGATTAAGGAAAATGATCAAGTGAGATTTGAGGTGGAACAAGGCAGAAAAGGGCTTAATGCCGTCAATGTGGAAGTGATCGAATAAAAGTTATAGATAAGCTTTTGTTTATTGAGCTGGCTGTTTAAAACATTTAAACAGCCAGTTTTTTTTAGAGCTAAAAATTTTTGATTTTTAACGCCAGTTCCAATCTCTCCAAAAATATTTTTTTGGTTTTAACTTCGGTTAATCCTTTGGCTAACTTTTGATCTTCATACACATGACTGATCCAGCGGGCAAAATCATTTTGTCCGGCATGATACATAAATAAATCTACCGGTATGGAGTCTTCTTTAACCACATCATAAAGTTCTTTTACAGAAAATATGGTGGGACCATCTTTTACTTTAAATGCTTGGTTTTCCTCTACTTTTTGATATAAATCCATAGTATAATTATTTGATATTCATTATTAATAATCTGCCAGAAGTGCTTTAGTTTACGATAAATATTTTATTTTTAAGCTAAATAAAGCATCAATGGATATTTTTAGATCATATATCTCCTAAGGTATTTGTTGAGCGATTAAAATTATACTATTATTCAGCCACAAACCCAAAAAATAGGTTTTCTAACTGCCGGTGCCATCGTAGTGGCCAATATGGTGGGAACGGGTGTATTTACCAGCCTTGGCTTTCAGGTGGTAGAGATCAAGTCGGTTTTTGCTTTGCTCATGTTATGGTTGATAGGTGGTTTGATCGCATTATCCGGGGCTTTAAGCTATGGAGAATTAGGGGCGGCCTTACCCCGATCAGGAGGTGAATATCATTTCCTGTCCCGGATCTATCATCCGGTTTTGGGGTTTATGGCCGGATGGGTATCTATATTAATCGGGTTTTCTGCTCCCACAGCTCTGGCTGCTATGGCCATGGCTTCCTATGCTTCCCAGATATTTCCCCGGCTGCAACCAGCTGTTTTTTCTGCCATTGTAGTGATCGTGATCAGCATTATTCATTCTATCAATATTAAAACCGGTAGTGTATTTCAGGTACTGGTGACTGTATTAAAAGTAATACTGATCATCGTTTTCATAATAGCTGGTTTTTCCATTGACCAGCCTAAAGATCTGCAATTGATCCCTACTGCTGTTGATTGGGATCAAATCTTCAGCCCTGCCTTTGCTGTTTCCCTGATCTATGTTTCTTATGCCTTTTCCGGCTGGAATGCTTCCGTCTATATTATCAATGAGATAAAGAAACCAGCTAAAAACCTACCCCGCTCCCTGATTTTGGGAACCCTGCTGGTATTGATCCTTTACCTGCTTTTAAATTATGTTTTTTTATATTCCAGTTCCATGGCTAACCTGGAAGGAAAAGTAGAGGTGGGATTTGTGGCAGCAGAAAATATTTTCGGACAAACAGGCGGACAACTTATGGCCTTCATAATTTCTGCGTTACTGGTTTCCACCGTAAGTGCTATGATCTGGATCGGCCCCCGGGTCACCATGGTGATGGGAGAGGATTTCAAGATCCTTAAATTCCTGGCTCAGAAAAATAAAAGTGGCATTCCGGTATATGCCATCTGGTTTCAAACCTTAATCACCATTGTCTTGATCATTTCATCTACTTTTGAACAGGTGCTGGTCTATTCGGGGTTTGTATTAAATTTATTTACCACGCTTACAGTAATTGGAGTTTTTGTTTTACGATATAAAAAACCTGAACTACACCGGCCCTACAAGGTATGGGGGTATCCATTCACTCCTTTATTGTTCATCGGATTGAGCCTTTGGACACTTGTGTTTTTAATCATTGACAAACCTTTGGAATCTTTTTCAGGTTTAGCCACAGTGTTCACAGGATTTCTTTTTTACCTGATTTCTCGTAAATTTACCTAAACCTTAAAATATGATGTTTACCAGACTTACCTTTATCCTGCTGCTATCGGTTTCCATAACCGGATATGCCCAACATGATCATCCAAACTCCGATATACCTCCGGGTAAGGCTAATCAGCAAATGTACAGCAACCGGGTATCCAGTTTGATTCGGGCATTTGATAACCCGGGCCGAGATGAATGGCAGAAGCCGGAAGTGGTAATAGACCTGCTGGATCCTGAGGGTAAGGTGGTTATGGATTTAGGGGCTGGTTCAGGCTATTTTAGCTTTAAACTGGCTGATGTGGCTCAAAAAGTCATTGCCGCTGACGTGAATGATGAATTTATTCAGCATCTGGAGCAAAAAAAGCAGGAATATCAGGCAGAAAATGTGGAAGTAAGAAAAGTCCCCTATGACAATCCGGGACTAAAAAAGGCTGAAGCAGATGCCATATTGCTGGTCAACGCCTATCATCATATCCAGGACCGGGCTCAGTATTTTAACAATGCCTTGTCCGGACTAAAGCCGGGAGGTCAGGTGATGGTGGTTGATTATCGCAAAGATGCCTCCATGGGACCTCCCCGGGATCATAAACTGGCAGGAGAAGTAGCTCTGGAAGAAATGGAAGCAGTGGGCTTTTCTAAAGTCAATTACGATACCACCTCATTACCTCATCAATATATCATCACCGGATATAAATAGTGGCTATGAAGGTAGGATTATTTATACCATGTTATGTAGATCAGTTTTACCCCCGGGTAGGTATAGCCACCCTCAAACTATTGGAAAAATTAGGTTGTGAGGTTGTCTATCCTCTGGAGCAGACCTGTTGCGGACAACCCATGGCAAATTCCGGATTTGAAAGTAAAGGCAAGAAGGTTTATGCTCATTTTGTGGAGACATTTCAGGATTGTGATTTCATTGTAGGACCTACCGGAAGCTGTGTTTTACATGTAAAAGAACATTATGATATCCTTGAACAAATACCGGCCGTTCACAAGGTAAGACAAAATATTTACGAGCTATGTCATTTCCTGACTGATGTTTTACAGGTAAAGCAATTGAAAAGCATTTTTCCCTACAAAGTAGGGCTGCATATGAGCTGTCATGGCCAACGCGGACTAAGGCTGGCCCAATCCTCTGAATTGAGAGGTCAGCCTTTTTCAAAAATAAAACCTCTTTTGGAAATGGTAAGGGAAATAGAATTGATGGAACTTAACCGACCTGATGAATGCTGTGGTTTTGGTGGTACCTTCAGCGTTTCAGAAGAGGCTGTTTCGGTGAGAATGGGTCTGGATCGCATTCAGGATCATCAACTGCATGGCGTGGAAGTGATCACTGCTACTGATATGTCCTGCCTGATGCATCTGGAAGGTTTGCTAAAGAGAAATCAATCTGCTATTCAGGTTAAACATATTGCTGAAATATTAAACGGAGACCCATTATGAATCATCCCAAAGCTGCAGCAGAATTTAACCAGGATGTGGCCAAAACTCTTTGGCACGATGAGACCCTCTGGTGGATCCGCCAAAAAAGAGATAAAATTTCTGCTACCATTCCCGAGTGGGAGGAGCTAAGAAGTCTGGCCTCTCAGATCAAAGCCCATACTATTTCTCACCTGGATCAATACCTGGAACAATTCGAAGCCAATGCCCAAGCCAATGGTATCCAGGTCCATTGGGCCGGTACAGCCCTGGATCATAATGAAATCGTGTACCAGATCCTGCAAAAACACCAGGTCAAAAAGCTGGTCAAAAGTAAGTCCATGCTGACCGAAGATTGCAAATTGAACCGCTACCTGGAGCAGCGGGGCATCGAAGTGGTGGACACGGACTTGGGAGAACATATCATGCAATTATTAAAAGAGCCTCCCAGTCATATTGTACTTCCTGCCATTCACAAGAAGAAAGAGGAGATCAGTAAGCTTTTTCATGAAAAGATTGGTACTGAAGCCGGCAATAATGATCCGGTTTACCTGACTGAGTCAGCTCGTCAACACTTAAGAGCTCATTTTCTTTCAGGAGATGCCGCCTTGACCGGTGTGAATTTTGCTGTGGCCGATACAGGCGGCTTTGTGGTTTGCACCAATGAGGGCAATGCCGATCTGGGAGTACATTTAGCCCCGGTGCATATTGCCAGCATGGGGCTGGAAAAAATCATTCCCAGACAGGAACACCTGGGGGTATTTCTCAGGTTGCTGGCCCGAAGTGCCACCGGACAACCCATTACAGCATACAGCTCCCATTTTACCCGGCCAGCCCCTGGACAGGAACTGCATGTGGTACTGGTGGATGGCGGAAGGTCAGCACATCTGGGTATGAAGGATTTTTATAAGTCCCTGTACTGTATCCGATGTGGGGCCTGTATGAATACCTGCCCGGTTTATCGGCGCAGTGGGGGACAAAGTTATGATTATACGGTACCAGGCCCGATTGGTTCCATATTATCACCCCATGTGAACCAGGTAAAATACGCCAGTCTGCCATTTGCTTCCAGTTTATGTGGATCCTGTAGTGACGTTTGCCCGGTAAAAATAGACATTCATGAGCAGTTGTATAAATGGCGGCAACATTTAACTGCCCAGGGAAAGGCCGGAAAGGAGAAACGATTTCCTATGCAGGTAATGGCCTGGTTATTTAGTCATCCTAAATATTACCGGTTAGCAGGTAAAATAGCCAGACAACTGTTACGCCTGGCTCCCCGTCAGTTAGTTTATAACAGCCGGAATGTGTGGGGTAAAGCCAGGGAAGTGCCAGCTGCACCCAAACATAGTTTCAGAGAATGGTATCTAAATAACAAAAATGGAAGATCAGCGAAATAAGATTTTACAGGCTCTGAAGCAAAACAGACCGGAACCGGTGAATTTACCTGAGATTCCGGAATTTGCTACTCCTTCTGAATATCAACAGCATTTTAGTGAAATGTTGACTTCAGTAGGAGGGAGGGCCTTGGAGGTAACTGGACCTAGCCAGATCATTCAGGATATTAAATCAACCTTTCCTGATCTATCCACCATTTGTTCATTAATAGACGGGGTTCCCGGTAATTATAGTCTGGACTCGGTAAAGGATCCACACCAGCTAAAAGATGTTGAATTAGCATTGGTGCCGGCCCGGCTGGCGGTAGCTGAAAATGCGGCTGTCTGGATCTGTGAAAAGGATATTCGATACCGAGCCCTGGCTTTTATCACCCAGCACCTGGCATTGGTAGTTCCAAAAAGTCAGTTAGTTTTTAATATGCACCAGGCTTATCAAAAGATCAGTGAAATTCCTGATAACTGGGGCATATTTATTTCCGGTCCTTCCAAAACCGCAGATATTGAACAGGCTTTGGTATTGGGGGCTCATGGACCCCGCAGTTTGACGGTGTATCTGATGGAATAAACCTGACAGGTTTCTGGTCAGAAGCTGCTTCTGCAAATTCAGATTTGCTGCTGTACTTAAATAGCACTGCCTTATTCATTCCAGAACCTGTCAGGTTTTAAATATCATTGACGGAGTAAATCTGACAGGTTTTGGCTTTAGTATTAATATAGCCTTAAATCCCGAATGTCTGTTATACAAATTGGAAATACTTGGGTTATAACGGATTTGGGTAAAAAATTTTTTGGCTAAAGGGCTAAAGTGGAAAATGCTTTGGGTTGAGGTTGCTAAAATAATTTTTTAATTGATGACGTACTTTTGGATGCCATTCTTAAACCAATAAAAAAAATAGATCCATAAATTACAGTAAATACTAATAAACTATTAATAACATCAGATAATTCTCTTTCCTGGACATAGTCAGTGTTTAAATTATTTAAGTGGGATAATTCACTTGTATAATTTAACATGCCATGTAACAATCCAATTAATAATATGCATTTAGTCCTTAAGAAAAGTCCGGAAAAATAAACCCCTATACATATTGCACCAATGGACTGAGTAATAACCGAGGATAATGAATAACTTACTAAATTAACAAAATGAGATAACCCGAAAATCAATGAATTAAATATAACTATTAATCCAATTTTATGCTTTTTGAATGTTTCAATAAATACTGTTAGTAATATTCCCCTAAAAAGAATTTCTTCTGATAATGCTGCAAGAATAGAGCTAAAAATGAAAACTAATGACAATGAAAATTTCAGTTCAGATATAGATTGAAAGTTAAAATATAGTAAAAGCAAAATAATTAATAAAGGACCTTTATATAGATATAGATTTTCAATTTTATGTATAAGAAGCTTATTTAATAGGTGGAATCTTTTTGTATAAAATATGCTATATCCAAATACTATAAGAACGATGAACTTCTCTATTATATCCCTTATATAAGCATTTGTTAATTTGGAACTTTCAATAAATGATAATTCTACAGGTTCTGATAATAGCAATAAAAGAAAAAAAAGGATATATAAAAAAAATGCGTAATATATATCCTTTTTAAAATATGTTGCGATTAAATGCATAGGGTATTTGTCCTATAATACAACCTTGTAATTAAAGGTACATAGACCTGTACAAATACAAAACCAGGTTCTACCACCTAAAATAGATCTGTTGGGGCATATCGTACCTTGACATGTGGTGCCTGGATTAATGATTGTGAAGCTACATTTTATTTCAATTTCAATTTTATCTGGTTCTTCTATCAAGTTATTATATTCATCAAATACCTGTACTAATTCTAAGGACGTAAATATTCCATCATTGGCAGTTTGGTCATAAATTAAACCATTGTCTTTAAATCCAAGGTATTCTTGGTTTTGATTCCAGTACCCTTCATCTGGATATTCGGGCATTGGTTCAAATTCAATTTGAATAAAATAATATTTATCGCCATTATTATCTGGTGGAATTTTAGCGTTAGTCAGTTTGGGCTTAATTATTTGATTTTCAATTCTTGTTTTTGTTCTTTGACTTCATGTTCTTCACATGAAGAAAATAGTATAATAACTACTAAAAAGAATATTGTTTTTAAGCTTTTCATGATTTATAATTTTAATTAATAATTTGACTAATTACTAACTAAGTTATAACTACTCACGGAATAAGTTTTTCCGTATATATTTTATTCTAAAATATACCTGTTTAATTTTCTATTAAAGCGAATTTTATAGCCCATTTTTCTTAGATCATTAATCATATTTCTTACTGTTTTTTCTGAACATTTAAATTTGTTTTTTGCTAAACCAGGAGAGTGTATTTGTCCTTTTTTTATTAGATAAAGTAAATATAAAATCTATTATGGTAATCTAAATAATTCATTGTAATTA
>JBPRGG010000091.1:0-9477 GCA_051418075.1 Candidatus Cyclobacteriaceae bacterium M3_2C_046 | reverse complement strand
ATCCGCTGGGCCGTGGATTACGAAGCCAAACGCGTTCGGCCGGTAGTAGTATATGAATCTGAGGAGGTGCTTTTAAAAGACTTTAACATATTAAGAGCCGGATTCTGGACTGTTTCTCTTACTTATAGCTCCGGAATTCACGTCGACGGATTGGTTATCAGGAATAATATTGGGGGTTATGGACCCAGCTCAGATGGCATTAACACAGATTCCTCCCAGGATGTACTGGTAGAAAATTGCGATATCGATTGTAATGATGATAATCTGTGTATTAAATCAGGCCGTGATGCAGATGGACTGAGGGTAAACCGACCGGCAGAAAATATTGTGTACCGCAATTGTATTACCAGGGCAGGACATGGATTGTTTACCATTGGCAGTGAAACTTCCGGTGGTATGAAAAATATTGAGGTTTATGGTTTGGAAGCCATAGGCACTAATACCGGAATTCGGTTTAAATCGGCCCAGGTAAGGGGAGGAGTGATAGAGAATGTTTATTTTCACAATATTGTGATGAAAAATGTAAAAAACCCATTCCATTTTGAATTAAATTGGTATCCTGAATACAGTTATCCTGAAATACCCGAAAATCTGCCGGCAGAGATGATATCCCAAAGAATGAAGACCCTGACCCAACCTGTTTTTCCACCGGAACGGGGAATACCGGAATTCAAAGATATTCATTTGGAAGATATCAGGATAACTGGAGCAGAACAAGCCATTTACGCCAATGCTTATCCAGAAAAACCGATAAAGGATCTGACCTGGGAAAATATTAACATTGAAGCTGATACTTATGGTACGATCAAGCATGCCAGTAATTGGCAATTTAAAAATGTCGAGATCAGTACTTTATCGGATGATTCTCTTCAGATAGTGGATGGCTCGCTTATAAACACTCCTGGTATTCCGGTGAAAAAAGTAGCGTTCGAACCTGTTCAAAAAAATGCGCCTGAGATTAATGTTGATTTGGATCAAATTTTTTCTAAATTACCATTCGGGTCAATGACAGTGCTGAACGCAGCAAACAAGCAACCCATTCAGGCAGGTGACGCCACCGTCATGACTGATCAGTTGGCAGTATTTGCCCGGTTGGATCAGAATAAATTTCAGTTTTATGAACCTTTGGGCGACGGATTCTATTTTTCTGAAGTATCAATCAAAGTGGGAGAGGATCATACCATAGAGGTAGCTGGTCAAAAGGATCATAAGTGGATCTTTAAAATTATGGTGGATCAAATTCCGGAGCAGGTTCGGGGGGCTGACCATTGGTACACCAGTGATGAGCAAATGTTTGTAAATATTATTAAAACAGGAAAGTCATTTAAACTGGCTATTCAATAATTGAAATTAAAGTAAAACCCAAAATTTGGAGAAATGAAGGCACACCACCTTGTATTTAGATTATTCGGTCTTTTTCTGGTAATGTTTGCTATTCAAGCTTGTGATTTAAGTTCGCAGCAAACCGTTGAAAGAGAAAGCAAAAGTGAGCAATTTTCAACCAGGCCCTTTACCCGCTGGTGGTGGATGGGTAATGCTGTGAGCCGGGAAGGCATTACATCCCAGTTGGAAGCCCTACAGCGAGTAGGCATCGGAGGCGTTGAAATTACACCCATTTATGGCGTTAAGGGGTATGAGGATGCTTTTATTTCCTATCTGGATTCTTCCTGGATCAGCCATTTGAAACATACTCTGGATGAAGCTGACCGCCTGGGTTTGGCCGTAGATATGAACCTGGGTACCGGATGGCCCTTTGGTGGTCCTCATATAGCACCTCAATACGCGGCCAAGCGAATGGAAATTTTTTCCTTTACCTTATCCAATGATCTGAATACAATTGATCTTTTGCAACAAGTTCATTCCAAAGCCGAACAGGTAAACCTGGAATCGGTCATAGCCCTGAAACCAGGAACTGCAGATGAGGTGTTGGACCTGACTGATCGGGTAGAGAACAATCAGCTTTCGATCACCAATGATTTAAGGCAATATCAACAGGTGTATGTGCTGGTGAGCAGTCTGACTGGTCAGAAAGTGAAACGTGCTGCTCCCGGAGGGGAAGGATTGGTGTTGGATCATTTCCAGAAAGAGGCTGTTTTGAAATACCTGGATCGTTTTGACCAGGCATTTGAACAGCATGGTTTAGACCCTTCCCGGATTCGCTGCTTTTTTAACGACTCTTATGAAGTGTATCGGGCCAATTGGGCGACTAATTTCCTAAATCATTTTGAAAGTATCCATCAATATGATTTTGGTAAATTCTTTTATGCTTTAAAAGACACAACCAATACAGAACTTTCAGCCAGGATCGTGAATGATTACCGGGTGACCCTGGAAACCCTGCTCAAACAAAATTTTACGGATGTTGTAACCGAATGGTGTGCCTCACATGGGGTAAAATTCAGGAATCAGGCCCATGGATCACCGGGAAATCTGCTGGACCTGTACGCCACGGTAGATATTCCGGAAACGGAAACTTTCCGCAGCTCTAACTTTAGGATCAAAGGATTAAAGCAGGATACTTTTGTCTTTAATGACCGCCCAAACTCTCTGATACTAAAATTTGCCTCTTCTGCCGCCCATACCAGTGGCAAACCCCTGGTGTCTTCAGAATCAGCTACCTGGCTGGATGAGCATTTTAATGTTACCCTGAAAAAAATAAAGCCGGAAATTGACCACCTGTTTACAGCCGGGATCAATCATGTTTTTTATCATGGTACCACCTATTCTCCACAGGATGAGAACTGGCCGGGCTGGTTGTTTTATGCTTCTACACATGTAGATCCGGTAAATAGCTGGTGGAATGATCTGAAAGCATTGAATGATTATATTGCCCATTGTCAAACCTATTTACAAAACAGTAAACCCGATCATGACATCCTTTTATATTGGCCGGTGGCGGATTCCTATGCCAGGGAAAAATCTACCCGTTTGTTGCAGTTTTCTGTTCATTCAGATCACTGGATGGCTAAAGATTTCCATCGCCTGGCCCTGGAAATGCTCAATAAAGGATATACCTATGACTATATTTCAGACCAGCAACTTGTTGATCTGACCGCATCTGATGGTTTATTGGAAACAAAAGGTGGAAAATACAAAGCTTTAATAGTACCTGAAATGAAATACATTCCGGAACAGGCTTTGAAGCAACTTGAACGATTAAATGGACAAGGGGTAACAATTATTTTCCAAAATAAGCTGCCGGAGCATTTGACCGGTTATCAAAAACGTGAGGAAGATCCGCAGGATCTGATCCGGACAGCATTTCAGGTTACTTCCTCAGAAGCAGTTTTTCAGTCTTTAAATCAGCAAGGGATCACCCGGGAAAGTTTGGTGGATGCAGGTTTATCATTTATACGTAAACAGCAGGGTGATAAGAAAATGTATTTCATCGTCAATAATTCACCAAATGATGTTAATCAGTGGCTATCCCTCAGCAGTGATTTTAAATCAATTGTGCTGGTGGATCCACTATCTCAAAAGGAAGGTAAGGCCCAAACCAAAGGAGGAAAGCAGGTGTATCTGCAATTGAAATCAGGACAGTCCCTGTTTTTATTTGCCCATGATAATGAGGTTGATCAGGAAGGCTGGACCTATTATGAACCAGCCGGAGAGGCTTATTCCCTCAGTTCCTCCTGGGAAGTTCAGTTTATGTCAGGTGGGCCTACCCTGCCTGAAGCAAGAAACATTGAGCAACCGGCCTCCTGGACCAGCTTTTTAAGCGGAGATGATCAGTATTTTGCGGGAACAGCCAGCTATACCACCTTTTTCACCAAACCTGATCTGGATCCTGATGCCTGGTTGCTGGATTTAAGTGGGGTTCATGAAAGTGTTCAGGTGATATTAAATGATCAGGTAATAGATACGCTGGTCAGTTTGCCTATGGAGGTGGTCATTCCCGGTCATTTCATAAAAGGCAGTAATAAGCTGGAACTCAGGATCAGTAATCTGATGGCCAACCGGATTAAATGGCTTGATCAAAAAAATATCGAATGGAGGAAGTTCTATGATATCAATCTGGTGAATATCCACTATAAAAAATGGGATACTTCAGTATGGGATTTACTACCATCTGGTTTATTGAAAGCACCTGAATTGCTTCCTGTTAAGGAGAAAGAATTTCAGGTAGCACCTGTGAATTAATCAAATAATTTAAGCCTGTTTATTAATTGTACCGGATCAGGGGAATTAAGGAAATAGAAATATCCAAAACCAGCCAATTCCCTGACCAGGGAACAGATGTAAAAGTTAGTTATTGATGAAAATCCAAAAATTAGTTAGTGTTATTCTTTTAGGGCTGATTTTAACCACAGCCTGCAATAAATCTGAGAAAACAGATCTTCCTGATAAAATCGACCGGAAGTCATTGGTGACCAGGCATAATCCGGTGATTCATGAGTTTGACTCTCTGGATGTACTGACCGTAGGAAACGGGGATTTTGCCTTTACTGTTGACCCTACTGGTTTACAAACTTTTCCCGAATCCTACGAAGAGGGTATACCCCTGGGAACCCAGACCAATTGGGCCTGGCAAAGCTTTCCTAACCCTGAAGATTATACTTTGAATCAGGTTGTTGCCCAATTTCCCAGCTGTGAAGACAGCATACCTTACCTGTATCGCTTTGGTAAGGGAGAGAAAGGAGCTGCCAGTGAATATCTTCGGCAGAATCCCCATCGACTGCACCTGGGCCTGATCGGTTATGAAATTCGAAAATCTAATGGCGAAGTTATCACTATGGAAGATGTGCAGGATATTGATTTTAGCCTGGATATGTGGACCGGTAGCATTAGCAGTACCTTTTATGTGGAAAATGAACCGGTACAGACCCGACTTTTTGCCCATCAACAACACGATCAGGTTGCAGTGCAGGTAACTTCACCGTTAATTGCTGCAGGCAGGCTTACAATAAGCCTGCGTTTTCCCAATGGAACCGGTTGCCATCGCTGTTCCGGCTATGACTTTACTCAGGCAGAAAATCATACTACCCAAATGAGCCTGGATAATCAGCAGGCTATATTTGAACGATTGCTTGATTCTACCCGTTTTTTTGTCAAAGCCAGCTGGGAACAACCCGCAAATATGGAAGCGGGTAAGGCTCATCATTATTTCCTAAAGCCAGATCCCGCTAATCAGTCATTTAATTTTGCTGTTTCATTTGCTCCCGATTACAGCATCGCCAATCAATCCTTTGAGCAAACCCGAACAAACAATGAAGAAAGCTGGTCCCGCTTCTGGAACAGCGGTGCAGCTATAGATTTTACCGGATCCACTGACCCCAGAGCCGATGAGCTGGAAAGGAGGGTTATTTTATCCCAATATCTGACCAAAATTCAGACGTCGGGTGATTTACCTCCGCAGGAAACAGGGCTAACCTTTAACAGCTGGTATGGTAAGTTCCATCTGGAAATGCACTGGTGGCATGGGGTTCATTTTATGCTGTGGGACCGACCTCAATTACTGGCTAATAGCATGCCCTATTACCATCAAATTTTACCACAGGCCCGGGCCATAGCTCAAGGGCAAGGTTTTTCCGGGGCCAGATGGCCTAAAATGACCGGACCATTTGGAAAAGACAGTCCCTCGGGTGTAGGACCATTCCTGGTGTGGCAGCAGCCTCATCCTATTTATTATGCCGAGCTTTTCTACCGCCATGATCCCTCTGATTCGGTATTGAATTACTACAAGGATATCGTATTTGAAACGGCTGAATTTATGGCCTCTTTCCCCACCTACAATGAAGCTTTGGCGCAATACGATTTGTGTCATCCCCTGATTCCGGCCCAGGAGGTGTTTAAATTGGACAAAACCGATAATCCCATTTTTGAGCTGGCTTATTGGCATTATGCATTGAACCTGGCTCAGCAGTGGAGGAAGCGTTTGGGAATGCAACCCCATCCACAGTGGCAACAGGTATTGGATAAGCTGGCCCCATATCCGGTGAAAGATGGTTTGTACCTGCCTCATCAAAACCGTCCGGATGCCTACACCGACAGTCAATACCGGGTGGATCATCCCATAGTGCTGGGTACTTTGGGGTTTTTACCTGAAACGGAAAAGCTTGATGTAAATATAATGAAGCAAACTTTTGATGAAGTTTGGCGGGGGTGGGCCTGGGATAGAACCTGGGGCTGGGATTATCCCCTGATTGCCATGAGTGCAGCCAGACTGGGTGAGCCAGCCAAAGCGATTGATGCCTTGTTTATGGATGTGCAAAAAAACACTTATTTGAAAAATGGTCATAATTATCAGGATGCCAGGTTAAGTATTTATCTTCCGGGGAATGGTGGGTTATTAACTGCAGTAGCCATGATGGCAGCCGGATGGGACGGTTCAGAAGGTGAAAATCCGGGTTTTCCCCGGGATGGCAGCTGGCAGGTAAAATGGGAAGGATTAAGGCAAATGCCTTGATTTTAATGATAGATCTGGACAAATTGCATCACTTCCATTAAAAAGAATAATATTAAGCCATAAAACAGTTAATTGGATGGATAAACTTATTTACAGGCCAGCCATCTTTATATTCCTGATCTTATTTTCGGGTTGTGCCAGTGAAGAAAGCAACAGGCAAATTCGCGACTTTAATACATCCTGGTATTTTCATCTGGGTGATATAGAAAAAGGATACCAACCTGAACTGGATCATAGTAACTGGCGCCAATTGGATCTGCCTCATGATTGGAGCATTGAAGGAGCATTTAGTCCCAACCATCCGGCCGGAGTAGGAGGGGGGGCATTGCCCGGAGGAGTGGGCTGGTATCGCAAGGCATTCAACCTGGAGGAGAGTCAAAGGGGAAAACCAGCCTTCATAGAATTTGATGGCATTTACTGGAACAGTGAAGTCTGGATCAATGGACATTACCTGGGCCACCGGCCAAACGGATATATTTCATTTCAATATGAAATGACTCCCTTTTTATATTACGGAGATTCCACCAATATTTTGGCGGTTAAGGTGGATAACTCACAACAACCTAATTCCCGCTGGTATTCAGGTTCAGGTATTTACCGGAATACCAGATTGATTTTAACCAACCCGGTTCATGTGGATCACTGGGGTACCTTTATAACTACCTCAGATATCAGCAATCAATCTGCCACCGTACATATCGATACAAAACTTCAGAATGATCTGGCTGAAGAACAAACCGTCGATTTGTTAACCTCTGTTTACGATCAGCAAAACAATCTCATCAGCCAGGTCTTGTCAGGGCTAGCCTTAATGGGCCGATCAGACAGTGAAATATCACAAACCCTGCCGGTGGCAAATCCTCAGTTGTGGTCTGTAGATACCCCACATTTGTATAAAGCTGTCACTGAAATCAGGCGAGACGGAAAAACTGTAGATCAATATCAAACCACTTTTGGCATTCGCTATTTTGATTTTGACCAGCAAATGGGATTCAGCCTGAATGGAGAACCAGTTAAAATAAGGGGCGTTTGTAATCACCATGATTTAGGATGTTTAGGAGCAGCCTTTAATATGAGAGCCAAACAACGTCAATTGGAAATACTAAAATCCATGGGTGTCAACGCTATTCGCACTGCTCATAATCCACCGGCTCCTCAATTGCTTGACCTGTGTGACCAGATGGGCTTCATTGTGATGGATGAAGCCTTTGATGAATGGGCCAAAGGCAAAACTAAATATGGTTATGCCCAATACTGGCAGCAGTGGCATGAAAAAGACCTGGAAGACCTGATTCGTCGGGATCGTAATCATCCCAGTGTGTTTGTGTGGAGTGTGGGTAATGAAATTTTAGAACAATGGGATTCCACTGGCCAGACAATCGTGCGGGAATTGGTAGATATTGTGAAGTCGCTGGATTCCACCAGGCCTGTGACAGCTGCCTGTAATCCTCCTTCCCGGAACAATCATGTAAATAAGCCCATGGTTTTGGATCTTATCGGCTATAATTATGCCCATCAAAGCTATGAAGATCATCCCCGGGAGTTTCCAGGAGATCCATTCATTGCTACTGAAACCACCTCAGCCCTGGCTACCCGGGATTACTACGACCAGATTAATCATTCCGATACCATTCGCCGCTGGCCCATTCGCTGGGACAAACCATTCACCCAGGGAAATGCGGATCATACTGTCTCA
Source organism: Candidatus Cyclobacteriaceae bacterium M3_2C_046 (assembly GCA_051418075.1). Classification (GTDB taxonomy): domain Bacteria; phylum Bacteroidota; class Bacteroidia; order Cytophagales; family Cyclobacteriaceae; genus JBPRGG01. The sequence goes on along the minus strand of JBPRGG010000091.1, from coordinate 1,375 downwards.
GCTTATGACCATGTGAGTACTCCCTGGGGTTCTACTCACCGGGAAACCCTAAAGATCATTGAACAACATGATTTTATGGCGGGAATGTATGTCTGGACCGGATTTGATTATCTGGGTGAACCGACTCCTTATGGCTGGCCTTCCCGCAGCTCTTATTTTGGCATTATAGACCTGGCCGGTTTTCCCAAGGATGCTTACTATCTTTATCAAAGCGAATGGACCGATGAGCCGGTTTTGCATATATTACCGCATTGGAACTGGAATGAGGGAGATACAGTGGATGTATGGGCTTATTTCAATACAGCCTCAGTAGAATTATTTTTAAATGGCCATTCACAGGGCAGGAAGCAAAAACCCGGTGACGAAATGAAAGTGATCTGGAAAGTGCCTTATGAACCTGGAGAATTAAAGGCAATAGGCTATGATCAGGAAAAGGAAATCCTACAAAAGGCGGTTTTGACGGCTGGTGTCCCAGCAGCTTTGCAACTGACTGCGGATCGAGATGTCATTACTGCGGATGGTCAGGATCTGTCTTTTATTACGGTCCAGGTAGTAGATGACAAAGGAAACCCTGTGCCGCGTGCAAATAACCTGTTGAATTTTGAATTGCAGGGAAGCGATGCTACCATAGCCGGTACAGACAATGGGGATCCAACCAGTCATCAATCTTTTCAATCGACAGCTCTACCGGCATTTAACGGGAAATGCCTGGTGATTATTCAAGCAGGTTTACAACCAGGTCAGGTGGCCCTAAAGGCTAGTTCAGCAGGCTTGAAACCAGAAACCTTGAGAATAAGCCTGGAGTGAGCTATAACTGTTGTATATATTGATGATTTGATCCATGCCCCGCCCAGAGCATCAACCCCTGATTGAATAGGAACAACAAATTTATAAATTTCAACTCGTTCTATTTTATTGACCATCACATTAGCCATAATAAAAGAGGCAAAGCTTTCCGAACACAAATTCACAAATTTACAGGTGTTTGGATTTTATGGTTTTTATTTGTCATCGCACTTACATTAATTTTAACGGGCACCTATTTGCAAATCAAAAAACTACAGAAAAAAAACGGCACGCAACGCCATGGCTGGAGGGGAACCAGGTGGGCTATTGGTATTACAGTCTTCATACTATTAGCCTCAATTCCTTTTGAAATTGAAAGTGCCAGGTGGTATGGCCGCTGGTTGAGGGCGAAAAACAACTGCCGGAATTAACCATTGGTGTCACAATATTTATAATTGCCTGGATTGTGATGACAATAATTGCTTTGGCTATCTGGATCCGGAAATTATGGCTAGTGTGTTAATTACTAAATTAATTCACTATTTTCACCCTTCTTTTTCCTTTATACTGCGTTAAAATTTTCAACCGT
>JBPRGG010000090.1:0-7538 GCA_051418075.1 Candidatus Cyclobacteriaceae bacterium M3_2C_046 | reverse complement strand
GATACGATGGATCTTTACCCTTAGATTAACCTCACTCAGGCCGAAAACATTTGCTATTTCATCATAGGTACATTCATCCAAAAGCATCATAATGATCAGCCGGTCTACTTCTTTAAGTCTGCCAATGGCCCGGTACAAATGATCCGGAGCTGAATCATAATTATGATCAAACCCAGGATTGGTCTTGCTCATCTGATCAAGATATTCCTGGTTTTTGTACTTTTGGTTGTCCCGAATATATTTCAAACAGGTATTTACAGTAATACGGTAGATCCAGGTTTTATGACTAGACACTCCTTTAAATTTTGGTAGCGATCTCCAGATGTTGATAAAGGTTTCCTGGGTTAAATCTTCAGCCAATTCATGCCGGTTTTTCACAAATCCAAGACAAAGTTGATGAACCATGCTGTAATAGTTTTGATACAGTCTTTCAAATATTCTTTTACTTTCCACGCCTGGCTAAATATTGGTTGACTTGCTGATAAAACCAGGTTGGTTGGTCGAACATAACAAAATGCTTACTATCATCTGCCAGGGTGATGGTTTTATTTTTCAAAGGGGCGTACTGCTTTTCAAAATTCTTTTTGATTACCTCAGGATTGGGCCAGGTTGCTCCAATGATCAAAGTCTCAATTTCCAGTTCTGACAACAAAGGCCTGAGGTCCAGCTTAAGCAAATCTGTGTAACCATACACTAAGGTTTCCCGATCCGCTTGTAAAGACCAACTGACCAGATCCTTTTTCTTCTCCTGATCATTGGTCATATTTTCAGCTATATTTACACAATATTGATAAAAGGCATCATCATTCATATCCAGCATCTGCTGGTTGTAGGGGCTGTCATATTGTAATGCACTGGCCGGCACATTGGGCATCATAAGTTCACGCATACAGGGAATGGCATCTACCAGAATCAATCCGCTCACCTGGTTTTTTAATTCAGCGGCCAAATCCAGAGCTAAATTACCTCCCATACTATGACCTACGATAGTCCAATCAGATAATTTTTGCTTTTGGATGTAGTCGATGAGTTCCTGTTTAATCGGTTCATACCAGGGGGTTCCAATCGGATCTAATCCATTAAACCCGGCATAAGAGGCTACATGGACCTGACCGGGTTGGGAGAGATGCTTGATGGTTTCATCCCAAACCGATCCGGGATTGGTAAAGCCCGGTAGAAACAAAATTGGGGACCCTTTTCCCTGTTTTTCTATTTCCAAAGCCGTCTGGCCAAAGGAAATATGGGATAAAATGATGGTGGTGAGTAAGATAAATATACTTTTCATGATCTTGTTTTTTAATATTTACTCTTTGATCCCCAAAAACAAGATTTGTTACATAAAAACATAAAATATTATTGATAGCTGTAGCTCAATTTGATTTCAACCAGCACCAATCCCATCACAATTATTATTTCTCCGATGAAATAAGCTGTTCCCAACCAGGTGAGGGAATGGTGCAGGTGAATGACCAGACCCAGGGTAAGGATACAGTATAAGGTATTGGCCAGGGCAATTCCTTTCAAATAGGGAATCCGGTTTACTTTGGTGCGCCAGTGGCACCAAAATGAATAGATGGCAAACAGAGCAGCTATGAGGGCCAGCAAGTAAAGGATCTCCCGGGGCATTCCGAAAACCGACTCAAACCGAGCTAAAACCTGGCTTAATAGAATTGTGGTAGTCAGTGCACCTAAGGCATCGATCAGGAAGATATTTTGGAAAGAAATAGATTTAGACATCATCTGAGTTTTTTTAAAGCAAAAATAGCATTACAAAGTGAGGGTCTCTTTGACATAGATCAAAAAATCATAAGTTTAGCCAAAAATCAGGAAATCATTGACTGAAATTTTTTATTGGATGGATCTGGCCCGGCTCAGTGTTTCCTGGCTTATACCCAGATAAGAAGCAATATGTCCCAGGCTGACCCTTTGGGTAATGCCGGGATACCGCTGCAGCATGTGCATATATTTGTCCCTGGCCGACAGGAAGACCATGCCTTCAAAACGTTCTACCAGGTCTATGTAAAGGTGTTGGCTGAATTTTCGGGCCAGCCGCTCCAATTGGGGATGCTGATCCAGGAATGCTTCCATTTCCCGATAATCCAATACAAAAACCTGGCTGGGTTCCAGGGTTTCGATGTAATAGCGGCTGGGTTTACCTTTGATAATGCTGTCCGCCGCACCGATCACTCCATATTCGAAGGCAAAATGTGCGGTCAAATCTTTACCATCCACATAGTAAAAGGATCTTAAGGCACCTGATTGTACCAGGAAAAGGTTATAACTGATTTCTGAAGCCTGGTGCAGCAGTTTACCCTTATCTAATTGTCTGGAATGAAGTAAGGGGGCGAAATGATGTATGACGTCCTCAAATAATTCCTGCATAGATGTTGATATTTTTGAATTAATTCACGAACATAATTAAAAAATGTTTAAGTGAATATGTTTGATTTGATTTATAATTCAAATAATCGACCGGCTAATGAATTGCATGGGGAAGATCAAAGCTTTTAACTGAAGTCTGAAAGGGGAAATGTTTTCTAGTGAGGAATTTTTTAATTTTCTGTTCATCCAGTATTTGTTGAATGAAAGGAATATTATAAATTGGCCTTTTGATTGAGCTTTAAATCAGGATTGGCAACCAAATGAAGTGGAGTTGATTGTGACAGATTTATCCTTTATTATTCCTATTCGATTTTATATTTTTATCTAAATACTTAAATGAAAATCTGGAAATATCCATTTTATACCATTATAATGCTAATTTCTGCTTGTGCAGAGAATGATGAAAACCAGGTGGATAATGTCGACAGAGAACCACCTTTACTAAAAAACCTGATCGTTACGTTTGATAATTATGACCCAGACACTCAAACTGCCGGTGATTTCATTTTTCAATCAAATTATAATAAAATGTTCCTGGAATTTGGAGCATTAGCGCAGGGGCCGGATGGACCAAAAATATTACCAACTTTTGAATATATCCTGGATGAAAATGCTCTGGTTTTGGCTCCCTGTGATGGTTTAATTACCCGGCTTGACTTTAGGTATGATTCCCAGGATTACAGCATGATCATTAAAAATCAGAAAAACTCAATTTGGTTTGTTAATGTGGATCATATTAAAAATATTACTGTGCAGGAAGGTGACCGTTTAGCAGCCGGAGAAGTTATAGGAAACCCGGGGAATTGGAACAATGCTCCCGGTCTGGGTAGAGTAGAACTTAGTGTGATCAATGATGAAGAGCGCAGAAATTATTGTCCTTTTAGTTTTTTCGATCCGGCATTAAAATCTGCTTATGAAGCCAAAGTACTGCAATTAATGACGGACTGGGAAACCTTTAAAAATGATTTTACAATTTATGATCAGGAGAATATGACAGCTCCGGCTTGCAAGGCAGACTGGTATGACACCAATTAAAAACTGATTGGTTTTAGGTAAAATTTGTTAAATCCATAAATTACACCTGGGTCTACAGAATCGATCATTATCACAACCATGCGCGCGTTTGGGTGTATCTGTTATATAATTTATATTATGTTAAATAGGGTTGTTTTAGTTCGGTATTAGTTGTTAGCTATCCGGCTCCTCCTTTTATGATTGAAATAAATAATAAAGCTAATGCCTTCCAGCCAATCGTAATCAATTTAGAAATTTGCTTATCTCTCGCTCTAATAAAATTTTTAATTACTTTAAAAATATATTAATTTTTCATCGCCAATTCCGTAAATTACATGTAGGAAATATTAATATCCAACCAAATAAGTTATGAGGAAAATTGAATGGGATAAAAATGATCCAAATGCTGATACCCAGGATTTAAAATGGATGTTGTCATTTCTGGAAAAGCCATTTTCTGAACGCTTTACCTACATATGCAAGTTACAAATGATGAATATTGACAGAAATGAACGTCCAAAGAAAAAAAGAGAGATAAAGTGGATATAAATGAATCATTTTATATCGAGGTCATCGAAGCTTTGTCAAATTCTAAAGTAGATTTTATTTTAGTTGGTGGTGTGGCTGTTGGGATTTATGGTTATCCCCGATATACTGGCGATATGGATTTATGGCTTCGCCCTACTGAAGAGAATATGAATAATTTAAAAAATGCCTTAAAAATATTAGGTTACGATTCCAAAACTATTGATTCTATATTAGCTGAGCGTCCCTTTGACCACCCTACTCCAATCAGATTATTTGATGAAGACGACTTATTTAAAGTAGATCTTATGACTGATATTTTCTATAACAAACTCAGCTTTGATGATTGTTTTAACCAATCCAGAATTTTTAAAAATGAGAAAATATCAGTAAAAGTCATTAATATAGATCATCTAATTGATATTAAGCAAAATGTCAAGCGATATGATAATAACAGTTTTAAAGACTTAAATGATGCCGAAAAGTTAAAAACTATTCATAGAAAAAAATAATTTCCTCTTTATTAATGACTTCCAACCCATTTATTCTCTCTCCCCTCCGCCCTACTATGTTAAATGAAATCCTCGATGTTCTCTGTGTTTAAGATTACAGAAGCCATTATATTTACATTTTGCTACCAATTTCTTAAATATATGAACAAGTCACTTATAAAAATTCTTTTGCCAGTGTTTGTATTATTCTCCACATCAACCACCGTCGCTGCCCAGGATACCAATCAACCATCCGACAGCATCATGATCACCATCATGCTCAAGCACCATCAGGATAAAAACATCGAGGAACTGCGGGAGATCCGTAATAAAAATGGTTTTATGGAGAAATTTCCTCCCCAATCAGCCCGGGTGGTTTCCTGGTATGTAATGATGGGCATCGGACAGGTGGTTACGGTAAAAATTCCTGCCAGCGAACTGAGAACTCTGAATATTTCAGTGGAAGAAAGCGTCTGGGGTGCATTTTCCACTGAATTTTACCCTACTTATGATCTGTATCCGGTGATAAAGGAAAAAAAGGCAGTGCTGGAGGATCGGTGAATTGGTCAACTGCTAAATTGGTGAAATGGTGAATGGTGAACTGGTGAATTGGATTTCGTTTCGATACTCGGATCCCTCTTCCCTCACCCCTCATTCCTCGATCCTATTGTGGTGGATTACTTATATTCTTTATGAAAACACTTTTCAATAAATTGCTGAATATCAAAGTGATTTACCTGGTATTTTGGGTATAATTGGGAAAACTCAGATTCAAATTTGTAATTATCACCATTTAATATGAAGGAGAGTATGTTTTTTGATTTAAGCTGGTGTTTGGTGTATTTTCCTGCCAGCATAACCATCTCCTTTAAACTTATGCCTTCATTTAAAATGGCATATATATCGTAATAATCACGAAAAGTTGCTCTTCGCAACATCAATTCCAGTTTCATGGCTCCCAAGCTAACCAGGTCCGGAACCTTAATATTTCCTGCTATCGGACTGGCACTTATCACAGGTGATTGATAAAGCTGATTGGCATAAAAGGATACTTTTACATTATCCTCTACAACATAATCTACTTGGTTAAAGTCAAAAATATTCTTCTTTAAAATGCCAATTTTTTGCAAATCAGGTTCTATTTTATCCACTTCTACCTGTGGTTTATCAGCCTGATTTCGCTTCCACTTGCAAAAATCAAGGTCTTCACTTAACCGGTGATCTATTTGTAATGATAACGCAGTGCCTCCAATCAAGATGTACCTTTCAGCCCATTCAGCATGCGAAAGTTGCATTAATACCCTTTCGGTTTGCGGATTTATTCCTTTCATTTATTAAAATACCATTTTCCTAAAAACAAATTCAGGTTATACAGCCTCGGTTCCTGTGACTTTACCTTTTGCAACCATACCTCCTTGATCTTCTCATAAGGAAATAACTCAAATAACGCATTGATCTCATCCAGGTCTAGATATATTAAGGTCTTTTCAATCAGCACTTCATCTGATATAGGGTCTTCCCTTTTAAAGTCATAAGACCAGAAAACCTTTTCCTCAATCAGCTTATCAATAATTTCCTGTTTGTTCATAGAAACCTAATGTGGATTTAATCAAAGTTATGAAAAATAGTGCTTGCAAGTTGAATTGAAGAGGTCAATTATAGATAAACTGTTTAATCACTTTATGCAAAAACTCAGTGTTTCTCTGTGGTTTACACCTTTTTCCGGTAATTAAACAAAAAGGCGGAACTGAAAGAATACGGGAGCATTAAGGCCGCCTCATCAATTATCTCTGTGTACCTCTGAGCCCATCTTTGTATTCTCTGTGGTTTAAAAATCCGAATATCAATTATCACCCTTCAGACCTGTTATTTTGCCTGAATCTTAGCTAAATTTGTTGCTTACTAACTAATTATGGATCAGCAATTTCAACAGCTTTACCAGGAATATACCCAGCTGGACATCGAATCAGCCATCGATTTTCAGAAGTTCAATTTATATTCCCTGGTGCACCACTCCACCACCATTGAGGGTAATACACTCACAGACGGTGAAACGCAACTGTTGCTGGACAAAGGTCTTACGGCCCAGGGTAAACCACTGGAGCATTCCCTGATGGTGAAAGATGCCTACCAGGCACTTCTTTTCGCTAAAAATATGGCGGATCAAAAAATTGAAATCAATGAAGAGTTTCTCAAAAACCTGAATGCCAAAGTTTGTAAGTCAACCGGTGAAGTTTTGCACACCGCTTTGGGAACTGTAGATAGCAGCCAAGGTGAATACCGCAAATCAGCATCCCATGCACAGGGAGGCGGCTATTACCTCTCCCCTACCAAAATACCTGCCGCCATGCAAGCCTTTTGTGTGGAAGCTAACCAGCGACTAACCCAAGCCAATGACCTGAAAGCCCAATACGAATTGAGTTTTGATCTGCATTTCAACCTGGTCACCATTCATCCCTGGATCGATGGCAACGGCCGTACTGCCCGTTTGTTAATGAATTTTATCCAGTTTTACTTCAGCCTTCCCCTGTCCAAAGTCTACCTGCAAGACCGTATGGCTTACATTCATGCCCTGGAGGAAACACGCAAGCTGAATGATATTAATATCTTCAGGAAATTCATGTACGAGCAACAGATAAAATATTTCCGTGAGAAAATTGATGAATTCAAGAGCAGCCAGGATCGGGGTTTTCATTTGTTGTTTTAAATAAGAATCCGTAACAGAAGCATTTTCCGAAAAAATTTCCTCCTCACTGCATTTAATCACCTCTGTGCACCTGCTATTGAATTTTTCCAGCCAATAAATTATATTTGATTTGGAAAAATAGGTTTACACATGAAAAATCCTGTTATTGCTTTGTCCTGGTTCTTTTTAATAATGCTATTGCTGGCTTGTGAAAAGGAAAATGAAGGACCAACCGGGCAATTGGACGATATTCCCGATTATGATTTTCCTATCGGTAAGGTGTATTTTTCTCACCCTCCGATTCCTGTAGAGTTTATCAATGTACTGGAGCCTCGGGGTTATCTGGATCCTCCGGCCTCTCCCCACGGTGGTGTGCATCACGTTGATTTTCCCAAAGAGCAGTCGGACATACCAGTGCTTGCCCTGGCTGATGGATTGGT
>JBPRGG010000089.1:0-224028 GCA_051418075.1 Candidatus Cyclobacteriaceae bacterium M3_2C_046 | reverse complement strand
TTCATCTCCTTTTGAGTATATCTTTCTATATCTTTTTCTCCTGTCTTCAAAATATATTTATTGATTACTTAAATTATTAGCCAAAGTCACTATCAATAAACCCAAAGAAGCCAAACTGGAAGAAACGGCAATCCAGCCCTGCACCCCCATAGGATTTTTAGGCGGCTGAGTAGGTACAATGATTTGAGCCCCAGGCTCTATCCTCGGATAATTTCTGAAAAATAAAAAATTCCTGGTGCGATCTACTGCTCCATTGGCATATACTACATAAGCTTTTTTCTTCTGGGCCTCTGTGGTAAAGCCACCCGCTTGTGACACATAATGCATAAAGCCCCGATTATTATCATATCTTACAGTAATAGGATACAATAGTTCCCCCTCGAGTTTAACGGTTTGCAATTCTTTTGGTATTCGGAGCACATCACCATCCTGCAAGAACAGGTCATATGCAGTGCCAGGATTTTCTAATATCTCATTTAATCTGATCCCAATGGCTTCACGTTCTACCACATATGTTTGGGTCTGAATTAAGCTGTCTTCATTTAAATACATGGGATCATAAGGAGGCCTATTCGTTTCCGTGTTACTATTGTTTTGCTGGTTTTGGATCTGAATCCTTCTGATTCGTTCATAACGTAACCGCTCCGACTCGTTAAAAGCAATATCATTATTTCCCAGATTTCTTTGCTTCAATTGCCTTAACTTATCCCGGCGCATCTTATCCTCTTCTTCAGAGTCAAATACCCTTTGCCTCCTTCTGAAAGTGGCTCCTTCCACATAGGCTTCACTGGTCAAGCCCCCGGCCCGGGCTATCAGGTCGGAGATCCTTTCATTTTTGGATTGGATACCATAAACACCCGGATATAATACTTCTCCCTCAATCCGTACAGTCTGCTGGATCTGGTAACCGGGAGAGCGTCGGATAAATACCATATCGAAAGGTTGTAAGGTGAAATTCAGATCGGCTTCTTCCATGGTCAGGTTTTCCGACACCTTAAAAGTATAGATCTGAGCCACACGGTTGGAAACCTGGTCTTCATTGGCTGGCTTGTACCTTCTGGCTACCTCTACATTGGAATTGGAGGCTGATTCCATCAAGCCACCGGCCTGCATGATCAAATCTTCAATGGTCATATTTTCCATAAAGGGAAATGTGCCACTTTCCTGTACTTCACCTTCAATTTGCACAAAAAACTCCTCGTTCAGATCATATATGGAGGAGATTTTCACCAGGTCTTCTCTATGCAATAAAATATCCTGATCTGCTCCTTTAAGAATCTCTCGTACATTAAAAGGAATTACTTCAGTAGAAAAATCTTCATTTGTTCGGTATATAGTGCCTCTTTCCATAAAGGCATCGCCTCTTAAACCTTCCGATTTTTGCAACAGATCATTTAAACTCATTCCATCTTCCAGTTCATATTCTCCTTCCCTGAATACGGCCCCGGTGATCTGTACCCGGTTATCAAAACGATTAAGGATGGGCTCCACATTAACCATATCACCCCCCTGCATTGTAAATTCCTCAAATTCAGACTGATCCACATCAATTACTTTACGGGCTCTTTCAGTATTTCTTCGGATCTTTAATGAATGGGAATAGGCTTTATCAGTAAAACCTCCGGCATAACGAATTAAATCTGCTACATCCTCTCCCTGCTGTAACTCATAAACTTCTTCATCTCTTTTGACCTCTCCGATGATTTCCACCCGGTTTAAATAAGGGGTTACTCTCACCACATCCTGGTCTTCCAAACGGATGTTGTTTTCCTGGCTGCCATCTACCAGGAAATCATAGATGTCCAGTACATTGATGACCATGTTGTTTCTTACAATTTCTACATTCCGGAAGGATCCATTGATGGAGGGGCCTCCGGAGGCATATAGCGCATTGAATACTGTGGCCAGGGAATTGAGTGTGTAGGTTCCTGGCTGATTGACTTCACCTAAAATGGTTACTTTAATACTTCTCACACTTCCCAGGCTTACCTGGGCAAAGGTATTAGGATTGCTGCCCCTTAAACCGGAATATATATTGGACAACCGGTCTTTGATCCGGGCTGAAGCCACATCCATATTTAAGCCATTGATATAGATAGGACCTAAGTTTTTCACAAATACATAGCCCTCCGGACTTACAGTCAACATATAATTGGCTTCGGAAGCGCCCCAGATATCAATTACGATCTCATCGCCCGGACCTATTTTATAGTTGGCCGGTGTGGCAATGTTAAGGCTGGGCTCAAACGTAAGGTCTGCATTTTGAAATAAAGAGTAGCCAAATATACGGGCCTGGAATTCCAGTTGCTTTTGTAATTCATAATCCCGTTGTAAGATGGAAAGCAACTGATCCTGGGGAGAAAGACTTTCCCTGGCATCAGCACTGCTACGGCGGGATCTTAAATACTGCTCGTAATCACCTTGGTTGAGATTTTGCAAACGTCCCCGCAACCTTTGAATCTGCTCCTGGCTTAATCCTTGTTGCCTTAACATAGATTCAATCTGAGCCTGGCTCATTCCCTGTGATTCTGCCTGCTGGATAAACTCCTGTAATTGGGCATCGGTCAGATTTTCCACTTCTAAATCACTCAATCTTCCCTGGGTCATACGCTGTAATTGAGCCGGATCCTGGTTGCCAGGTATCTGCTGGCCATATGAATGATTATTTATAATCAAAAAACCCAATAAAACCCAAAACCCTAATACCCTCTTTTCAGTTAAAGTCATTATAGTATTTACAAATTTTATTCCTTACTACACACAGCTTCGCCACGTCAGTCCCATTTACTTTTTTTGGACCTACCATGGCCTTTACAATCAATGTTTTGTTTTCAATTCAAATCAAATACTTCCTGTTATCGGAAGCAATGATAAATATCAGCTTATTACCTTATAAATAATTTTCTTTATGTTGCAGAAAATCCTTATAAGTTATTTCTATTCCTTCTCGCAATCCAATCTGAAATTGATAACCCATCTGCTGGATCTTACTAACATCCATCAATTTTCTGGGTGTTCCATCCGGTTTTGAGGTGTCAAATTCTAATTCACCGGCAAAACCTACAATATCTTTAATCAATAGCGCCAATTCTTTGATGGAAATATCAGTCCCTGTACCAACGTTCACAAATCCGGCTTCATTATAATTTTCCATCAGAAAATAACAGGCTTCAGCCAGATCATTCACATGCATGAATTCTCTTAACGGGCTGCCAGTGCCCCATATTTCCACTGCAGGTAGGTTTTTTTCTTTGGCTTCATGAAATTTCCTGATCAGGGCTGGTAAAACATGTGAATTTTGCAGATCGTAATTATCATTGGGGCCATACAAATTGGTTGGCATGGCTGATATATAATTACATCCATATTGTGAACGATAGGCATCACACATTTTTATTCCGGCTATTTTGGCAATGGCATATGGCTCATTAGTGGGTTCGAGTTCGCCGGTCAAAAGGTATTCTTCCTTTAAAGGCTGAGGAGCGAGTTTGGGATAGATACAGGACGAACCCAGAAACAATAATTTTTTTACCCCGACTACATAACTGTTATGAATAATGTTGTTTTGGATCATCAGGTTGTCGTGCAGAAATTCAGCCCGATAGGTATTGTTGGCTACAATGCCTCCAACTTTAGCGGCTGCTAAAAAAACATAGTCCGGCTTTTGCTGGGCAAAGAATTGCTTTACGGCCAATTGATCCCGCAGATCCAGTTCTTTGGATGTTCTTACCAGCAGATTGTTAAATCCCTCCTTTTCCAGTTTCCGAACAATGGCAGAACCTACCATACCACGATGCCCGGCTATGTAAATTTTAGCTGATTTCTCCATATTTAATATGACCGCCGACAGCAGAAGGCAGACGGCCGAAATTATGATTATTATTGATTAATGGCTTTAATAAACGCATTTAATTTTGCAAATAATTTATGTAAAACCTGAAATAAATTCATTATAACTTCATTTTTTTCGACTAAATATTTTCGCCTTATGATTAGTTTTAAACATGCAACAACTTCAATACAAGACCTTAAGGCTATTTTTAAATAATTGGATTGTTCTTTATTGCTTGTTCCAGTAGAGCCTTCCGCTATATTTAAGCTTATTGAGGTTCCTGCTCTTCTTAATTGTGAAATTAAATTGAACTTTTCATCTTCAGGAAGTAAAGCAATAATATCATATACTAAATCATTTAAGTCTAATGATATCTGCCAGACCTCAAGCTGCTCGAATTTAAATAACAGGTTTTCCACTATTGAATAATAATTAAAACTTTTATTAAAAACTATGCAATCATCTATATATTTTCTTAATTATCATATTACCTCCATTCAATAATCATCCAACTGCAGTCTGCCGGTCAGCCGTCTGCGGTCATATACTACTCATGATAATTAAAAACCTTATGCCCACCCTTTAACAAAAACTTGTCCCGCTTGAACAATTCCACATCGGCATTCACCATATCTTTCACCAATCCATCCAGGTCATATTTTAGTTTCCAGCCCAGCTTTTGTTTGGCTTTGGTGGGATCTCCTATTAAAAGATCCACTTCAGTGGGGCGGTAATATTTAGGGTCTACTTTTACTACTTCCTTGCCCACTGCTATCTGGTATTCCGGATTGGAACAGCTTTTTACCTTGCCCACTTCGTCCGGCCCTTCTCCGCTAAACTCCAGCTCAATCCCCAATTCTTCAAAAGACTTTCTGACAAATTCTCTTACCGTGGTAGTAATACCCGTTGCTATTACATAATCCTCCGCTTCATCCTGTTGCAGGATCAGCCACATAGCCTCCACATAATCCCGGGCATGCCCCCAGTCTCTTTTGGCATCCATATTTCCTAAATAGGTACAATCCTGCAGTCCCAATGCTATTCTGGCTGCCGCCCTGGTGATTTTCCTGGTTACGAAGGTTTCACCCCGTAAAGGAGATTCATGATTAAATAAGATGCCGTTTACAGCAAACATATTGTAAGCTTCCCGATAGTTTACTGTGATCCAGAAACCATATAATTTGGCTACACCATAAGGTGAACGCGGGTAAAACGGAGTTTTTTCTGATTGAGGCACTTCCTGTACCAGCCCATACAACTCTGAAGTAGAGGCCTGGTATATTTTGGTTTTTTCCACCAAACCCAGCAGCCGCACAGCTTCCAATATTCTTAAAGTTCCCAGCCCATCTACATTGGCGGTATATTCCGGGGTATCAAAACTTACCTTCACATGAGACATAGCCCCAAGATTATAAATCTCATCCGGCTGCACCTCCTGAATGATCCTGATAATATTGGCAGAATCGGTCAGGTCTCCATAATGGAGTTTCATTTTTACATTTTGTTCGTGGGGGTCCTGGTACAGATGATCAATTCGATCTGTATTGAATAAGGAACTTCTCCTTTTAATGCCATGGATCTCATAGCCCTTACTCAACAATAGTTCAGATAAGTAGGCACCATCTTGCCCTGTAATACCGGTAATTAAAGCCTTTTTCATGCTAATTGTCGTTTAAGGCTGCTAAATTAGTATAAAACAGCCTGGTAAAATACGTTATTGGGATAAAAAATCCCTCAATGTAATAAATTTAAAATTACTGTATTATTTTGCTGATTATCAATCTTTTAAGAATCACACGCGCCCTTCGGAAAAAAGTGGGTCAGGTGCATCTTTTTGGTTCAATGGATTCCATGCAAAAAGTAATTTCATTTGAACACTATATGAATCAAATCGCAAACTAATAATAAAATCTTTAAATTTCAAAGATGAATTATTAATGTTGTAATTTTGAAATTTAATGAGTGATCATTCACAGAGTCGTAAATGTTGGTGAGGGAAACAATTATTTTATTCAAAAAAGAGCTTAAACTGGAGTGGCGGCAAAAATTTGCCTTTAACAGCATCTTATTGTATTTAGGAAGCACCATTTTCATTGCCTATTTAAGTTTCAATGTCAAAGCCGGCAGCATTATGCCTGAAGTTTGGAATGCCTTATTCTGGATCATTATTCTGTTTACAGCCGTAAATGCCATTGCCAAAAGCTTTATGCTGGAAAAATCAGGCCGTTTAATTTACTACTATGTAATATCCAGCCCTCAAAGTGTAATTATTTCCAAAATTATTTACAACTCCTTATTAATGATCACGTTAGGCTTACTGGGCTTTTGGATCTATAACATTGTTTTTAATAATCCGGTTAAAGATCAATTGCTGTTTTACCTGGATATTCTGATGGCAAGTTTAGGGTTTTCTGTGACTTTGACCATGATTTCCAGTATTGCTGCCAAAGCGGCCAATAGTCATACCTTGATGACTATATTAAGTTTACCTATTATTGTACCTGTTTTGTTAATGATTATAAAAATTGCGAACAATGCCATCGAAGGAATGGCCCGCAGCGCCAGTCAGGATGAACTGGTTACCCTGGCTGCCTTGATTATAATGATCGGTGCCCTGGCTTATATTTTGTTCCCTTATTTATGGAGAAGTTGATATGAAAAAACTGATTAAGCATAACTGGTGGAAGATCCTGACCATCATTTTAATGGGTTATATCCTGACAGGCGGTTTATTGATGGAAGTTCCCCGGTTAGCTATTCTGAATGAAACCATCCGGGCCCTGTATTTTCATGTACCAATGTGGTTTGGCATGATCATATTATTGGCTACATCTGTAGTTTATGCCATTAAATATCTGGCCAGCTCCAATCAACGATATGATCATTATGCGGTGGAATTTGCCAATACCGGCATAGTACTGGGGCTTTTGGGGATCGCTACCGGAATGATATGGGCCACTTTTACCTGGGGGGCACCCTGGAGCAATGATCCCAAACAAAATGCCTCGGCCATTGGTTTGCTGATCTATTTTGCTTACCTGGTATTACGAAATAGCCTGGAGGATGATCAACAAAGAGCCAGGATCAGCGCCATTTATAATATATTTGCATTTGCCACTTTAATACCATTGTTATTTATATTGCCCAGGCTGACCGACTCGTTACATCCGGGCAGTGGTGGAAATCCGGGATTTAATGCTTATGACCTGGATAGTAAGTTGCGAATGGTATTTTACCCGGCCGTCATAGGCTGGACCTTACTGGGTGTGTGGCTTACCAGCATCAGGATCAGGATCAGAATATTAAAGGAAAAATTGGAATTCGGAGTATGAAAAAACTATTGATGATCGTTTTACTATTGGGCTCTTTAAATTTACTGGCCCAGGAGAAACAAAGCATTGAAAAAAGTGATTATACCAATGATGAAATTGAAATGGCTGACCTGATGCGGTCAGAGGGTAAGATTTATGTAGTAGTTGCTGTTGTTGTCACTATACTGGCTGGTTTGATCCTTTACCTGTTTATAACTGAAAGAAAGTTGAAAAGGCTGGAAAAGGAATTGGAAGCACAGGATTACCTTAAAAAATGAATTTAATAGTAGTTAGTGATGTTTGTGTTTGAAAGATCCTAGACATGAGTGGTCAAATAAATGATTGATTGATATAAACTCGAAATAAAAACCATGAAAAAGACACATATTATAGGAATTGTGGTAATTGCGGTGGCCATGGTCATCATAATTTCCAGTGTGGGCGATGCCAGTACCTATGTCACCTTTAATGAGGCCAAAGAAATGGCAGATTATGGCAATACCAAAAAGATACATGTGGTGGGAGAACTGACTAAAGATGCTAATGGCCGGGTAACAGGGATTCAGGAAAGTCCGGACAAATTGTCGTTTACCTTTGATATGATCGATGAAAATCAGAATATTCAGAAAGTTTATTATAATGAACCTGTTCCCACCGATTT
Source organism: Candidatus Cyclobacteriaceae bacterium M3_2C_046 (assembly GCA_051418075.1). Classification (GTDB taxonomy): domain Bacteria; phylum Bacteroidota; class Bacteroidia; order Cytophagales; family Cyclobacteriaceae; genus JBPRGG01. The sequence continues at coordinate 216,224 of JBPRGG010000089.1, read as the reverse complement.
TCTGCGCAGTGAGAAAGTAGTGATCATTGGTACTTATGGCAAGGACATATTTGTAGCGGATAAGATCCTGATGAAGTGTCCGTCAAAATACAATGAAACAGAAGTAAAAGCTTATTAAAAAATGATACATACCTTTATTGGTAACCTGGGTCATCTTCTAATTATCATTTCTTTTATTAGTTCCCTGGTGGCCACTTATGCCTATGTGCAGGTAACCCGACAGACTGACCCTTTTCGTCTGCAACAATGGAGGCAGAATGCAAGGGTGGCTTTTTTCATCCATGTATTGGCTGTACTGGGGGTGATAGTTTCCTTGTTCGCTATTATTTACAATAACTATTATGAATATCACTATGCCTGGAGTCATTCTTCCCGAAACCTGCCTGCCTATTACATGGTATCCAGCTTTTGGGAAGGACAAGAAGGAAGCTTCTTGCTTTGGATATTCTGGCAGGCATTACTGGGCATATTTCTGATCGCCACCAATAAAAAATGGGAAGCTCCGGTGATGGCAGTATTTGCCCTGGTGCAGGCTTTCCTGGCATCCATGATCTTAGGAGTAGTGATTGGTGAGCTCAAGATTGGCAGCTCTCCCTTTATTTTATTAAGAGATGCAGTGGATGCCCCCATTTTTCAGACCAACCCCGATTTTGTTCCGGAAGATGGTACCGGTTTAAATCCATTGCTGCAAAATTACTGGATGGTGATACATCCACCTACATTATTCCTGGGGTTTGCCCTCACCCTGGTTCCTTTTGCTTATCTGATAGCCGGTTTATGGCAAAGAAAATATACCGAATGGGTGCGGCCAGCACTGCCCTGGACTGTTTTTTCTGCTGCAATATTAGGGATCGGCATTATGATGGGTGCTATATGGGCTTATGAAACTTTGAATTTTGGCGGATACTGGAATTGGGACCCGGTGGAAAATGCAGTGTACATTCCCTGGCTGATCCTGGTGGCTGGTCTGCATACCATGGTTTTATTTCGAAAGAATAAATCAGGACTAAAGACCACAGTCGTTTTGATTATAGCTGCTTTTATCCTGATCTTATATTCCACTTTCCTGACCAGAAGTGGCATTTTGGGAGAATCTTCGGTTCATTCTTTTACAGATCTAGGTCTTTCCGGACAGTTATTGATCTACCTGCTGGCCTTTCTCTTGCTTTCGGTACTTTTGGCGGCCATCCGATGGAAAGAGATACCGACCACTGAAAAAGAATTGTCGGTGTATTCCAGCGATTTCTGGGTATTTCTGGGAGTTACAGTTTTAGCACTGATGGGATTCCAGGTACTACTCCCTACTTCTTTCCCTGTGATAAACAGCATTCTTAATAATGTGGGAATTGAATCCAATATGGCTCCCCCGGCTGATCAGGTATTGTTTTATACAAAATTTCAACTTTGGTTTGCCATTGGTCTGGCCATATTATCCGGTACGGGTCAGTTTTTCTGGTGGAAAAAAATGCATACTAAAAATCTGTGGGAACAACTGAATGTACCCATAGTGATAACTTTGATCATCAGTATTTTGGTGGTGATTTTGGCTCGGATCACTACTATCCAGTATATCTTGCTACTCACAGCGGCTATTTATTCCATAGTAGCTAATGGAAAATTTATCCTGCAGTTTTTCCGAAATCAAGCCAGTACCAAGTTATCCGGAGGTTCCATTGCCCATATGGGGGTGGCGCTGATGTTACTGGGAATCCTTTTTTCCTCTGGCTATTCCACCATCATCTCGGAAAACACCAGCGGCAAGCTCTATTCCAGGGAGTTTTCTGAGGAAATGAATCAAAATAATGTTTTGCTATGGCTCAACGAGCCTATTAATATGAATAAGTATGAATTAAAATATACTGGACAAAAGATTGAGGCCAGAGGTGTTCCGGGTTTAATTGATAAAGAAAAAGTATTTGGGCTGGAGGATCCTTACAAAGCATTGGCACTGGATACAATCACCAGGAAAAATAAGGTATATTATATGCCCGGAGATACATTAAGGGTTTATCCGGAAAATACTTACTATGAAGTAGTATTTAAAAATCAGGTAAATCAGAAAAAATTTCATCTTTATCCCAGGGCTCAGGTGAATCCTAACATGGGGCTGATTGCCTCACCAGATATTAAAATTGACTTACACCAGGATTTGTACACCCATGTATCATCTATACCGGATCCTGAACAGCCGGTGGAGTGGAGTGAAATGGAAGAGCATAAAATTAAAGCAGGAGATAATTTTTTCGTGAAAGATTACATTGTTCAGCTGGCCGGTGTACAGCGGGTAGCAGATCTTTCCAACATACAACTGGATACCGGAGATGTAGCAGTGAAAGCAGTACTTCAGGTATTAGGCAAAGATCAGAATTTTACAGCGGAACCCATTTACCTGATCAAGGACCGGATGGTGGGCAGAATTCCTGACCAGGTATCCGACCTGGGATTTAAATTTACCTTTTTAAATGTTCATCCGGAAACCAACGATTTCACCGTGGGCGTGGAAACTACCCAAAGAGATTACATTATTCTGAAAGCAATGGAAAAACCAATGATCAACCTGCTTTGGACAGGAACTTTATTGTTAGTGTTTGGCTTTGGTATTTCTTCCTATCGCCGTTATCAGGATTTTAGAAATCAGCGTAATAAGGGATTGGAGGTTTAGGGGTTATTAGGGACTGAATTCTTTGATCCGCCTGAAGGCCGCTACAGGCTGATAGGAACATAACCATTGTCTGTTCAGTGCTAACGGGAAAAAGTAGATTAAAGAAACCTTGAAGAGGTTCCTTTAATGAAACAATCCCAAGCTCCAAACTGGGAGAGGTTGATTTTTTATATTCCTATATACTCCGTATATACCTTTTGTATATCTTGTTCATACTCTGTGATTGAAAATTTATAAACCACAACGCATAAATTAAACAAATCAATAAATAATTCGGTAATATAACATGATCAATAGGAGTTATTGATTAAGCTTAGAATCCGTTTTAATTTTGTTTTCCATTTGTTTAAAGTCAATTTTGCCACAAGCCTTACAATTAGGAGCGCAAACAGAACTGCCACTAGATTGCTTTCTGAGGCTGGCAATTAAAAAAGCAACCGCACCGAAAAAGAACATCCAAACAATAATATCCTGTATCATAAAAGCTTTAACAAGTATAAGCCTTACTTGGTTTCCCGGCTATTCGTTTTTATACCAGTGGTCCTGTATCACCTTTAACATAGCTGGCTGGGCTGCATTACCTGCTACCAACTGCCGTCCAAACAGATAATCATCCCCTCCTTTAAAATCCGTGACAATTCCTCCTGCCTGCTTCACTATCAGGGCACCGGCAGCCAGATCCCAGGAACTTAAATTGAATTCAAAAAATCCTTCCAGTCTGCCACAGGCTACATAAGCCAGATCTGCGGCAGCACTGCCTAGTCTTCTTAAACCATGTGAATTACGCATAAAATGATTAAAGATATCCAGGTATGCCGGCATTTTTTCAAAATCAGCATAAGGAAAACCAGTGGCAATTAAAGCCTGATCCAGTTGGGACAATTGAGATACTTTGATCTCCTGATCATTGCAATAAGCTTTCCCTCCCTGAATGGCATAAAAACATTCGTCCCGATTGATCTCATATACCACCCCTAATATGATCTCATGGTTTTTGATCAGCGCTACACTGGTGCAGAAAAGGGGCAGTCCATGCAGAAAATTGGTGGTCCCATCAACCGGATCAATCACCCAGTTATACAGATCTGCCGGACCTGCAGTAGTATCTTCCTCTGTGATGAAGCCCGCTTCAGGCAGCAATTCTTTCAGTTTTTGTACAAATTTTTCTTCAGCCTGTTTGTCTACATAAGAAACCAGGTCATTGAAGCGATTTTTCTGTTCCACCTTAGACCAGTCAAAATTACGGCCTTCCTGGCGTATAAAAGCGCCTACCTGCCGGGACAATGATACTACTTCAGTGACTAAATTTGATAGTTCAAGCATAATATTTAGTTAAAAATGAATAATTAGTATAAAGTTCAAAAAGTGAGTAGTATACCCACTCGACCATCAATTACCTGATTTTCTGTTTCACCAAACTTCCTAAAAAGATAAACAGTGAAAGCCAGGTAGCTGTTCTGGCCAGATAATCCCCATAACGGGTATAAAATGTCAATTCATCATTGGCCAGGATCTCTTTTAGGGCCACATCCTGGGTCCAGTATTCAGTAGCCAAAAAATAATCACCCCGTTGATTAAAAAAACCGGAAATGCCGGTATTGGCAGATCGGGCTATGCTGCGTCTGTTTTCTATGGCTCTTAATTTGGCATAATGAAAATGCTGTTTATGTCCTGGAGTATGACCCCACCAGCCATCATTGGTAATGATCCCAATAAAATGGGCACCATTCCTGATAAATTCGGCCATAAATTCACCATAGATGGATTCATAGCAAATGGAAGGGGCGATACCGATACTATCCTGGTTATAAAAAACCGTGCGTTCTTTTTGCCTTCCCAGCCCTCCCGAGGTGCCTCCCAGACTAAATATGGTTTCCGACAGAAAATTAAACACCTTGGGATAAGGCATAATCTCCACTCCCGGAACCAGCTTTGATTTATGATAGGTCACCTTCAAGGCATTATCTCCCAGGAATAAGCCCGTATTAAACACCTCATAAATGCCAATATCTTCCCGGTATCGGGAGGAGGGAGGTGCTTCTGATTCATTTTCATAAGTTACGTAGGAAGTAATTCCGGTAAGCAGTGAAAGATTATGGTATTGATTCTTCATATGAATTATTGAATCCAGTATGGGATAATCATCCAGAAATCCTTCATTAAAAGTATAATCAATGGCAGTTTCCGGCCAGAGCAAAAAGGAAGTTTCCGGAGTTATTTTTTGCTGGGACAAATGAATAAAACTTCTTACCTGCTCCTGGTAAGGTATAAATTTTTCAGTACCGGCAAATTTTTCGGTGTAAGGGTCAATATTTGGCTGAAGTACCACCACTTCTACTGGTTTTCCCTGATCCTGGTAGTTATAATAAATAATATTAGAAATCAGAATCGGTGCCAGGATAAGCAGCATAAATAATCCCAGGTATTTGAAATTGAATACCGCCACCCCCTTTTTACTCAAGGTAAAGAAGAAAAGCAGGTTTGCCAGCAGCACCCAGAGGGTACCGCCAAAAACACCGGTATACTCATACCACTGAATCCATTTTGGAAACATGGCAAATCCATTTCCTAAAGTGAGCCAGGGCCAGGAAAGGTCCCAATTGATATGGATATATTCAAACCCCATCCAATAAATAATGAAACCCAGATAGCCAAATATATCTCCGGCTGCCTTTCTGGTCCAGTGAAACAATAGCAGGGGCAGGCTCATTAGAAAAGCATTGGCCAGGATCATAAAAATTGCACCTATTGAAGTAGAATTGTAAACCCACCAGGTGGTGCAGGCATTCCAGATCACCAGGGCCAGGTAAATTAAGCCAAAAAACTTCCTGTAGGGGCGTTTAAACTGCCCCTGTTGGATATAATCCTGTATAATTAATAAGGGTACAAAACCTACAAACAGCAGAAAGGCAAATGGGGCTATGGGCCATCCCAGCCAAAGGATCAGTCCGCTGCCAATGGCCAGTAATAATAAACTAAACCTGTTCTTGGCTAAGAATGGATTGTAATTCATATCCGGGTTTTTAGAAAGCATAGGCCTAAAACGGTCCAAAATTAGTTAAACTTTCCTATCAAACAACCTGAAAGACCATATTGCTAACGAAAGTAATGATTTATTAATACTCTTGACCCTTATTTTTTACCAGATAAAATCACTACGAACTCTCCTTTGGCAGGATGTTGATTAAAATGATGTAACAGCTCTTCCGCCGTCCCATTGAGGGTTTCTTCAAAAACTTTAGTCAATTCTCTGGAAACAGATAATTCTCTATCCGCATCTAAATATTCCCTGAACTGCTGCAGGGTTTTTAGCAGCCGATGAGGAGATTCATAAAAAATAACAGTGCGTTTTTCCTCCTTCAATTGTTCCATTAGGGTATGTCTGCCTTTCTTATGGGGTAGAAATCCCATGAATACAAAGCTGTCAGTGGGAAAGCCGGATTTGACCAGGGCAGGAATAAAAGCGGTAGCTCCGGGCAGGCATTCGATTTTAATCTGCTGTTGCAGGCATTCTCGTACAATCAGAAAACCGGGATCAGAGATTCCGGGGGTTCCGGCATCGGTGATCAGTCCCATACATTCACCTTGCTTCAGCCTTTCCATCAGGTGGGGCAGGATCTTATGTTCATTATGAATATGAAAGCTTTGTAACGGTTTATGAATAGCATAATGCTTTAACAGCTTTCCCGAAGTGCGGGTATCTTCGGCCAAAATAAGATCTACCTCTTTAAGTACCCGAACCGCCCGAAAGGTAATATCTTCCAGGTTGCCTATCGGGGTAGGAATGATGTACAGGGATGTTTTAGTCATCAGTATATTATTCTCTACCTAAAACTAAAAAACATCCTGATCAAACCCAATTATTTAGGTAAAATCAATGGTCTGATCAGGTCCGGCTGAGCATATTTCATCAGACCAGATTGGTATAGTTCATTGGCTTTATCAATTGCTTCAAAACCATGGTTTAACCTGGTACGCAATACAAAAGTGCCAAAAATCGACTTTTCAATGACATCCAGTTGCAACGCCTTTATTTTTTGATGGAAGGTGTCATTTGTCAAAAAAGGCTTGGCAATGATCTCATTGGTCACAATCTGATAATGGCGCTGGCCAAAGTGGGTAAAATGATAAAATACCGGTGTAGCAGAAAATATTTTGGAATTATGGTTTAACAATGCCAATCGCTGTTTCAATTCTTTACAATCAGCCACTGATTCTATGGTAATGATCAAATCGTGAGAATAAAAATTTTCACTGATCAGACTTGATCTTTTGATAAATGTATAATCAGACAAAATCTCGGCTGATTGTTCCAGTGTGATATTTCTGCGATTAAAATTGATCCAGATCTCTTGCCTGGAAGGATGAAAATATAACTTTTGATGACCGGCAAAATAATGAAACTCACCGGGGCAGGTTTCATACCTTTGCAAATTGGTAGGATAGGTAAGCAATAATGAAGTTGTCATATCTTTTATTTTTTCCTTTTGACACTTAAAAAGAGTAAATAGTTGTACTGGGGTAAATAATTCCTGACAAATATTATGCCGATATTATGTCCGATCAGCGATGTTTATCTATTATGCGAAAAGTATGAAAGTTTGTTGCAAAAATTAATCCTTTTTACACCAAGTGTTCTTTTTTGAGTAAGGATGGTTGATTATTAATTTGCTTAGCTTGCCAGGATCTTACCCGGCAAAATTAATATAAAAAAAATGGTTTTGGTAATTTAATTTTTAAATTAAATTAAAAATGGAATAATCTACTCGTAGCAATTTATTGCTAAAAGGTTAAATAAAATAGTGTTAGGCCAAGATTATGGCATGATTAAATACACAAGTATAGTATGTATCCCGAAAAAAGAAACCACTATCTCCGAAGTTAAGCTTCCCATCCCAACATCTCATCCAGGGTATTGACCGATACATAATGATAATTGTCCCTGGCTTTCTGATAGATACGCATTGCAAGTTGTTTGCCTTCATCTGATTTAGATAATTCCTTGTATAATGGCACCAGAAATTTCCTCCGCCCGGTTTTGATCAAAAATTCTTCCAGTCGCTGAAAACTTTGCTGGTAGTTTTGTTTGACACCATGGATAAGCCAGGCTACCAATAGTTCAGAGTTTCCGGTTTGGGTAAAGGCAAATGCCTGGTCAAGTTCCTTCATTTGAGTAAGGTTAATATCTTCCGGCAGCATCCTGATGAAATGCAGCCACTCGTGCGAACTCCAGTTTTGGGTACTTAACTCAGCTGCGGGTACTCCAGATTGATACTTTTGTAAGGCCAGGTCTACCTGGTCAAATCTATCTGAATCTACCTCGGGAAAATTGGCCGGCAAACCTGTCCCATAAATCCACTGTTGGTAAAGTTCCTGAGGAATTTCCATTTGATTGGCTTCAAAAAGATTTTGGTTCAGATAGGCAATAAATGTATTGGTAGTCATGGTGGAAAATGCATTTTCCTCAAAGTACTGGTTTAGAAAGGCATCAAATTTATCCCGGCCTACTTTATTTTCCAGTAACCTCAGGAAGAAATAGCCTTTTTCATAGGCAATGTCTGTCATGCCGTCGTCAGGGTTCCGGCCTTCCAGGTTAAGGAAGAGTTTGGTATCTTCATAATTTCCTTCTTCCTTCAATTCATCTACAGTACCTTTCAGGTCTTGATAGCCCAACTCAGCCAGCATTTCTGCATAAGATGATCCATACATGGCTTCCATTATCCTTCTTTCGAAGTATACGGTGAAGCCCTCATTCAACCAGAAATCATTCCAGGTAGCATTGGTCACCAGGTTTCCCGACCAGGAGTGCGCCAGTTCATGTGCCACCAGGGAAGTAAGCGAACGGTCTCCGGCTAAAATGGTAGGAGTGACAAAAGTGATCCTTGGGTTTTCCATACCGCCAAAGGGAAAACTGGGGGGCAGAACGATCAGGTCATATCTTTCCCACTGGTAAGGGCCATACAATTGCTCTGCTTTTACCAGCATCTCTTCCATTTCGGCAAATTCATAGGCTGACTCCTCGATCAGGGCCGGTTCGGCATACACGCCTGTTCGATCTCCCACTGACTGGAATTCAAGTTCACCTACCGCCAGTGCCATCAGATAGGCAGGGATAGGTTGGTCCATTTTAAAGGAATATCTACCATCCGGTGAAATTTCCCTGGGGTTTTCTGCACTCATCAAGGCCATCAAACCAGGTGGTACCTCTACCTCTGCCTGATAGGTAAAACGTATACCGGGAGAATCCTGAATGGGTATCCAACTCCTGGCCAGGATGGCTTGGGACTGGGTAAACAAAAATGGATTTGTAGCCTGGGCAGTTTGCTGAGGGTCAAGCCATTGTAAAGCTTCGGCCCGATTACTGGTGGTGTAGGTTATAGATACTTTGCCGGTATTTTCTTTCAGGTCTATCACCAGGGGAGTGCCTAAAAATTCATTGCTTCTGGAATGATCCAGGGTATAAGATGCAGGTTCATCATTATTCAGGGTAACCTGATGAATCTCCAGGTCCTGAGTATCTAAAATTAACTGTTCGGCTTGTTTGGTTTTGGTAATGGCATAGGTGGCTTTCCCAGTGATCAATTTCCGGTCAAAATCTACTTTTGCCTGCCAGTTAAGGTGGGTAATGGCTGCCACAGAAGGTACTGCAAATGAATGAATCAGATTATATTCCATAGTATCAGTATTGCTTATGGTTTCAGGCTTGTTTTGAGAGTTTGGACTACAACCTGCCAAACTCATCAGGATTAATATTGAAATAAATATAAGTTGAAATTTTGTTTTTGAATTCATAAATTTTGATTTAAATCTTCTTTATTACCTGCCCATTGTCCAGAAAATGCCTTATTTGACATTATTATATAGTTAATTGTTTCAATCACTATTCAAACAGTTACATGAACCAACAAAATTAGTGAAGGTTTTAAAATATCTGCCAAAATATAGGGCTGATTAAATTCGACTTAATTAAGCAATTAATGTGCTAATTTTCTGCATTTTATGAAGTATGTAATAATTTTTTGAGATTTAAATATTAAAATCTTTATTCTTTTTTATATATTCGAGCCGTAGAATCAATTAAATGGCAATCAGCCCCTTTTAATTACCATTTCATTATTTTTTAATATTTATTTTGTAATTGTAGTTTAAATTATTGTGGTGTATAATGATGAACTTAGAAAAAGAAAAAAAAATCTATCGTGTAGAGCGAATGGATGAGATCTTTAAACCTATTGAAGGTTTTCCCAAATATCAGGTGTCAAACCTGGGTCGCATTCGCTCATTTACCCAAAATAAAAAACAGGGTAAAATTATGAAACAAAGGATACATCCGGAGCAGGGTTATTTTATGCTGGACCTGATTGATGACGAAGGCAAAAGAAGAACCGTATATCCGCATAAGGAGGTAGCGAAGGCTTTCTGTATCAATGTTTTGCCGGAAGAAAGGACTGTGGTGGTGCATTTGGATGGTAATCTGAAAAATAACAACAGTACCAACCTGGATTGGTGTACCTATTCTGAGTCAATCCGTAACCAAATTGATAATGGCAATAGGGATACTTCGAAAACATGGGAAACCCGTCGCAAGTTGATGGTTAACGGTAAAACGAAAAATGGCAAAGCCAGAAACGGACAAGTTGCCAATGGAAAAATACCTAAGAAAAATCTTAAAAACCTGAATGGCCGGGCATCGTAATCCTTCTTAATTTAGAAAGATTCTATTCTATAAGAAACCTGATATTTCTCATTGATTATTGGCTGAATTAGTGATATTTTAAAGCAAATCATTTTCAGCTCAATAATTTTTAAAACTATGGAATCTGGATCAAACGTTAACCGAAGGAATTTCCTGAAGTCAACTGCTTTGGGAACTTCAGGATTGTTGATTGCCACCACTCCTGCTCAGTCAAAAGTAGTCAAAAAAAAGGTCATTACCCGCCAACTAGGTAAAACAGGAATAGAATTACCTATTGTAAGTATGGGCGTAATGCGATCAGACAACCCCAACCTGGTAAAAGCCGCTTTGAAATCAGGTGTGGTACACCTTGATACGGCCCATGTATATCAGGGTGGACGTAATGAAGAAATGCTGGGTAAACTGCTTAAAAACACTCCCCGCAAATCCTATATTATTTCTACCAAAATAAAGGGTGAAGCCATGGATCGGGAAGGTAATTTCACCAAGGATACTACTGCTGAGGCTTTCCTGGAAAAATTCAATATCTCTATGGAAAGGTTAGGGTTGGATTATGTTGATATCCTTTATTCTCATAATCTCAGGACCAGACAGGCTGTATTATTTGAGCCCATCATGCAGGCTATGGAACAAATAAAAAAAGAAGGCAGGGCCAGGTTTCTGGGCGTTTCTACCCATAGCAATGAACCGGAGGTGATCCATGCTGCAGCAGATAGCCAGTTTTTTGATATAGTGCTTACTTCCTATAATTTTAAACAGGAACACAGAAAGGCTATGGATGAAGCTCTGGAGCGGGCTGCCTCGGCCGGACTGGGTCTGGTGGCTATGAAAACGATGGCGGGGGGCTTTCTGGATAAAGAAAAGAAACATCCGGTCAATGCCAGAGCTGCTTTAAAATGGGCATTGAGAAACCCCAATATCCATACCGCCATTCCTGGGTTTACCACATTTGAACAAATGGAAGAATCTTTGTCTGTGATGGAAAACCTGAAGATGAAAAAGGATGAAGTAAATGATCTGCAATTGGGGATGAATATGCCAGGGCTGTACTGTCAGGGCTGTCAGCAATGCCTGCCTGGTTGTCAACAGAAATTGCCTATTCCCGATATTATGCGGTCCTATATGTATACTTATGGCTACAAAGACCTGGCCAAAGCCCAGCAGGAGCTGATTTCCCTGAATCTGGCTGATAATCCATGTCAGGACTGTCACACCTGCCAGGTAAAATGTGCCAAAGGGTTTGATATAGCCAATAATATCCATGATGTTTTGAGGGTAAGAAATATTCCCGGAGAATTTTTAGTTTAATCTGATAAAATAAAATGATGAGAAGATTTTTAAATTTGTTAGTCTTACTGGCCTGTGCATTCCCAATATATGCCGGTTTGGGGGAAATGCCCAGGGTGGATGGTTGGCAACGATCTGAAAAAGTGCAGGTATTTGATCCTGAAACCTTATTTGATTTTATCAATGGTGCCTCTGATCTCTACCTGACTTACGATTTTAAAGAATTGCAGGTAGCAGAATATTTTAAGGAGCCAGGAAAATATGTGAAGGTTGAGATCTATCAGCATCAGGATCCAATTTCGGCCTTTGGTATTTACAGTCAGGAAAGATCACCAGATATGAACTTCCTGACCTTAGGCGCTCAGGGATATGGTGATGAAGGTTTCTTAAATTTTGTCAAAGATCATTTTTATGTGAAACTGTCTTCCTACGAGGTCCCATTTGAGCAGATAAAGCAGCTGGCCCGGGAGTTGTCTGCAGAACTTCCCGGATCTGATGCATTTCCCGATCAAGTAGCGAAATTGCCTGAGGAAAATAAAGTGCCTAACTCTGAAATGTTTATTGCAACCAATTTTATGGGTCATTCTTTTATGAACAAAGCCATTACGGCTGATTATAAGGTAGATGGAAATAATTTCTCTATATTCATGATGGATATGAAAAATCCGGCTGCCTCTGAACAGGTGTTGTTAAATTACTATGAATTTATAAAAAAGCCTGCCAAGAAAGTTAAACAGGGTTTGCATCAAATAAAGGATCCCTATAATGGGGACGTACAGATCCTTTGGCATCAAAACCATCTTTATGGATCGTTCAACAGCAGCAACAAAAAATTAAGCCAGCAGTACCTGAAGCGGATGGGCCAACAGTAACCGGGAAATAAAAAAAGCTCACTATACGTAGTGAGCTTTTTCTTTAGCATTTCGCCACCTTAAGGAATAGGCATTACCTTGGAATCCTTGAAGGTAGATAATATCACCATTGACTGCATATTGTCAACCACATTGATGTTACTCACTTTTTCCAGCATCAGGCGCTGGTAAGAGCCAATATCTTTGGCTATTATTTTCAAAATGAAGTCCCCTGAGCCGGTAATATGATGACATTCTATAACCTCGTCAATTTTGTTTATTTCTTCCAGAAAGACATCAATGTTTTCTTTGTTATGTCCTTTCAATGAAACAAGTACAAATGTACTCACGCCCAATCCTATCTTGTCAGTATCGATTTTGGCATGATAGCTTTTTAAAATGCCTGCATTTTCCAACTTTTTAACCCTTTCTAAGGTGGGGGCCGGCGACAATCCGATTTCTTTGGATAATTGAGCATTTGTTATTTTTGCACTTGATTGAAGTATTGTCAGAATTTTGCGATCTATATGATCTAATTTCACACCTGGTACCATGATTATAGGCTTATAGTTTTTGTTAAAATTAAATAATAATTAATAAATAAATCTTGTATAAAAATTTAAAACTGGTATAGTAACGCCAGTCCATTATTTTTATTTGATAATTTTATATTTAAACAACAAAAATTGTAATATTATGCAAATATAATACTCAAAAGCATAATTTTGCCTATTAAATGCCTTTTTTTACAAAATAGTATTGAACTTTTCTAAGTTTCCACTATTGTGTAGTCAATTTTTACTGATTTTACCCCGCTCAGTCCCTTTATCAATATAAAAGTTGTTTTTATATTTTGTTTCCGTTATACAAAAAAATATTTTCAAAGTTTCCGTCTAAATATAAAAAATTTTCTTATGAGGGGGATTTTGTATCAAAAAAAATATTTTTACTATAAACCTACTACAGTTGGAATAGAAATATGTTTAAAATTAACATATTCAGGATTAAAAGCTGAGCCAATCTTTGAATGCATTCACCTTTTCCCGGCTCACGATCAGGTCCTGATCACAGGGGGTAGCTAATTTCAATTTCAACCGGCTATTTACATAGGATTTGATGTCAGAAATGGCATCTATACTGATGATAAACTTTCGATTAATCCTAAAAAATTTTTCTGGATTTAGCAGGTTATTTTCCAGATCTTCCAGGGTATGATCAATAATATATTTTCTTTGGTTACCGCTTATGACCAGGTAAACAATTTTACCATCAGCATAAAAATAAGCAATCTCTTCTACCGGTTTAAACTGAATATGATCTCCATATTTGACCAGAAATCTTTTTTTGAAGGACCTGTTAAAGGTATTAAGAATGTTATGTAGGGCATCTTTGGTGATGGAATATTGATCAAAAGCTTGACCATTCAGCTTTTTAAACTTATCAATGGCTTGTTTCAGTTCACTATAATTAATGGGCTTCAATAAATAGTCAATACTGTTGACCTTAAAAGCGTCCAGGGCATATTTGTCATATGCAGTAGTAAAGATGATGGGTTGGTTCAGTTCCATCTTTTCGAATACTTCAAAGCTGATCCCATCCGACAGGCGAATATCAAAAAAGGCCAGATCCACTTTCCCACCGGATTGAAAAAATTCTATGGTATCCTGAACGGTGTCAAATTGGTCCACAATGTCAATGTCGGGATCATATTTTTTTATCTGCTCTACCAGCCGTTCCCGGGCCAGTTCCTCATCTTCCAGAATTAAAACCTTCATATTTCCGATAGTTTGATCAATGGTAATATCACTTTGAAGTTATGCTCATCCTGAACCACTTCAACCTGTTTATCACTGATAAACTCAAATCTTTTACTGATGTTTTTTAATCCAATCCTGGTGGAAGGTTCTTTTTTGGATTTTAATTGCAGGTTATTCACTACATAAATAAACTCCCCATTGGTAGAAAGGGATATTTTTAAAGGATTTTTTTTGGAAACCACATTATGTTTTATAGCATTTTCAATCAGCATCTGTAAAGCCGCCGGAACGATATAATGGTTCTTGAAATCGTCTGGTATCCGATTGGTAATTACCAGGTTATGTTTGAATCTGATACTCAGCAAATAAATATAAGCATCTATAAATTCCAATTCTTCCTTTAGGGTTACGATCTTTTTTTCCTGGCCATACAGCAAGTACCGGTATACTTTGGAAAGCTGCATTATAAATTCTGCAGAAGTATCAGGATCTTTATATACCAGGTTTGACAATACATTCAGGCTGTTAAACAGGAAATGAGGATTGATTTGATTACGAAGAGCTTCGAACTGGGCTTCAATATTGATTTTTTTTAGTTCTTCTGCTTCCAGTTGCTTTTTTTTATATTCATTCATAAAATACACAATGGCATTGACACTGTTTAAGAATAAATTGACCCGAAAGCCAAACCCAAGCGACAGTTTATAATAGATCAGACTATTAACCGGATTTAACTGGAAAAAATTTAACAATACCAGCAGCGGAATGGTACTCACTACCGCTACATTGATCAGACTTAACAAAAACTGAATAATCAAGGGATGGACTTTCGGCCATCTTTTTCCGGAACGCAGCAAACGAAGTTCTATAAAACGATTGCCTTCCCAGACTAAAAATACGATTAGAAAAAGTATTCCAAATAGGTAGATAGGTCTCAGAGGTAGATCAAGCAGCCGATGACCCTCTGTAAAAAGAATATTTACATAGGAATATATGGCTAACAAAACAATAAAAAGGTATCGGTACTTGATACTAAACATATTGAGTTGATTATGCTTTTGCTAAATTAATCATTTCCGGAAGAATATTTTAAAGTTTAAAGATTTGATAGGGATTATCTTAAAAGTATGAAAAGACACAGGTATAAACCTGTGCCTTTTACGTGCTCACACCTCACCCACTATTCCGGTAAAATTACCTGATCAATCACATGAATCACGCCATTGGTGCCAAGAATATCAGTAGAGATGACTTCAGCATCCATATTGTCACCATTTTGGTCAGTCAGAGTTACAGGATCCGCAACATTGATTGTAACATTATTTCCCTGCAAAGTTTCTACCTCATTGCTACCCAGGAATGGCAGATCAACTGAAAATACCCGGCCTGGTACTACATGATATTTCAAAATGCTGATCAGGGTATTAATATCTACATCAGCTAATGCCGTTTCTCCTAAAAATGCCTCAAAAGCTGCATCGGTGGGCGCAAAAACGGTAAACGGACCGTCACCATTTAAGGCATCTATCAGGTTTTCCGGAGAACCATCTTCTGCTGTCCGCTGCAAAGCTGCTACTAATGCTGTGAACTGCCTGGCTTCTTCATCATCTACTGTGGCTGCGGCAACCGCTACATCCACTACTGTTCCTGCCGCAGGTAACAAAGTTCTGTTGATCACATGGATCACTCCGTTGCCACCATCCAGGTCTGGAGTCACTACCTGGGTAGTGCCATTCACAAATACACCATTTTCATTTAAACTGATGTACAGGTTTCTGGGAGTTCCATCAACTGCATACAAAGATGGGATTACCTGACCATTGGAGAGGTCTCCTGATTCAGCCCTTCCATCCACAACATGATAAGTCAATACGGCTTCCAGGTCCACACCTTCAAAACTGGTGATCCCAGCTGCTTCAAAAGCGGCATTGGTTGGGGCAAACAAGGTAATACCGTTTCCACCCGGACCATCTCCTAATAGTGCACTAAGTACAGCCGGATCTGCTGCCAGAACTGCATCTACCAGGGTGGTAAAATCCGGATTGAAATAGGCTACCTCCACCACGGTATTACTACCGGCCAGTGTGGCAGGTAAGCTGGGTAAAATGACCTGGTCAATAATATGTACTACACCATTGTTGGCAAAATTGTCGGGTGTAACCACATCTGCACCATCTACCTGTACCGGGTCAAGCGTGACTTCTACCGTTTCATCAGTCAGCAGGGTCGGATATTCCTGTGCCTGTAGATCCGAAGATAAAGCTTTTGTCCCTAAAATATGATACTCAATAATATCTCTCACTACCCGATCAGGAACCTGATCCAGGTTTTCCTTTCCTAATGCAGCCAAAAGTGCAGCAAAAGCCGCATTGGTAGGTGCAAAAACAGTTAGGGTACTGGATGGATCGGATGCAGCTGCCAACAAATCGGCATAATCATCACCAGTTAAAATATCCAATAATATACTCAGGCCATCATCGCCTGTGTCACTTCCTGCTTCCGTAAGTAGCCCGGCAATGGTAGGCAATTGTAAAGTAGGCGGTAATATGACTTCATCAATGACATGAACCACCCCATTTGTAGCCCTGACATCAGGTATAACTACAGTGGCATTTCCATTCAAGGTAACAGTGCTTCCATCTTTATCAATGGAAATATCTTCTCCCTGTAGGGCGGTAACACTGCTTTCCCCAGCGCTGATATCATTGGCAAATACGGCAGAACCACTTACTACATGATATTGTAAAACCTGAGCCAGTACATCATCAGGGATATCTTCCAGGCTGCCAAAGCGGTCATCACCGGCAATAAAACTTTCAAATGCTGCATTGGTGGGGGCAAATACAGTAAAGGGACCGTCTCCCTGAAGCGCAGTTACGATATCAGGAAAGCTGGTAATGGCACTGGTTAAAGTAGACAGATCCGGAGTAGCTGCAGCTATATCCAGAATAGGTTCCAGTTGCTCTGATTCCGGCAGGAGTACTGCATCAATAATATGTACAATTCCATTGCTGGCTTCCAGATTAGGAGTAGTAACACCGGCATTATCATTGATAGTTACATTACCTCCGGATACCGTAATATTCAGCGTTTCGCCAGTAAGTAAGGTAGAAATTGGACCATTACTTAATTGGTCAGAAGTAAAACTACCGCTGGTTACATGATATTGTAGAACAGCGGCTAAACGATCCTGGTCAGCCAGCAGATCATTCAGAAAGTCATCATCCACTGCGTCAAATGCTGCATTGGAAGGAGCAAATATGGTAAAAGGACCACCACTACTCAGGGTACTTTCCAGATCAGCCGCTTGTATGGCTGAAACCAGGGTACTTAAATTGTTGTTGCTACTGGCAAGCTCCACTACATTCTGTTGTGGATCAGGATCATCATCGTTGTCGTCATCGCAACTTGAAATAAATACAATTGCTGGCACTAATAGCAGCAAGGCAAAAAGTCTTAATAATGAAGTGTGATTAAATGGTTTTTTCATTTTTAAAATGATTTAGGTTTAAAAATCAATTACGAATTCTAAACACTGGCTTAAGGTAAAAACCATAGAAATTCGGAATCAAGTGTCAATAATTCGTCTTGAACTGTTTAATGATTTCTTTGAAATGTTAAACAATTATATGTGAAATGAAATCTAAATAAAAGAATGGTTGTGGCTGATACTTTAAAAATCCTTGCTGATATTGGTCAAATAAGATAAAAGTCAGCGATTAGACAGGGGCTTTCCATTTACTCGAAACAGGAATCAATAATAGCCTCATCATTTGAAAATTATGGCAGATAAATCGGGCAAATCCATGACGGAAACATAGTCTTGTTTTAGCTTCTTCTTCCTTCTGCTACACCAAAGGCCTGACTAATTTTTTTCTTGGCAATGCCATTGCTCATTAGCAGCATGTAATCCCCTGGTTGGATGATGGTATCAGCCGGAGGGTTGGTTAAGATGTCCCTGGTATCTTCTCTTACTTTACTCAATCCCATCAGAACGCAATCATATTTTTCCTTGAGATCAAGGAAAACTTCAATATATTTTTTATGGGCATAAGGGTTTTTGTCCAGTACTTTATATTCCTGAATATCAAAATCAGTTTCCTGGCGGGAAGTACTGATCAGGTCTATATTCAGATCAGCCACATCAGGTTCAAATACATAACTGGCCACCAATTTGGAAGCAATTTCATTGCGGGCAATGGCATAGGTAACTCCAGCCGCCCGGAAAGTTTCCTTTAACTGAGACTTGTGCAGTGAAACCACTATTTGTGGTTGAGGATAATTCTTTTTAAAATCCAGGATATACAACAGCGAATCAGAATCATTTTCCAGGCTGACAAAGACCACAGAAGCTTTGGATGCATTTACCTTACCAAACGATTCGTGATTATTGAATTCAGAAAAGAGCACAAAAAACCGATCTTTGCCATATTGATCATAGATGAGGTCCACATCATCTTTTTTATTGGTAATAATGGCCATTTTTTTATCCGTATGGCTGATCTCATCGGCCACCATCCGGCTGAACTCATTCCAGCCAACTATAATGATATGATGTTCAAAGTTGGTGCCGTAAAAGCCTAATTTTTTTTCTTCGATCATGGTATATATCTTATTTGAGATGGTACTAAACAAAAAACCCAGCACTCCTAAGCTGGATAATACATAAATATATCCGATGGCTCTGCCTGCACTGCTGGCCGGGGTAAAATCTCCGTAACCTACTGTGGTCAGGGTGACAATCATAAACCAGATGGCATTGGGAAAAGTAGTGATGGCACCATCCTCAACCTGCTGCTCAAAATGTACCAGTAACAAATTAAGACTGATAACCAGTACCAGAGTCCCTATCAGGATGATCAGAAATCGAATTCGTTTCATAATGAACAATTCATTAAATTTCAGGATAAAAAACAATTTTCTTATCCGATGTGGACCTAAATTTAAAAAATCTTTCCAAGAAACAATAATGATGAATACTGCAGAATTTAGAAAACACGCCCATGAATTGGTAGACTGGATGGCAGATTATTTTGACCAGGTGGAAAAGCTGCCGGTTTTGCCTCCTGTAAACCCGGGCCAGATCAAAGCCCAATTACCTTTAGCCCCACCGGATCAGCCGGAAGGATTTGATCAGATATTTGATGACTTCAAAAATATAATCCTGCCGGGGATGACCCACTGGCAACATCCCGGTTTTTTTGCCTATTTTAATGCCAATAACAGTAAGCCTTCCGTATTGGCTGAAATGCTTACTGCTACGCTAGGTTCTCAATGCATGATATGGCTTACATCACCCGCCGCTACCGAACTGGAAGATCGCATGATGGAGTGGTTAGGCCAGATGCTTGGATTGCCCAACACATTTACCGGAGTGATCCAGGATACTGCTTCCACAGCCACTTTATGTGCCATTTTAACCGCTCGAGAGAAAAAAACAGGCTTTAAGATCAATCAGGAAGGTTTTAATGCACCAGAAAAGCTAATGGTCTATTGCTCTGAACAAGCCCATTCTTCCATCGAAAAAGCAGTTAAAATTGCCGGGCTGGGCCAGAAGAATTTACGAAAAGTACCGGTTGATCAGGATTTTGCCCTTATTACTGCCCGGTTGGAGCAAATGATAAGCGAAGATACGGACCAGGGATATATTCCTTTATGCGTGATCTCAGCTATAGGCACTACCGGATCCACTGCAATTGATCCGGTGAGGCAGATCAGTCAGGTCTGCCAGAAATATGATATATGGCATCATGTAGATGCTGCCCTGGCTGGTACTGCATTGCTGGTTCCGGAAATGAGATGGATGGCGGATGGAGTAGAGATGGCGGATTCTTTTGTATTTAATCCTCATAAATGGATGTTCGTTAATTTTGATTGTTCTGCCTATTTTGTCAAAGACCCTCAGGCGCTGATCAATACCTTTTCCATTACACCGGAATACCTTAAAACATACCAGGATGACCAGGTTAATAATTACCGGGATTGGGGCATCCAGTTGGGAAGGAGGTTCAGGGCCCTGAAATTATGGTTTGTGATCCGTAACTTTGGCAGGGAGGGTTTGCAGCAAAAGATCCGTTACCACCTGAAATTGGCTCAATGGTTTAAACAACAGGTGGAAGAAAATTCTGATTATGAATTGCTGGCACCAGTATTGGTCAATACCATTTGTTTTCGCTATCTTCCAGCTAATGAAACAGATGAAGGACATCTAAACCAGATGAATGAACAACTGCTGAACCGGATCAATCAATCTGGAAAGATATTCATGACCCACACGCGACTGCAGGGAAAATTTACCCTCAGAATGTCCATTGGACAGACTGAGATCCAAAAGGGACAGGTTGAAAAAGCCTGGCAATTGATTAAAGTAACTGCTAAGTCTATAAAAGGAGTTGTCTGACGGGGATTTTGGTATTTCATGATAATTTGATTAATTTTTACTAAATTTTTTTAACCTAAAACAATCATACTATGACAAATTTAAAATGGATTATTTTAGTACTGGTACCATTGGTATGGTCCTGTAATCAGCGGGCCGCCAATGAATCAGGCACCGAAAGTGATACAATTTCCGTGCAATCAGAAGCGGCTATGGATCAGGAGGTGTCGATCAGCCAGGTTTGGGCTTCTGACACTGTTTTACAAACTCCTGAATCGGTTCTTTATGATCAAAATGGAGATGTAATATATGTGGCTAATATCAATGGTCAGGACCCCAGGGCCAAAGATGGAAATGGTTTTATTTCAAAAATGAATACTGAGGGAGGAGTGACAGATTTGCAATGGGCCACCGGATTGGATGCACCTAAAGGAATGGGAATCCATGAGAATGCTTTATTTGTAACAGATATTGATCAATTGGTAGAAATAAACCTGGAAACCGGGGAGATCAGTAACCGATTTCCGGTAGAGGGGGCTCAATTCTTAAATGATGTAGCCATTTCTCCTGAGGGTGTGGTTTATTTCACTGATTCCGATCAGGCCAAAATTCATCAACTGGAAAATGGCCAAGTGTCGGTAGTAGTGGAAGGTAGCCAGCTTAACCGACCTAATGGCTTGTTTTACCAGGATGGTAACCTGATGCTGGCCTCTAGCGGGGACCAGCAATTGAAAAGGGTGGACCTGAATTCCAAAGAAGTTGCAGTTCTGGTAGATGGTATTGGTCATGGTGATGGGGTAGTTCCTGATGGTGAAGGCAATTTCATTGTGTCCAGTTGGCAGGGGGAAGTGTTTTTTATCAGTCAGGATTGGGATAAAACCCAGTTGCTGGATACTCGTGATCAGGAAATTAATTCTGCAGATATTGATTATATTATTGATCAAAACCTGCTATTGGTGCCTACCTTTTTTGATAATAGGGTGGTAGCCTATAGCCTTAATAAATGAATTGAAAAATAAATTGTAATAAAAAAGGGAGTAGAAAATCTACTCCCCTTTTTCAGCTATACAAATTAAATTAAAATAATTATAGTGAAGAAAGATCAATTGTAATTTTATTAACTTCAGTACTTTTCACTTCAATATCTTCTACCAGACCCAATACCTGCTGAAACTGCCCCAATTCATCCAGGCTGGTAAGTACCAGGTCGTAGGTGCCCGCAGCCAGGAATGGCAATATAAAAGTGCCATCTTCATTGACATCATTGCTGGAAACAGCCTGAGCAAACCTTACTTGATCTGGTTCAGGATCAAGGGCTTCTGTATCAGTATAAGTGCCATCTTCATAAGTGTATACTACTAATTTCTGATCAGCCGGCATATTTTCCACTACGGCTTCAATGGCTCCGGCCTGATGGTTGACAATGATCCTGATTACCGGCTTGAGCAAGGTTTTACCACTGTTACCAGCTTCTACCACAGATTTTCGTACATCAAAATCAGCAGTTACTTCCACGGTACCATTAGAAGGAACCACAAAATTACCGATGGTTTTGTATCCGGATTGTGCCCCACTGGGTACAAACAATGGTTTTTTAGTGCCATCTTTATATAAGATATAGCAATCAGGATTAGATTTCGGTTGCTGTCCGTTTTCCGGAGCCTCCAGTAAAAATCTCAACCCGGTATAATTTCCCGGCCCGGCCTCGAATTCGCCCATTAAAACCGAATTTCCATCAGTCAGATCCAGCAGATTGACTGTTTCGGGACCTTCAAATTCTTCAAATTCCATCCACGGCCCATCCTCTTTCTGATAGGTAATTCCGGTGATGGTGATAAATACGCCTTCCACATTAGCATCGTCTATGGGCGCATCTGTAAGGGAAAGCAATACTTTCCCGCTAAGTTGAGATTCATCTTCCTCACATGCTGTAAACAGCAGTAGTGGAAGACTGAAAGCTAAAATTAGCTTTAATACATTTTTCATAGATAAATTTAGTTTCATAGTGATTGAACAAAGAACTTTACCGTAAGACGAAGGGTTGGCAGGGATGGTTGGAAAGAATTAAAAAATATTTTATTACCAGTAGCCGGGTTTATGATCAGGGGATTTGATAACGAAAAAAAACCGATCAGTTTAAATGGGTGGGTGCATAGCATGGCAGATCATTTATAGCCAGAGACTTAGGTGATGGGAAAGCTATTGTTTTTCAGCAGCATCAGTAAGTAAGACATCGGGATTGGAGGCGGCCAAAGACCGAAATGCTCTTGATTTAACTTATTATACTTTCTCGATCAAGCTTGAGCAGCAGGGCTAACCTGGGGAATTGTGGTACGGGCAGGCAGGCTTTGGCGCCGGGTGGCCCGGGGAGCAGGCTTGTGGGCGGGTTGTGTGCCCCCAAGCTTTTGAATTCTTATTCATTTTCCAAAATATCCACCGGGTTCATTCGGGCAGCTTTCAGTGAATGCCACATCACGGAGATAAAAGCAATGACAATAGATATGATGCCTCCGCTAATAAAGATTACAGGATTAACCTTAATCCGGTAGGCGAAATTTTCAAGCCAAATACCTGAGAAGTGCCAGGCCAGGGGTATGGAGAATGCCAGTGATATTATTATCAAAAAGGCATATTCACGAAATAATAGCAGGATGATATTATTTACTGAAGCCCCCAACATTTTTCTTAATCCGATTTCTTTTTGCTTGTGTTTTACCATAAACATTATTAACCCTATCAATCCCAGACAGCCAATCAGGATGGCGATTAGGGAAAAAACCTGCATCAGACCAAAGGTCCGCTCTTCTTCTTCATAAAGGTTTTTAATGGTTTCATCCAGAAAATCATACTGAAAAATATAGTCAGGATAGATATCATGGAAGACCTTTTGAATGGCGGTAATTCCATCAGTATAATTACCCGGAGATAATTTAATGCTGGCTTCAACAAAAATGTCGGGGAAGTAGGTGAACAGCACAGGTTTTACCGATTCATGCAGGGAAGTCACATGAACATCATCTACCACACCAACAATTTCGCCGGAACGACCGCCCATTCCGGTAGTAAGGATGGTGCCCAAAGCCTGCTCAGCATCTGTAATATTTAATTGTTTCAGTAATTCCTTATTTACTACAAATTTCAAATGATTTGGCTCTGGTTGAAAATCCCCTTGAGCCAGCCAGCGACCGCTCAGTAGGTTTAAACCATATACCTTCAGGTAATCAGGGTCAGCAGATTTTATAAAAACCAGGTAATTCTCATCTTCTGGTGCATTGACCTGGCGGAAGGGGGTAACCATTAAATTATCTGAATAAGGGGCACCTAAGCCTAAGCTTAAGGCCTGAATTGTATTTTCGGATTCCAGTTTGCTCTTAAACAAGCTTGTTTTTAAGGAGTCGTTTAGTGGCAGCGGGACATTAATGATGGCCTCCTTATTAAAACCCATTGATTTATTTTTGATAAAATGTATTTGCTGAAAGATGATGATTGTAGCTATGATCAGTAACTGGGCAATAAAGAACTGAAATATCACTAATCCACGTCGTAGCCACAGGGATTTTTTGTCCGGGTGATTCAATTTTCCTTTGAGCGCCTGGACTGGTTGATAGGAGGATAAAACCATGGAAGGATATAATCCAGACAGGAGACTGACAAGGACCAGCAAGCCTATTAAAAAGAGCCATAGATAAATATCCTGCCAGGGTTGAAAAAGAATTTCCCGTTGCAGGTATTGATTAATGGCTGGTATAATTTGCAAAGTAATCAGCATGGCCAGAAAACCGGAAAAAAATGTTAGAATAAAAGCTTCGCCGGTGAACTGTTTGATCAAATTAAATTTCAGAGCGCCCAGTACTTTTCTTACACCCACTTCCCTGCTTTTTCTCAAACCCATGGCTGTAGATAAATTGATAAAGTTGATGCAGGCAATTAAAATGATAAATATTCCAATGACTATCAGTACAGGTATATAGTTTTTGTTGATGATATGGGTGGATAATCCTCCCTGAAAGGTGGAATTGAAATGGATATCGGACAAAGGCTGGAGGGAAAAGGTGATATCGTCCCAAACATCTTCATGATAATTTTTTTGCACCAGTTGTCTAAATCTTTGATTATAAATATCCGGAGATAAACCGGAGGGTAGTCTCAGGTAGGTATATCCTGAAGTGACAAAATTCCAGTTGTCCAGGGGATAATCCGTATATTCCCTGTTGAGAGAAGGCAGGGAAGCCATCAGATTATAGCGCAAATGTGTGTTAACCGGAGTGTCTTTAATCACAGCTCCAACTTCCAGTTCCAATTGATTACGAAGCTTAATTCTTTGTCCTAAAGGATCTTTGTCCTGAAAATATTTTTTGGTCAGGGATTCTGATAATACCGCAAATCCAGGTTCGGCCAGACTTCTGGACAGATCACCAGCAATTACCAAATTAGTACCATGACCAAAATCAAACATTTCAAAAAAATTGCTGTCGGCAAAGATCACCCAGTCTTCCTGAAATTTCTGACCATCAATATGTACCAGGACATCCTCGTCGTAATGTATGCCGGTAACTATATCCAGTTCCGGATATTCTAGTCTAATGGCCTCTACGGCCGGATATGGGGTCTGTGCATTATAATTAACTCCGCTCTTGTTTTCTCGTGAATAAACTACCCGGTAAATATTATCTTTATCCTGGTGCATTGCCTCAAAGCTTGATTCATACCTTACCAGCAGAAATATGAAAAAAGCTATGGAAATGCCCATAGTAAGTCCAAGGATATTGATTATAGTGTAGAATTTATTTCTTTTTAAACTTCTTAAGGCAACTATAAAATAGTTTTTAATCATGGTAGTCAGAATTTCGAATAGTGGGCTATTACAAATGATATGCCAATTTAAAAAAAGTCCCTTCTGGTACATTAAAAATGAAGTGGTCGAAAAATGATGTGTTCAATTTTGGATATCAAGATGTCCTGCAGCGGACAACAAGACAGAAAACTGTAATTTCTTTCAGTTAAGTTGTAAGAGGATGATTTTAGAGCGTCCCTGTCCTAGGCTGGGGAAAAGGATATGCCTTCGCAGGGTTCAGGATGGGGTTTTAATCCTTTATAAACAAGTATTTGGCTGATAAACTGAAATTGATAGAACCGGTTGTGGTCCAGCGGAAGTCAGCCGGGATGTATTCATCACCGGAATATACATTGATCAAACCATAATTTACCCGGATTCCGGATGATAGCTGTATGTTTTTAAAAGGAGAGAATTCGTATTCATAGCCTAATACCAGGCCTAAATCATAATCCAGGTATTCATCAGACACATCTTCGGTGAAATCATCAATGATTTCCTCGGCCGAATCCAGTATTCCACCATGAATACCGGCTAAAATATTGGAAGCAGTGGTTGTGATATTCTGACTATGACCCAGTTTATAGGTCACCAGCAGACTGCTCTTGAAATAATTGAGGTTTATTTCCCGTCTTACATATTTTCCATTGAGATATTCATTATACCTTTGGCCCATGTCAGATAAGACATATCCTTCCCATTGTACCCCCAGCTTTTCAGTAAGGTAGCCACCGGCCATCACACCTAATTCCTTACCAAAATCAATCCTGGTTGCATTTAACTCGTACCGGTCCAGACCCTGAATGGTAGTATTATTAATGAGCCAGTTATTTTTGACTGAAGTGGTAAAGCCAATGTAGTAGTTATTAAATAGCGGGGTAGAGGACTCTTCGGGTGCAACTGAATGTTGTTCGGATTTTTTAATCACTATAGCAGTCTTATTTTTTGTTAAGTTATTTTTTAAAAAGATATTTTCCAAAGGATTGAGATTTTTTATTTGTGTGGCTTGTTTTTCAGGGCTGGGTAACCAGGCCTGAGGCTTGATAAAAACACTGTTATTGAACGGGGAGGCTAATCTTTTAGCCAGTATGTTTTCTGATGGAAAAATACTGTTCAATTTGTGCGGAATATGCCGGTTTGATTCCGGAATGTTGGCTGATTCCGGAATGTGATTTGATTCTTGATTGCTAGTGATGACATTTTCTGTTTTTGCAGTTTGAGACAGATGGTTTTGTTTGGGCCAAAAAGGTATTAATAACAATAAAATGGAGGTGAGCATGGCCAGTCCAAATTTTTCAAAGCGTCTGAATGTGTCAAACCGGTCCAGTTGTCCGGACACATTTTGCCAAACCTCTTCAATATCCAGTTGATTGGAGATCTGTTCCCAACTATTGGAGGGAGGTTTCACTTGATTTTTTTCAATCAGTTGTTTATACCATTTAAAAAACTTCTGATGGTCCAATGTACTTAATTATTTTGAACTGGTTAATATCATTTTTTGTAATAGGCTCCTGGCCCGGTTGACCTGAGATTTTGATGTTCCTTCACTTATATTTAATAATTTGGCAATTTCTTTATGACTATAACCTTCCAGGGCATATAAATTAAAAATGACCCTGGCCCCATCCGGTAATTTTTGCAGATGATCGTAGATCTCTGAAACTTCGGCCAGATTTAATACTGTTTCCTCGTTGGGATCCAGGTTTTTTTCATCCTCGTACTCCAGCAAATTATTGCTCCTGGCCTGTTTCCTGTAATAATCAATGGCTGTATTGGTAATAATTCTCCGGATCCAGCCTTCCAGCGAACCTTCCTGGCTATATGTTTTCATTTTCTGAAAAACCTTTACAAAACCATCCTGCAAAATATCCTGAGCAGCTGACCTGTCTTTGGCATAGCTAAGGCAAATGGCATACATCTTTCCGGCAAATTTCCGATAAAGTATTTCCTGATACTTTCTTTCATTCCCGATGCATTTCTGAATTAACTCTTTGTCAGATATATGTTGACCCATTTATGTTGAAAGCCTAGCTGGAAATTTATTGAAACAGTGCACTGGTAAACCTTTCGATCCTGTTCACCACATTTTTAAAGATCACTGCATTATGATCTTTTGAAATGATGATGGTAGGTATTCCGTCTACATCCACCAGGTCTGCACTTTCCAGCATACGTGACTGGCTTATTACCTGAAACATTTCATACTGATCAAAGAAGATCTCTGCATTATTGATCTGGTCTTTTTTGATCACAACCTCATTTGCTTTAGGTTTATTTTTTTTATTTTTCTCTTTATCTTTTCCTTTCAGGTCCAGTTTATCATTGAAGTTATATTCAAAGATTACCGGAATTTCCCGGTTATGAACATCATAATAAAAGCCTTTAAAAGTCAAACCTTCCTGTTGGCTTCCCAGCTTAACTTCCAGGTCTATGTCTTCATAAACTCCCTGAGGAACGTTGAACTCAAGCTTATCTGAAGTTGTTCCGCTGTGCAGAAAAGCAATTACCGGTTGCTCAAAATCCACATTAAAATAATAGTCCTGCCCGTCTTCCCGGGTGCCATCAAATATAATGGATGATACAGCGCAAGTACCTTCATTAAATACCAGGTTTTTACCCTGATTGGAACCTTCCGTATTCATGGTAAATTTAAAGGTCACATCTGCTGGCTTGGTCAATTCATCCTTGGTACAACTGCAAATAAATAAAACAAATAGCCCTAATGGTATTATAGCATAAATTTTTCTCATAAATTAATTATAGCTCATATAGTAGACGACTGGTTTATTAGAAACGTTGGAATTGCCGGAAGTTATACGAAAATAATTAATTCTGATATTTTCAAATTACTTTTTCAGGTAAATCATCAGCTGGATTCCGGGCAAACCTGGCCAGTGCTAAATCTGGTAAAGCACCAAAGCTACAACTAAAAAATACATGATGATCAATCCGTCAATTACCAGGTAATAAAAGTGCCTGGACCGATGAGATGAAACTGTCAATAATGCAATGATATTCAGAAGGGTAAGGCTGATCACCGGATAAAGGTGAGCCTGGTAGATCAATAGCAGGATGCCAAACAGCAACAACAAAAAAATACTCAGCACTTTGGTGTAAAACCTGCCCCAGCGGGAAGGCATTGTGACCAACTGAGCGGATTGATCATATGCGACATCTTTCAAATCAAATATCAGGGACAGGGCAAAAATAAAAATGTAATGGGCCAGGAAAATAAGTAATATGTCTGAAAACAGGGGTTCGGTGTTTATATGAAAAACCGGCAATACAACCGAACTGGCAGCCCAGATGTAAGCAATGACAAACACCTTTAAGTAAGGGATTTTTCTTAAACTGATTTTGGAATGCCAGGGGTTGTGATAAAGCAAAGAAATCAGACCCAGGTGCAATAAAAAAATCACTTCATCCCAGGGCAGAAAAAACAAAGCAGTCAGGGTCAAAAGAAAAAACACCAAAAATAATTGCAAACCCTGATGTAAGAATGAGTTACGATTCAGATTATATATAAAAAAAGTGGAAAATGTGACAAAGAACAACCTGTCAGGAGGGGGAAAGGCAAACTTTTGAACTAAAAGCATATAGCCGGTCCAGTAAAAAACACCGCCAGCCAGGGCAATATAGATTTGCCAGTCAGCTAATTTTTTTAGAAAATTTATCATAAAAAATGCCTACTCTTATAAAAAGAATAGGCGGCTCATTTTTGTTTGGACCCGATGTTTGTTGTTAATCCTGTGAAAGCGCATCAGCTCCGGCCACAATTTCCAGGATTTCCCGGGTAATGGCTGCCTGACGGGTTCTGTTATAGGTTAGCTTCAATTGTTTCAGGATTTCACCGGCATTTTCGGTGGCCTGATCCATGGCCAGCATTCTGGCTCCATGTTCTGAGGCATTGGATTCCAGGATTGCTTTATAGAACTGGATCTTAAGAGATTTAGGGATCAATTCCAGCAGTAATTCCTTTTTATCAGGTTCAAATATATAGTCAGTGGGATAAGTGGAGACATCTTCGGTATCATCCACAGCAATGGGAAGAAACTGCTCATTTTGCAGGACCTGGGTGGCAGCATTTTTAAATTCGTTGTAGATCAAAACTACTTTATCATAGGTTCCCTGGCTGAAAGCCCGCATGATATATTCGGCTGCTTCTTTTACCCCATCAAATGTCACATCCGTAAACAGATCGGAATATTCGTTCACCAAAACGAAATTCCGGCGACGAAAGAAATCCACAGATTTTTTACCTACCGGAAATATATGGAGATTGCCGGCAGCATGCTGAGACTGATATTCTGAATTGATAACATTCAGGGCAAATTTAAAGGTATTGCTGTTAAAGGCGCCACATAGACCCCGGTCTGAAGCAATTACTACCAACAGGATATTCTCTTCACCTCTTTCCAGGGTATAGGTAGACAACATGGACTCTTCATCTAATCCGGCGGTCACCTTTTTTTGAAGGTTTGAAAGCTTTTCTGCATAAGGGCGCAGCTGAAAAATCATGTCCTGAGCCCTACGTAATTTAGATGCAGCCACCATTTTCATAGCTTTAGTGATCTGCTGAGTAGAAATAACGGAATTGATCCGGTTTTTTACTTCCTTTAAATTTGGCATTTAATCGGCTGCTTTAGCTTATTTTACAAATCCTTTGGCCACTTCCAAAGCTACTTTTTTAATTTTATCGGCGATGTCATCGTTAAATTTACCGGCTCTCAATTCATCCAGCACGTCCTGATTTTCTGAAGACATGATACTGAGGAATTGTTTTTCAAACTCTTTTACTTTATGCTGTGGGACACTATCCAAAAACCCATTGGTCGATGCATAAATGATGGCTACCTGTTGTTCTACCGGAACCGGAGAATATTGAGGCTGTTTTAAAACTTCTACATTTCTGCGTCCTCTTTCGATGGTTCTTTTGGTGGCCGGATCAAGGTCTGAGCCAAATTTGGCAAAAGCTTCCAAAGAACGAAACTGGGCCTGGTCCAGTTTCAAAGTACCAGCCACTTTTTTCATAGATTTAATCTGAGCTGATCCACCTACCCGGGAAACGGAAATACCCACATTGATAGCAGGTCTTACCCCTGAATTGAACAGATTGGATTCCAAGAATATCTGCCCATCAGTAATAGAGATCACATTGGTAGGGATATAGGCAGAAACATCTCCTGCTTGGGTCTCAATAATGGGAAGCGCAGTCAGAGAACCTCCTCCTTTGATCATATGTTTGATAGACTCCGGCAGGTCATTCATGTTTTGGGCAATGGCATCATTTTCATTGATCTTTGCTGCTCTTTCCAACAATCTGGAATGCAGGTAAAAGATATCTCCAGGATAGGCTTCTCTTCCCGGAGGTCTTCTAAGCAACAACGATACTTCACGATAGGCAACTGCCTGCTTGGAAAGGTCATCAAATATTACCAGGGCCGGACGTCCGGTATCACGGAAAAATTCTCCAATGGCAGCTCCGGCAAAGGGAGCGAAGAACTGCATGGGAGCAGGATCAGAAGCTGTGGCAGCAACCACAATGGTATATTCCATGGCACCATGCTTTTCCAGGGCTGATACGATCTGGGCTACGGTAGAAGCTTTCTGGCCAATGGCTACATAAATACAATAAACAGGTTTACCCTGCTCAAAATATGGCCGCTGATTGATGATGGTATCAACAGCCACAGCGCTTTTTCCGGTTTGGCGGTCACCAATAATCAATTCCCGCTGACCTCTACCAATCGGGATCATTGAATCTATAGCTTTTAGTCCGGTTTGAAGTGGCTCGTTCACTGGTTGGCGGAAGATTACACCAGGAGCCTTTCGCTCCAGAGGCATTTCGTAGAGTTCACCCCCAATTGGTCCCTTACCATCGATAGGATTGCCCAGCGTATTTACTACACGACCCGTCATCTTTTCTCCCACCTTAAGGGAGGCAATGGTACGGGTTCTTTTCACTGTATCACCTTCTTTTACTTCCTGGGTTTCACCAAATAATACAGCACCAACATTGTCTTCTTCCAGGTTGAGCACAAGGCCTTTGACTCCATTTTCAAAAACAATAATTTCACCAGCCTGAGCTTGTGATAGTCCGTATATCCTGGCAACACCATCACCTACCTGTAATACAGTGCCTACTTCTTCTAATTCAGCTTCAGTACGAAAACTGGATAATTGTTCTCTTAATATTGCTGAAACTTCATCTGGTCTTACTTCTGCCATTATTTTTTTACTTTTAATCTTATGATTTTAAAGATATTGCTAATTCTTTTAATTTGGTATTGATGGAATCATCAATTTGCTTATCCCCAATCTTGAGAATATAGCCACCGATCAATTCCGGGCTAGTCTTTTCAGAAAGCTCCACCGACTTGCTACCGGAAATGTCCTTTATAATTTCCCGGAACTGGTTTCGCAAAGGCTCATCGATTTTAAACTGGGTGGTTAATGAAGCTTCGGCTATTCCTTTGAGTTGGTTGTATTCTTTATGAAAAACACTGGCCACTTCCGGTAAAAGGTTTTCCCGGCTTTTTCGGGTGGTAATTTCAAATATTGCCAGGGTCAGGTCATCTATTTTGCCTTTAAAAATGGAAACCAGGATCTTATATTTTTTATCATGTTTGATTACCGGGTTTTTTAACATCAGCATAAAATCCCGGTTAGCCTGACATACCTGGGAAAACAACACCATATCCCGGTTCACCGCATCAAGCTTACCTTTATCCCGGGCCAACTCCAACAAGGATTTGGCGTAACGATATGCAACTTTAAAATTTGACATATTAATTGACCTTCAAATCCTTGATAAACTCCTCCACCAGATCCTGCTGGGATTTTTGGTTGCTCAGATTACGTCTAAGCAGTTTTTCAGCAATCTGTAAGGATAAATTAGCTACCTGGTTTCTTACTTCGGTCAGAGCAGCCTGCTTCTCTGTATTGATGGATACCCGTGCGTCTTCTATCATTTTTTCTGTGATCCGGGCAGCCTCCTGTTTGGCTTGTTCTTTGATGTTTTCTGCTACACCCAGGGCATCATTTAGTATTTTTTCTCTTTCCAGCCGGGCTTCCTGCAGCAATTTTTCATTTTCCCCTTTTAATTGTTCGATTTCCTGACGGGCCGCATTGGCTTTGCCCAAAGCTTCTTCAATAGAGCTTTCCCGGGCTTTTAAACCATTTACAATGGGAGACCAGGCATAGCGTCTTAATAAGAATAAAACCACCAGGAAAGTAACTGTCTGCCAGAAGATCAATCCAATATCAGGTACTACTAATTCCATATATTTATCATTATTATTAATATCAAAAAAAAGTCTGTCCTACCTAATGTATGGACAGACTGTCATTTTAGGCTGCTCCTGCCACATTCAGGGCAATCAGCAGACATACTACCACACCAAATAATGCCACACCTTCAATAAGTGCAGCAGAGATGATCATGGCAGTCTGGATTTTTCCACCTGCTTCAGGCTGACGTCCAATCGCTTCCATGGCTTGTCCACCAATCCGGCCGATACCAAAGCCTGCGCCTAATGCAACCAGGCCGGCACCTATGCCAGCACCCATGATAGCCAATCCAACATCCAGTAAAATCAAGTTTAACACATTCAACATAGTGATACTATTTATATATAAATTAAAAATGGTTACAAATTATACCAAAGCCTGATCAGTTGCTTCTTCTTCATGCTCATGGTGTTCTTCCACTGCTCCGCCAAAATACATGGCCGAGAGCAGGGTGAATATGTAGGCTTGCAATAAGGCTACAAATAATTCCAGGAAGTTCATGAATGTGGCAAACAGCACGCTGATTGGTCCCACATAAATACTTTGAAATATAAAGATCAGGCTAAATAAACTTAAGATAATGATGTGTCCGGCAGTAATATTGGCAAAAAGCCTGACCATCAATGAAAATGGTTTGGTAAACAAACCTATAAATTCTACCAGTGGCATGATGGGAATACCCCATTTCAACCACCAGGGAACTCCCGGGGTATTGAAAACGTGGTTCCAGTAATGTTTGGTACCGCTTACCTGGGTAATAATGAAGGTAAAGATGGCTAATACGCCGGTTACAGCCAGGTTTCCGGTGACATTGGCTGCTCCTGGCAATAATCCAATGACATTATTAAACCAAATAAAAAAGAACAATGAAAGTAAGTAAGGTAGATACTTTTGATATTTCGGGCCTATATTCGGTTTGGCCACATCATCCCTGATAAAAACTACAATCGGTTCAAAAAAAGCTGCAATTCCCTTTGGAGGTCGGTTTGGGTCGTTCTTATAGCGTTTAGCCATGGAAAGGAATACCCAAAACATCAGGATTACGCTCAGAAACATCTGAAATACATTCTTGGTGATGGAAAAATCATAAACATCTGCTGTGCCATCCACATGTATAATGTCACCATGATCCAGCCTGAATCCCCGATATGAAACATTTTCATGCAGGTCATCATAAAAATTAGAGGAAGAAAAGACTTCAAAACCGCTCTTTTCAGAGTACAGGATGACCGGCAAGTATAAAGTGGCACCTTCCCAGAAATGCCATTCATGAGAATCCGCTATGTGATGGAGGATCATTTCTCCTGCATCAAATGCTTCTGCCTCTTCTCCATGATCTTCAGCTGCCATGGATATAGTCCCCACAGACAGTAAGAGCATGGCCAGGAAAAATAATCGTAAACTATGAACTTGTTTCAAAATATATTTTTTTGAATGCATCATCCTATTTATTTCCAAAATCGGGTGCCAATTTAGTTATTATGGCAAAAATTTCAAATCCTAAAAATAATAAATACAAAACAATAAAATTTATGGCAAATATAATGCTATGGCTACGGTCCAGATATATAACTATAAACGCAAGTATGATACTTAAAAAAAATCGAAAGATCATAGAGCCGAAAAAATAAAGCATAATATTGCCTTTATTTTTTTTGACCGCAAAATTAAGCAAACTAAAACTTATTATGGTAATAAAAAGAAAATATATTAGAAGAAGCCAAATGGAATGATATAATATGTCAGGCCTGAAATGCTGAAGCAGATAAATTACCGAAGAAATAAAAATAGTGAGGCCCAAAAATGGGCCGTACAAAGCAAGTTTTTTTTTCAGGTCCGTCACGATTTGGGAAGGTTTTTGATCACAACAATCAAGGTAGCTACAATGGCGACCAGAATGAAAACAATAGTAAACAGAGGAAACTTCCACTGCATCCATTGATCGATCTTCATACCGGCCCATAGAGCCAGCAGGATCATTGCTACCATTTGAAAAGCCAGGCCGGAATACTTGAGGTATTCCCTAATTTGGTTTGATTCCTTCTGATTTTGGTGGTTTGAGGGAACTTTCTTTTGATTGTGATTGCCCGTTTTCTCCAATGTTGATCTCTTTTATGGTTACACCCATTTTGCAGGTACCATTCAGAACTGCCCCTGACTCTACTACCATTTTGCTGGTAATGATATCACCATTAATAACAGCTGATGGTTTTAAAGTAAGCATTTCAGATATCTCAATAATGCCTTTTACCTCACCGGCAATTTCAGCATTCTGAGCCAGGATATTGCCTTCAACCTGTGATGATTTTCCCAGCGCGACCTTAGACTTACTTTTTACATTACCTTTGATTTTCCCCTCAACCCTGATATTCCCGAAGGTCTCGATATTTCCTTCCAGAAAAGTTCCTTTCCCAACAATGTTGCTGGAATTACTTAATTCTTCGGCTGACATTTTTTCTTGCTTATTGTTGAACATGAGAAATTATATAATTTTTTAAAATGAAACAAATTCTTCCGGGTTTACGGGATTACCATTATACCAAATTTCAAAATGTAGGTGAGGTCCGCTGGTTAAATCTCCGGTGTTGCCAATTATTGCTATAACGTCTCCGGCATTCACAAAATTACCAACTTTTTGTAATAATTCAGAATTATGTTTATAAACTGTAAGCAAATCACCCCGATGTTGCAATACAACCATATGGCCGTACTCCTGGGTCCATCCTGAAAATATCACTGTACCATCAGCTACAGCTTTTATTGGTTCATTATCTTTGGAAACTATGTCTACTCCATAATGATCAATTTTGGGATTGTAAGGAGAAGAAATGATGCCGGAAACAGGGGTGAAAAATACGACTTCCTGTAATTCTCCGGTATAAATATTGGCATTGGTCACTAAAGAAATTCCATATTGTTCAAATTCGCTACGGAACTGAGAATCAATTGCTGAGGTACTGTTTAGGTTTAAATCTTCATTCAAAGAGGCTAATTTTTCTTCCGGGGTCAGATTTGACACTTGCTGAGGCTCAGCCGGTGTAATAGAATCTCCTTCAATAATTCTGCGAAGGTTCTGGATAAACAGATCTTTGGTTTCTACCGATTCAGCCAGGGAGTCAACATTCATCGACAATTCAATGATTTTTTGATTGGTTTCCAGCTGAGTATGCCTGGGATCAAACCATTGGGCCAGAATACTTTTCACCAGATACAGGCTGATAAACAGAAAAACAGTAAATATGGCAAATACGAAAACAATTAATTTAGCATAGGAAAAGCTGAAGGTAGACTTTTCTGCAAAATTTTCTTCATTACGAACTATAAGTACGTACCTGTTCGTTAACCTGTTGGAAAGTGTTTTTCTTGATTTTCGCCTTTTTTTCATACTTTTAAGTCAAAAGTATATATTATTAACTAATTAGTATAATAATATTGTATTTGTCATTCGTTTTTTTCGTTGAATACAAAAATTTAGTAAGAAGTTGAAAATAAAAAACTTAAATCTGCAAATTACATTCCTTGTAATGTTTGGCCTGTTTTTGTATTCAGGATGTTCGGTGGAGCGAAAGAATATTTTCAGCCAGACTTATCATAATATTACAGCTCATTACAATGCTTATTTTATCGCCAGGGAGCATATGAAAGAGGTTGAAAAGGCTATTAATGAAAATGAGGAGCGTAATTTCAATAAAGTATTAAGGGTTTATCCGCAGGTAGATTCTGCCATCATTAACAGCAA
This sequence comes from Candidatus Cyclobacteriaceae bacterium M3_2C_046, assembly GCA_051418075.1. Classification (GTDB taxonomy): domain Bacteria; phylum Bacteroidota; class Bacteroidia; order Cytophagales; family Cyclobacteriaceae; genus JBPRGG01. The sequence goes on along the minus strand of JBPRGG010000089.1, from coordinate 179,729 downwards.
AAGTGAAAATCTGGAGGAATGCTATAAAAAAGCATCTATAGCTATTCAAAGACATAAAAATAGCAAGTGGGTGGATGATAGCTACATATTGGTAGGGAAAAGTTGGTATTATCAGGCGGAATTCCAAAATGCGGTTGACGTATTTAAGATCGTGAATAAGGATAGTGAGCATGATGACACCAGGCATGAGGCCCTGATCGACCTGATGCGCACTTACATAGATAATAATGAACATAATAATGCGGTAGCTGTATCCGATTACCTTAAGAAAGAGAAACTGAATAAACAAAATACCAAAGAGCTGGCTTTGAACCGGGCTTATCTGTATCAGATCCGGGAGAATTATGATGAAATGGTAAAACACCTGGTGATTGCTGCCCCCCTTTTAACCAACCAGGAAGGGAAAGCCAAGATCAATTTTATTATCGGACAAATTTACCAGATGCTTGGTTTTGATGCTGAAGCCTATAATTATTATGCTAAATCATTGAAAAGTAATCCGGATTATGAGCTTTCCTTTTATACCAAATTGAATATGGCCCAGGTAACGGAGTTGTCCGATGGCAGTGATGTGAAAAAGGTGAGAAAGTATTTCAGGGGCCTGCTGAGAGATTCCAAAAACAAGGAATTTAAGGATAAGATCTATTATGAAATGGGAGAATTTGAATTGAAGCAGGAAAATGTACCTGAGGCCATCAATTATTATAAAAATTCGATTGCTTCCAGTGTGAGTAATCCTCGCCAGAAAGGATATTCCTATCTGCGTCTGGGCGAATTGTATTATGATCATTTCAAGGAATATGAAACTGCCAAAGCATATTATGATAGTGTGGTAAGTGTTTTACCCCAGGATGATGAACAATATATTTCCATCAAAGAAAGACAGGAAATTCTGGCCGATTTTGTAGAGCAAATCACTACTATCAGGGTACAGGATAGTTTGCTACATCTGGCTAGCCTGGATACCACCTCGCTATTGGCTTATCTGGATAAATATATTGAAGACAAAGAAAAAGAAAAGGAAAAAGCTGAAAAAGAAAGAGAAAGAGTGGCCAGTCGGGGCAATACCAACCGGCAAAATAATCAATTTGGCGATCAGGGCATTTTCAATGATGACCAGGAAGCCCAGGGTTCTCAATGGTATTTTTATAATTCTTCCGCCATAAGCATTGGTCAGTCCGAATTTATGAGGAAATGGGGTAACCGTAAGCTGGAAGATAACTGGCGGCGTTCCCGCAAAAGTTCCGGTGGCGGTAATTTTGATTCTGATCCGGTCAGTCAATCTGAAAATGTTCCGGGAGATGGTGAAAACTTAGCTGATGCTGAGGATAATTCATTGAATCGGGAGGCATTGCTGGCCACCATTCCGTTTACACCGGAAGAACAACAGGAAGCATTGGTAAAAATTGAGCATGCTTACTATAACCTGGGCAATATCTATAATTTTGAGCTTAATGAAAAGGCCAATGCCGGGCTTACTTTTGAAGAGTTATTGTCCCGTTTTCCTGCCTCCGAATATAAACCTGAAGTTTTGTATTTGTTATACCTGATCCATAAAGGTGGGGACCAGGAAAAATATAACCTCTATAAAAATCAACTGGTCAATAATTTCCCCAATACCATTTATGCCAAACTAATCCTGAATCCCAACTACCGGGAAGAAAGTAATTTGGTAAGTGAAAAATTGCAGCAAATCTATCAAAAGGCTTATAAACTTTTTGAAAAAGACAGCTTATCCCAAGCCATGAAGCTGGTAAAAAGCGGGATCGAACAATATCCCGATAATGCATTCACTGATAATTTGAAACTACTGGAGATCCTGATCACTGGGAAAGTTGATGGCGTTTATAATTATCAATTCAGTTTGAATAATTTTATTGAGAGTAATCCCAACAGTGATGTCAATGAATATGCCCAGGTTTTATTACAGGCCATTGAAACTCACAAAGTGAATATGCAGAAAAGGGAAGGGATCAAGTTCAGCCTTAACTTTGATCAAAATCATTATTTCACCCTGGTCTACAACCCTAAAGATAATATTTCGGAAAGGTTAATCAACAGTGTTAATGAAACTATCAAAAGCTATGAACAGGAAGACCTGAAAACGGCAAACCTGATCCTGAATGATAATTATTCCATGATCATGATCAATGAGTTCAGTTCAAAAGATTCCGCATTAGAATTCTATAATTATTTCAATAATGAAGAAGTTTCCCCGTTAGCTGATTTGTCGAACTTTAAGATCTATAATTTTGTAATTACCAAGAATAACTTTCAAACTTTATATTCAACCAAAGGCTTAGACCAATATGTCACGTTTTTTAACAAACATTATTAATAAATTCAAAGGCTCAGGCAGTGCCAATAACAAGGGCCTTTACAACGGTATTGTCAAGGGTTTATGGATCGGCTTTGCTTCCTTGCTGATACTGAGCATCATATTCATATACAGTGTCAGTGTCAATTTTGCTGATCTGTATGGTGAATTTCCCAGTTATGAAATGCTGGAGAACCCTGAAGATGAAAATAATCTTTCTTCAGAATTATACTCAGCCGATCAGGTGCTGATGGGAAAATATTTCAGAGAGAACCGGAGTCAGGTAGATTTTGATGAATTGTCTCCCAATCTGGTGAATGCCCTGATGGCTACAGAGGACATTCGTTTTGTAAATCACTCTGGGGTAGACCTGAAAGGTGTGTTACGAGCAGCTATAGGCAAGCTCACTTTCAACTTTGCCGGTGGGGGAAGTACCCTCACCCAGCAATTGGCAGAAAATATTTTCTTCAATCGTAGCGAAGAGTATAAAGGCAAGCTGCACCAGATCAATGGATTGGGAAAATATGTGGATAAAGTGAAGGAATGGATCGTTTCCATCCAGTTGGAAAGAGATTATACCAAAAAGGAAATATTATCCATGTACCTTAATACAGTGGATTTTGGTAGTAATTCATTTGGTATAAAAGTAGCATCCCGTACATTTTTCAATAAAGACCCGGATAGTTTAAACGTGAAGGAGTCTGCCATGCTGGTAGGTCTTTTACAAGCTCCTACCCGTTACAGCCCGGTATACAATTATGACAATGCCCTGGTTCGCAGAAATACCGTGATCAACCAGATGAAAAAGTATGGCTTTGTAGATCCGGTGGCGGCTGACTCCATCAAGCAGCAACCCATCGAACTGGAGTATAATGTAGAAAGTCATAATCAGGGGATGGCTACCTATTTCAGGTCAGTGATCCGGAATTTTCTGCTTAATTGGTGTGAAGAACATGACTATGATCTTTTTGCTGATGGTTTGAAGATATATACTACCCTGGATAGCCGTATGCAGCAATATGCTGAAAATGCAGTAGCTGAACAAATGTCATTGTTACAGGAACGCTTCAATAATCATTGGGAGGGCAGAAATCCCTGGATTGATGAAAACGGGAGGGAGATTAAGAATTTTGTGGAAAATATAGCAACCAGGACCTCTCAATACAGGGATCTGGTCAAGAAATATGGTAAACAATCAGATTCAGTTGATATTCTGATGAATAAACCCAAAAAAATGCGGGTCTTTACCTGGAATGGTGAAAAAGATACAGTACTGTCACCTATTGATTCGATCAAATACTATAAAAGGTTTTTACAAACAGGTTTTATGGCCATGAATCCACATAATGGTGCAGTCAAAGCCTGGGTAGGGGGGATTAACCACAAATTTTTCAAGTATGACCATGTCATGCAAGGCAGAAGGCAACCAGGTTCCACTTTTAAACCGATTGTATATACTGCAGCCATTGACAATTACTTTTCTCCCTGTTATCCGGTGGTAGATGCCCCGGTTACGTTCAGCATGCCAGGCCAGGAGCCTCCCACCTGGACACCCTCCAATTCCGATGGAAAATATACCGGTGAGCAACTCACCCTGAGGCAGGCAATGGCCCGTTCGGTGAATTCGGCCACTGCTTTTGTGATGAAAAAAATTGGTCCGGCTACTGTAGTAGAGTATGCTAAAAGACTGGGCATTCAAAGTCCTTTAGAGGCTGTTCCTTCACTTTGCCTTGGAGCTGGTGGTGATGTGTCAGTATATGAAATGGTAGGTGCATACAGCACTTTTGTCAATCAGGGCACCTATATCAAACCCCGCTTTGTGACTAAGATCGAAGATAAAAGTGGTAATGTTTATACATTTTATCCCGAGACTCATGAAGCCCTGAACGAAGAAACTGCTTTTTTGATGCTGCATATGCTGATGGGCGCTACCCAGGAATCCGGTGGAACTGCCCTGGGGCTTGATTACTCCCTGCGGGAAGAGAATGAGATAGGGGCCAAAACAGGAACCACCCAAAATGCTTCGGATGGTTGGTTTATTGGCGTAACCAAAGACCTGGTAGCAGGCGCCTGGGTGGGCGGTGATGAACGAAGTATTCACTTCCGAAACTGGTACGAAGGTCAGGGAGCTCGCACAGCCATGCCCATATGGGAAAATTTCATGTTGAATGTTTACGAGGATCCGGCACTGGGTTATGAAAAAGGTGCTTTTAAACGGCCAAATAAAAAGTTATCCGTGGAGTTGGATTGCAGCAAATATAATAGTGGCTCAGTGATGGCAGAAAATCAGGAAGATTCTATTCAAGTTGATCAAAACCGGGTGATTGATGATGTAAATGAAGAAGACATTTTCTAGTCTATGGCAGGTGAGGGAATGGAAACACCTATTTTTTTTACCAGGGATCAGGTATTGCAGTTACCTGACAAACCGGGTATCTATAAGTTTTACGACCAGACTCAAACCTTGATTTATGTAGGCAAGGCCAAAAGCATTAAAAAAAGGGTAAGCAGTTATTTTAATCATTCAGTTTATAAGGATCGGAAAACCAAAAAAATGGTTTCTGAAGTGAACCATATTGAGGTTACCATAGTAAATTCTGAATTTGATGCCCTTTTGCTGGAAAATAACCTGATCAAAAGCAATCATCCCAAATACAACATCATGTTGAGGGATGATAAGACATTTCCTTATATTTGCGTTACCAATGAAACTTTTCCCCGTATTTATGCTACCAGGCGGGTAGAACCGGAAAAAGGCACCTATTTTGGTCCTTATGCCAGCGTTCGTGCTATGAACAATGTGCTGGACCTGATCCGTAATCTTTACTTCATCAGAACCTGTAAGCTTAATCTTCAGCCTGATACCATTTTGGCAGGAAAATTTAAAATTTGCCTGGATTATCATATTGGAAAATGCAAAGGCCCCTGCGAAGGATTGCAATCGGGGGAAGACTACAGGAAGGATGTAGAACAGGCGGTGAATATTCTGAAAGGCAATATCAACCTGGTTAAAAACTATTTCAAGGAAAAGATGCAATTGGCTGCCAGCCAGATGGAATTTGAACGGGCCCAGGAATTTAAGATCAAGTTGGAATTGCTGGACAAATTCCAATCCAAATCAGTGGTTGTGAATCAGAAAATCGATGATACGGATGTTTTTACCATTGTATCTGATCAAAAATCTGCCTTTGTGAATTTCCTCAAGATTAAAAGTGGGGCGATTACAATTACCCAAACAGTAGAGGTAAAGAAAAAATTGAATGAAACAGATGCAGATATTCTCTCTTTGCTGATGGTTGACCTGAGGAGCAAGTATGAAAGCAAGGCCCCGGAAATATTGACCAATGTTGCACTGGAAGAAACCTATGACCTGAATATTATCCAACCCAAAATCGGGGATAAGAAAAAGCTGGTGGATCTTTCTATTAAAAATGCCCTTTTTTATAAAAAGGAAAGGCTAAAATATGTGGCCGATCAAGATCCCCGTGAGATCCGTATTCTGAAGTCCCTGCAAGGCGATCTGCATTTGAAAAACCTTCCCAAACAGATAGAGTGCTTTGATAATTCCAACTTGCAGGGGTCTAATCCGGTGGCTTCAATGGTGTGTTTTATTAATGCCAAACCTGCCAAAAAAGAATACCGTAAGTTTAATATTAAAACGGTTGAGGGGCCAAACGACTTTGCTTCCATGAAAGAAATCGTCTTTCGCCGGTACCATCGCCTCATCATTGAAGAAAAAAATTTGCCTGACCTGATCGTGATAGATGGAGGAAAAGGACAACTTAGCTCTGCGGTGGAAGCCCTGAAAGAACTGGATATTTATGGGAAGATTGCCATTGTGGGAATTGCCAAAAAGCTGGAGGAAATTTATTTTCCGGAGGATCAGATCCCACTACACATCAATAAAAAATCTGAATCCTTAAAACTATTGCAAAAAGTAAGGGATGAGGCCCATCGGTTTGCTATAACTTTCCACCGTCAAAAAAGAAGCAAAGCTTCGTTTTCATCAGACCTGGAGCATATTAAAGGGATTGGTAAAAAAAGTGTAGACAAGCTTTTACAAAATTTCAGGTCCATTAAAAATATCAGGAATGCAGATTTCGAACAACTGAAGCTGCTGATAGGAGCGGATAAGGCTAAATTGCTGCAGGATCATTTAAAACAGGAAAATTACCCAAGGAGTTGATCATAAGCAGCTGGTTATCAAAGCCTTTACCAGAAGAATTATGGTTAAAAACGGACTTCTAGATGAGGCTTTTTACTTGATCATGAGCTTAAAAACCCTGCTGTAACTGGTGGTTTTAAAGGAAAGCAGATAAATGCCGGGCGTTTCCGGCCAATTGGAGTCTGATTTAAACCATTCTTGCTGGTAAAAACCTGGTAATTGATCCTGATCAAATAAGCTCAATATTTTCTGACCAGAAAGATCCAGGATATCCATTTTTACATTCCCCGGACTTTGAACCCAATAATTCAAAGACAAATAATTGCCGGCCGGATTGGGAAAAACACGCACCTGATGGTGCCTGTCGGGTAAATTGAGACTTGTAATGATGTTGGTTTCTAGAACCCTGGCTGTGTCGTAATCAGTAATGAATATATTGTCCAGCCAGAATTTTGCTCCGTATAAAGATTGATGTTCAGCCACTATCTCAAAACGGTCTGTTTCTGCCCAGTTAAATTTTCCTTCAGGCTCAAACCATCCATCATCCCAGGCACCCTGTTCAGTGAATTCTTTTAAAGGCAGGTGGATATGATGCCACTGGTTATCCCAATTCACCAGGCTTTCATCTATTACAAATCGCATCCTCCAGGGATGATCAGTCTTACTGGTTTTTGTATCTACAAACCGCACATCAATTTTACTTCCGGGGGTATTTCCTCTGATTAAGAAATCAAGGGCATAATTTTCGTGGACTATTTGAGACAGGTCCTGGTCAGGAACAAAGTTAAATCCAATATGGTTATATTGTTCAGCATCAGACCAGTAAATGCAGTATTTGCCATTGTTGGGATGGGTGGTGGCATAAAAATTTAATTCATGGTTTCCATGGCTTGCTTCCACCAGGTTTTGACCTATATAATCTGCATAGATCTTAAAACCTTCGCTGGTGGGTTGGGACACATAGGGGGTTTGTTCCGGTACTTGTAAGTCCAGAGCCTGAAGCAATGGAGTGTTTAGATGATGATCGAACAGGTTTAGGTCACCTTCCTCAAAAATCCCAAAACCACCTGTATAATCCCAGCTCGTCCAGGGGATGTTTTGGTCTGTCAGGTACTGGCTTACCTCCTGGTACCAATAAACCCGGTCCGAAGCAGGACTGTTGGGCATATATACCCCAAATTCACCACAAAATACAGGCACATTTCTGGCTTCCCGGAATGCCACTGCTATATCAATTAATTCCTTGAGATGCTCCACAGTGCCTTTTTGATGATAATTATAATATTCATTTTCTATCCAGGTTCCTTCATGTTCAGCCGGAAGGCCTGGCATAGCTTCTGCCTGGTAGGGAAAAGGCATACCCGACAGCGGTACCAGAGATGGGTTCACCCAACTGGCACCCTGATGGGTAAACAGGAAAGGATCGTAAAAGTGAAAGGTGTAGATCAGGTTGTCATCCTGGTAATGGGGCAGATATTGCAGATTATAAAAGCTGTTCCATCCTGCCCCACCAACGATAATTGTATGTTTTTGATCTGCTTGCCGGATGGCAGAAATAACTTTACCCTGTATTGATCCCCATTCCTGGTCTGTTATGCCATGAGGTTCATTCAGAATTTCATAATAAAGGAAATCGGAGCGGTCCTGATAATGAGCTGCTAACTGCGACCATACCGCAATCAGAATGGGTTCAACGTCTGGACTGGTATCCACTGCAGGATCAAAAGTGTGGTTATCCAGGATCAGGTGTATTTCCAATTCTTCTGCCCATTCAACTACCTGATCCATAAATTCGTAGAAAAGGGGGTCAATGGAATATTCCGGACTGCCATCAGTCATGTAATGCAAGTTGATGGGTAAACGTATTACGTCACAACCCAGACTTTTGATATTGATAAAATCCTGTTTGGTGAAACGGGTGAACTGAACCTGTTGAGCAGATGGGGCCTGAAACCAATTGGTCAGATTGACACCTTTGTGAAAAGGCACTTGGGCTCCGGCTAAAAATGGAGCGACAACGAGCAAAATAACAATTACCTTTTTCATAGCTGTACAATAATAACAATTCCAGCCAAATTATCATTCCGGAAAGTTTATTGAAGCCATTATTTCCCCACTAATTTTATTTTTGTGCTAAAATCAACTGGTGAATTATTTAATTTTAAGACAAAACTTAGCACATGCTCTATTTTTTAAGGCAACCATATCCTTTTTACCACCAGGGAAAATCACTTTGGCGTATCACACTTTTGATTGTATTAGTAGGCTTTCTTTTTGAATATTTGCTCATCCCTTTTCAGCGTACTCCCGAAGAGCATAAGTTCAGCTATGCCATTATCAGTTTGTTCCATGTAGGTGTGGCGGCAATCATTTATTTGTTGTACTTTCTGTTGATTAGCCGGTATATTAATGAAGATGATTGGAAAGTTTATAAGGAAATGCTTACCATAGCTATTTTACTTTTGCTAATAGGTCTTGGAGAGTGGGCTATTCGCGATATCATTTATGATAATCCCTACAACCGGGAATTGTCACTGCTATGGGAGGAAGTATGGCATGCTTATTTATCCGGTGCGGTGATTTTTGTTTTAGTGTTCTTCATCAATATCAACTGGCTTACCCGCCGTCATTCTCAACAAGCCCAAGAATTAGAATTGCCTGATAAGTTAGGGAGCTTAACCAGAAAGCTGATCATTACTCATATCAGATCCGATGACTTTGAATTAATACCTGACCAGTTGATTTGTGCCAAAGCAGAGGGTAATTATGTAGAGTTTTATCTGTTGCAGAATGAAAAATTGATCCGGCTGGTGAAACGAATCAGCCTGTCAACTTTAAATGAACAATTGGCAGATTACCCTTTTCTGCAAAAAACCCATCGTTCCTTTTTAGTGAACATCAAGTACATACAAAACATTGAAGGCAATGCCCAGGGCTATCAGCTTTTAATGCAGCACCTGGATTTCAAAGTACCTGTTTCACGCAGTCATTTAAAAGACTTTAATGAAAGGATGCGGGAGAAATGAAAATACCAATTTGCCATTTTAAATGGTCTTTTATCAGGATCTGTTCAAAACAACCAGTGAAGCAATGAAGTAAAATTCTTTATTGTTTCAAAAATCCATGATTTCCTGATTTGTCAATCATCCCAAAGTCTATCACTTAACCCAAACCCCATGTAGCTGGCCCCAAAACCTTGCCATCCACCCCACAGGCATTGTCTGCTTTCTGCCAACCCCATAATTTTGGAATAAAATTTTTATAACTATGGAAAAAATTCGCAGATACGATCTTGACTGGCTAAGAGTAATAGTTTTTGGCTTGCTCATTTTTTATCATGTAGGCATGTTCTTTGTTCCCTGGGACTGGCATATCAAGAACCAAATTATTTATGGATGGCTGACTTACCCCATGTTATTCATCAACCAATGGCGGCTGCCCATTCTTTTTCTCATTTCTGGAATGGGTACTGCTTATGCCCTGGCCTATCGAAGTGGTGGAGAGTTTGTGACGGAGCGTTTGAAGAGGCTGGGAATACCATTAATCTTCGGTATACTGATCATTGTTCCTCCCCAGGTATACGTGGAGCGTATTTATGCCGGTGGTTTTTCCGGAAGCTTTGTTGATTGGTACACCAGCCAGGCATTTGCTGGCATATACCCCCAGGGAAACTTCAGCTGGCACCACCTTTGGTTTTTACCTTACCTGCTGGTTTTTTCACTAGTGCTGGCCCCTATGTTCCTGAAAATCCGCGCTGCTGAAAATGGGAAATTTTTAAACCGGATCAAAAAATCATTACAGGCAAATCCCTGGTTTTTATTTTATTTTATCATTCCGCTGTATTTGTATGAGGCATTGCTTGAACCATTTTTTGAAATTACCCATAACCTGGTATGGGATTGGTTCAATTTTGTCAGCAGCCTTACGCTTTTCTTTTATGGATTTTTACTGATCAAGGTAAAGGAGGTATTCTGGCAGGTAGTTGATAAAATCAAAGCCAAAACGCTGCTATTAGGTATAGTAACATTTACCAGTTTAATGATCATCTGGCTTTTTCTGCAGGATAGCTTGTTGGTGCATTTTACCGAAGCTTTGCTCAAGGTGGCTAATCTATGGACCTGGATCATCACTATTTTAGGTTATGCTGCAAAATACCTGAAACGCCCGGGTAAATATTTAGCCTATTGCAACCAGGCGGTATATCCTTTTTACATTCTTCATCAAACAGTTACGGTAGTCATCGGCTATTTTATCTATGAGTGGACCATTGGTTTGGCTCCTAAATTTTTGATCCTGGTGGTGGGTACATTCAGTATTTCCTGGCTGATTTATGAATTTTTAATCAGAAGGGTGCCTCTGCTTGGGCCGGTATTTGGATTGAAAAGGAAGATAAAGTCCGAAGATGTAAAACCTCATAAAAATTCCCCTGCCGCGATCAGGTGGGATGATTCAGCCAGAATTTCCATACAGGAATAATGGAAATCTCTTTATCATCAGTCAGCTTTTCCTGACTTTGCTATAATGATCGCCTCCATACGTCCAGTATTGCTTTACGAAAGCAGGCATAATTGTCCCAATTATACTTATCAAATCATATACGAAAGGCTTGATTTATGCGGCATTAAATAAATTTGGACAGGGCGCTGATGTAACGTTCAGGGATTTCCCCTTGGGTGGCGGTTTCATAATCGCTATAACCGCAGGGAATTACATAGCTGCGCCCATATCTTGATCTGGACAAATTTGAGGTAATTTCCATCCACCATTTTTCACTTAATTTACTTTTATAGAATACCAGAGTGCCTGGTTTGGCTGGAAGAGAAACCACATATTTCAAGTAATTATTGCTTTTATAATCCAGGTTATCCTTCCGTTGGTAATAACCTTCTATAAAATACCAGATCATGGTGGCTACCACTGAAGCTGTTTTACGGGAAGGATCGTCGTGATCCGGATTATACTCATAAAAGCCAATAGAGCTGAGCTTTTCGTTTAATCCGGCATACCAGCAAACCTGGCAGGCTTCTTCCCCGGTCAGGCCAAATGGTTGGGCTAAAGCATTTCCTGGTGCATCATTGGATTTGATGGCAGTAATGTCAAAACTGATCAGGTCTGCATCCCGGATGATAGGTTCTGTTTCTGTGAAGTTAGTTCTTATTTCCCCGATCCTGAACATTTCGAAGTACATTTTTTGCAGGATCTCCAGTCGTTCCTGGTCTACCAGATAGCTTTGATAAGCCAGATGGCTGTAATGAAACAAAAAATTTGGCTCGTGCAGCAGGATACGATTGATATGTTTCTGATTCCAGCTGGCCTGATCCTGATCCTCCAGATCCAGAAAAGCATCGATATTGAGGAAACTTACCAGTTTATCCATTCCCTGGTAAGCTGTATACTGGGCGATATCCAGGTCCTGGCTGCCACCGATGATAACCGGCAATACATTTTTTCCAATCAGATGCTCACAGACTTCACGAAGGCGGCCATAGCTTTGTTCCAGGTCATGTCCCAGGTTTAAATCGCCCAGGTCCACTACCTTATAAGGACCATTTCCTTTTTTCAGGCGGTAAAGTTTATGCCTGATCTCCTGTATTCCTTTAGCAGTACCTGCATTTAAACCTGCCCCACGATCTTCCGGCACTCCCATCAGGGCGATATCAGCCTGTTGGTAATCAGGCATTAATTCGGTAAACACACTAATGCTTTTATAAAATGAGCGAACATCCTTAATATCCTGATAAACCTGCTCCGCTACCGGGGAAAAAAATAATTTCAAATCCATAGAAAGCCAATCAATAATTCCTTACACACAAAAAAAGGGAGAAAATTCAAACTTTCTCCCTTTTGCTTATAATTTTTTTCCAGCAGGTTTAGCCTCCAAAATCATCAAACCGAATGTTTTCCGGGGGAATTCCCAGGTCATCCAGCATCCTTAGTACCGCTGCATTCATCATAGGAGGACCGCACAAATAGTACTCTACTTCTTCTGGTTCCGGATGTTTACTCAGGTAGTTTTCATATAGCACCTGATGTATAAACCCTTTGTAACCATCCCAGTTATCTTCCGGCATGGGCTCAGATAAGGCGATATTATATTTAAAATTTGGGAAATCCTGTTCTATTTTCCTGAAGTCATCTGTGTAAAACAATTCTCTTTTAGATCTACCTCCATACCAATACGAAACTTTTCTATTGGATTTTTCGGTATGGAACAGATGGAAAATATGAGACCGTAAGGGAGCCATACCGGCACCACCACCAATGTAGATCATTTCCCGATCAGTTGGATTAATATGGAATTCACCATAAGGACCGGAAATAGTTACCTTATCTCCGGGTTTTCGGGAGAATATATAAGAGGAGCAGACACCTGGATTGACATCCATCCATCCTCCGGCCGCTTTATCCCAGGGAGGAGTGGCAATACGAATATTCAGCATTATGATGTTGCCCTCAGCCGGGTGATTAGCCATGGAATAAGCCCGGAATAAAGGTTCATCATTTTTCATCTTCAGATCCCACATGTTGAATTTATCCCAATCCGGTTTAAATTTTTCATCAGGATCACCGGTTTCCGGATTGGGACGAATATCGAAATTTTTAAAATCCACCTCTATTTCCGGCACATCAATCTGAATATAGCCGCCTGATTGAAAATCAAGGGATTCGCCTTCAGGTAATTTTACTACAAATTCCTTGATAAAGGTGGCCACATTATAATTAGAAACCACTTCACATTCCCACTTCTTAATACCGAAAATCTCTTCCGGTATACGGATGCGCATATCCTGTTTTACTTTTACCTGGCAGGATAAACGCACATTTTCTTTTTGTTCGGAACGGCTCAGGTGTCCCACTTCGGTTGGCAGTACCTCGCCACCTCCATCTTCTACCACACATTTACACATGGCACAGGTGCCTCCTCCACCGCAGGCTGAAGGAAGAAAAACTTTTTTACCTCCCAGGGTGGACAACAAACTGGAGCCAGCTGATGCTACAATGGGATTTTTCTCATCTCCGTTTACAACAATTTTAACATCACCTGATTGAACCAGCTTGGATTGGGCATAAAGCAGGATCAGTACCAGTAACAAAATTACAAACGTAAATGCAATAATTGCGGTTGAAATAACTAACGTCATCTATTATCAGAATTATTTTACCTTTTTTAAAATCGACTGCAAATATATCATTTAATCTTCAAATGCTATAATGCTTTAAAATTAATTTAAATTTCAACTCCATAACGCATTGTAAAAAAATTTTGTTGTAAAAATTTAAATTTTGATCAGTTGTTTCCAGGTTCCTTTAATGCGGTTGTATTTTAAAGTACTGGGTAAGGCTTTCCACCAGTATTTATTCATTTCTACGGCAAATGAAGACTGCATATAACAATTGATGGTACATCCTTCACAGGCCGGATAACGGCCTTCCATCTCAATCAAAGCCTGTACCGGAGGCGACTGATATAAATTATACAAACTGTTATTGATTGGCAACTTCTTTAATCCCAGGTGATAGCATGGTAAAACCAATTCATTAAATGGCGAAATCACGATGGATGAACTGCCGGCTTTACACACAGGTCGTCGGGTATGGTTTCCTCCATCCAATCTGAGTTGAATAAATGCCTGGTTCAGATAAATATTTTTTTGCTGACCCCATCTTTTTAGCTGTTCCAGATTTTGGTCACTGAGGGAGGTATCTATGGAAGGGTAGGAAAATACCGGATTCAGGATGAGTAACAGGTTGTTAGGCAGACAAATATTTTGGTAAACAGGTTCGATCTGATCCAGGTTGTCATTAAATATGGTCATCAGGATATCCGGCCTTTCACCCAGCATCAATGCCTTTTCTATGGATTTCATTACGAATTCATAGCTTTTTACTCCCCGGGAGCGATCGTGGTCAGGAGCAGAGGCGTAATCCAGGGAAAAATGCAACATATCAATCTTTCCTTTAAGTTTATCCGCCTTTTTGGGATACAGGAGTGTATTGGTGGTGATAGTAGTAATAAACCCCAGCTTTTTAGCGTATTCCAGCAATTTATCCAGAACTGGATGCATCAATGGTTCACCACCAGTAAAATCAATGACTTTTACTCCTAGTTTTTTTAGATCAAGCAGGTTGCACCATATTTTTTCCGGAGCTGCATAGGGGGATGGTTTTTGCCAGATATCACAAAAGCTGCAACTGGCATTACAACGATAGGTCACATAATAATTACACAAAACAGGATGAGAGACCAGGCGCATATGCGGGTTATTGCAACATTTTAAGTAAAGCAGTCAGCTTGCTTTTGAGATTCCTGCGGTCAACGATAAAATCAATAAAACCATGCTCCAACAGGAATTCGGCACTTTGAAATCCTTTGGGTAAATCTTTACCTATGGTTTCACGGATAACCCGGGGACCGGCAAAGCCTATCAGGGCACCTGGTTCGGCAATATTAAAATCACCCAGCATGGCAAAAGAAGCAGTGACGCCTCCGGTGGTTGGGTCGGTGAGTAATGAAATATAAGGAATATTGGCCTGGGAAAGCAAAGCCAGTTTGGCTGAGGTTTTAGCCATCTGCATCAGTGAAAAGCCAGCCTCCATCATCCTGGCTCCACCGGATTTGGATATCATCAGGAAAGGAATCTTATGTTTTAAGGCATAGTCAATTGCTCTGGCGATTTTCTCACCCACTACAGAGCCCATAGATCCTCCAATGAAATTAAAATCCATGCAACAAACTACAATATCCAGTCCATTCATTTTTCCTGTAACAGCTTGGGCAGCGTCTTTCAATTCAGTTTTTCGCTGTTCATTCTTTACCCTTTGCTTGTAGCTACGGCTATCCACAAAGTGTAGAGGGTCTGCAGATTCCAGGGTTGGATCTAATTCTGTAAACTCATTTTTATCAAAAAGTATTTCAAAATATTCCCTTGAGCCAATTCTCACATGAAATTGATCATCTGGACAAACAAAGGCATTATTGCGTAGCTCACGCATGTGAATGATAGTACCGCTGGGCGTTTTATACCATAAACCGTCAGGTGCTTCTTTTTTGGCTGCTGTAGGGGTTTGAATTCCTTTGGCTTTTCGTTGAAACCAGGGCATAAATATATTTTAAGTGGTTAATGAATTTGAGCAATTCAAGGTGTAAATATCAAAAAATGATAAAGAAAATAAAAGGAAGTTCCATTAATTTAGCTTAAAGCACAAAAAGACAGCGCATTTAAGCTCAGAAATACAATTTCCCCCTGATAGCCAATTATTGTCAGCTTTCTCTTTTATGAATTATCATTTAACTTCCTCATATTCAACATATTCACCCCCTCTTGAGTCCTTTCTTTTTCCAGATTTTGTATGATCATTGGGTACATAATCTATGTCTACATTGGCTCCTTCAGGCCTTCTTTTTCTTTGATTCCTATTATTTTGAGGGTGATCGTTGCCTGTCATTAACTTAAAGATGGTCCGGAATATCAAACCGGTAACTTTAAAGAAAATGTAAGACAACAGTATAACTAATATTATGATCTTTAGCATCGTAACAACTTTTTTTCAACATCTAAAATTTAAACCTATTTACTTAAGTATAAGTTTCGTTCGGAATAAATTTTCAAGAAATAATCATCCATCACATCTTCTATGAAATAGATGGCTTCACCAGTAGATTTCATTTCAGGTCCTAATTCCTTGTTAACATTAGGAAATTTATTAAATGAAAATACTGGTTCCTTTATAGCATAACCTTTTTTATAAGGATTGAAGCTGAAATCTTTCACTTTCTTTTCCCCCAGCATTATTTTCACGGCATAATTCACATAGGGTTCTTTATATGCTTTGCAAATAAAAGGAACCGTTCGGGATGCCCTGGGGTTAGCTTCAATAACATAAACCACATTGTCTTTTATGGCAAACTGTATATTGATCAATCCTTTGGTATGTAACGCCAGGGCTATTTTTTTAGTATAAGCTTCGATCTGGCGCACCACCAGATCACCCAGGTTGTAGGGCGGAAGTACTGCATAGGAGTCGCCCGAATGAATACCGGCAGGTTCTATGTGTTGCATGATACCCAAAATATAAACATCTTCTCCATCACATATAGCATCTGCTTCCGCTTCAATGGCTCCATCCAAGAAATGATCCAGCAGGATCTTATTGCCGGGAATATCCTTGAGGAGGTCTACAATATGTGATTCCAGCTCATTTTCATTGATCACAATTTTCATACTTTGCCCTCCTAGTACATAGGAAGGTCTTACCAGCAGGGGAAAACCAATGCTTTGGCAAATTTCCAGGGCCGTATCGGCATCTTCAGCCACCCCAAACTGAGGATAAGGGATGTCATTTTCCTTGAGCAGGGTTGAAAAACTTCCCCTGTCTTCAGCCAGATCCAGTGATTCGAAGGAAGTACCCATAATTTTAATGCCATAGCGGTCAAGCTTTTCTGCCAGTTTAAGTGCTGTCTGGCCGCCCAATTGCACAATGACACCTTCTGGTTTTTCATGTTCAATGATATCGTAAATATGTTCCCAGAATACCGGCTCAAAGTAAAGTTTGTCTGCAATGTCAAAATCTGTAGAAACAGTCTCCGGGTTGCAATTGATCATGATGGTTTCATAACCACATTCCTTGGCAGCCAGAACGCCATGTACACAACAATAATCAAATTCAATACCCTGTCCTATGCGGTTAGGACCGGAACCTAATACAATGACTTTTTTCCGATTGCTTGAATGGGATTCGTTTTCTTCATCAAAGGTGGAATAGTAATATGGAGTTTTGGCTTCAAATTCAGCTGCACAGGTATCTACCAGCTTATATACCCGTTTAACGCCCATTTCCTGCCGTTTTTTATGTACCTCACTCTCCCAGCATTTCAGGAGATGTGCAATTTGTCGGTCAGCATATCCTTTGGTTTTGGCTTGTCTCAGCAGGTCAGTCGGTAGGGTTTCAAGGGTATATTTTTCAATTTCCTTTTCAAGGATCACCAGTTCTTCAATCTGCTGTAGGAACCATTTGTCGATTTTGGTTAAATTTTGAATAGTCTTAAATGGAATACCCAATTTGAAGGCATCATAGATATGAAATAACCTGTTCCAACTGGGGTTTTTCAGGCTGTAATCTATTTGCTCCTGATTGGTCAATTCTTTACCATCAGCTCCCAAACCATTTCTTTTGATTTCCAGGGATTGACAGGCTTTTTGTAGTGCTTCCTGAAAACTCCGGCCAATTCCCATGACTTCACCCACTGATTTCATTTGCAGGCCTAATTTCCGGTCTGATCCCTTAAATTTATCGAAATTCCATCGGGGTATTTTTACGATTACATAATCTATTGCCGGTTCAAAAAATGCCGAAGTAGTCTTGGTTATTTGATTTTGTATCTCGTCCAGGTTGTAGCCAATAGCCAGTTTGGCTGCTACTTTGGCAATGGGATACCCGGTAGCTTTGGAGGCCAGGGCAGAAGAACGGGATACCCGTGGGTTAATTTCTATACCAATAATGCTGTCATCATCAGGATTCACTGCAAACTGTACATTACATCCCCCGGCAAACTCACCAATTCCATTCATCATTTTGATGGCCAGATTTCTCATGTTTTGATAAACAGAATCCGGAAGGGTAAGGGCAGGGGCTACTGTGATAGAATCGCCTGTATGAACCCCCATCGGATCAAAATTCTCTATAGAACAAATGATGATCACATTGCCCAGGTTATCCCGAAGCAGTTCCAGCTCAAATTCTTTCCATCCCATGATACTTTGTTCTACCAATACTTCGTGAATGGGGGAGGTATGAAGGCCATGGTTAAGGGCTTTGTCAAATTCCTCTTTGGTATTAACAAACCCACCGCCGGTACCACCCAGGGTATAAGAAGGACGGATCACCAGGGGAAAACCGATTTCCTGGGCTATTTCTTTTCCCTGGAGGAAGGAGGTGGCTGTTTTCCCTTCACATACATTTATGCCTAATTCCTTCATACGCAACCGGAATTTTTCCCGGTCTTCCGTGGTCTCAATAGCATTTATATCCACTCCAATCAGCTTTACTCCGAATTTTTCCCAGATTCCTGCTTTTTCGCAGTCTATGGCCAGGTTTAATGCAGTCTGGCCTCCCATGGTGGGTAACACTGCATCTATTTTATGCTTTTTCAGGATCTCTATAATATACTTCTTTTCAAGAGGCTTCAGATAAATATTATCTGCAGTTACAGGATCGGTCATGATCGTAGCTGGATTGGAATTGATCAGGGTCACTTCGATGCCCTCTTCTTTAAGGGATCGGGCAGCTTGAGATCCTGAATAATCAAATTCACAGGCCTGGCCTATAATGATAGGTCCGCTCCCGATGATGAGTACCGATTTGATGCTATTGTCTTTTGGCATATTTCTGTTAGAAAGTAGTTGGTTATATAAGCTTATTTTAGGATAAATCCCGCAAATTTAGATCAATTAACTTATAATGTAAAGGTTGTGAAATGGTAATTCATTAAATAATGCGGATTAATCAAATCTTCTGCTTTTTATTGCTATTTAAGCTTCTATTTATATGGATATCTGTGCTTTTTATGAGCCTTAATTAATTATTTCTATTTGATCTCCGTTTCTTTTAATTCCCCAAAGATACATTCAGGTATGGATATCAATACCATTATTCAACATTTTCGGCCCAGTCAATCAGCTCTTTTATTGTTCGAGCATTACAAAAAAACTGGCCCTGAATTGTGACTTATGTCTGGAGATGGATTATGAAGTTGAATGAAAAAAATGTTTCATTAAAAACAAATGATATGGAAACCCGAAAAAATCCCTCTCAGGACCTGACCAGAAAAACCGGAATGTTTTTTAATCTTGGCCTGGTCATCGCGCTAATGCTGGTATTAATGGCTTTTGAATGGAGATTTACTGCCACCGAAACAATAGTGACAGCCAGGGATCTGATGGATCACCAGGCCATCGAAATGGTACCTCCTACTGTTCAGCCACCACCACCTCCTCCTCCCAATGTACAACATCCTAATCTGATAGAGATACCTGAGGATGAGGAGATTGAAGTGGATATCCCCTTCGACATTGATGTAGAAGTAACTGAAGAAACCCGTTTGGAAGCTTATGTTCCCCTGGATAATGTTACAGATGAGCCTTCAGAAGAAGTGTTTGTAGTGGTAGAAGAGCGGCCCACTTTCAAGGGAGGAGATGAAGCCAAATTCCTGGAATTTATAGCCAGAAGACTAAAATACCCGGACCAGGCCCGAAGAATGGGTATTGAAGGAAAAGTATTTGTAGAATTTATCGTGGATAAAAGCGGCCGGTTAATTGATATCAAGGTACTAAAGGGAATTGGAGCTGGTTGTGATCAGGAGGCTGTTCAGGCCGTGTCTGCCTCCCCAATTTGGCAGCCAGGCAAACAAAGAGGCCAGCCGGTAAATGTAAAGATGGTATTACCTTTCAGCTTCAAATTAGCTGATTGAATTGAGGCTGTCCAAAGAACTAAAAATATTGTTGCAGGAGTTCTTTGGACAGCTTGAAATATTAAAAAACCGGAGTAAGCTTATAGCCTTCTTGTTGTAAAAGGCTGATCACACCCTTTTTACCCCCCAGATGTCCTGCCCCAACGGCAAAGAAACATGCTTTTTCACCTGCTTTTTCAATTATACGGGGAATCCATTCTTCATTTCTTTGGGCGAGTAGGGCCTGATGGGCTTTTTTACTTCCCATCTCCTGCTTTACCAGTTCATATAACTGGTTAATTTGCTGATCTTTATATAGCGTCACCATTTTGGAGTATAAGTGCCTGGCTGAATCTGGCTGATCAATGATATCCCGGATCATTTCGGCCTGTTCCTTGTAGCTTAGACTTTCCATGGCTTTAAATTGTCTTTCTACCGTTTCCAACCCTGTCACTTCCTTTTCAGCTTGTTTAGCCATATTCACAAAACTTAATTCATAACTGGCCGGCTGACCTTCAATAAACTGGTTAATGATTAAAGAAGGGATAAGCATGGGCATCCAATTATTGAACATTTGCAGTGAAGCCCCGGTAGAACTGCTCACCCATTCGTTCAGGGTAGCATATTCCTGGTTGCTAAACAACTGGTCCAGGGTTTGGCCTTTTTTCATAGTTGCTCCCTGCATCATAGCCATTTGTAAAGAAGGATCATCCATATCTAGTTCCAAAACGATTTCTTCAGCCTGATCAAAAGCTTTTTGCGTAGCTTCCGTGATAAAAAATTCCTCCCTGGGCATCAGATGAATGGTTCCATATAAAAAAGAGGGCTGAGCCAGCTGATCAGCTTCAATTTTCCACAATAAAGCCTCCTCTTGATGAGGCAGGATTTCAGAGTCAAAAGTGAATGACTGAAAAAACAAAAACAGTGGTAGAATCCATATGATATTTCGTTTCAATTTCATAATATTTAAATTTTTTATAAATTTTTAAAATTTTATGTAGCTACATTTTTGAACTTCTGACAAATTAGTATCAGTACAGGTAAAATTATTACAAAGAAAAAAAAATTTATTTTTTGGTAATAATCCGGATGCAAATGTTACCAACTAAATGAGATGAGATCATTTAAATCTATTATCGATCAGCACTATCCTATTTTGTATAAAATAGGAAAGGCATACTCAGAGGATTCATTTGATTTTGAAGATCTGTACCAGGAAATGCTGATCCAGATTTGGCAATCATTAAAAAATTTCAAAGCACAATCGAAACTTTCTACCTGGATATACAAAGTGGCATTGAATACCGCCTTAACTTATAAAAGAAGGAATTATCGAAAAGAACAGTTCGTACAGGAAGAAATGTATAAAGATCTGGCAGAATATAATGTTCAGGGCCAGGAACATAGCCAGGAAGAAAGGCAAATTGAAATGCTGTACCAGGCCATAAAGGAACTTAATAAAGATGAAAGGGCCATCATATTATTACACCTGGAAGGAAAAAAATACGAGGAGATGGCAGAGATTACAGGATTAAAAGTATCACATATTGGGGTGAAATTATTAAGGATCAAAAGGAAATTACTGGAAGTTTTAAAATTAAAAGGGTATGAAAGAGTCTGATCTGAATCAAATCTGGCAGCAAAATCAAAGATCGGCTACAGATCATTATCAAAAAATAGCACCGGAAATGGAAAACCTTATGCATAGTAAACCCTCCGGAGTGCTTTATAAGATTTTCAGAAATTTAAAATATGAAATTATTTTAACGATAGCTATGTTGATCCTGATCTTGTTAGTAACAACTCCGGATGATATGCTTTTTTGGATTATTGTGGTGGGTGGCGGGATGGCTTTGGCCTTTTATATCAAAATGTATCTGAACCTCAGAAAAGCCATTAGAGAGGTAAACCAGCATAATTTACTAGCCTCGCTGATAGAATATATCCAGATTTTAAGTCAATATATCAAAAGACTAAAAATATATACCTATTTTTTTACTCCCTTAGGCTATTTTTTAGGCGCCTCAGCTGTGCTTTTGGAGAATATCAATGAAAAGACACAGGCTGAAATCATCCGGGATGGTATCACGTTTTTGATAGTCTCTATTCCTGTTTTGATTGGTTTGATATATTTTACCAATAAAAAATATGTCAAATGGCTTTATGGAAGGCATCTGGAGGAACTAAGGAACATTAAGGAACAGCTTTCAAAATGAAAAATAATCTAACCTGACAGGCTTATGTGAACTCTCAAGCCTGCCAGGAATCCTCCAAACAATTATACTACTTCAATTTTTCGTGGTGCTTTTTGTTTGGCTTCTTCCAATTTTGGAATATTTAAATGCAAGACACCATTTTCGTATTTGGCCTTAATCTTATCCACATCTACCACCTCTTTAGGTAGTGTGAAAGTTCTGTTGAATGATTGGTAACTGAATTCTTTCCGGGTATAGTTTTGATCTTTTTGCTCATCTTCAAAATGTTTTTCAGATGAGATGGTCAACATATTGTTATCCAACTCAATCTTGAAGTCTTTTTTACTCATACCCGGTGCAGCCATTTCTACCAGGAAACTATCATTTAACTCCCTGATATTGACAGCTGGTAAAGTAGTGCTGGTACTTGAATAATTGGAGTTGCCCCAGTTAGAAAGTTCGCGGCCAAAAAAATCATCAAACAAATTTGGGAAATTGTTATACCAATCCGGGTTTCTTTTAACGATTGACATATTTACCTCCTTTTCTTTTATTGTTTAACAACTTATTTATTTTTTATAACTGAAAGCTATATTTCAAAATAAATGCCAAATTAACTAGATTCAGAAGGGAAAGCAGGGGATTAAAAACAGGGAACATTCATCAGAAAAATTGTCAGTTTTTGAACAAAAAAGCACTGCCAAAATGTCTTTGAGGCGACTCCAAATATGTCAATATTCTGCCATGAGTTTCCTTCGGATGCCCGGCATCTCTTGTTACCTTTCAGTGTAAAAATATTTTTTACATTTTTTAACTCAAAAGGACTATTCAGGGGTCATATTTTAAAATTACCTGTGAATTTGCTCTAGCATGTCATTTAGGAGCTATCTTTAAAAATCTGCTTCGCATGGGACCTGCTTTGGGATAAGGCCTTAATTGCATCTATTGTGTTTGGGGTTCCTTTTTCTACAGCCTGCTCTATCACCAATAAAGGTTCAACCTGAAGTGCTTTTATCATTTCTGCCAATTTTAAATAGTTGATATCTCCCGATGGAGAAAAGGTCTCACTCCAGATTCCCTGGTCTGATTGTCTTAAATGCAGCTCTACAATACGATTGGCATACATTTTTGTGATATCAAACAAAGCCAATTCAGAATCTCCGGTGCCACGGAATATCCAATGGGTGTCCAGGCATAAGCTTACGTTTTCCGGAGAAGTGTTTACCAGCATATGATGAAACTCCCGGGCACCACGCTTCATTTCCGGATCATGGGTATGATATGCCAGGGTCAGACCCATCTCCTTCAGAGATCGGCCTAATTCTTCTAGCTTTTCAGCTTGTATCTTTAATTCCTGGTCGGTTTTGGTTTCTTCTCCCCCCCAACGAATGGGCGTGGGGTTAGTGACCACTATCTTAGCTCCCAGTTTTTGGGCTTCCCTGGCAATAGACAGGGCACTTTTAATGCTTTCATCAGCCTTTGCAGCCTCGTGAAGAGTGCTGTTGACATAAAATGAATGGATCTTGATATTGGCTTCATTTACCCAATCCATCAATGGCATAACTTCATCCGGATGATTAAAACTGGGTTCATAACTATTGTAACCAGCTGCTTTTAAGGCTTTGGCTGATTCCAGGTCATGATTCCAGGTTTTATTTTCTCGCTGATAAAAGGTATGCCAGGAGTAATATTGACAACTAATATTATTCACTGCAATTTTTTTTGCCTGTATATTATGGGGAAACACAATACTTCCTGCAGCCAATGACAATGTTTTAATGATGTTACGTCTGGTAGTCATTTTTATTAAATAAATATGTTCTCGATTGGAGCCAATTTTTTTAAGCAAAGTAAATTTATAAAGATTTATCTGAAAATAAAGCTTTATGATTCAGCTTATTTTCACATACTACCAGATAAATATTTAATGATAAGTTACAACTAACATAACGGAAGGTTGCAGGCGAATAAAGGTATAGGCACCATGTTTAGTAAGTTTTTAAGAAAGTAGGGGCAAATCACGAATTATTCTGAAAGTTTTGTATTTTTATAAGCCATTTAAATTTCAAATTGAAATTACTAAGGATCATAAAGCGTGATATTTAATAAGGTGAATGGCCAATGTCTATCACTTTTCAATATAAGGAAACAAACATTAAAGGCAGAATAGGTAGAATAATAGAACATATCATTTACTTTGCCAGATTTTATTATGTGGAATTCCATGGATTATAAGTTTCATTTTACATTTGCACTAATGGTGTTGGTATTGCTATCCTGTCAAAAAAAGAAAGCGCCTCCCAATATATTGTTTTGCTTATCTGATGATCAATCCTGGGCTCATACTTCCTTTGCCGGGGCTGCCCAGCTTCATACTCCGGGATTTGATCGTGTAGCCGCAAATGGCATTTATTTTGAAAATGCCTATACTGCCGCTCCTTCCTGCGCTCCTTCCCGGGCTGCTATTCTCACCGGACAGGAAATTTACCGGCTCAAAGAAGGTGGTTTGTTATTCGGAGCTTTGCCTGATGAATTTCCGGTTTTTCCTCAAATTCTGAAAAAAGCAGGATACCAGATAGGCTATACCGGAAAAGGATATGCTCCGGCCAGATTTGATCTGGAAGGATATTGGCAGGATCCGCTGAAACAGAATTATGATTCTATTAAACTTGATCCCCCCCCGGGTATTTATCAGGTGGATTATGCGGCCAATTTCAGAACCTTTTTGGAAAAAAACCGGGGAGAACCGTTTTTCTTTTGGTATGGTGCTATCGAACCACACCGGGAATATGCCGAAGGAATTGGAAAAGAACACGGTAAAAGTCTTGACCATGTAAATGTACCGGGGTTTTTACCTGATTCCCCTCAAACCAGAAAGGATGTAGCTGATTATTATTTTGAGATCGAGTGGTTCGATCAGCATTTACAGCAAATGTTAAATATGCTGGAAGAGTTTGGTTACCTGGAAAATACCATGGTGGTGGTAGCATCTGACAATGGTATGCCTTTCCCCCGGGCTAAAGCCACATTATATGATTATGGCACTCATATGCCGTTGGCTATCAGTTGGCCGGCCCAAACTCCTAAAGGCCGCCAGGTAAAAGACTTTGTCAGCTTTACAGATTTTGCCCCTACCTTTCTGGAATTAGCCGGGTTAGATGTACCGGAGCAGATGACAGGAAGGAGCTTTAGTAATATTTTATTTACAGACAAAGAGGGCCAGGTAGATCCTGATCGAAACCAGGTTATTACTGCCATAGAAAGGCACACCTATGCCCGAAGAGGTGGCTTGCCTTATCCCTCCCGGGCAATCAGACAAGGAGATTGGGTATACATCAGAAATTTTGAACCTAACCGCTGGCCCGCCGGAGGACCTGATTTTAAATCACCGCACCAGGGAATCTATGGAGATATCGATAGGGGATTATCCCGGTCTTATTTGCTGGAAAACAAGGAAAAGGAACAGGTAAAACCATATTTTCAACTGGCATTCGGCAAAAGACCTGCTGATGAATTATATAACCTTAAAGATGACCCTTTTCAATTGAATAATTTAGCTGAGGGCCCGAATCACCAGGAGCAACTGGATCAGTTAAAATCTGCATTGATGATTTATTTGGAAAAAACCAATGATCCCCGAACAGCAGGAGATGCTCCCTGGGATGATTATCCTTATTATTTTCAAGATTTTCCCAGCCGGTTTGACTTGCCTGTGGCTGAGCGGGATTCACTCATTGATGGATACTGGCAGTAAATTAGCATTAGAATCAAATGATGACATAAACCTAAATCAGAAAATATGAAAAAGAGTTATATAACCCGCAGAAATTTTTTAGGCAAATCGTTGGCCGGACTGGCTGGAGTGTCAATTGCTCCCCATTTACATGCATTGGGCACCTCAGCCAATGACGTTATCCGTATGGGTGTAATCGGGCCTGGTCGTAAAGGAATAAATCTGGCCAAAGCTTTTATGAACATTGAAGGTGTGCAAATGGTGGCAGCCAGCGACGTTTATGGGGTTAAAAGGCAACGGTTTGAAAAAGTGGTTAAAGATTTTTATGCCGAAAAAAAAATGCCGGCTCAGGTAGAGACCTATGAAAACTACCAGGATTTGCTGGAAAGGAATGATATAGATGCGGTAGTTATTGCCACGCCTGACCATTGGCATGCACTGAATGCTATAGATGCTGTAAAAGCAGGGAAGGACGTTTACCTGGAAAAACCCATGACTTTTACCATTCGGGAAGGACAAGCCTTAAGATTGGCAGTTCGTGATCAAAATCGCATATTGGGTATTGGCAGCCAGCAGCGTTCTGATCCAAAATTTCAACATGCTGTTAAATTAGTCCAGGATGGAGCCATTGGCCGAATTCAGAAGATCAATGCCTATGTAGGAACCCCTCCAACTGTATATGATCTGCCCCAGGAACCAATTCCGGAAGACCTGAACTGGAATTTATGGTTAGGGCCCAGCCCCTATGTCCATTATAACCATGAACTGGCACCTCCTATTTCGCTTAACCCTCCTGAAAATGAAGAATTCTGGGCTGGCTGGCGTTGGTACAAGGAATTAGGTGGCGGATTTACCACCGATTGGGGTGCCCATATGTTTGATATTGCGCAATGGGGAATTCAGATGGATGGTAAGGGGCCCATAGAAATTATTCCGGCCGGATATAAAAACGTGCCTCACCTGACTTATATCTATGACAATGGGGTAGTAATGACAGAAGAACCATTCGATGAAAATAAGACCAAAGGGGTAAAATTCTGGGGAAATGATGGTTGGATAGAAATATCCCGGGGGTTTTTCCGCGGATCCAGTCCTGCCCTGGCTCCTGATGTATCTTCAGATAATGCTGTGAATAACATTCACCAACGAGATTTTGTCAATGCAGTGAGGAAAAGAAAAGATCCTCAGGTTCCGGTGGAAGTAGGACATAGCAGTTGTACGGTTTGTACCCTGGGTAATATCGCTTACGACCTGGGCCGGCCGTTAAGATGGAATCCCTATACTGAAACTTTCGTAAATGATCCTGAAGCAGATAAACATATGCATCGTGCTTACAGGTCAGGCTATAACCTGTCTGTATAAAATAATGGCCTTTATAAGACGGATACTAATTTAACTTGCTTACCATTGACCGAATAAATGCCTTTCCCGGAACAGGATCAGATGTTTTTGGGTCAATTTAATTGAAATATCAGGATAAAAGATTTCACAGAAGGTTTTTTTTAAGTCTTCAATAGGATAATTTTATAGGTTCCTTTGAAAAAGATATACAAAATATGCAGAGAAGAAGCTTTTTTAAAAGAAGTATATTGCCTCTGATTGGTTTTAGTAGCTTTCCATTGAATGGATTTGGCCAAATACCAAAAAAGGGCGGCTTTCAGGAAAAATTAGCCGGACCTTTGAAAATATCTCAAATAGAAGTCATTGATTGCTCCCTAAAACCCGGTGAGAAATCCTGGAGTCCCGTATTTGTGAAAGTCTACACTGATCAGGGCATCCATGGCACCGGGGAAATGGCTCCAGCCTATTCTTCCGGCATTATTCCTGCGATGCGTTACCTGCAGGTAGCAGGTAAAAACCTCATCGGAAAAGATCCTTTTAAGGTTTCGCAGATTGTGGATGGGTTGCTTTTTCAGATGAAAAGGCCCAGTCTGGAATCTGCTCATGTAGCCAGTGCTCTGGATATGGCCCTTATGGACATAAAGGGTAAAGCTTTGGGCGTACCAGTATATGATTTGATCGGGGGAAAAAGACACGATCATGTTCGTGTTTATGCCAATGGATGGTGTTATAACATGACGGAACCTGCCCAATATGCCGAAGCAGCTTTAAAAAATGTAGAAAATGGCTTTACTGCTATGAAACTTGATCCCTTCCGTTATTATGAAGGAGGTTTTGACTGGGCTAATCAGCAACCAGACAGTGCAACCCGCACCAAATGGGTCAAGGTAGGCCTGGACCGGGTAAAGGCCATTCGACAAGCTGTAGGCACGGATGTGGACATTTTCCTGGAAGCCCACGGCAAGTTTGATCCCTCAACTGCACTGTATATTGCCCAGGCTTTTGAAGAAATAGGATTATATGCCTATGAAGAACCCATCGATTCCACTAATATTGATTATTTCAAAAAAGTGAGTGAAGGAACCACCATTCCATTGGCCAGTGGAGAACGATTGATCTCCCGACAGGAATTCAGGCCATTCATCGAGCAACAACTGGTTTCTATCATACAGCCAGACCTGGGAATGGCAGGAGGGATTCTGGAAACCAGGAAAATTGCCGATCATGCTGAAATTTATAAAATTTACCTGGCCCCTCATAATTCAGGTGGTCCAGTTTGTACTGCTGCATCGGTGCAGACAGATGCAGCTTGTGCCAATTTTATAATCCAGGAAACGTTTCCCTACCGTCCTCCGGAATATTTCGATTTTGCCGAAGAATCCTATGAAAGTCATATTATAAACGGATATATTAAAGTACCGGACAAACCGGGACTGGGGATCGAACTGGATGATGACAAGATCAAAAATGCACCTCGTATTATTATAAATTAATTTTGAAACAAAACTGCTAAAACCAGAATGCCTTATAAACAATTATTTCCACTTGTATTTGTTTTTGCCTTTTTGGCCTGTCAACAAGAAGCGCCCAGAGAAACGCCCATGGATAATTATAACTGGGACTCCTACCTGGGAGGAATAGAACGTGATCAATATGCTCCCTTGGACCAGATCAACCGTAATAATGTACATCAGCTAAAAGTGGCCTGGGAGTATGCATCTGAAAATGGAGATTCTTCCCGAATGGGGCAAATCCAGAATAATCCACTGATCATAGATGGTGTTTTGTATGGAACTTCACCTACTTTGAAAGTATTTGCTTTAGAAGCTGATACCGGAGAAGAAATCTGGAAGTTTGACCATACCATAGAAAATATCAACTATGGTATGAATGTCAATCGCGGATTGACCTATTATGCTAATGGGAATGACCGAAGAATTTATTTTACTGCCGGGCCATTTCTTTATGCCCTGAATGCAGAAAATGGAGAATTATTAACCTCATTTGGTGATAATGGCACCATTTCTCTCAGAACTGGTTTGGATCAGGGTGAGGAAAAGGCATATTACGTGGTAGCCACCTCACCCGGTGTGATCTATGGTGATTTTATGATCATCGGATTCAGGACCCTGGAAAGTATGGGCGCTGCACCAGGATTTATCAGGGCTTTTAACATTCATTCGGGAGAACTGGAGTGGACTTTCCATACCATTCCTCAACCCGGTGAATACGGATATCATACCTGGCCTCCCAATGCTTACCAGTATATTGGTGGGGCCAATAGTTGGGCCGGAGTCAGCCTGGATTCTGTCAGGGGTATCGTTTATATACCTACAGGATCTGCTGCCTTTGATTTTTATGGAGGTAATAGAAAAGGCGCAAATCTGTTTGCCAATTGCATTCTGGCCCTGGATGCCAGTACCGGAGAGCGGATCTGGCATCATCAGGTAGTGCATCATGATGTTTGGGATCGGGATATACCTGCGCCACCTATTCTTATCACTATTGATCCGGAAGGCAAACAAATTCCGGCCCTGGCCCAGATCACCAAACATGGCTATGTTTATTTATTCAATAGACTGACAGGCGAGCCTATTTTTGAGATAGAAGAACAGCCGGTGCCGGCTAATTCACCTTTGGTTGGAGAAGAATTGTGGCCTACCCAGCCTATTCCAGTAAAGCCACCTCCATTTGCCCGACAGCAATTTCGAAACGATCAGGTATATGAAAGACTGGACCAGGAAACTCGAAAAAAATTGACTGCAATTATTACCGGTGTAAATAAAGAGCATATTTTTACCCCGCCCAGTCAGCAGGGTACCCTTATTTTTCCCGGCTTTGATGGTGGTGGCGAATGGGGAGGCGCTGCGGTTGATCCTAATGGGATCATGTATGTCAATAATAATGAAATGCCCTGGATTCTGACCATGGTGGAAACCGGAGAGTCATTCGGGGTTTCTAGTTCAGATCAGGAAGAATTTCCTATGGGTAAACAACTATATCAATCACAGTGTGCCCTTTGTCACGGACCGGATATGGAGGGTGATCCGGTGGGTACTTACCCTCCCCTGAAAGGTCTGGAATCAAAATATAACCGGGATGAAATGATCTCGCTGCTGAACCAGGGTAAAAATTTAATGCCGGCATTTAATCATATCCCCTTAAGCCAAAGAGAGGCTGTGGTTGATTTTGTGTTGGGGCTTGAAACCCAAATAATAGAAGAGGATGTGCATAATCTGGGTAGTGAGAACAACCTGGCCTTGCCTTATGCACATACGGGATATAATCGTTTTGTAGGTCCGGAGGGAAATCCGGCTATTGAACCTCCCTGGGGTACTTTGTCTGCTATTGACCTTAACCAGGGGGAGATCCTTTGGCAGGTAACTTTGGGTGAGTTTGATCACATGACTGAGCAGGGTATTCCCAAGACCGGAGCGGAAAATTATGGTGGCCCGATAGCAACAGCCGGCGGGTTAATATTTATTGCAGCTACTAAAGATGAATATATTCGGGCATTTGATCAGGAAACTGGTGAAGAGATCTGGCGCTATAAATTACCGGCAGCAGGACATGCTACCCCTTCTACTTATATGGTGAATGGAAAGCAATACCTGGTGATAGCTTGCGGAGGTGGAAAATTGGGTACTAAGCCGGGTGACCGTATTGTAGCATTTGCTTTACCTTGATCTAGGAAAATACAGGTTAAGTATTCAGGATTTTTTACTAATTTGACTAAAAAATAAACCCAGAGATAATGAAATTCAGGCTTTTAACAATTTTGCTGGTGGCACTGGTGTCCAGTGCAATTACTCAAAAAATTAATAAGAATTATGACCTGGTAGTTTACGGAGGCACTTCTGCCGGGGTGGCGGCCGCAATTCAGGCTTCCAGAATGGGGATGTCGGTGGTGCTGATAGAGCCCACTAATCGAATAGGAGGATTAACTACCGGCGGTCTGGGGCAAACTGACATTGGCAACAAGCAAGCCATTGGGGGAATTGCCCGGGAATTTTATCGGAATATACGCGAATACTATGAAAATCCGGACAATTGGAATTGGCAGGATCAGCAAGCCTACCGGGACGGGGGGCAAACCCGAACTGCTGAAAATGAAGATGCCATGTGGACCTTTGAACCATCAGCTGCCCTGAAAGTCTATCATGATATGATCGATCAGGAAAATATTGATGTTGTTTATAAGCAGCGATTAAACCGGTCTTCCGGGGTGAGAAAAGAGGGCCAAAAGATTACAACCATTGTAATGGAATCGGGACAGGAATATACCGGGAAAATGTTTATTGATGCTACTTATGAGGGAGATCTGATGGCAACAGCCGGGATTAGTTATACTGTAGGTCGGGAAGATAATGAAAAATATGGTGAAACCCTTAATGGCGTTCAGGCCAATGATTGGAGTATTTCCCTGAAGCGCAGTTTATCCTTAAATGCCGGCAACCATAATTTTGTAGATCGGGTAGATCCATATGTGGTTAAAGGCGATCCATCCAGTGGTTTGTTACCATACATTGTAGCAGGAGGGCCAGGTGTTGATGGAAGTGGTGACCTCAAAGTGCAGGCCTATTGTTTCAGGATGTGTTTAACCGATCATCCGGAAAATCGCATACCTTTTGAGAAGCCGGCTGGTTATAATGAGCAGAATTATGAGTTGTTGTTCCGGAATTATGAGGCGGGAGAAACCCGCTTACCCTGGATCAATTCAGCAATGCCTAACCGGAAAACAGACACCAATAACAACCATGGTTTTTCAACGGATTTTATCGGGCAAAACTGGGATTATCCGGAAGCCTCTTATGAAGAAAGAGAAAAGATCATAGAAGCCCACCGGGATTATCAAAAAGGGTTGATGTGGAGCCTGGCCTATCATCCCCGAATTCCCCAAAGCATTAGGGACAGGGTATCAAGATGGGGAACCTGTAAAGATGAATTTGAGCGGGAAGACGGTTGGCAGCAGCAATTGTACATCAGGGAAGCTCGTAGAATGATTAGTGATCATGTGATGACCCAGCATCATTGTGAAGGTCTGGCAGTTGTAAAGGATCCGGTAGGATTGGCTGCTTATGGTATGGATTCACACAATATCCAGCGTTATGTGGATGCTAATGGATATGTTCAGAATGAAGGGAATGTACAATCTCATGTGGCAGGACCTTATCCTGTTAGTTACAGGTCTATTGTGCCCAAAAGATCGGAAATTAACAACCTGCTGGTACCGGTATGTTTGAGCGCCAGCCATATTGCTTTTGGATCGATCCGTATGGAGCCGGTTTTTATGGTCCTGGGGCAAAGCGCTGCCACCGCAGCCGTGCAGGCCATTTCCCAGGATCAGGCGGTTCAGGATATCAATATGCAATTGTTGCAGGTGCAGTTAATTAAGGATGGTCAGGTATTGGTAGCAAATTAAAAATTTACTTGTTTTTCGATTATATAATTTTGATTTTAAACACCCGCACCTTTTACACACTTGTCTTTAATCAACATCCAGCTGATAATTTGAGATGTAACCACATTTAAAAGGAGCATTTATTCACCAGGTCTCTCCCAGTTCAAAAGACCATTTTTGAATTTAGAAGCAGATAACAATTAAGCCTTTTCATGATTTAATAATTAGGAAGGAGAACCATAAAATGCGAATTATATTTCTGGAAAGCAGATAATTTTAAAAATGTGCTTTTTATTGTGATGTAATTTATATTTTTTTAATCGAAGCAGTTTATTATAAAAGGAGCTTTACCTAATGTATTTTAGGTATGTTTTAACTGGATTAAAGAACGATCGTCTTATTATTAATAATATAAATATTTTAATGATGCATGATGGAATGAATGGATTTTTTGGTATGGGTGCCGGTTGGATATGGTGGTTATTGATATTGGTTATCATTATATTGGTAATTTGGCTGGTTATGCGTAGTAGTAATTCAAATAGCAGAAATGCTCCTCAAAAAGAAAGTGCCAGAGAGGTTTTGGAAAAAAAATATGCCAATGGTGAAATCAGCACAGAAGAATACAGGGAAAGAAAACGGGAACTGAACAGTTAAAATGGTTAGCTTTTAGAAATAAGCAACAAAACCTGTTCTATAGTACTGGCTTCCCCGCGGCAGGAGGTAAATACGACTCCACTGTCAATTTATTCATGTTACAGGCTACAAGTTAAAATTTTTCAAAGCTATGAAAAGAAGAAGGTTTATCAACCAATCCCTTTGGGCAACAGGTACAGTATTTGGGCTGGCTGGCATTGTAAGCTGTCAAGGAAGCTCAAAAGACAAAATTATTTCTAAAAAACAAGTAAATCAAAATTTTGATCCTGACCTGGATCTTTCTCTTTCTGCCAAACCTGTTGCAGTAAATATAATACCAGGGTCAGCTACCCAGGTATATTCTTTTCGGGCTGAGTCCATTTCAGGTAGTCCTGATGCGGTACAGAATATTGAAAACAGCTACTTAGGCCCAGTAATCAGGGTGAGAAAAGGTGACAAAATAAGGATCAGGTTTATCAATGAAATAGATCGGGAAAGTGTGATCCACTGGCATGGATTGCACCTGCCTCCAGAAATGGATGGTCACCCCCGCTTTGCTATTTCGCCTGGTGAAGAGTTTATCTATGAATTTGAAGTGGTTGACAGGGCAGGTACCTACTGGTTTCACCCACACCCTGATAAAATCACTGGTCCCCAGGTTTATCAGGGGTTGGCCGGCCTTTTTCTGGTTTCTGACGCTGAAGAGGATAACCTGGATTTACCATCAGGAAAATATGACCTGCCTTTGATCATTCAGGATCGTACATTTACAAACAATAATGATTTAATTTATGACCAGGGACATATGACCCAGATGATGGGATTTTTAGGTGATCAGATCCTGGTAAATGGAAAGCTTTCGCAATCGATGCAAGTGGAACAAGCCACCTACAGATTCAGGCTGCTGAATGGTTCAAACTCCAGGATCTATAAGTTGGCCTGGAGTAATGATCAGCCAGTTACGATAATTGGTACAGATGGAGGCTTACTGGAGCAGCCGCAAGAATTGCCTTATCTGATGTTGGCACCGGGCGAACGTTATGATTTGTGGATAGATTTCAGTAATGTATCAGGAGGGAGTAGTTTCAGCCTGAAAAGCCTTTCTTTTAATCCCGGCATGATGATGCAGGGAATGGGAAGAATGGGGAGCCGTGGTATGGGAGGCATGATGGGAGGCACAACAAGTGCCATTCCGCTAGGCAGTGAGTACAATATTATGCAATTCAATATTAAAGACCAGAAGGGGGTGCAAAAACACCTTCCTTCAAAACTATCCTCTATACAATTACTTGATGCTTCAGCAGCTGTAAACCAGGATAGCCCCAGGACTTTTAATTTTTTTATGGAACAAATGCAATGGACCATTAACGGACAGACTTTTGAAATGACTGAAGTGGCTGATTGGGAAAAAGTAAAGTTGGGTAGGAGTGAGATCTGGGAATTTGTCAATGAAAATGCGCAAATGAGTATGATGGGGGAAAGGGGCATGATGGGACAAAGAGGAAGAGGTATGATGGGCCAGGATGAAAACAGTGGGATGGGCAATATGATGCAGATGCCTCACCCGGTACACATTCATGGTCTTCAATTTCAGATTATAGAACGAAATACGGAAAATATGGACCAGGCTATCTGGGATACCATCAAGGACGGATTTTTAGATAATGGCTGGCAGGATACTTTTTTACTCATGCCCGATATGAAAGTGAAGATTATGCTGGAGTTCAAGGATTTTAAAGGCCTTTATGTTTACCATTGCCATAATCTGGAACATGAGGATATGGGCATGATGAGGAATTATGAAATTGTTTCCTAGCAGATTAGCTAATGCTTAACCCATTACATGGCTCAGAAGGAAGCACCATGTAATGGGATATGTTATGATCTCAATAGCAAGCTAAATTCTTATTTCATATTTCAAGGCTTTTTCTAACCAGAGACTTAATGTTAAAAAATGGATTTAACAACCTTTTCATAATCAAAAAATTAGATTACACATAAAAACATTTCATGCTTTAGATCAAAGTATCACCTGGACACCTAATCCTAATAAAATAATTAGTGCCAGGCAGATTAGCCAAACGAATTTTAACCATCCGGATCTATGGAGCGGGATAAATTCCAGGGACTGTCTAAAAAATAACGGTATGATTATACGTAAGTAGACTCCCAGTGAAATAACACTGTTGATGATGGCAGCTATAGCCAACCAATTGTAGTCCGCATCCAAAGCTGCTCCAAATAATAAAAATTTCCCGGCAAATCCAGCCAGTGGAGGAATTCCCAGCAGCGAAAAAAGGAATAGGGTCATGGCAATTCCAGCCAATGGCTTTTCACGGCCCAGTCCCCGCAATGCATCAATCGTTGTACCGAAATTAAGTACCAGGGCGAAAGCTCCTGTATTCATTATGGCATAAGCTGCCCCAAACACTGTTAATGCTTCTATAGCCAGACCTGAGGCCGGAATAGCCACGATGGCGATTAAAAAATATCCTGCCTGTGCTACAGTAGAATAAGCCAGCAAACGCACTACATTTTGCTGGAGCAAGGCCATTACATTACCAAAAGTCATGGATAAGAATGCAAGCAAAGCAATGATCAATGGCCAGTTAAAAGTTTGCAGGGGCAGGTCTTTGGCTACCTGGGCCAGGGCAAATATAGCGCCAATTTTAGGGGTGACTGATAAATAACTGGCTATAGAAACTGGTGCACCTTCGAAAGTGTCAGGTGTCCAGAAGTGAAATGGAAAAATAGATGCGGCATACCCAATACCAATTAACAAGGCAATAAATCCGAAAGAAAAGGCCCAGCCAGGCAGGGCAGAATGATTTAATTCGGAAATCAGGGTGCTTCCTGTCATGCCCACCCAATAGGTAAGCCCAAAGGTCATGATAGCTCCTGTAACAGAACCATAGATAAAATACTTCATGGCTCCTTCTGTGGCCGGGTCAGTTTTGGCATAGGCCGCCAGGGCAAATCCACTCAGACCCACCAATAATATTCCCAATACGATGAACATCAGATCACCGCTGCCAGCCAGGATCACAGCTCCCAGGGTGGAGAAGGTAAGCAGGCTGTAAACCGTTCCTTCCCGGTCAGTTCCTTTCAATTCTGCCCGGGCTAAAAAAACAAATAGAACATTAGATATGCTCAGGATAATCACGGCCCAATGATTAAGCTGGTCAATGCGAAAGGTTTGAGAAAAAGCAGTATCTTCTAATCCGAGGCGGGATAAACTTAACCCTCCGGCTATCAGCATACCAGCAACTACCGACCAAAGGCTTGCTCCTGGCTTTCGCAGCATTTCCAGAATCAAAGCAATTACTGCTGTGATCAAAATAATAATCTGAGGTAAAATCAATATAAGATCTTTTCCCATTTGGCTCATACACCTAGCATTTTGGTGGTGGCATTGATCAAATAAAGAAGGGATTCGGGAAAAATGCCGATGATCAGAATGAGTACGATCAAAGGTACGATGGCCCATAATTCCCTGCTGCTTAAATCATTGTATACAACGCCCTCCGGCCTGGATCCCATAAATACTTTTTGAATGGCACGAAGGTAAAGTGCTGTGGTGATCACCAATCCCAGCAAGGTAATGCCCACAGCTACCGGAAATTGGGCAAAGGCCCCCAGGAAGATTTGAAATTCAGCCGGAAAATGGGCCAGTCCCGGTAAACCAAGAGATGCAAAGGCAGCCAGGATAAAAAAACCGCTTAATACGGGATTGACCTTAAGAAAGCCATTGATCTGGTCCATTTCCCTGGTTTGGGTCCGATCCTGCAGTGCTCCAATCAATAAAAATAGTACGCCGGTGACAATGCCGTGGCTTACCATTTGAAGAACAGCACCATCCAGCGCTCTGGTTTTATTTCCTCCGGTTAAAACTGCAGCAGCTGCTACTCCCAGAACCAGGTAGCCCATATGGTTTACACTGGTATAAGCTACCATTCTTTTGATATCTGTTTGGGCCAGGGCTACAAAAGCACCGTAAACCGCAGAAATTACAGCAATTACAATTACATACACAGCATATTCCCGAAATGCTTCTGGCATCATTTGCAGAGCAAACCGGATGAATCCATAAGCGCCTAATTTCAATAAAATGCCCGCCAGAATAGTACTACCGGGGGCCGGTGCTTCAGTATGGGCCATGGGTAACCAGGTGTGGAAAGGGAACAATGGTGTTTTGATGGCAAAGGCAATGAAAAGCCCCCAGAAAGTAAATGCAGCGGCCAATCCTTTCAAAGGCGGGGCTGCAATAATTTGTGTCATATCAAAGGTGAGGGGATCGGTATGCAGGTAAATGCTTAATAATGCCAACAACAAAAACAAACTACCCACCAGGGTATAAATGAAAAAAGTCAATGCTGCTTTTTGCCTTTGCTCGTGACCCCAACCGGCAATGATAAAATACATACCTACCAGGGTGATTTCAAAAAAAACGTAAAACAGCAACAGGTCCAGGGATAAAAATACACCTAAACAAGCCATTTCCAGCAAAAGTACCAGTGAAACATAAGCTTTGGCGCGCTTTTTAATTTTTATTGAAAAGATCAACGAGGTAAAAAAAAGGGTGGTGGTGAGTATTACCAGGGGAAAGCTGATGCCATCCACCCCCAGTTTGTAAGCAGCTCCCAAAGAAGGGATCCAGGCTACCTGCTCTATTTGACTGAATCCAGCCGGAATGCCTTTGAGCCAGATCAAAATGGAGGTAAGTAAAGCCAATCCGGAAGCCAGTAAACCAATTCCATAGGTGGTTTTATCATTGTTGGGTTTGAAGGCTAAAATGATCAGCGCCCCCAGCAAAGGGATAAAAATAGTCAATGTTAATAAAGGAATATTTTCCATAGTTTAAAAAATTGAAATAATCAAAATAATGATAAAGCCCACAAATCCAATCACCGACCACATCATTTCCTGGTGCACTAATCCGGATTGCAACTTACGGCTGATTTTGCCCAACTCTTTCACAGAACCTGACAATCGATAAAGGAAAACTTCCAGTCCATCATCGTCCATCACTCGAGAAATGCGCGACAGGGAAAGGTTGAACCGACCTGTGGCCAAAGTAAATGCCTCAAGCCATTGGCTGGTGTTATCCATTCCTTTGCCCAAATGATAAAACAAATGCCCCAGAGAAGTGATGAACCGATTAAGCCTTTTTTCAAACTGGTAAAAAAAACCAGCCAGTTTCAAAATGGGTACCACCACCCAATGATAATAACCTCCAGCTATCGGGTAATTATTTTTTATGAAATCAATAGTACTACTTTTCAATCTGGCAGGAATCAAAAACCAGCCGCTTAGCAATCCAGCCACAGCCGCAATCAACCCAAAAATTATGGCCAATGTAGCATGAGGCAGTTCGTAATTGATTAAATGGATTAAAGACTTAAGGAGCAATCCACCAATAGCCACCACCAGCACCAGCAGAAACATGCCGGTACGCATCCATTTAAAGCTTTCAGTTTTTTCTCCTGGTCTGGTATTTGCCTGCCATAATAGATGAAAGGAGCGTCCCATATATAATGCAGTTAATAAGGCTCCGGACACAGCTACCGTAAAATATATGAGCGAAGCATCGGAGTGTAAACCTGCAGCCAATACCGCGTCTTTCGAATAATAACCCACTAAAGGAGGAACTCCAGCCAAGGAGATTCCTGCTATTAAAAAACCCAGATAGGTTAACCTGAAGTTTTTACCAGCAGCTTTTAGCTGGTTAAAACTGGTGCTGTCAAAAGCATGTTGCCATATACCTGATCCTAAAAACAAACTACTTTTCATGAATGCATGGGCCATTAAATGAGCTACAGCTGCACCGGGAAAGCCGGCGGCCAGAGCCAGCAACATAAATCCTAACTGGCTGGAGGTAGAGGCAGCCAGCATTTGTTTCAAGTCATCACTGAAAATAGCTGTCAAACCCGCCAGCAGGATGGTCAGGCTACCAGCCAGGCCCATCCAGGACATCAGGGTTTCAGGCAGCAATGGATAGGCTTTTAAAAGCAGAAGGATACCCGCAGCCACCAATGTAGCCGAATGTAACAGCGCAGAAACAGGTGTTGGTCCGGCCATGGCTCCGGAAAGCCAGCTTTGAAATGGCACCTGAGCAGATTTGCCCATTACAGCTAACAGTAAGGCTAATCCAGCCCATAAGCTAACCGGCATAGCTATCGCCGGGTTGATAGAAGATGTACCAGTATGTAAAATAACCAGAAACAGGCCCAGGTATAATCCCATATCCGTCACCCGGGTCAGCATAAAAGCTTTGTTTGCGCCTGCTTGTGCTTCTTTTTTCTCATGCCAGGTGGCAATCAGCCGGTAAGAGGCAAATCCCATAATCTCCCAGCCCATAATCAGACTCACCCAGTCACCAGAGAGCACCACAAGCTCCATGCCAGCCAAAAACAAACTCATGCCGGACCAAAAAGCTGTTTTGCCCTGCTCAGAAGCCATATAGCCATTGGCATATATGAAAATGGAAAAAGCCACTAAAGTCACTACCAATAATACGGTTGCATTTAATGGGTTTGCCAGCAGGATAAAAGGTAATTGGGGAAGACCTCCAAATCTAATTTCTATTGGCTCACCTTGTTTTACCAAAAGCCAGGTTATAATACTAAGCACCAGTACAGCCATACTACCGGCTAGGGCCAGCCAATTGGCTTTTTTAGGCCAAAAAAGTATATTGATAGCTGTCAACAGTGGTAATATGATTATAGATATCAGCATATTCTTTTTTATCCTTTTAAATCACTGGCTTCTTCTGATTCCACCGAGCCTTTACTCCTGAATCTTTGGGTGGCAATGGCAAAACCAACTGCGGCTTCCAGAGCCATCACTGTCATGACTACCAGCACGAACATTTGCAGAGAAAAAGTTTCCGGATGTAAAAATCGCCAGAAAGCCACCAGATTGAGCATGGCTGCGCCCAGCATCAGTTCTACCCCCATCATAATCATGACCAGGTTGGTCTGACTTAATGCGCCATATAATCCTATGGTAAATAAAACAGCACTTATGCTCAGGCTGACAATTAATTCCATCGTTACCTCGGGTTTTGTTTATACTTTAAAGCCGTGGCAGTAGCAGCAATCATGGCTGTTAAAATGGTTACGCCGGCAGTTTCAAATATCATCATTGAGCGCTTCATGACTTCTATACCTAAATCATGATTTTGGCTAGCTGCCGAAGGTACTTCAATGGCAATGGGCCCCCAGTCGCTCAGAAGAATTACCAGTACAGCAATCGCTCCCACAATCGTTGCCATTGCGATGGATGGCTTTTTCTGGTGACTCATGTCCATTCCGCTCATGCCGCCAGGGTCCATCATGTACATCATCATAAAAATGGCCATGATGCTCATTTCTGTAGCCATCATCATAATTTGCAGTACCCCCAGGAATTCCGCTTCCAATGCCAGGAACAGGAAACCCAAAGCAGCCATAGAGGCCAAAAGGGAGAGTGCTGAGCGAACCATGGAGCTGGTCATGAATACCCGCCAGCCAAACCAGATGGCGATCAATCCGAAAAATATGATCAGTATCAATTGAATATTCATAGCAATAATATGACTCCCACATAAAATATATTGAACAAAGCCACCGGAGTAGCATACTTCCAGCTCCAGGAAAGTAGCTGGTCATGTTGCAGCCGGGTAAACTTTTTACCAGC
Organism: Candidatus Cyclobacteriaceae bacterium M3_2C_046; assembly: GCA_051418075.1. Taxonomy (GTDB): domain Bacteria; phylum Bacteroidota; class Bacteroidia; order Cytophagales; family Cyclobacteriaceae; genus JBPRGG01. The sequence continues at coordinate 138,817 of JBPRGG010000089.1, read as the reverse complement.
CAGTAACAAAGATGCAGCTACCAAAATTGATTTTAAAAATAGCCAGGCAAAACCGGGTAAAACAGGTCCGTACCAGCCTCCCAGGAACAATACTACTATGGCAATGGACAGAGTCAGGATCAGCATCAGTCGGCCCAACCGGAAGATCAATAATTTTGCCCCGGTAAATTCAGACCAGACACCCCCTGCAAGTTCTCCTTCGGCCACAGGCAGGTCGAATGGTGGCAGAAAAGCCAGGGCCAGAGCCGATAGATAGAAAAGGATAAATCCCAACGGCTGGTAAATGATGTTCCAGAGCGGGGCCTGCGATTCAACAATATTAATCAGATTGATGGATTCTGCCCGCATTACGGTAGCAGTAATGGTCATCACGATAGGCATGGAATATGCTATCAACTGGGCCAGAAAACGCCAGCCGCCAATCAGGGAATAAACCCCATTGGCAGACCAGCCGGCCATCAACATGGCAACCATAATATAAGCCAGGGCCGCATTGAGGAACAATCCGCCAGTAGCCATATTTACAACTACTTTATTTTGATCCAAAGGCAGTACCGAAAAAGCCAGTACAACTGCGGTAAGAAAAATGGGAGGGGCGACTTCATAAAAGATCTTATCCCGTTGTAGGGGTTTAATTTCTTCCTGCAGCAGGAGAGAAAATAACCTTCGCCAGGGACGCAAAAAATCTGTTTTACTATGATAGATATAGCGTTCAAGGACGGTGATCAGGTATATACCGACAAAAAACAAAAAAATGATCAATATCCAGCTTAAAAAATCCAATATTAATACTTATTTAGTTCCACTAATCATTAGCAATGATCTCATAAGGATTAATGTCTAATGAATGTATAGTTGTTAAAGCATCTGAAATCTCCATCTGGGTCACTGCTTCCAAAGCAATGGACAGGTTTATATTAGAAACAGGCTGCGATTTTATCTGTTCAATCATACCATTTTTTATTTCCAGGTTTATTCCAGATACACCTCTGGCTGTTTCCAATTCAAAAGCTGCTGCACCTGTGGTTGTATCCAGGTTCGGAGTATCTGTGGTTTTGTTTTCATTTTCAGTTTTGTGAATGAGCCCAAGACTCTGCTCTATCTCAAGTAACCTTATGTTTAACCGGCCCCAATTACTGTTTTCGTTTAGGGTAATGATTTCGAAACCAAGGCGCCTGTAGTTTTCATCATCTGCTCTGATGTCTTTGGATTGATGAGCTGCCCGGGCTAATGGACCGGAAGTATGATGTAGAATTGGGCCCTGTATAGGGCCAATCATAAGTTTTTTTCTCAGGTATTTGAAACTCAGCACTTGTTTTACTAAATGCTTTACTTCCTGCTGGTTCGACTTCATCTGAAAACCATGTAACGCCATGCCAGCTGAATGATAAACCCATTGGTTACCAGTTAATTTTCCCATGGTGGCCAACCAGTTGAGGTGGCTGCAAACTCTTTCCCTTTCCAGCCGGTTTATTTGGCTATAAGATAAGGGAACTTCATTTCCTGATAATTTGTATAAAACCATTTCAGCCAATATCCGGGAGGTTTCCGGTGCCAGGGGATTCGTAGCTGCCAGCTTTTCAGGCAGTTCCCTGGCAGGTATTCCACACAATTCTTTCCAGTCCGGCTGTGCCAAATGCTTATTCGACTTCACCTGCATCACCGTGTCTCCATCCAGCATGAATTGGAAAGCCAGTCCTCCGGTAATTCCGGGAAAGAATGGTCCGAACCAGGCCTGATTGTGCTCCATAGACAGCCCGTCCATGGATCGGGGCATATCTTTGGTCATCATCACCATCGACATAAAACCACCATCTCCGTGTCCTCCATGTTTATCATGCTGATGTTCATGGGCTCCATGGTCTTCATGAGATTCATGGTTTTCCTGTTTTTCATGACCCTTCGATTCCTTCCCTTGATCAGATTGTTTTTTTTTATTCTCCTGATCATCTTCCTCTTTTAGGCCATGATCTTCTTTTTTTTGATCCTTCTGATGATCTTGCTCCTCATTTTCTTGTTGATGATGCTGAGGTTCGTGTTTTTCCTCACCATGCTGATGACCACCACCATGACCATGATGATGTTCATGGACCTGTTGATCGTTTTGTTCCTGCAGCATTTCACTTATAAAAGGCACTTCAAGCGCCTCAGCTGATTTATTAAAGGGGTTGGCAAAGTATGCTTGTAGTTTAGCTTTAAGCTGAATGAATTCATTTTCCTGCATATCGATTTGAAAATCCGGTGGGGGTAAATGCTCTATTTTATGGGTATCAATAATAACCAGTGCCTTTGGCCGTGGAATTTGTACCCAGGCAATGGCCACTTTTTGAGCTAAATGGTGATGGATAGGACCAGCAACCATCAACACATTAGCTTGTCTGGGATTAGCAGCAATTTCATAATTTAACTGTGGCAGATTTACTGCCTTACTCCTGAATATTTCTTCTCCGGGAACGGGAAAGACGGTAAATTGGGCAGAAGCCAACTTGCCCATCCATTTTTTCAGGGTGCTCACCGGCCCCTTACGCTGACTGTATTTTGATTCAATGGCCATAATTATTGTCTTTTTAATCCGCCCTGGTTCCAGGTGTATATTAATCCCAAAAACAATATCATTAGAAAGACACCCATATCCAGCAGAGCCATCAATCCCAGTTCTTTGTAAACTACCGCCCAGGGATACATGTAAGCCATTTCCATATCAAAAGCCAGGAAAAGCAAAGCAATGGCATAATAGTGCACGTGATAGCGGCCCCAGGCGGGCTTTGGGGTCAGGTTACCACTTTCTGCTGGGAGTAATTTTCCTGGTTCAGGCAACGTTTTCCCGGTGAGTTTGTGGGCCAGGTAAAAGAATCCGATAAACCCGGCTGTACAGATGATCATACCAATTAAAATCAGGTAATGGTTTATTGCGGGCATAGAAATAGTGCTTTATCAATATAATCAATTGGGGAGAGGATTGTTTATTTAGGAGTATTAAACTTTGATTATCGTAGTAATTGGGGGAAAAATATTTAAATTGGCTGATTCATTTTAAAAACATCTTACTCTGCCTTTGGTCCTGGCCGGACTTTGTGGCTTAATACCAAAAGTATGTAAAAAGATCAAAACAGAAAAAATTCCCGCACCTGCCGCGGCCTTTTTGCTCGGGGCCATCGTAGCTTAGATACACCAGCCTACCAGCATTTACTAACAGGCCATCGCTGCTTTGATTCTCTATTAATCATAGTCCTCATATAAATTATAGTTCAGATAAATTCAACGGCGGTTGGTGGTCATCCGTCTTACAATAACGAATGAACTAATAATTACGAATTCCATTTAGCCTTTAATGATGTATCTTTGCCAGATTCAAATAAAAAAAGGAGCTAATTTTAACTCCTTTTTTTATTTTTTTAGAATTCCTGTAAATAGCATTTGATATTACATTTTTCCTTGATGAGCTCATATGCTTTTATGTCTCCTAGTTCACCGGCTTTACTTAAATCAAGACATCCCTGTTCCAATTGACCATGTTCTAGGCGAAGAATACCTCGCAGAAAGAATGCATCAACATTTTTGGGATTAATTTCCAGGATTTTAGAGCAGTCATTGATAGCATCCTGATAGGCTTCCAATTGCTGTTTGGCCTGTCCCCTTTTGAAATAAGCCTCAACATGATTCGCATTCAGGTCAATGGTTTTTGAAAAGTCGGAAATAGCTCCATAATAATCCTGTAATACAAATTTAATATTTCCTCTTTCAAAATAGGCCTCAAACAATTCAGGATTTAAATCAATGGAATGATTAAAATCTTTCATGGCACCATGATGATCTTCAAAGATCCTTTTGATGCTACCCCTCATATAATATGCTGTGAAATTTGTAGAATCTGCCTCTATGGCCTTATTAAAGTTAATAATGGCCTCCATATAATCCTGGGTTTCAAACAACCTCATACCAACTTCGGTAAAATTCGAAGCCATGTTCTGAGCCATGGAAACCTGATTTCCAGTTACTAAAATGGCAAATAAAAGTATATAACCGAGTTTCTTCATTGATAATATTTGTATAGTTCAAAATATTATTCAATGATAACAGAATAATAAGGGAATTAGGAATGATTGTTACTCCAAAAATGACTTATGTAATGCTTGTTTATGTTTTAGTTTCTTCTCAAGCTTATTAAGTTATAGCTAATTACAGGATATTTGATAATTAAACCAGGAATTTTTTGATATTCAAGTATTTATAAAATTATCAAACATCATAAGCCAATACTGGAGCTAACCATCTTTCCACTTCTTTTACCTCCATATCTTTTCTGTGGGCGTAATTTTTCACCTGGTCCTTTTCAATTTTCCCTAATCCAAAATATCTGGATTCCGGATGAGCAAAATACCAGCCGCTAACTGATGCGGCAGGATACATGGCATAACTTTCCGTTAAATGGATCCCGATATTTTCCTCTACTTGCAGCAGGTCAAATAAGGTGCGTTTCTCCAGGTGGTCAGGACAGGCCGGATATCCTGGGGCTGGTCGAATGCCATCGTACTTTTCTCTGATCAGTGCTTCATTATCCAGTTCCTCATTGGGAGCATAACCCCAATATTCCCTTCTGACTTTTTCATGCATTATTTCAGCAAATGCTTCGGCACATCTATCAGCCAGGGCTTTGGTCAGGATACTGTTATAATCATCCAGATCTTTTTCAAATTGTTCCACCACATTTTCTATTCCAAATCCAGCCGATACAGCAAAACCACCCATGTAATCGTTTTTGCCAGTGTATTTAGGAGCCAGAAAATCGGATAAGCTGATATTGGGCACAGAAGAGGCTTTTTTCGATTGTTGCCTCAAATGGTGCAACAGGGTAATTACTTTTGATCGGTTTTCCTTGTAATCCTGTTGATATGATCCATCATCCATCACCATGGTGTTTTCTTCAAAATCATAGATCTCTATATCATCATCATTTACTGTGTTGGCAGGGAAAAAGCCTATTACACCATTGGCAGTCAGTAATTTTTTGTCTACAATTTCCGCCAGTAACTGTTGGGCATCATCATAAAGTTTTCTGGCTTCTGGACCTACCTGCTCATCTTCAAATATTTTGGGATATCTTCCTTTCAACTGCCAGGATAAGAAGAAAGGGGTCCAGTCGATATATTTGATAATTTCTTCCAGCGGATAATTTTTAAACACTTTGATGCCCAGGAATGAGGGCTTTTTTATACTGGTCTGGTTCCAGTCAATCTTAAATTTGTTGGCACGAGCCTGCTCCAGACTGATATAGTTTTTAGATTGCTGCTTATTGGCATGAAACTTTCTCATCCTTTCATACTCTTCTTCTATTTGCTGAGCAAACGATGTCCTGGATTTCTTATTGATCAAACTACTGGCTACCGGCACACTTTTGGACGCATCCAGTACATGCACTACCGGATGACTGTAATTAGGGGCAATTTTTACAGCGGTATGTATTTTAGAGGTGGTAGCTCCCCCGATCAGTAGTGGGGTGGTCATTTTTCTTTTTTCCATTTCCTGAGCTACAAAAACCATTTCATCCAGTGAAGGCGTGATCAAGCCACTCAAGCCGATGATGTCCACTTGTTTTTCTTCTGCAGTTCGCAGGATCTTGTCCATGGGTACCATTACCCCCAGGTCGATGATCTCAAAATTATTGCAGGATAAAACTACTCCAACTATATTCTTCCCGATATCATGAACATCTCCTTTAACTGTGGCCAAAAGGATTTTGCCAGCATTTTGAGGTTGATTACCGGGTTGTTTTTTCTTTTCTTCTTCAATGAAAGGGATCAGGTGGGCTACCGCTTTTTTCATTACCCTTGCACTCTTAACAACCTGGGGCAGGAACATTTTACCTGAACCAAAAAGATCTCCAACTATGTTCATTCCATCCATAAGGGGACCTTCTATCACCTCAAGGGGCTGGTCATACTTAAGTCTTGCCTCTTCTGTATCTTCTACCACATGATCAATGATCCCCTTTACCAGGGCATGACTCAGCCGCTTTTCTACCGGCTCAGATCGCCAGGCAGTATCTTTTTCTATGGTTTTCCCTTTCCCTTTTACTTGCTCAGCGTATTCAAGTAACCTCTCTGTGGCATCTTCTCTGCGATTGAGCAATACATCTTCCACTCTTTCCATTAATTCCTTGGGCACCTCTTCATATACCTCGATCATTCCGGCATTTACAATTCCCATATCCATACCTGCTTTGATGGCATGATAAAGGAAGGCCGTATGCATGGCTTCCCGCACTACATTATTTCCCCGGAAGGAAAAAGAAATATTGCTTACACCACCACTGACTTTGGCCAAAGGAAGGTTTTCCTTAATCCACCTGGTCGCATTGATGAAATCTACTGCATAGTTGTTATGTTCTTCTATACCGGTGGCAACAGTAAGAATATTTGGATCAAATATAATATCCTGGGCCGGAAACCCAACTTCATTGACCAGGATGTCATAAGATCTTTTACAAATCTCAATTCTTCTTTCAAAGCTATCGGCCTGTCCTTTTTCATCAAAAGCCATTACTATGGCAGCTGCGCCATATTGGCGGACTAGTTTTGCTTGTTTTTTAAATGCTTCCTCACCTTCTTTTAAAGAAATAGAGTTAACAATACCTTTGCCCTGAATACATTTCAGGCCAGCTTCTATTACCGACCATTTGGATGAATCCACCATGATAGGGAGTTTGGCAATTTCAGGTTCAGATGCAATGAGGTGGAGAAATCGCGTTATGGCGGCAGCAGAATCCAGCATACCTTCATCCATATTGACATCAATGATCTGTGCACCCCCTTCTACCTGTCCTGCTGCAATCTCGAGGGCCTCATCATATTGATCTTCCTGGATAAGTCGGGCAAATTTTCTGGAACCGGTCACATTGGTTCTTTCTCCAATATTAACAAAATTGGTTTCCGGCTTGATGGTTAGTGGTTCCAAACCACTTAGATGCATTAACTGATTGGGTTTTGGTGCTTCCCGGGGCTGATATTTTGCAATTCTTTCAGCAATAGCTTTAATATGCACTGGAGTAGTGCCACAACATCCACCTACTATATTCACTAATCCGTCCCGGGCAAAACTTTCCAGGATGTCTGCCATTTCGGTGGCTGATTGGTCATATTCTCCGAATTCATTAGGCAAGCCGGCATTGGGGTGAGCACTGACAGGCGTGGTAGCAATCCGGGAAAGTTCCTGAACATAAGGTTTCAAAAGGTCAGCCCCCAGGGCACAATTAAGGCCCACGCTCAGCAAGTCAGCATGAGATATAGAATGCCAAAATGCTTCAGTGGTCTGACCTGATAAGGTTCTGCCTGAAGCATCTGTAATGGTGCCGGATACCATTACTGATATTTTAGCACCTTTCATACCTAAAAATGGAAGTGTTTGTTTTGCCTCCAGCGACTTCTGCCCTAATTGGCTGTCCTCGAGGTACTTTTCTACAGCAAATAAGGCTGCTTTACAATTAAGTGTGTCAAAAACTGTTTCAATTAATAAGACATCTGCTCCTCCATCTATCAAACCCCTGGCTTGTTCATAATAACAATTCACCAATTCATCAAAAGAGATGGCCCGGTATCCGGGATCATTTACATCAGGGGAAAGAGAAGCGGTTTTATTGGTAGGTCCCAAAGATCCGGCTACAAAACGGGGCTTTTCCGGAGTTTTATGAGAGAATTCACGGGCTACTTCCCTGGCGATCCTGGCAGCATGATAGTTCAATTCATAAACTATTGATTCGAGTTGATAATCTGCCTGGGCAATAGATGTACCGCTGAAAGTATTGGTTTCTATGATATCTGCCCCGGCATCCAGATACTGAGCATGAATTTCTTTGATGATATCCGGCTGGGTCAGGGTTAATAAGTCATTATTGCCTTTCAGATCGGCTGGGTGATCTTTAAACCGATTGCCCCGGAAATCGGCTTCTTCCAGTTTATATTTTTGTATCATGGTACCCATGGCACCATCCAGAATTAGTATTTTATTTTTTAATAATTCTTTGATCATGGCAGGAAAATATAGTTTAAGACTTTGCAAAAGAAATTAAAATCCACACAGCATAAAAGTATTTAAAGGGAAAGTTTTCAGCCGCAGATCGTTCGGGATCGAGACTTTTAGTTCAGCTTCAAAAATATGATAATTTTAAGTACCATGTTTTCTGGTAAACCAGGTCCAAATAAAAGGCTGATATTTTTTAGCTTACTCTTTCTTTTCATGTTTATTTGAATTCAAAACCAGATGTATTCTAAACTGGCTAATTGGTGATGTGTTCAGCCTATTTATTGAGCTTAAGGCCAAACTTGATTCCTAAAGTAGCGCTGGGAAAGACATTGATTCCAGTATCATTAACTGGTAAATTTTCCCAAAGGCCATCATTCTCAGCAAAAGTATCCTGATCAAATTCCCGGGCCGTGGAAATATTGATCAGCCTCAGGCCCAGGCCAAAGTAAAAATCGGTGATAAAAAAATCAGAATGCAGTTTCTGACTGCCAAACTTAAGGTGAAAACCATGTACCCAACGATGCATGCGATTATTTCTAAACTGAAAATAATCAAAACCAGGCGCTCCTGAAACATTCACACCTTGCACAGTTTCGGTGTTATACCATATGTAATTAAATAAGAATTCCAGGGCCAGGTATTTAAAATTACCGGGATAGGTTTCTTTGGTATAATGCCTGATTTCATGTTTAGAGCGTATACCATACATGTTTTTGAAATCATCCTCCGCTTGTGGCCCAAAGCGGGGAATCACGAAGCCCAGTTCATGCTGCAGATTGGTATGGTCATTCAATTCATATTCCAGAGCCATTGGCAGGGCATGAAAAAAATCGATCATGTTGAGGGGAGAGATCTTTAGCACCGTTCCATGACCTGATCTTTTACTTATTTGAAGACTATCCTGGGCCGGTTCAGCCCTGGTCAGGTTTTGTAAGAAGACAAAAAATAATAAACAGATAAAAAAACGCTTATGTAAATATTTTCGAATTTGTTTATTCATTCTGAATATCTTCTAATGAAATAACGGGTATCCGGCTTAGCATATAAATACTGTCGGGATCTTTATAGTTATACTGCTCAATTCCATCATTGCCAGTCAGTATCAGGATTTTTTGTTTTTTTAACGGAATTACGTCATAACTGAAACTGGACGAGATCTGCCTACGAAAGATTGGATTGGCAGGATCTTTCAGGCTGAACAGATTTAGTCCCTGATTTCCCTGGCACACGAATAATAAAGAATCAGAAACGCCTAAGCCATAGGGTTCATCCAGTGGAAAGGAGGTGAGCAAATTTGGCTGTTCCAGGTTGGAGATGTCCAGCACATCTAATGCACTACTGCCATTGGCACCCCAGCGACACTCAGATCCAACTCTTAAAGTGACATAGGCAAAATCCTCCTGTACTACCACGGGATCACAGGAGGTAAGATGAGAATAGGAAGAAAGTTGTATTGGTTTATCTGGATTAGAAATATTAAAAATATACATACCATTTCGGCCTCCAATGAAAAGATTGCCCTGATAGGGAAATACTGTTTCTATTCCCTGATCTATCCGAATATCCCCTCTAAAATCAGGAGATAAGGCATTGGAAATGTCAAAGTATTTAAGAGAAGTATGGTCAACCACATATAAATAATCATTGGCAATGGTAAACCGGGCCATTGAACCTCCGGTTCCGTTACTGTCCTGCAGTACCATAGCATCATTTTCAGCACAGCCATGCATGCCTGACCATAAGGCGAAACCTGCTAATATATTCAAGATGATCTTTTTCATTACCGATAACATTTAGGGTCGACTATAATTGTTTGTTCCCAACCTATCACCGTGCCTTTGGCTGGATCTACGCATTCAAAATATACATTGGTCTGGTCCGGGAACTGGTTGTTTTGGGGCAGAATATTCTCAATTCTTTTCAGGATTTTTAATTTGGAAGGATTTGATATGTCAATGGCCACCAGGTCCTGAAGGTGATCTACATAAAGGATTTCATTTTTAATGGCCATGTCTGCATTTCCCTTAATCTTTATGAATCCCATCGGTAGGGGGCGTTCCGGGTTGGCATTATTAAAAATATGGACACCTTCAAATTTTTCATTGATCAAAAGTAACTGTCCATAGCTATAAATTTTTCCTGGATTATTAAGCTCCCTGGCAGGCTCAAATTCAATTTCAAAATTGGTATCGGTAGCATATATTGGCTTATAGCCTTCTACCTCACCTTCTACAAACTCCGGGGCTGGATCTACCGGGCAGCCGGTCAGGATCAGCAGCATTAAAAAAAGTACAGCAGGCAAAATTCGAGACATGGTCAGATATTTTTCAATAAATATCCAAAAAAAATGTCAATTGAACAACTTGCTCCTGTTATTAGAATATTAAAAATAAATGCAGGTTAAAAGATCCTGGCGTTTAATACTGTTTCTTCATTAACATAGTAGAATTCTTTATGAATATTAAATTCCGGTTCCTCATCAACAGGCTTCAGAGCCTGATAAGAACCATCTTCTTTCATTTCATATGCATTGATATTGTCTTTAAAATTGTATACCAAAAGATTGATCAGTTGCTGTTTTAGCAGGTGATCTTTGACAATAAATAATGATTCTATACGCCGGTCAAAACTTCTGACCATGGCATCAGCGCTGCCTACATAAACCTTGGGATCGTTGTTGTTATGAAAATATAAAACACGGGAATGTTCCAGGTATTCACCCACAATAGACCTTACTGTGATATTTTCACTCAGTTCCTTCCGACCTGGACGCAAACAGCAGATACCTCTTACCACCAGTTTTATGGGAACCCCGGCATTGGAGGCTTCATAAAGTGCCCGGATAACTTTTTTGTCCTGTAGCGAATTGATTTTGATAGCAATACCACTGGTTAATCCCTTTTGGGCATTTTCTACTTCCTTTTCTATCAGTTCGATCAACTGATTGCGCATGTCACGGGGAGCTGTGATCAGACTATCATAAAACCGTGGTTGAGAATGGCCTGTGATTACATTAAAAAACTCGGAAACATCATGGCCATATAGTTCATTGGTGCTTAGAAGTCCCAGATCTGTGTATAATCTGGAGGTAGTTTCATTATAATTCCCGCTGGACATGTGGACATAGCGGGTAACTTTATCTTCTTCCTTTCTGACAATAAGCAATAATTTTGTATGGGTTTTATAATTACTGATACCATAAATTACAAAACAACCAGCCTGTTGCAATCTTTTGGCTTCCTTCAGGTTATTTTCCTCGTCAAAACGTGCCTTTACCTCAAACAGGACAGAAACATGTTTCCCGTTTTCTGCTGCTTTGTGCAGCGCATTGGTAATCAGGGAATCACTGGCCAGCCGGTATATGGTTAATTTAATAGAAAGCACCTTGGGGTCTTCAGCAGCTTTTTCCAGTAATTCAATGACCGGATCAATGGTGTTGTATGGATGATGAAGCAAAATATCCCGATGTTTAAGGATTTCAAATATATCCTCTGTACCACTTTCAGGATAACTTAAAGGATTAACCGGGGGGTGTTGTACCGGCAAACGGTATTTAAATTCCTTATGTTTTATGATTTGCCAAATTCCGGTAAAATCCATTATGCTCCCTTCAGGAACCATAAAAATATTTTCATCTGCAATTTCCCAGCGGTTTTTTAGAATTTTTATCATCCAGGGATTGTAGTTCCTGGTAATTTCTATTCGTACTACTCGTCCGGTTTTTCTGGTTTTCAGCTTCCGTCTCAGTTCTTCCAGGAAATTGGCTTCGATATCATCACTTTCTTCCAAGGTAAAATCGCCGTTCCTGGTGATTCTGAACATGTCCACCGAAATGATCTTCACATTCCGGAACAGCTTGTCGATGTAGGTTTGAATGATTTCTTCAATGGGTATAAACAGCAGTTGATCTTCTCTTTCAATTTCATAAAAGCGGGGTAAATTCTGGGGGACCTGGATAAAAGACAATTTTTTTCGGTCTACCTTATCATCATGGCTTTTTGTTACCACCCCAAATATCTGAATTTTATTCATCAGGATGGGAAAGGAATGGTAGCTGTCGTAGACCATGGGGGTAAGCATAGGAAAGATCGTCTTTTTAAAATAATGCTTTACTTGTTCTTTTTCCTTGGCTTCCAGTTCATGGATATGATAAATAGAAAAACCGTTATCCAAAAATTTAGGTTTCAGATGCTGAATGAAATGACCATTCTGATCATTATAAAACTCCTGGATATCTTCGTAAAGTTTTTTCTTAAAAGGAATTTCTCTCAATCCTGAATAATCCACCCGCTCCCGGCCATAATCAATATAATTATATAAGCTGCCTACTCTGATCATGAAAAACTCATCCAGGTTTGAGGAAGTAATAGCTAAGAACTTAAGCCTTTCAAAAATATTTCTTTCAGACTGTTTTGCCTGGTCCAAAACACGGTAGTTGAACATCATCCAGCTTAGATCCCGACTGATCAGGTCACTCTGATAAATCGTGCTGTTGGTTTTATCATTTTCCGTTTTTTGTAGTTGGCTTTTCCTGCTTATTCTCTTTTTTGGAGGTGATTTTTTTATTGCAGTTTCTGTATTATTTTCATTTTTATCTGCCATAACCCTGTACTTTAGCTTTAAAATAAACAAGGTTCATTGATGCAATGGAACCCTGTGTCAATACTTTTAAAAAAATAATAAAAAATTATTAAAATTTAAAATTCTATATATCTACATTCGCATATTTGGCATTTTTTTCTATAAAATCCCGGCGAGGCGCTACTTCATCACCCATTAACATGCTGAACAGATGGTCTGCTTCTGCAGCAGAATCAATGGTAACCAGCTTCAAACTTCTGGTTTCCGGGTTCATGGTTGTGGTCCATAATTGTTCAGGATTCATTTCTCCCAAACCTTTATAACGCTGTAGTCCTACCGATTCTTCCTTTCCATCCTTCGCCATTTCCTTCACCAGTCTTTCCCGCTCTTCTTCTGTCCAGCAGTATCGCTCATTTTTTCCCTTTTTCAGCTGGTAAAGCGGGGGCAGGGCAATGTATAAATATCCTTTATCTACCAACTCTCTCATATATCTGAAAAAGAAGGTAAGGATCAGGGTTCGTATGTGGCTACCATCTACATCGGCATCCGTCATAATAATGATCTTATGATAACGAAGCTTGATCATATTTAAACCTTTTTCATCTTCCGGTGTGCCAAAGCTAACTCCCAGTGCTGTTATGATATTTTTAATTTCTTCGTTATCATAAATTTTGTGTTCCTGAGCCTTCTCCACATTCAATATTTTACCTCTGAGTGGCAAAATAGCCTGAAAACGACGGTCTCTGCCCTGTTTGGCTGACCCACCGGCAGAATCACCCTCTACCAGGTATAATTCAGATCCTTCAGGATCTTTATTGGAACAATCAGCCAGTTTACCGGGCAAACTGGTTGAGGTCAATACATTTTTCCGCTGAACCATTTCCCTGGCTTTCCTGGCGGCATGGCGGGCCTGAGCCGCCAAAATAACTTTGGAAACAATGGTTTTGGCCTCCCTGGGATGTTCTTCCAGATAATATTGCAGGATCTCGCTAACAGATCCATCCACTGCTCCCATCACTTCTCCATTGCCCAACTTGGTTTTAGTCTGACCTTCAAATTGTGGTTCAGCCACTTTTACCGAAATTACGGCGGTTAAACCTTCTCTGAAGTCATCACCGGCAATATCAACCTTGACTTTGTCCAGCAAACCGGATTTATCAGCATAAGCCTTCAAAGTTCTGGTAAGCGCTCTTCGGAATCCTGAAACATGGGTTCCTCCTTCAATGGTATTGATATTGTTGACATAGGACACGACATTTTCTGAATAAGAAGTATTGTAATTGATAGCTACCTGCACCGGAACACCAGACTTTTCACCATCAATATATATGGGTTCGGTGATCAGTTTTTCCCTGGTAGAATCCAGGTAATTAACAAATTCTACCAATCCCCCTTCTGACAGGAATTCTTCAGATCGATGCGAACCATCTTCTTCTGTTTCCCTGAAGTCTTCAAAAATGATCTTAATACCTGCATTCAAATAAGCCAATTCCCTTAACCGGGAAGCAATGGTATCATAATTATACTCTGAAACAATAAACACCGAAGGGTCAGGCTTGAAATGGATGGAGGTGCCATTGATGTCTGTATCCCCCACTACTTTCACCGGGTATTTGGGAACACCTTTTTCGTATTCCTGTTGCCAAATCTTTCCATCCCTGTACACGGTGGCGATCAATTGGGTAGAAAGGGCATTCACGCAAGAAACCCCTACACCATGCAATCCTCCTGAAACCTTGTAGGTATCTTTATCAAATTTTCCTCCTGCATGTAATACCGTCATTACTACCTCCAGAGCTGATCTTTTTTCCTTGGTATGTAGTTCCACCGGTATCCCTCTTCCATTATCTGTGACAATTACAGAATTATCTTCTTTGATCTGAACTTTGATCTCGGAACAATATCCGGCCAATGCTTCATCAATTGAATTGTCTACTACTTCCCAAACCATGTGATGCAAGCCTTTAGTACTTACATCTCCTATATACATAGCTGGTCTTTTTCTAACTGCTTCCAGCCCCTCTAATACCTGAATATTATCAGCAGAATAATTGCCATTGTTTTTAGTGCTCAATTCCTTCAAAGTTTAAAATCCGACCGCAAAATTACGAAAATTATCCCTATTAATTTGATAATTCAACGAAATAAAAGACGCACTTCTCATTCTATTTGCCTCTTTATACATATAATGCAAAAATCAACCCAATTTTCTAAAATTCAGCCGGTTATAATATTTATTTTCCTTTGTTAGGATAATGAAAGCGGATTGTTTAGTTTTACAACTATGAAATTAGTTGTATTGCTGATTCTTCTTTTAGCTTCTTACTCACAGTTGTCGGCTCAAAAGCATTTTGACCGACTCCATGGTACATCCAGGCAGAATCCGAAGGATTCATTAAAAGAAGCCCGGGAGGAACAGAAATATGAACAAGCCAGGCAAAGGATGATCAAATAAAGGCAACATCCGACTAAAAAGCTGGTAAAAACCCTGAATCTCTCTCATGCCCGTCTGTCGGAAATCCCGGAATTCGTCTATGAGTTTACTTTCCTGGAAAACCTCAATTTAAGTCATAATCAAATAGAAAGACTGCCTAAAAAATTACGGAAACTCAAGTATTTGAAATCCATTAATTTGTCGGATAATGCTATAGGTGATCGTAAGATTAAGGTGAAGTGGTTATGCATACGCGAATTAAATTTGGGAGGCAACAACCTTTCCCGGATTCCCCGTCGCTTTTTTAAACTTAAAAACCTTTGGGAATTGAACCTGGAAGATAATGCATTTGTCAAGGTACCATTAAGAATCAAAAATTTTAAAAAATTAACCAGTGTAAAGCTAAACTTTAATCAAATGGATCCTGCAAAGGTAGCCAGGCAGCGATTGAAGAAAATTGACCACCTGGAACAGATCCGTTTCAATTATTGCAGTTTGTCATATATTCCGGATAGTTTCTGGCAACTAAAACAGGTAAAGGAGTTGCAGCTGGTAGGCAATCAACTAACAGAAGTGCCTGATCAGATAGGGAGTTTGGAAAGCCTGCAATCCTTGATTTTGTATAATAATAAGATCAGCAAGCTGCCAGAGGGCTTTTTCCAGTTAAAGAAACTTAAGTCCATCGATCTGTATTATAATCAACTGAAGAAGATAAATGAGCGAATGACCGGGCTGGACCAATTGGAGGTTCTGTATTTATCTTATAACCACATACAGCATTTGCCAGAACATATTGGCAGGTTGGACAAATTAAAGGAAGTATACCTGCATCATAATAAAATCGCCTATATTCCTGCTGGTTTGAGTAATCTGCATTCACTAAAGGTATTGCACCTGAATCATAATTTATTATCCTATTTTCCCGAACAGATCCTATTGCTCAAACAATTGGAAGATTTGGATATTTCACATAATGATATTCCTGAGCTTCCTCATGAATTAATTCAGTTAAAGAACCTTAAATTGCTGTTTATGCAGAACAATCCGGCCCTTTCTCCTGCCCGAAAGGAACAATACAAGGGCTTGATTTCAGCTTTTCGGGATCAAGGTGTGGTGGTTAATTACTAGTATTATTAAACTAATAACTTCCAATCGAAAGTAGCACCAGGGTGCAATTTTGATAAGTTTCAATGCCTTTTTTCCGGGCCATTTCTTCAAATTCCAGATTTTCGGTACCGGGATTAAAAATGATCCGCTGGGGCTGCAGGCTCAACAAATATTCGGTCCATTCTGCCTGATGTTGCGGTCCGATATACATGGTAATGGTATGTACACCATCAATGGCTGGCTTTTCTCTCAGATTTAAGATTTTTTCACCAGCCACCTCACCTCTTTTAATACTTACAGGAATCATTTCATGTCCTGCTTCTTTCAGCATATGCGCTGCTTTAAAGGCATAACGGTAAGGGTTGGGGCTGGCACCCAAAACGACTGTTTTTTTCATGACTGGATTATTTATTTACTAAATGTAAGACAAAAGCCGGTTAAATAGTTCAAACCGGACAGGACAAATTTGGCTTGAAGATCAGGAATAATGGCATGATGACATCGCTTTCAAGCGTAATTAGCGATTTTTTTATCTGATCATTCTGACAAGATAATAATAACATCAAGCGGTTTATATTTTTCAGGACCTTGACCATAAGGATCCTGGCCCAGTGGCTTAATTTCCTCATTAACAGAAACATATAATAATTCATATTGGTATAATCATTTCATTTGGGTTCTCGTGACATTTAGTAAAATTTATTGTACTTTTGCAACTCGAAATTTTTTACTTGATTATAAAATAAATAAAATCAATATGAGTACAACTGCAACAAAATTCCGACCTGGCGTTCTCCATGGCGATGAAGTGACTGAATTGCTGGATTATGCCAATAAAAACAATTTTGCTTTACCTGCTGTGAATGTGGTGGGAACCAATTCAGTAAACGCTGTAATTGAAACTGCCAAAGCTGTAAACTCCCCTGTGATCGTCCAGTTTTCCAGTGGTGGAGCTCAATTTTTTGCTGGAAAAAGCGCACCTAATGATAAAATGCAAGCTGCTATTGCCGGAGCTGTATCTGGCGCATTGCATGTACACAGGATGGCTGAATTATATGGAGTGCCAGTAATTCTTCACACAGATCATGCTGCCAGAAAATTGTTGCCCTGGGTAGATGGTATGTTAGAGGCCGGAGAAAAACATTACGAAATGAACAAACGTCCTTTATACAGCTCTCATATGCTTGATCTGTCAGAAGAACCCCTGGAAGA
Organism: Candidatus Cyclobacteriaceae bacterium M3_2C_046; assembly: GCA_051418075.1. Lineage (GTDB taxonomy): Bacteria > Bacteroidota > Bacteroidia > Cytophagales > Cyclobacteriaceae > JBPRGG01. The sequence continues at coordinate 121,464 of JBPRGG010000089.1, read as the reverse complement.
AAATATTGCTACCAGCAGGGAATATTTTACCAGGATGGAGAAAATAGGCATGACCCTGGAAATCGAATTAGGTGTAACCGGTGGTGAAGAAGACGGAGTAGATAATACTGGCATTGACAGTTCAAGGTTATATACCCAACCGGAAGAAGTGGCCTACTCTTACGAGCAATTAAAGTCGGTAAGCGATCGCTTCACTATTGCCGCTGCCTTTGGTAATGTACATGGAGTTTATAAGCCGGGAAATGTTAAATTAACACCTATCATTTTGAAAAATTCTCAGGATTATATTCAGGATAAATTCAAAACAGGTACCAACCCGGTTAATTTTGTATTTCATGGTGGATCCGGCTCATCACGTGAAGAAATCAGGGAAGCTATCGAATACGGTGCCATTAAGATGAACCTGGATACAGATATGCAATGGGCTTACTGGGATGGTGTTCGGAATTACTATGAGGCGAAAAGGGAATACCTGCAGCATCAGATTGGTAATCCTGAAGGAGAAGAAAAACCAAACAAAAAATATTATGATCCTCGTGTCTGGTTAAGAGAAGGCGAAAAATATTTTGTGAACAGATTACAATTGGCATTTGAAGACCTGAATTGTATCAATCGCAATGCTTAATTAGGAAGATTTTCATTAACAGGAAAAGCTTTGTATTAATACAAGGCTTTTTTTTTAGTGTGCCGTACATGGTAACAGACTTGGTAGTGAATGTTTACTATGAGGGATTGTAATCTCCAATCATTAGCTGAAGGCATGGGTGTCCTCTGTGAGGTGGAATCTGAAGGAAGCCGGAGGCAAAGGAACCGCCATGTACGGTATGGTGGTGTGAGCGGTCGAAAAATAAAACAGGAGCAAAACTATTTTATTTTAATCCTACCCGATTACTCTTTTATCTTTATTTTTCTAAAAAAAATATTAGACAAATTGCTTGCTTTTGTAGTCAAAAATATGCAAATTATAATAAACCATAAGAAAATATGGCTAATTTTATTAATTTATTAATTTTTAATGTTTACGGCCATGAAGTTACATCCCAGTGAAATGTTTTTTTATTATGATGCTGATTGTCCCAAATGCAGGAAGGCTAAAGCTTATGCTCATTCCATTACTCCTTACATCAATGAATATCAATTTCAAAAAATTCAGCTGACATCAACCCAATGGCGGGAATTACTGGATATGCTGCATTTGCGTCCAAAAGATCTGTTGAACAGGTCACATCCCGATTATCAGGCCAAGATTGCCGGTCATACTTATGATGATGAAGGCTGGTTGAATATATTGGTGAAATTTCCGTACCTGCTAAAGGGGCCTATAGCTGTGAAGAACCACAAGGCGATTCTTTGTAAGACCCCCAAAGATATTTACAAGCTGGCCTAAAAAAAGCCTATACACAGGTATAGGCTTTTATAAAATTTAGTTGCAACAGACCTGATTAAGAATCATAGTAAAGTTGGAATTCATAAGGATGGGGTCTCAATGCCAGTTCATCCAATTCCATTTCTCTTTTATAGGATATCCAGGCCTGGATCAGATCTTCTGTGAAGACATTTCCTTTGGTCAGGAATTCATGGTCTGCTTCCAGAGCGTCCATAGCTTCTGACAAAGATCCCGGTACTTTAGGTATTTTCTCAAGTTCCTGGGCTGATAGGGAATAAATATTTTTATCCAAAGGACTTCCCGGATCAATTTTATTTTGGATACCATCAATGGCAGCCATTAATAGGGCAGTGAAAGCCAGATAGCCATTGGCTGTTGGATCAGGACAACGGAACTCAAATCTTTTGGATTTAGGACTACTGTGATACATGGGGATTCGAACCGAAGCAGATCGGTTACGGGCCGACATGACCAGGTTAACCGGTGCTTCAAAACCAGGTACCAGCCGTCTGTAGGAATTGGAAGTTGGTGCGGCAAAGGCTAACAATGCAGCGCCATGTTTCAGTACACCTCCTATGGCATGCAGGGCAGTTTGACTTAAACCAGCATATTTATCTCCGGCAAACAAAGGATCGCCATCTTTCCAGATAGACAGGTGGGTATGCATACCACTTCCATTATCATCAAAGATTGGTTTAGGCATAAAAGTGACGGTTTTACCATGCTTTTTAGCCACATTTTTGATGATGTATTTATACCACATAAACTGATCGCTCATTTTTGTAAGCTCGGAAAATTTCATGTCTATTTCACCCTGTCCGGCAGTGGCAACTTCATGGTGATGGGCTTCTACCACAATACCTAATCTGCGCATTTCATTCACCATTTCTGCCCTCAGGTCAGAATAGGTATCGGTAGGGCTTACAGGGAAGTAACCTCCTTTATAACTGGGTTTGTATCCAAGATTCGGTTCTTCAATACGATTGGTATTCCATGCACCTTCCACGGAATCGATCTGGTAGAAACCCATGTTTTGAGACTGGGCAAACCGGATTTCATCAAAAATAAAAAATTCCGGTTCGGGACCTATGTAGCAGGTATCACCAATACCGGTAGATTTTAGGTATTCGGCACCTTTGGCAGCTACGTTTCTGGGATCTTTGCCGTACTTTTCTAAAGTTACCGGATCAACGATGTCAGCTATAATACTAATGGTGGGATTTTCAAAAAATGGATCAAGGTTGGCTGTGTTAGGATCCGGCATAGCCAGCATGTCTGATTGATCGATATCCTGCCATCCTCTGATAGATGATCCGTCAAACCCAACTCCTTCTTTAAAAGTGTCTTCGTCCCAGGTTTCAATAGGGTAAGCACAATGTTGCCAAGTGCCTAGCAAATCCACAAATTTCAGGTCTACCATTTCAGCATTGTGCTTTTTAGCTAAATCAAAGAAATCCTTTGCTGTCATAATTGTTCAATATTTAGTTAAAATTTAAAAATTAGTAAATAATTAGGTTTCTGATCAAAAAAACCAGCCAATGTTTAGACATGGTTCAAATTTTGGGTTATGTGAAGTGATCTCTAAATTATGTAATTTACGTGTAATAAACAATAATAAATCGCAAAAAATCTAATTAGGGGCTGTAAAATAGTCCTAAATCAGGATGAAAAACGTAATTATGGAATTAATTGCTTGTAATGTGGCAATGAGTCGGACTAAATGCTGCACTCCTTCATAAATCCCTTCAAATCGATAAAACAGCATGCTTTATGTCCAATCGCCGGCCCTTTACCAAGCTTTCAGATTAATTTTTAAAAGGAGCCTGTTTTTTTAATTGATTTTGAAGAAACCAAACGATTCACTTCCGTTCATTTTGGTCTTGCATGAAAAGAACTGATAAATCGGAAAATATTAATTGGCCTGCAAGATCTGGAATAATTCATCCAGTTTAGGAGTAAGTATAATTTCTGTCCGGCGGTTTTTCTGGCGGCCTTCATTTTGATCATTGGAGGCGATGGGTTGGTATTCCCCCCTGCCGGCAGCAGTGATTTGACCAGGGTCAACGCCGGCTTCAGTGAGTATCTTTACGATGGATGTCGCCCGCATCACACTAAGGTCCCAGTTATTTTTCATATAATTGGAGACCCGGGAAATAGGCACATCATCGGTGTGCCCTTCTACCAAAATATGCAGGTCCTGGTTGTCCTTAATAGCCTGAGCCAGGGTGTTCAGAGCCTGTATTCCTTTGGGGTCTACCTGGATACTTCCTGATTTAAATAAAAGTTGTTCTGCCAATGAAACATACACTTTGCCGTTTCTTACTTCCACTGAAAGTTCGTTTTCCTTGAAATTCAGTAAAGCATCACTTACAATTTTTCTAAGTTGGTTCACTGCGGCTTCCTTTTCCGCCAGGATGTTTTCCAGTTCTCTCACTTTCTGTTCTCTTTCAGCCAGATTCTGGCTTAATTCATCATTTTTACGACGGGTAATTTCCAGATCTGCTTCGATGTCCATCAGTCTTTTCTGCTGAGTAGCCAGGTCTTTATTTAATTGACCACTGTTGGTCAATAAGTCATCATAATATTTTTGTAATTGTTGATGTTTGGTTTTTAACTGGGCTAATTCAGTGGAAACAGCCTGGTAAGACTGGTGCAGTTGCAGGCTGTCCTGAATGATTTGATTCACTTTTTTTTCCAGGCGGGATATTTTTTGGGCTGCTATGGCCAATTCTTCCGTTAAAGCAGCTTTATCCTGTTCAAGGTTATCTTTTTGGTTGGCCAATTCATTATATTTTTTTTGACTGACACAAGCTAAAGTCAATATGGTCAATAATATGTATAAGCTTAATTTTTGCATTGTCTTCCTCATTCGGATTTATGGGCAAATATCCTAATTATGAGAAAAAATCCAATAGGATTCAGCAGAATCTAATTACAGAAACCCTAAATACCTGCCTTATTTGGTATCCTTTTGCAGTTGATTCCTTTTTTCTTTGAAGTGCTTGGCCAACCGGTCAAAATAGAAGTTCAGGTCCTGCAAAATTTCTTCCTGTTGCTCAGATGATAATTGATTTCTCATTTTTAGTTTTACTTCTTCCAGAAATTTCAACAGCGGCTCCATGCCCAATGAAGTGATGTTGGATGTAATTTTATGAACGATCTTTCTGAATCCTTTGAGATCACGATCCCTGACAGAATAATCCAGGGCCTGGTAATACTTTTTATATTCAATGATCATCAAGTCAAGCAATATAATATAATCCTTTGGCTTTTTTTGGTAAAGTGAATCCAACAAATCAAAATTCAAAGAAAACTGATTGGGTGAGTTTTTCGGACTTGTCCCGGCTTTTTTAGGTTTCCTGACCTGAATATGTTTATTTAATTTATGGTATAACTCATTAGGATAAAGCGGTTTGGTTAGAAAATCATTGAGACCCATTTTTGCCACTTTATTTTTTATTTTCTGAGAATTATCCGCAGTAATGGCTATTACGGGTACTGTTTGGTAGTAAGTACTAAATTTTCTGATTTTTTTATACAGGTCCAGTCCATTGAAATCAGGCAATTGAAGGTCCAGTAGTACCAGGTCGTAATCCATGCCATCTATCATTTCCAGCGCTTTTTTGCCGGTATTAGCTGATTCTACTTTTACATTCCAACCGGCACAATACTCGTGCATGAGGTACCGGTTAGAATCTACATCTTCTATATAAAGTACGATCACATCATTGAGATCCTTCACTTCAATATTTGAGGTGGCTGGACTGACCTCTTCCTGGCTGGCCAATGGAAATTCCAGCAATACGGTAAAATTAGAACCTTTATTTTCTGAACTTTCAACTTGAATACTACCTCCCTGTAATTCTACCAGCTTTTTCAGGATGGAAAGTCCCAAGCCTGTACCGCCATATTTTCGGGTAATTTCCGGTTTGCCCTGTTGGTAGGGTTCAAAGATCTGGTCGATCTTATGAACCGGAATGCCTATACCTGTATCTGAAACATTAAACTTGAAAAGATATTTTTCTTTTGATAATTTTTGGGAAGAAACGACCAGGTTTACCCGGCCGCTATGGGTGAATTTGATCGCATTGCTTAAAAGATTATTAAGGATCTGATTCAGCCGTACGGAATCTCCTATTAAATGAGAGGGGACATCACCACTTTTAGAAACAGAAAATTTAAGGTCTTTAATTTCTGCAGCAGATTTAAAGCTTAATTTTAAACTCCTTAGAAGCAGGTCCAGGTTAAAAGGAACAGATTCAAATTCAATTTTATCGGCCTCAATTTTAGAATAATCTAAAATGTCATTCATCATATGTAGCAGATTTTCGGCCGAATATTTTAATGTATTGATCAACTCCTTTTGATCCTTACGGGGAGATCGTTCCAGCAGCAAATGAGACATTCCCAATATCGCATTCATGGGTGTCCTGATTTCATGAGTTAATTCTGACAGGGTGGTATTTTTGGAATTAACAGCCTGTTCAGCCATTTTTTTTGCCTCGATCAATTCTTGTTCATATTTGATTCGGTCAGTTACATCCCGGATAATGATTACCGATTTGGTATTTTCATCCTGGTGGGACATTTTTTGTTTGATCCTGGTTTCAATCCAGATGTAATGTCCTTCTTTGTGGCGATATCTGAAAACCTGTTTTTCATTATGTGTCAGATCTTTTTGATCTTTTCGCCGTCTGATCTGATACAGATCCTCCGGATGGAAATGTTTTAGCAGGTTAAACTTACTGGCTTCTTCAGGATCATAACCCAGCACATTTTTCACCGATTCACTGACGTAAACAATATTGTTGTTCTTTAATAATAATATGATTGTATCACTAAATTTATCTGATATCAAATCATAAAACTCTAATTTTTCATCCAAGGAAAGCTTTTGTTCCTTTAAGGCTGATGTTTTATTTAAAATCGCCATATATTGTTGTACACCATGATGACTGTACATGGATATGTTAATGTTCAGTGGAACCTCCTGTCCGTTTTTGTCCAAAGCAGAACCATTTAGATCCAGGGCATTGCAATCTGAACACCGGGCTTTTAAATAGTCCTTAATCTGCTTATGATATTTCTGTTGAATTATCTGAGTAATATGTAAACCCAACAGCTCTTTCTCCTGGTATCCCAGAAAACTTTCATCTTTAGGCTGACAACCAATAATAAAACCCTTAATATCCAGATCTATTAGTAAATCCAGAGAAATATCCCAAAGGCTCAGTGCCTGGGTTTGATTTATATGAAGGGGTTTTAACATAAATTTCTAATTGTTTAGTACTATAATAACAATAAAAGGGGTTTATTGTATTATCTTAAGTCAGTATGATCTTTTAGCTATGTAATTTTTAGGGGATTTTTGACTGTTTTAAGCTCAATTCCTATTTAAAGCATTCATCCACTAAATTGTATTTTATCTTGATCTGGCGCTCAGGTTCAGTTTTTTTAAGATAAAAATTTCCTTAAGGCGTGCTTGTAAGGCATTCCAGGTATACTAATCTCATATAAATAATAAATATACAAAAAAATATTGAAAAAATTAAATTATTTAAAAAATAAATACATGAACTATTATTACACATGTCATATATTTATCGATTAACATAAGCTATAAGGGGTGGTAGTTTAGCCAATCGCCTGATTTTCAGGCATTAGCTTTTTTTCTTTCATTCTCATCCAGAATGATTTTTCTCATCCTCATACTTTTAGGAGTTACCTCCAAATATTCATCTTTATTGATATATTCCAGTGCTTCTTCTAAAGAAAAGAATTTTTTAGGAGCGATTTTCACATTATCATCTGATCCGGCTGCCCGCATATTGGTAAGTTTCTTACCTTTCTGTATATTCACTACAATATCATTAGATCGGGAGTGTTCTCCCACTACCTGCCCACGATACACCTCGTCTCCAGGATTAACAAAGAAGATACCCCGATCCTGTAATTTATCTATGGCATATGCAGTACCCATTCCGGTTTCCATAGATATGAGGGAACCATTGATCCGGCCCGGTATTTCCCCTTTATATGGCTCATAACCCTTAAACCTGTGGGTCATTACAGCCTCTCCGGCCGTAGAGGTGAGGATGTTGTTACGTAAGCCCACTATTCCGCGGGCAGGAATGTTGAACTCCAGGTGTATCAGGTCGCCTTTGGTTTCCATAACTATCATTTCTCCTTTTCTCTGACTGACCAGCTCAATTACTTTTCCGGAATATTCTTCAGGTACATCAACTACCAGTGTTTCTATAGGCTCCTGCTTTTTTCCTTCCACTTCTTTAAAAATAACCTGCGGCTGGCCTACCTGAAATTCATAGCCTTCCCTCCGCATGGTTTCGATCATAATAGATAAGTGCAGGATACCCCGGCCAAAGACCAAAAATTTGTCTTCTGATTGAGTTTCCTGAACTTTCAAAGCCAGGTTCTTCTCTGTTTCTTTAAAAAGTCGCTCTCTCAGATGCCTGGAGGTAACGAATTTTCCTTCTTTTCCATAAAAAGGAGAGTTGTTGATGGTAAACAACATGCTCATAGTGGGTTCATCAATGGAAATACGCGGTAAGGCAGCAGGATTGTTGAAATCAGTCAGGGTGTCTCCGATTTCGAAGTCTTCAATGCCCACAAAGGCGCCAATGTCTCCGGGCCCTACTTCCGGGACTTTTAATTTACCTAAACCTTCAAATACATAGGCTTCTTTCACTTTTACTTTTTTTACAGATCCATCTTTCTTGACCAGTCCTAAAACCTGCCCTTCTTTGATAGAGCCCTGGTATATCCTTCCTATGGCAATTCTGCCAACAAAGCTTGAATACTCCAGGGAGGTCACCTGTACCTGTGGAATACCCTGAGGTTGTGGTGCTGCGGGAATGTTCTCTACGATCGTATCCAGCAACGGAAGGATATTGTCGGTGGGTTTTTTCCAATCATGGCTCATCCAACCATTTTTAGAAGATCCGTATAAAGTCTCAAAGTTTAATTGCTCTTCAGTGGCCTCCAGGTTGAACATCAGTTCAAATATTTGTTCCAACACTTCATCAGGGCGGCAATTGGCTTTATCTACCTTGTTAATTACAACAATAGGCTTCAGGCCCAGTGTAAGGGCCTTGCTGAGTACAAACCGGGTCTGGGGCATCGGTCCTTCAAAAGCGTCTACCAGTAGCAATACGCCATCCGCCATTTTAAGCACCCTTTCTACCTCGCCGCCAAAATCTGAGTGCCCGGGAGTATCAATGATATTGATTTTGACATCCTTATATTGTACCGCCACATTTTTCGATACAATGGTAATTCCCCGCTCTCTTTCCAGGTCTATATTGTCCAGTATCAACTCACCCATTTCCTGGTTTTCTCGCAATATATGCGAAGCATGAATGATCTTGTCCACCAGGGTAGTTTTGCCGTGGTCAACATGGGCTATAATTGCTATATTTCTAATGGTTTGCATTTTTCATTTTTAAATTAAGCTGCAAATGTAGTAATAGTTTAAAATTTTTAATGTTAATATTTATTTATATATTCGTGTCGGGTTAATGACAACCAGTACAGCAAACATATAAACGAAAATGACACCATTTCGTGCCCTTTTTTCTGTCTATTTATTTTTAATAATAGAAAACGGGTCATTTGCGGCAGAAATCTCCCGGGATACTATCCCTGAATCCCTTAAAAACCGCATAGAGGTAAACATAAGGATCGCTGAATATTTTTTGGATTCAAAGCTGGATGTAGCTATTTTATATGCCGATAGCGCTGAACAATCGGCCCAAACGATTGACTTTACCGAAGGCATTTTATGGAGCCGGGAAATAAAAGCAAAAGCCTTGCAAAAAAGAGCCAATTATGAACAGGCACTTAAATATTACGATCAGGTCATAGATTTGGCTACCCAATTGCAGGATTATGATAAAATGGCTCAGGGGTATATTGCCATCGGTGAGATATACCTGGGCCTTAAAAAGTATGAACCTGCTATAGAAACCCTAGAAAGAGGACTAAAACTGGAGGAAAATATTATATCACCAGAAGTCTTGACCTCACTTTATACCAATTGCTGGACAGCCTGCTGGAAGCTGAATCAGTTTAAAAAGGCCCTGGTCTTTCAGGAAAAAGCCCTGGAAATCTACAAACAAAACCAGGATAATCAGCGCATTGCCAGGAAATTAAATAGCATAGGACTGACTTTCAGGCGTTTGAATCAGTTAGATCAGGCCCTTAAATACTATATGAAAACCCTGAAGCTGGATCAGGATCATGGACGTCAGGAGGAAATCGCCCGCACCATGCATCATATCGGGGAGATCTATTTATTACAGCAAAAACCAGCTGAGGCCATTGATTATTTTTCTCAGGCCTTGAAACTAAAAAAGGCCATAGGTAAAAAAGAAGCTTATGTTGATTCCTATTTGCTGTTGGGAAAAGCCCTGATGCAGCGGGAATTGTATGAAACAGCGGGAGACACCCTGCAAACAGCCCTACACCTGGCCGTTCAGGTGCAGGATATACCTCATATAGTAGAAACACACCAGGCTCTGGCCTGGCTTTATCGGTTGAATGGACAAACTGAAGCCAGTCTTACCTATTATGATCAATATATGGCCTGGAAAGATAGCCTTTTTAATATGGAAATCGCTCAAAAAATAGCCGATATTTCTGCTAATTATGAGTTTAATCAAAAAGAACGGGAGATTGCATTACTGGCGAATGAAAAAAAACTATTAACGGCAGAAGCCAATATTCAACAGCTTAAAAGCAGGTCTAAAAGTTACCTGATCATTTTACTGATGGTTTTAATAGCTTTCAGCTCAATGATGGCATTTATTATGCACCGGCGTCATGAAAATAAGAAAAAGGATAATCAAACCATTACAAAACAATACCAGGAGATCTCAAAGCAAAAAGAACAGGTAGAAAAACAAAGAGATATTATTGCCAGAAATATACGAGAACTGGAAGAGGCCCAGCAAATTATCAATATTCAAAACAGCAAATTACGTCAGGTGAATGAGGTGCTTGAAGAAAAAGTGAGCTTGCGTACCCGGGAGGTTCGACGTGCTTTCCAAAAGCTGTCTTTTCACATTGATAATACACCGCTGGCCATCATGGAATGGAATAATCAGATGAAACTGATCAAGTGGTCTCAGCAGGCAGAAAAGATATTTGGTATATCTGCCAGGGAAGTATTGGACTGTTCCCTGGAAGAGCTTCCATTTCTTCATCCTGAAGAAAAGCCGCGGGCTCATCAGCAATTAAAGACCCTGATGGAAGGAAAAAAGCCCCGTAATTTCTATAAACTAAGAGGGCTCAATAAAAAAGGTGATCTTTTGATCCTGGAGTGGAGCAATTCCATCCTATTTAATGAAGAGGGAGATATGGAGTCTATCCTGTCGATTGCCCAGGATGTATCGGATCGGGAAAAAGCCTATTTTGATCTGCAGGAGTTGAATAATGAGCTTGATAACTTTATCTATAGGGCCTCTCATGACTTACAGGGGCCATTGGCCCGCATGCAGGGTCTGATACAACTGGCTCATATGGAAACCAGCGATCAGATCTCTTTACAGTATTTTGAAATGCTGGCTAATGTCAATGCAGAATTAGGCAGTATTTTGAGTCGCCTGAGGATGGTTTATAACTTTTATCAGCAAGATATCACCTTAGAAGATCTTTCTTTAGGCGATACTGTATCAGACATTATACGGAAATATAAATTATCCAAGCCGGTAAAGCATATAACTTTTAAAAACCAGATGAATGGGGACATTATTTTGCGCACAGATAGAAAGCTATTCGAAATATTAATAGAAAACATGATTGAGAATGCCCTGCATTATGAAAATGGGAATAAGCCGGTAATCAGTTTTGAGGCCTGTCAGCAGGATCAGGCAGTGAGTTTGTTAGTTAGGGACAATGGCTCGGGGATTCCGGATAAATTAAAACAAAAGGTCTTCGATATTTTTTTTCGGGGCTCTGAAAACACGGCCGAAGGGAGAATGCATCTGTATATGGCCAAAAAAGCAGTGACTCGTATGGGTGGCCATATTAAACTGATCAAGCTCCGCAACCAAACCACTTTCGAATTATTCCTACCTTATCTTAATCAAACTTAAGTATATCGAGTATGAATATTTAAAGATTCTGTTTTATTCCGAACCAGGGGCGGTGAAAATTTTTTAATTTTGCCAAAATTTGAATAGATATGACAGACCAAAATTACAGTAGATATACCATCACAGCCGCACTTCCATATGCCAATGGCCCCGTTCATATAGGCCATTTGGCCGGAGTTTATGTCCCTGCCGATATTTATGCCCGCTATCTGCGTTGTAAAGGAGAAAATGTATTGTTTGTGTGTGGTTCTGATGAACACGGTGTGCCAATAACCATCAGAGCCCGTAAAGAAGGTGTTTCACCTCAACAGGTGGTTAATAAATACCACCAGATCATAAAAGAATCTTTTGAAGAATTCGGGATCAGCTTTGATATCTATTCAAGGACTTCTTCCCCTATTCATCACAAAACCGCTTCTGATTTTTTTAAAAAACTCTATGATAAAGGGATCCTGGAAGAGCAAACTTCAGAACAATATTACGATGAAATAAATGAGCAGTTTCTGGCGGATCGGTATATCATTGGAACTTGTCCAAATTGCGGCTATGAAGAGGCCTATGGAGACCAGTGTGAATCATGCGGATCTACCCTAAGCCCATCTGAATTGATCAATCCAAGGTCCGCTTTAAGTGGTGAGAAGCCCATATTAAAAGAAACCAGGCATTGGTATTTGCCTTTGGGAAAATACGAGGACTGGTTGAAAGAATGGATACTGGAGGGCCATAAAGAATGGAAACCTAATGTTTATGGCCAGTGTAAATCCTGGATCGACAGTGGTTTAAATGCCAGAGCAGTTACCCGCGATCTTGACTGGGGGGTGCCGGTGCCAGTGGAAAATGCCGAAGGAAAAGTGCTTTATGTTTGGTTTGATGCACCTATTGGATACATTTCTGCTACCAAGGAATGGGCTGAACAGCAGGGCAAGAACTGGGAACCCTACTGGAAATCAAAAGACACCAAACTGGTACATTTTATCGGCAAGGACAACATTGTATTTCACTGTATTATATTTCCGGTGATGCTGAAAACAAACAGCTCTTTTATTTTACCGGAAAATGTGCCGGCCAATGAATTTTTAAACCTGGAAAACCGCAAGATCTCCACCTCCAGAAATTGGGCCGTATGGCTGCATGAATATCTGGAAGATTTCAAAGGCAAAGAGGATGTCTTAAGGTATACTTTGTGTGCAAATGCTCCGGAAACCAAAGACAATGATTTTACCTGGAAAGATTTTCAGGCCAAAAACAATAACGAACTGGTGGCTATCTTGGGTAATTTTGTAAACAGGGCTTTTGTACTCACCCATAAATTTTTTGAGGGGAATATTCCTGTAAAAGATCGGTTATCTGATCTGGACCTGGAGGTGATCAGGAAAATACAATCTTTGCCCAGGCAAATTGAAACAGGGCTGGAGACGTATAAATTCAGGGAAGCACTGGCACATATGATGGAATTGGCCCGCATTGGCAATAAATACCTGGCCGATACTGAGCCCTGGAAACTGTTTACATTAGATAAAGTGCGGGTAGGGACTATAATGAATCTCAGCATGCAAATTGTAGCCAATCTGGCCGTTCTGTCTGAACCATTTTTGCCATATTCCCATAAAAAACTGCTGGATATGCTTAATATTCCCAGGCAACCCTGGGACAGGGCCGGTAAAACGGATCTCTTGCCTGATGAGCATCTGGTCAATCAGGCCACTTTGTTATTTGAAAAGATTGAAGATGAAGTGATAGAAGCCCAGGTAAAGAAACTACTGAATCAATCAGAAGATGGAAAGCCAAAAATAGCCCAATCACTCAAGCCGGAAATTACCTTTGATGACTTCAGTAAAATGGATATAAGGGTAGGGACCATTCTGGAGGCAGAAAAGGTGCCCAAATCTAAAAAACTACTGAAACTAAAAGTGGATACAGGCCTGGATCAGCGAACTGTAGTAAGTGGCATCGCCGAGCATTTTAGCCCGGAGCAGGTACTGGGTCAGCAAGTTTGTGTTTTGACCAATCTGGCTCCCCGAAAGATCATGGGTATACAATCTAAAGGTATGATCCTGATGGCCCAGAATGAAGAAGGTAAATTATTTTTTATACAGCCGGGAGAAACGATTACCAATGGGTCCGGAATTAGTTAATTTATGATACTAAATTAAACCTGACTTTGATTAGCCGGATTCCGTACCGGCTTTTTCTTTGTTTACTTTTTTTTCTTTAGCTGTGGTTGATGGTTTTTTTTGTTTGTCTGCCGGATTCTTATTTCGATCATAAATGATATAGACGATCAGCAGGGCCAGGCTGATCAGGGAAGTCCATAACATGCCATCTTTCAACCTGTCATTGTTTTCTCCAAAATAAGCGATCAAAATAGCTAAAGGTGTGATCCCGGCCAGGGTGGCAAATATAAACCGGAAATATCCCATCCTGAGAATTCCTCCTACAAAACTTATGGCATCATTGGAAAATAAAGGGGATAGACGGGTAATAATAACAGCCCAGAAACCATAACGATCAATGTAAAACTCCAGCTTTTGTTCTTTTTTATGTCCTATCAGTCGATCCACGGTGACCTGCCCCAGGTAGCGGCCAATAATATAACCTACAGAAGATGCCAGAAAGATACTGGCTATGGAAATTACTACTCCCCAAATGGGGCCATAGGCTAAAACCGCCACTACCATCAGCAAGGGCGAGGGGATTACCAGCAGGAACATTTGCAGTATCATGGTCAACATAATAAACACAGGACCCCAGATGCCAAGCTGACCTACCCATTCAGATATTCTATCTTTGTTATCACTGGTAAGAACCTGATAGGCTTCTTTGAGAAAATCCTGAAAAGAAGGAATCAAAAAATAGGCACCTGTCAAACCTACCAGAATGGCAGCACTAAGATACAAAGGCCATTTACTTTGTTTGATCTCTTCTTCCGGCTGGTTTTCTTTTTGATTCTGATCCATAAGTGGTAAAAATGGTTAATTCAATAACAATTTAATTGATAAGCCTCCATAAAGTTTTTATGTTAACAAAAGTTAATTTAATTTTAGCTATACTTTTTCAATCTTATTGATGCATGATAGATTTTTGGAATAACAGATATGAGACCAGCCGCTATGCTTATGGTCTTGAGCCCAATTTATTTTTCAAAAAATTTATTGACGGGCTGTTTCCTGCTACAATTTTGCTGCCTGGTGAAGGTCAGGGCCGAAATGCTGTGTATGCTGCAAAAAATGGCTGGAAAGTATTTGCTTTCGATCATAGTTCTGTGGCACAGGATCATGCGTTATTCCTGGCCCAGCAAAACAAGGTGGATATTCATTATGAAGTGTCATCTTATGAAGCTTTCCAGCCGGATGCCCGGTTTGATGTAATTGCCCTGATCTATGCCCATATACATGAACAGGACCGGCAAAAGATCCACCAGAAATTTATTGATCTGCTAAAACCAGATGGCTTTTTGATGATGGAGTCCTTTTCCAAAAATCAGATTTCTCATAATTCTGGCGGGCCTAAAAGCCTGGAGCTATTGTATGACCTGGATGAAATAAAGCAGGATTTTTCAGCCTTGTCCATATTGAAGCTGGAAGAGGAAGTCATTGATTTGCAGGAAGGACAATTTCACCAGGGTATGGCTCAGGTAGTCAGACTGATTGGACAAAAACAATACATTACATGACAGATCAAATTCCATCTAAGGTTATTAAGTTGTTGCAAGAGTATGTAAAGCCAGAGATAAGTATTGAAAAAGCCCAGTCACTAGGCGGAGGATGTATTAATCATGCCAAAAAGATCAGCACCAGTCAGGGTGAATTTTTCCTGAAATGGAACAACGATTGTCCGGAAGACCTTTTTTTGAGAGAGGCCGAGTGTCTGGAGGAATTGGGCAAAGCCAAAACCAGACTTAAGATACCCAAAGTCTATGCAAAAACAAACCTGACTGAAACTGATCCGGCTATTTTGATCACAGAGTTTCTCCCACCAGCATCCGGCCACCCAAAATCACAGGATGAAGCTTTAGGGACGGGACTGGCCCAATTACATCAGTTTAGACATGACAAATTCGGATTTCATCATGATAATTATTGTGGCTCTACTTTGCAGGATAATACCTGGAATGAAGATTGGGTGGATTTTTTCGGTCAGCAACGGATCTGGCACCTGGTTGAACTGATCAAATCTCAAAGAGGTCTTTCCGGTCAGGAGATCGGCGTTTATGAATCGCTAATCGATAAATTGGATAACTGGATCAGTCATAAGCCTGAGCCTGCCTTGATTCATGGAGATTTATGGTCAGGCAATTATATGTATACTTCCAGCGGACCTGCTATCATTGATCCGGCCAGTTGCTATGCTGATCGGGAATTTGAGCTCTCAATCATGAACATGTTTGGTGGCTTTTCAGATCGGGTTTGGCAGGCTTACCAGGAAGCCTATTCTTTGCCGCCTGAATGGAAGGAGCGCAATGACCTGTACATGCTGTATCACTACCTTAATCATTATTATTTATTTGGCGGCCATTATGGCACTCAGGCCCTGGGGATAGCCCGCAGGTTCGCCGGATAGGCCTTCCGGAAATTGAGCTGCTGCCTTTTTCTTCTGGTTTAAAAATGCTTCCAGCCCTGGGCCTGGATCGGTACCACGTTGCCATTTCTGGTAACCAGCAAGTTACCTTTGTCTTTCTCCTGCACATACCCTATAAAATGAATATCAGGATGATTTTTCAGCTTTTCAAATTCCTTTTGATTAATGGTAAATAACAATTCATAATCCTCACCTCCGTTCAGTATACAGGTAGTCGGGTCGATCTTAAACTCTGCTGCGGTATCATAGGCATTCTTGTCTATCGGCAATTTGTCTTCATAAATGGCCACACTTATGTCTGAATTTTTACTGATATGCATTAATTCAGAGGCCAAGCCATCGGAAATGTCTATCATGGCTGAGGGAATAAGTTGCAATTCTGCTAATTCGTGAATGATGTCTGTACGGGCTTCCGGCTTGAGTTGCCTTTGTACAATATAATTATATCCTTCCAGTTTTGGCTGAAGGTCAGGATTGGATTTGAAAGCTTGTTTTTCCCGTTCCATAACCTGAAGTCCCAGGTAAGCAGCACCCAAATCTCCGGTGACACAAATAATATCATTTACCCTGGCATTTTTTCGGTAAACCACTTTAGGTTTCTCTACCTGGCCTATGGCAGTGATAGAAATCACCAGTCCTGCGGCAGATGAGGTAGTATCACCTCCTACCAGGTCTACCTTATAGCTTTCACAGGCTGCTTTTATACCCTGGTATAGTTCGTCCACTGCTTCCAGAGAAAAACGATTGCTCAGGCCAATACTGACAATGATCTGGGATGGTACAGCATTCATTGCTGCCACATCAGACAGGTTTACCACCACCGATTTATATCCCAAATGCTTGAGCGGAGTATAAGATAAGTCGAAATGTACTCCTTCAGTCAAGAGATCAGAAGTAATGATGGTGTAATAGTCTCCGGTATCAATCACCGCCGCATCATCACCGATTCCATATATGGTATTTTTTTGTTGATGGCTGATACCTTTACTGATATGTTCAATCAGGCCAAATTCTCCCAATTCTCCAAGCTCTGTTCTTTTTTGTTTCATTTTATTATATTTGAAGGTCAGATCAGCAGAAACTTTTTTTCTGGCTGTTAAGTTAATAAACAAAAATAGTGTAATCTCGTTTAAACGCATTATAAAAGAAAAGACTTCAATATGATTAACGTTTCAGATAAGGCAAAAAAAAGAATTGTGGAGCTTCGTGAGCAGGAAGGTCATACTGAAAATCATAATATCAGGGTTGCTGTGAAGGGCGGCGGTTGTTCAGGCTTAATGTATGACCTTATTTTCGATGAATCTGTCAAAGATGAAGATCAGGTTTTTGAAGATAAGGGAGTCAAAATCCTGGTGGATAAAAAAAGTTTGTTATATCTGTTGGGCACTACCCTGGATTTTTCTGATGGATTAAATGGAAAGGGTTTTCAATTTATTAACCCCAATGCCTCCCGAACCTGCGGATGTGGAGAGAGCTTTGCTGTGTAGTAAAAGCTTAGGTTAGGTTATATCGGGAAGCTCTCTCAAAAGTGATTTATAAGCCAATGATTTATTTCATTTCCAAGATCACCTCGCAGGGATTTTAGGGAACCAACACCTTTAAACTGTTGGGTAAGGTTTTAAAAACAAGGGAGGAATTCAATGCATAATGTTCTCCATCCAGATGATAACAATCTGCATTTTCACAACTGATTTCTACTTCTGATATTTTTTTGGTATAGATAAAAGGACTTTTATCTATACTCTTATTAAAAAGCCTCAGGCCCAGGTTCAGGGCCTGAATCCGGGGAAAAGGTTTCAACAGGCAGTAATCCAGCAGTCCATCATTGATCAGAGCTTGGGGAGCAATATAGGCATTATTCCCATATTGTTTGGCATTGGCGATGGTAATGGCGAAAGCAGAAAAATCCTGGCTGGTACCGTTAAATCTGACCTGGTAGGATAAAGGATGGTAGTTAAAAAACTCCATGACCACGGTTTTAAAATAAGTCTGGAAACCTCGGGTCTTGCTTTTTGCGAATAACTTACCTATATGTGCATCAAATCCCACCCCACTGGTACAAAAGAAAGGACGATCATTGACCAGGCCAGTATCGATGGTTTTGATTTTGAATTGATTCAGTGTTTCAATTGCCCGCAAATGATTTAAAGGGATCTTTAATTCTCGGGCCAACCCATTACCCGATCCATTTGGAATAATTCCCAGAATTTTGGAACTGTTTACCAGTAAGCTCCCAATTTCATTGACCGTACCGTCACCACCTACAGCTACAAATGCATCATAATTATTGAATTCCTTTTTCACAATTTTGGGAGCATGCCCCCGGGATATTGAATAAGCAATCTGAAAATTGTAAACTTTAGGGTCCAGCCTGTTCTCGATCTGATAGGTAAGATCTTTATGCTTTCTATTGCCAGCAATAGGGTTAATGATGAATAAAATATTTTTCTGACTATCCAATTATGTTGCGATTTGGTAGTTATTTATATTTAGAAATAATAAAAAAAATAAAAGATTGTTCATGTATTAGAGATTCAATTTTAGCTTGATCATTTAAAAATCAGCCAAAATTTTTGCAATCTTTAAAATTAGTATTTACCTTTAATATATAAAAATAAATGTTTAACCCTCTTTGCTTGCATTAATAGCCCGGAATAGTAATCTGTTCCGGGCTTTTAATTTATACTGGTTTTTAAAATTTCCCAATTTATGTTTCCCTGTGAATCGATCTGGTAGGTCAACAAGATCTGGCCGGCATTATGACCATCTTCAAAATAGGCATAAACCCATTCATCATTCAATACATGAATATTTTCTTTGGAATAGAATTTCATTTCCCCCCCCAGGGTGCCATCATAGGGAATGAGTTCACTATGATTCATCAGATTTTCTTTAAGCTGCTCCAACGGATCTTGCAGACCTTTTTTCTGTAGGTTTTGAAAATCCACCGGGTTTATGATCTGGCAACCGGATGGGTTTTTTGGGCTGGTTCCCTGTTGCAGTGAGTCTATGACCTGCAGCATAGAATCCCTCCCATGAGACTTTTCGCCGGTACTGTCCTTTTGTATTTTTTGATTCAGGTGAAAATCCAGAAATCCCAGTATCACTACAGCTATCCCTAAAATAATTATGATAACATTTTTCATCTTACTACACTATTTACAGGGGCAAAGTAAATAAAATTAAACTTTACATCTGGTTATAATTAGCGCCTTTTTTCTAATTTTAACCAAAATTTAATTGAGATGTCTAAACTTGCGTCCAGCCCTATAGGAATATTTGACAGCGGTATCGGCGGAATGACCGTGGCTTATGCTATTAAACAACTCCTGCCCGGTGAGAGCATGATCTATTTTGGTGACACTGCCCATCTTCCTTATGGTGATAAGTCCACTGCTGCCATTCAGGCTTATGCCATCAAAATCACTGATTTACTGCTAAAGTCTCAGACTAAATTGATCCTGATTGCCTGTAATTCAGCCTCAGCTGCTGCCTATGACCTGGTGAAAGCATATGTAGGTTCCAAAGCCAAAGTTTTTAATGTAATTGATCCGGTGGTAGATCATATACGGGAGGAGTTTTCCGGCCAAAAGGTGGGCCTGATTGGCACTAAACAAACCGTAAACTCCAATGTGTATAAGCAAAAGATAGAACAGCTTAATGAGGATATCGAATTGGTATCTGTTGCCACTCCTTTGCTGGCCCCTATGATTGAGGAAGGGTTTATTGAAAACAGAGTGAGTCAGCAAGTCATCCATGAATATCTGAAAAATCCTCTATTAAAGGATATTCAGGCCCTGATTCTGGGCTGTACTCATTATCCCTTGATCAAAAGTCAAATCAATGATTATTATCAGGATCAGGTCAGGGTAATTGATTCAGCTGAAATTGTAGCCCGATCCTTAAAGGCTTTTCTGGAATATAACAACCTGCTTAACAAGGAAGATCAGCCGGAATACAGGTTTATGGTTTCTGACTATACCCGATCATTCGAAGAATCAACCCGCATTTTTTTCAGGGAAAAAGTCCAATTGGATAAATATCCTTTATGGGAATGATCCAGCCGGAAAGTTGCCCAATCAAAAGGTGAGAAAAGAATTGATTAATAAAAAATAAACCAGCAAAACCATTTGTTATATTTAATTGTTTGGCAGGATATAGGTGTTGGTACATTTTTTGTGAAAAGTTAGCCCTGAAATCTATTATTCTATAATTTGAAAGAAAAGATTTACATTTATCATAAGGTGACTTACATAACAAAGTTTGTTGAATTATTTAATTAGTGTTAATTTCGCATCTTAATAGCGACTCAATGAGTGATGTCATTAAACATGAGTGTGGTATAGCAATGATACGCTTGCGAAAGCCACCACAATATTATATCGAGAAATATGGTTCCCCGACTTATGCCATGAACAAGCTTTATCTTCTGATGGAAAAGCAGCACAACAGGGGGCAGGACGGAGCAGGGGTGGCCAATATCAAAATCAATGTCAATCCTGGTTCCAGATATATCAGTCGGTATCGGTCTATTGAGCCACAGCCAATCGCCATGATCTTTAAAAAGATCAACAAAAAGCTAAAAAAAGTCAAAAAGCATTTTCCCGAGAAATTTTATCAAGCCGATTGGCTGAAGGAAAATTTTCCCTTTACCGGCGAAGTTTGGCTGGGACATTTACGCTATGGCACCCATGGCAGTAATAGTATAGAAAATTGCCATCCCATGATCAGGCAAAATAACTGGCGTAGCCGAAACCTGGTGATAGCCGGAAATTTCAACATGACCAATGTGGATGAGCTATTTGATGTTTTGATCAAGTTAGGTCAGCACCCCAAAGAAAAGGTTGATACGGTGACAGTAATGGAAAAAATAGGTCACTTTCTTGATCTGGAAAATCAACTACTGTTTGACAAATATAAAAGCCAGTATACTAATCAGGAAATCACAAACCTGATAGAAGACGAATTGGATTTGCAGCGGGTATTGAGACGTTCCTGTAAAGATTTTGACGGTGGTTATACTATGGCAGGAATGACCGGATATGGCGCTTCTTTTGTAGCCAGGGATCCGGCTGGCATCCGACCGGCCTATTACTATGCCGATGATGAGGTGGTAGTGGTAGCTTCAGAAAAACCAGCCATTAAAACCTCATTTAATGTAGAATACAGCCAAATAAAAGAAATTACTCCGGGAAGTGCTCTGATAGTGAAGAAAAACGGGGAATATGGAGAGTACCCCTTTATTGATAAACTGGAAAAAAGATCATGCAGCTTTGAGCGTATCTATTTTTCACGGGGTTCAGACCCGGGTATATATCATGAAAGGAAAGAATTGGGCCGCAATTTAATACCCCAGGTGTTAAAATCCATCAATTTCGATTTGAAAAATACCGTTTTTTCCTATGTGCCCAATACAGCAGAAACCGCCTTCTTAGGTATGATGGAGGGTATAGAAGATTACCTGGTGAAGCGGAGAAAAGAAATATTTATTGAGGGTAAACCTTTCCTGGATTCTCTGGAAGAGATCTTGTCTTTTAAGCCGAGGATCGAGAAACTTGTATCTAAGGATGCCAAATTAAGGACTTTTATTACAGATGATCTACATCGCAACGACCTGGTTGCTCATGTGTATGATACCACTTATGAAGTGATCCGAAAAAACAGGGATACAATAGTGGTCGTGGATGATTCCATTGTGCGGGGCACAACGCTGGAAAAGAGCATTTTAACCATGTTGGGCAAGTTGGAACCAAAAAAAATAGTCATAGTTTCATCGGCTCCACAGATTCGGTATCCGGATTGTTACGGAATTGATATGTCTAAAATGAAAGATTTTATTGCTTTTAGGGCGGTTTTGAGATTAATAGAGGAACGCAATATGCATCATTTACTGGATGAAGTGTACCATAAATGTATTACTTCTATAGCTCAGAAGAATGTGCCTAATTACGTACAGGAGGTATACGCTCCATTCACTGAGGATGAAATATCAGAGAAGATCGGTGAGATTGTTACACCTAAAAAATTCAATCCTACAGTAAAAATCGTTTATCAATCAGTAGCTCACCTGCATAAAGCCATTCCTAATCATATCGGGGATTGGTATTTTACCGGAAACTATCCCACACCAGGAGGAAACCGGGTTGTTAACAAGGCTTTTGTGAATTTTATGGAAGGAAAATTAGTCAGAGCCTATTGATTTATAATAAGTTTTGAGAAAATGATAAAAATAAATGGGATTTATCTCAACAAATTTCTATTAATTCGTTTATAAGATTAGATATTCTTAAAACTATAACCAAGGGAGTCTTTTCTGTAAGTAGCAATATTTTCATGAAAAGACTCTTTTTTTTGTGACCTTGCCTGATCTGTGCCGCTTAAAGAGGGTTGTTATTCACAATATGCCTCTTGCAAATCTGGAATTATTCATTAGCTTTGGTAGAAAATCTTTTAAGTTGTAACCTTAAGGAAACCTTCTATGAAAAATAATTCTAATGCAGGGGGAGCTCATCAGACTAAAACTCCTGTGTTTGTTATAGCTGTAACCTTGGTGGCTACTCTTGGTGGCTTACTTTTTGGCTATGATACTGCTGTAATTTCAGGAGCAGAAAAATCTGTACAGGCATATTTAATTGAAGGGTTAGGATTAAGCACCTGGATACATGGGGCCACCATATCCAGCGCTTTAATCGGGTGTATTATTGGCGGTGCTATATCAGGTGTGCTGGCTTCACGCATGGGGCGAAAAAAAGCCTTAATTCTGGCCGCGTTTCTGTTTTTTTTATCCGCTTTGGGTTCTGCCTATCCTGAGTTTTTATTCTTTGAACGGGGTGAGCCCACCATGGCCTTATTGTACTTTTTTAATTTTTACCGGATCATAGGAGGTATTGGAGTAGGGTTGGCCTCTGCCGTGGTACCTATGTATATTGGTGAAATAGCACCAGCTCATATCCGTGGCCGGCTGGTATCACTGAATCAGTTTGCCATTATTTTCGGGATGCTGGTGGTTTATTTTGTCAATTGGGGAATTGCCAGTGGACAATCCTTAGAGTGGATCAATAATGTTGGTTGGCGCAGAATGTTCCTTTCTGAAGCCATTCCAGCCAGTTTATTCGGCATTTTATTGTTTTTTGTGCCGGAAACTCCCCGATATCTGACCTTATCAAAAAAAGATGACCAGGCATTAAAGATACTCACCCGGGTAAACGGCCCGGAAAGAGCCCGGCAGATCCTGGCTGAGATCAAGGCCACCATTCAGACCCATTCCGCCCACCTATTTTCCTACGGTAAGGTTGTGATCATAATAGGTGTTTTATTGTCTGTTTTTCAGCAATTTGTAGGTATAAATGTGGCTTTGTACTACGCTCCCCGCATATTTGAAAGCATGGGAGCAGCCAAAGATGCTTCCTTGTTGCAAACGGTAGTGATGGGCGTAGTGAATGTAATATTTACCGTAGTAGCTATCATGACAGTGGATAAATGGGGACGCAAGCCATTGCTGATGGTAGGCTCAGTGGGGATGGCCATTGGCATGTTTGCCATTGGAGCCCTTTCATTTATGGAAATTATTGGAATCAGTACCCTGGTATTCATTATCATTTATACTGCCTCGTTCATGATGTCCTGGGGCCCTATTACCTGGGTACTTATTTCAGAAATCTTTCCCAATAATATTCGTGGAAAGGCAGTAGCTATTGCTGTAGCGGCTCAATGGGCTTCTAATTATTTTATTTCTTCCACCTATCCTGCCATGATGGAATTTAGCGGAGGTTTCACCTATAGTTTTTATGGATTAATGAGCCTGTTATCCCTGGTATTTGTCTGGAAAATGATACCCGAAACCAAGGGCAAGACTTTGGAAGATATGGATGAACTATGGCAGGCCAAACAGAAAGGTGATCCCGTTAAAATCTGATCATTTTTTAAGTCAAAGTACATTTATCTGATGTAATCCAGGGATACAATGATGCTTTCCGATTGCAGCAGTTCACGCAGGTTATTAAAGGTCTTCCATAAGCTCTGTTGGACAATTGGATCAGTAATAAACCGTGGGATCAGGGGTTCTGTTTTGGTGTACATATAATACTCGATCCTGGTATTATGTTGATTGATTGGGGTCAGTACCCAGGCCCCTTCAAAATGCTGTACCCGATTTACGCCTTTTTTTTCTTCCAAAAATTGAGGTTGCGCCACCAGTTCAATGATTACTTTTCGGGATTTCGGATCCTGAACCAGCTTATTTTCAGTGATCATATCCTGATCATTAAAAGGCCAGGGGATATTCAGGCGGGAATAGGTATGCCAGTGAAATTCATCTTTCATGTTGATGTTTTTAAACTCTTCGGCCCTTTCTACCCATTCTATGGCTATTTTATCGTTTTTAATTAAGGAAATGATTTTATCCAGATTGCTTTTTACCTCTGTTTCACATTTTAGTTGCCGTGCTTTACGATCTCCTTCGGCAGGCAACCAGCGGGTAAAAATCTTAATGCCTTCCTTCTCTTTACCCAGCCGCCATTCATCATGAATTTCAAGATCGTCCTGCTGTGCCTGAGAAAAGAATGAAAAAGTCACCAAGAAAATTACAAGAGGAAAGGTTTTTTTCATAGATCAGAGGTTTAAAAAGTAATAACGGAAGGCTTCAAGTTTAGTTTAAAAAAAAGGCTTCCGGTGAATGGAAGCCTTTAATCATCACTATAGGAAATAATTACTTAATTTAATACTTCTTCAATTCTTTTAACTGCATCTTTCAACAGAATGGCAGGGTAAACTTTCAATCCGGATTCTTCGATGATCTTGGCTCCTTCCTCAGCATTTGTCCCCTGTAACCTGACGATAATAGGTATAGGAACATCTCCAATGTTTTTATAAGCCTCAACCACCCCATTGGCAACCCGGTCACAGCGTAAAATTCCTCCAAAAACATTGATTAAGATGGCCTGTACATTTGGATCTTTTAAAATGATCCTGAAGGCTGATTCCACTGTTTTGGCATTGGCTCCTCCGCCTACATCCAGGAAATTTGCCGGGTCACCCCCGGAAAGCTTTATAATATCCATGGTGGCCATGGCCAACCCTGCTCCATTAACCATACAGCCCACGTTACCATCTAGTTTGATGTAGGACAATCCGGAATTGGCCGCTTCTACCTCCAGGGGGTCTTCCTCGGTAATATCCCTCAGTTCGGCCAGGTCTTTATGACGGTAAAGCGCATTATCGTCCAGGCTCACTTTAGCATCAACTGCCAGGATCTTATTGTCAGAGGTCTTTAAAACCGGATTTATTTCAAATAAAGCTGCATCAATTTCATCATAAGCCCGGGCCAGAGCCATAACAAACTTGACCATGCTTTTAAAAGCATCACCGGTAAGGCCCAATTTAAAAGCTATATTGCGGGCCTGGTAAACCTGTAATCCAATACCCGGATCTATCCATTCTCTGAAAATCTTATCCGGATATTGTTCTGCAGTCTCTTCAATATTGACCCCGCCTTCTGATGATGCTATAATTACATTTTGACTTTTGGCTCTGTCCAGCAGGATACTGAGGTAATATTCCTCGGTTTTGGAAGGGCCGGGATAATAAACATCCTGAGCGATCAATACCTTATGGACCTTTTTACCTTCCGGACCGGTTTGGTGGGTAACCAATTGCATGCCCAGGATTTCATCAGCTGTGTCTTTTACTTCCTCCAGGCTTTTGGCTATTTTTACTCCTCCTCCTTTACCCCGGCCTCCGGCATGGATCTGGGCTTTAACCACAAACCACTCAGTGCCAGTTTCTAATTTAAGCCTTTTGGCTAACTCTACTGCTTTCTCGGGGTTGTCAGTGATGTGACCTTCCTGAACTGTTACGCCAAAGCTTTTCAAAATATCCTTGGCTTGATATTCGTGTATGTTCATTGAACTTTAATTTGAAAATTATGTGAACGGAATATGAAAATATTTCTTTAATCAAAAATATGAAAAATTCCTGATGGTTACTTAACTAAAATTATTATGTTTGGTTTCTAATTTCTGGAGTAAAAATTTATAGTCAAAAAAAACTTATAATGATCCTGACTGCAAGCGGTATTGCCAAATCCTATGGTAATTTAAAAGTATTGAAAGGTATAAATCTGGAAATTAAAAAAGGAGAAATTGTTTCAATTGTTGGCGCTTCCGGAGCAGGAAAAAGTACCCTTCTCCATATTCTAGGGACTTTAGACCGACCGGACCAGGGGGTTGTCAATATCAATGAAGTAGATGTGATCAAGCTGAAAGCTACCCGTTTGGCTAAGTTCAGAAATAAATACATTGGATTCATATTTCAGTATCACAATTTATTACCTGAGTTTTCAGCCCTGGAGAATGTATGTCTGCCTGGCTTCTTAGGTAAAAGAAATCAGCAGGAAGTAGAGCAGGAGGCCATAAAGCTATTAAATCTGCTGGGCCTGAAAGAAAGGGTTGAACATAAACCATCAGAGCTTTCAGGTGGAGAACAACAAAGGGTGTCCGTATCCCGGGCATTGATCAATAGTCCGGAAATTATTTTTGCCGATGAGCCCAGTGGCAACCTGGATTCTAAAAATGCCAACGAGCTTCATAAGCTGTTTTTTAAACTACGGGACGAACTGGGCCAGACTTTTGTGATCGTAACACATAATGAGGAACTGGCTCAAATGGCTGATCGAATCCTGGAAATGAAAGACGGGGTCATTGTTTAAATCCCAACAAAATCGCCTTAGGGTTGTTTCATTTGTATAAATGAATGATTTTTTAACCTATAAATTGTAAAAATATGAATGATTTAAAAATGAAAGGCAACTGGAATGAAACCAAGGGAAAGTTGAAAAGGAAATATGGTGAATTGACTGATGACGATCTGCAGTATTCAGAAGGTAAAGAAGATGAACTGGTAGGAAGATTACAGAAAAAGCTGGGGAAAAGCAAGGATGAGGTAAGAAAAATGATAAACGATGCTTAAATCTATCAGATAAGATAAAATACTTAAGAAAAAGGATGCTGTATTGAGCATCCTTTTTTATTATTGCCCCCTTCATTTCAAGCTCTAGCCTATGATATTTTCTAAAGGCATCAGGTATATGCTGCTGGCATCATTTTTCTTTTCCACTATGAATGTGTTTGTGAAGTTTATACCTGATATTCCGGCAGAGGAGGTGGTTTTTTTCCGGTCACTGATTTCGCTGGTGCTGAGTTTCACCATATTAAAATCTCAAAAAAATAATATTTGGGGTAATAACCCCAAATTACTGATATTAAGAGGTGTATTTGGAGCCATTGCCCTGATTCTATATTTCAGAACCTTACAGGCCATCCCTCTGGCCAGTGCTGTAACTATTCAATTTTTGGCCCCTATTTTTACGGCCATTATGGGGATATATATGGTTCATGAACGGGTTAAACCATTACAATGGCTGTTTTTTTTACTGGCTTTTGCCGGAGTAGTGGTAATTCAGGGTTTTGACCCACGAATATCTCTTCATTACTGGCTGTTGGGAGTAGGTGCCTCGCTGGCCTCGGGTCTGGCCCATAATTTTATCAGAAAGATTAATACTACAGAACATCCCCTGGTAATTGTTTTTTATTTTCCCCTGGTTACTTTGCCGGTTACAGCAGTGCTTTCCTTTTTTAACTGGCACATGCCCAGTGGAATGGAGTGGATTTACCTGATACTGATAGGTATATTTACCCAGATCGCTCAGGTGTTGATGACCAAGGCCATTCAGTCAGAAGAACTTAATCGTATTGCCAGCCTGCGTTATGTGAGCATTATCTATGCCTTGCTGTATGGGTTTTTTGTATTTGATGAAACTTTCAATATTTTAACCTATCTGGGAATGATGTTGACCTTGTGCGGCGTTATACTTAATATATGGTATAAGTACTGGATAGTCAAAAAGCAGCTGAAAAAGTTGGAGTCAGAATAATAATTAAATCCAGGCTACTGTCTGTCATTTTCCTTATTAACCCATTTTATTTCTAATAGGAAAAGAATTATTTTTGTAGCTAAATTTAATTTAAGAGCAATATGTCAGGACATAGCAAATGGTCAACCATTAAGAGAAAAAAAGGGGCTATTGATGCCAAAAGAGGTAAATTATTTACAAAGCTGATCAAGGAAATTTCCATAGCAGCCCGTGAAGGAGGGGGAGATCCGGAAGCTAATCCTCGCCTGAGGCTGGCTATTCAGAATGCCAAAGGATCTAATATGCCCAAAGATAATATTGAAAGGGCAATCAAGAAAGCTACTGGCTCTGATGCCACAGAATACTTTGAAACATCGTATGAAGGTTATGGGCCCCATGGAGTAGCCGTATTTGTGGAATGTACCACAGATAATCTGAATCGTACAGTATCTTCTGTAAGATCATTGTATAATAAATATGGGGGCAGCCTTGGGACTAAAGGTTCACTGGAGTTTATATTCGACCGGAAAGGCATCTTTAATATTCCTGTACCGGAAGGGGCAGATGAAGAAGAATTTATCCTGGAACTTATTGATGCCGGAGCTGAGGACGTGGAGGTTGAAGAAGGCTATTATGAAGTAACCTGTGCCATGGAAGACTTTGGCAGTATTCAAAAAAAGCTGGAATCGATGAATGTGGAGGCAGAAAATGCGGAATTACAGCGAATTCCTAAAACACAGGTAGAACTCGATGATGATGCTTTCCAGAAGGTGATGAAATTGATAGAAGCCCTTGAAGATGACGATGATGTACAAAAAGTTTACCACAATATTAATGTCACGGAAAAACAAATGGAATTGATCTGAGGTTTTATTGGGTAAGATAAGTTTTAAAGGCTGTTCAAAAGGCTCTGATTAAACTGATAGTATCTGAACAACATCCATATTCAGCGTTTTTTGAACAGATTTTTTGAGGTAAAATATTTTTTCATGGCATATACTTACAAGCATCCCCGACCGGCTGTAACTACAGATAATATTATTTTTTTACTGGAACCCCAGGATATCAGCATCCTTTTGATCAGAAGAAAAAAGGACCCGTTTAAAGGTCAATGGGCATTCCCGGGAGGATTTTTGGAAATAGAGGAAAGGCCTGACCAAGGAGCTTTGCGGGAATTAAAGGAGGAAACCGGGTTGGACTTGCCCCGGGTTTATCAACTAAAGGCATTTGGTCAGCCAGACCGTGATCCCCGGGGCAGAATAATCAGCCTGGCTTTTTATGCCATTATCCAAGACAGCCAGGCCCATCTAAAAGCGGCTAGTGATGCCTCAGAAGTGAATTGGTTTAGCCTGAACAACCTGCCTGAACTTGCTTTTGACCATCACCATATTTTGCAGGAAGCCCGGGAATACATCCACCTTAAGTACAATTATTACCTGAGCCGGTCAGAGCCTGTGGACCAACTGGATTTGGAGGGGATGAAACATTTGCTGGAATTGCTAAAAATATAACTATGGAAGCTTTATTGTTAATAGATATACAGAAAGATTTTTTACCGGGCGGCTCCTTGGCGGTAGAGGAAGGGGATCAGATCATTCCGATAGTGAATAATTTGCAGGAATATTTTGATGTTGTGGTGGCCACTCAGGATTGGCATCCTCCCGATCATGGCAGTTTTGCTGCCAATCATGAAGATAAAAAACCAGGTCAGGTTGTAAAATTAAATGGACTGGATCAAATCCTTTGGCCGGTACATTGTGTGCAGGGTTCGGAAGGATCGGAATTTGCCCCTGACCTGAATATCGAAAAAGTGGAAAAAGTAATAAGAAAAGGCACTGATTCCAAAATTGACAGTTATAGTGGTTTTTTCGACAATGGGCATCAAAAAGCCACCGGTTTACACGATTATTTACAACAAAAAAAGGTAGATACAGTGGTTCTGACTGGTTTGGCTGCTAATGTGTGCCTGAAATTTACCGCTTTTGATGCTCTGGAATTGGGGTACAAAACCATCGTGATCAGTGATGCCACCCGGGCTGTCAATTTGGAAGAGGGGGATTTTGAAAAAACCATGAAAATACTGGAAGAAAAAGGTGCTGCGGTGCTGACCAGCCAGGAAATTCTGGCCGAATAAAAAAAGGCTGCACCAGGGCAGCCTTTTTAGGTTTTTTATCTGCAAATGAACTATTTTACTGTGTCCATATATTCAATTAATTCCACTACTTTGGTAGAATATCCCATCTCATTATCATACCAGGCCACTACTTTTACAAAATTGTCATTTAAAGAGATTCCAGCACCGGCATCGAAAATGGAGGTGTGGGTATCGCCTACAAAATCATTGGAAACTACTGCATCTTCAGTATAGGCCAGAATGCCTTTCAAGTCACCTTCAGCAGCTTTTTTCATGGCAGCTTTGATAGCCTCATAACTTGCACCTTTTTCCAAACGGCAAGTCAGATCCACTACAGAAACATCAGGAGTTGGAACCCTGAAAGCCATACCGGTTAATTTGCCATTTAAAGCAGGAATTACTTTTCCTACGGCTTTGGCTGCACCGGTGGAAGATGGGATGATGTTTTGATAAGCACCTCTTCCTCCCCGCCAGTCTTTCATGGAAGGACCATCCACAGTTTTTTGAGTGGCAGTGGCGGCGTGAACAGTGGTCATCAAACCTTCTAAAATACCGAAATTGTCATTTAAAACTTTAGCTATAGGAGCCAGACAATTGGTAGTACAGGAGGCATTGGATACCATATTCATGTCATTGGTATAGGATTTGTGATTTACGCCCATTACGAACATGGGGGTATCATCTTTGGAAGGAGCAGACATGATCACTTTTTTAGCTCCCGCTTTCAGGTGGCCTTCGGTTTTTTCTTTGGTTAAGAACAAACCAGTTGATTCCACTACATAGTCAGCTCCCACTTCATTCCATTTCAAATTAGCAGGATCTTTTTCTGAAGTTACCCGAATGGCATTGCCATTAACCACTAATTTTCCATCTTTTACCTCAACTTCACCTTTAAATCTACCATGAGTGGAGTCATATTTCAGCATATATGCCATGTATTCTACATCGATCAAATCGTTTATACCTACTATCTGAACATTTGGTTTTTCTACTGCAGCCCGGAAAACCAGCCTGCCTATTCTACCAAAACCATTGATACCGACTTTTATATTTGCCATATTAGTATATGTTTAAGTTTGAAAAATAAATTTTGTGCAAAAGTACAAATGATGTACTCTAAAACAAATATTTTAAATAAATTGATTTGCTTTACCAAAGTAATGATGGACTTATTAAATATCAAGACCTTGATTATTGCACAATGACTGGATTTAATGTTGTTTTTTATTTATCGCCACTTCCGGCCGACTAAAAAGTTAATAATTATTTAATCTACTTCTCATTTGAGGTAAAGGTCTGTAAATTTAAAAGATTTACCATCAAAAAGACCCTGGTCACTAAGTTTGAGTTCTGGAATTACCAGCAGGGCCATAAAGGACAAAGTCATAAACGGAGCAACCAGCTTACTGCCCATATTTTTGGCCATTTGATCCAGTTCCTGGTAGGTTTTAGCCACCTGATAACCATCTTGATCAGACATCAGGCCGGCAATGGGTAAGGGTAAAATCTTTTCTTGAGATCCATCAACTGCTGCAATACCTCCCTTTTGGTCAATGATCAGATTAACTGCCTGGGCCATAGACTCATCATCTACCCCTACTGCCACAATATTATGAGAGTCATGCGCCACTGATGAAGCAATAGCACCTTTTTCCAATCCAAAATTTTTGATAAAAGCTGTGGCCGGAGCCGTCTTTTGGTAGCGGTTAACCACGGCAAATTTAAGGATATCCCTTTCCGTATCTGATTGAAGTGCTCCTGTTTCATCTGGTCTTAATTCCGCCTCTACCTGCTTGGTAATAAGCTGTTCATCCCTGGCTTCAATAACCCTGATCCGGGTGGCTGGATGTTTCAGTGTAAAATCATCCCTGCTTACAGTGCTGGTATGAAAGTTATTGATCAATTGTGAACCTGGATTTACTAAATGTGACTGACCATTTTCCGCTACCAGCTGCCCATTGATGTAGGTTTTTAGCACATTAAAATCAATCAGGCTATCCACCACCAAAAAATCAGCCGGGTCACCTATACTTAATAATCCTACCGGCAACTGATAATGTTTTACCGGATTTACACAAGCTACTTTCAATACTTTAAACAGGTCTATACCTTTGGCAATTGATTTCTTGACCAAATCATTAATATGACCTTCCACCAGGCTGTCCGGGTGCTTGTCATCTGAACAAAACATCAGCTCATTGGCATAACTGAATATCAAACCATGCAATTCCTCGAAGTTTCTGGCTGCGCTTCCTTCCCGGATCAGAATTTTCATACCACTTTTTAGTTTGTGAATAGCTTCATCTACCTTGAAACATTCATGATCGGTGGAAATACCGGCTTTTATATATTGAATCGCATCATCACCAGCAAGTCCGGGAGCATGCCCATCTATCGGGACCTGGTATTTTTGGGCCAGACTGATCTTTTCCATTACTTCCGGGTCTTTTTGCAACACACCAGGCCAATTCATCATTTCGGCCAGATAGCCAATTTGATAATCCCTAAACAGCACTTCGACCTGATCGGCAGTAAGACTGGCTCCGGCAGTCTCGAATCCAGTAGCAGGCACACAGGATGGAGCACCAAAATGAAATTTAAAATTTACTTTTGCGGCATCTTCCAGCATATATCTGATGCCTTCTATTCCGGAAACGTTGGCAATTTCATGTGGGTCTGAAACAGTGGCTACTGTTCCGTGTACTACGGCCAGCCGGGCAAACTCAGCCGGGGGCAGCATGGAGCTTTCAATATGTACATGGGCATCAATAAATCCGGGTAAGATATATTGATCTGCCACTTTTTCAGCCGGCTCGATGCGTATGATCCTTCCCTGGTCAAACTCTACCAAACCAGCAAATATCTTTTGGTTTTCAATATCAACAATGTATCCGTTTGTATGTGGCATTTTTTCAGATTTAATTCAATAGAAAATGGCAATGATCGTTAGAAAATAAAAATTTAGAATAAGATTTTTATAAATTTGATAATATATTTTGTATAAATCAAACATTATTATTTTGAAAAAGACCGCTAGAATCATCTTAATCCTTGTTTTTACCGCAGGTATGACATTTTCCGGTTGTAAATCCAGCCATACCAAAGGAAGAAGTATACCAAAACGAGGCCCCATACCTTGTCCAATTAAGGATTGTTAGTAAATTTGCATGTTTTGAATTTCCCTTTCTATGAAAGAAATCGTCATAGCCATTGATGGCTACTCTGGTACTGGCAAAAGCTCTACCGCTAAAACTGTAGCCAGCAAATTGGGTTATACCTATATAGATTCCGGAGCAATGTACCGGGCTGTAACTCTATATTTCATAGAAAATGATATAAAACCGGATGATCTGACCCAGGTTAAAAATGCCTTGGATCTAATAAAGATTGATTTCAACTATAGCAAGGATAAGGAGAGATATGAAACCAAATTGAATGGTAAAGTAGTTGAAAATGAAATACGCAGTATGAGGATCACACAGCAGGTTAGCAGGATTAGCGCCATTCAGGAGGTCAGGCAGGTTTTGGTCAAAAAACAAAGGGATATTGCTTCCAGAGGTGGTGTGGTAATGGATGGAAGGGATGTTGGATCTGTGGTATTTCCCCGGGCCGAGTTGAAAATTTTTATGACAGCTGATGTGAAGATAAGAGCTCAGAGAAGGCTACAGGAACTAAATCAGGAGGGAGTCATGGAGGATCTGGAAACAGTGGAAAAGAACCTGAAAAAGCGGGATCTTATGGATTCCACCCGGGACCGGAGTCCTTTGATTAAAACAAAAGATGCCATTGAGATCGATACGACCCATTTAAGTTTTAACCAACAGGTTGACAGGATCGTTTCATTGGCGAAACTTAAAATAAACCAATAAATAATTAAGCTTTTGAACAAATGAAGGTGACCATTGACAGTAATTCAGGATATTGTTTTGGGGTAGAATTTGCCATCAAAATGGCGGAAGATGAGATGGAAAACATCGATGTGTTGTATTGCCTGGGTGATATTGTGCACAATGACCGCGAAGTCAAACGGCTGGAAAACAAAGGATTGAAGATCATATCCAGGGAAGAGCTTAAACAGCTAAAAAATTGCAAGGTACTGATCAGGGCTCATGGTGAACCGCCGGAAACATACAGAACTGCCCTTGAAAACAACATAGAATTAATTGATGCCTCCTGCCCGGTGGTTCTAAAATTACAGAACCGGGTGAAGAATGCCTATGACAAAATAAGTAAAGGTAAAGGACAGATAGTGATCTACGGTAAAAAAGGTCATGCTGAAGTAATCGGCCTGGCCGGACAAACCGATGAACGGGCCATCATTGTGACTACGGAAAAGGACCTGGATCAGTTGGATTACAGCAAACCCATATCTTTATTCAGCCAGACCACTAAAAGTACTGAAGGATTTTACCGGATCAAGTCAATCATAGAAGAAAGAATCACCCAGATCCGGGGAGAAGGAGGATGTGATGATTTTGATGCCAATGACAGTATTTGCCGGCAGGTTTCTAACCGGGAACCCCAATTGGTTCGTTTTTCCAGGGATAATGATGTCATCTTATTTGTCAGCGGAAAAAAAAGCTCCAATGGCAGAGCCTTGTTTGAAGTATGCCTGAAAAATAATTCCCGTAGTTATTTCATAGAAGATGAGCAGGACCTGCTGCCGGCATGGTTTGGTAAAAATGATGCTGTAGGCATTTGTGGTGCCACATCCACACCCATGTGGCTGATGGAAAAAGTAGCCAGATTTATTGAAAATTTTGACCAGAAATTGATAACAACTTAAGTAAACTTGTAGTTTATTAGCAAAATTTCAGGAAACTAAAATTTACAGTAAAAGATTTCGGTTTACAAATCATGAAATAAAATTTTAATTGATCAAAAATTTATTAATTTTGCGACGTTTTTGTTCAAATTGAATTAGTGGCTAATTTATTAAAATGTCAAACGTAATAAAGCTTAAAAAAGGGTTTAATTTAAATCTGGCTGGCAAAGCTGAAAAAAAGATTTCTCAAAATCCTCTTCCTCAAACTTATGCTGTAAAACCAACAGATTTTCACGACCTTTTGCGGCCAAAAGTGATGGTAGAGGCAGGAGATAGTGTAAAAGCCGGCACTCCAATCCTGTTTGATAAGTTAAAGGAGGAGATAAAGATTGTTTCTCCTGTCAGTGGTGAGGTCATTGAGGTTAAGCGCGGAGAAAAGAGAAAGCTATTGGAAATTGTGATCCTGGCTGATAAAAAGATAGAATTTGAAAAATACAGGGAACATTCGATATCTGATCTGCCTAATCTGAGTCGGGAAGAAGTTAAAAACCATATGCTGGCCAGTGGTGTATGGCCAAACATCATTCAGAGACCGTTTGGTATTATTGCTGACCCATCTGAGACACCAAGGGATATATTTATTTCAGGTTTCGATTCCAGTCCCTTAGCTCCTGATTATGACTTTCTTTTGAAAGGCCAGGAAAAATATGTACAGGCTGGTATAGACATCCTCAAAAAATTCACCGAAGGGAGTATTTATATTGGGTTAAGTAATGATGAGGAAGTTTCCCAGATCTTTTCCAAACTCCGCAATGTGCAGATCTGTAATTTTTCCGGACCGCACCCGGCAGGAAATGTGGGGGTACAAATTCATCATGTGGCTCCAATTAACAAAGGTGATATTGTCTGGACCGTCAACCCATTTGGCCTGTTACAAATAGGTAAGTTATTTTTGGAAGGCCTTTATGATGCATCCAAAATAATAGCCCTGGTAGGTTCTGAAGTGGCAAATCCCCAATATTATAAAACCTACATCGGGGGTTGCATTGATACCCTGATCAAAAATAATATTAAAACAGATGAAGAAGTAAGGTATATTTCCGGAAATGTGCTGACGGGTACCAAGATCTCTGAAAAAGGATATCTGGGTTTTTATGATCATATGGTTACAGTGATTCCTGAGGGAGGCAAATATGATTTCCTGGGCTGGATCAGACCTATTAAAGACAGAGTCAGTTTCCACCGGGCGTTTGGTTTGTTTTCATTCCTTTATCCCAATCATGAGTACAAACTGGACACCAATACCAGGGGTGAAGAACGGGCATTTGTGCAAACCGGAGTTTTTGAGCGGGTGATGCCTATGGATATTCTTCCTACCCATCTGTTAAAGGCCATCCTGGCCGAAGATTTTGATGACATGGAAGCACTGGGAATATATGAAGTAATAGAAGAAGATATGGCGCTTTGCGAATTTGTAGATGTGTCTAAACATAATATTCAGGAAATTATCAGAGACGGGATTAATTTAATACAGTATAGTTAAATAGATATGCAAGCTATAAGAAAAATATTAGATAAGCAGAAAAAGCATTTTGAGAAGGGGGGCAAATTTGAAAAGTATTATTATGCCTATGAAGCTATTGAAACTTTTGCATTTACACCCAATACTACTACTTCATCCAAGGGTGTACAAGTACGGGATGCCATAGACTTGAAAAGGTTGATGATGACAGTAGTCATTGCCATGATTCCTACTTTATTGTATGGAATGTGGAATGTAGGTCATCAGCATTACCTGGCCATTGGACAGGAAGCTGATTTTTGGTTGAAGTTTGGGCTTGGAGCAAAATTGGTGCTGCCTATCGTGGTGGTTTCCTATGTAACAGGTTTGACCATAGAATTTGTTAATGCCAATATCAGCAAGCATCCGGTCAATGAAGGTTTCCTGGTTACCGGAATGCTGATCCCACTGATCATGCCGGTCACCATTCCTTTATGGCAAGTGGCTTTGGCTACGGCTTTCGCCGTAATTATCGGAAAGGAAGTTTTCGGCGGCACCGGGATGAACATCCTGAATATCGCCTTATTGGCCCGGGCATTCCTGTATTTTGCCTATCCATCCGAGATTTCCGGAGATATTTGGACCTACCTGGGAGATGCTCA
The DNA here is from genome assembly GCA_051418075.1 of Candidatus Cyclobacteriaceae bacterium M3_2C_046. Classification (GTDB taxonomy): domain Bacteria; phylum Bacteroidota; class Bacteroidia; order Cytophagales; family Cyclobacteriaceae; genus JBPRGG01. The sequence goes on along the minus strand of JBPRGG010000089.1, from coordinate 84,417 downwards.
ACCGGTAGATGGTTATTCCGGAGCTACAGCTTTGGCTATTGCAGCTGAAGCTACCATTGCAGAAGGCTCTACCAATGTGATGCAAGCCTGGAATAGTTTTTGGCACCCTGGAATGTATGATTTTGGCAACATGTTTATGGGTGCTATTCCCGGTTCTATCGGCGAAACTTCTACCCTTATGATCCTTATCGGTGCTATTATTTTAATAGCCACAGGCGTAGGTAGCTGGAAGATCATGTTAAGTGTAGTAATCGGTGCTTTGGGTATGGGATATCTGTTTAACTTGATCGGAGCCAATGAATTTATGCTTTTGCCGGCTCATTATCACCTGGTAATAGGAGGTCTTGCTTTCGGTGCAGTTTATATGGCCACCGATCCGGTCTCTGCTTCCCAAACCGAAAAAGGTAAATGGATCTATGGTGTTTTGATTGGCGTTCTTACAGTGATCATCCGGGTGGTTAATCCAGCCTATCCGGAAGGAATAATGCTGGCTATCTTGTTAATGAATGTTTTTGCCCCGTTAATTGATTATTATATTGTAGAAGCAAACAAAAAAAGGAGATTACAACGTGCAACAGTCTAATGGTTATATTTTAATCTTTTCCCTGATCACTACTATAGTAATCGGGGGGTTATTGTCCCTGGCTTCAGTAGGTTTGAAACCAGCTCAGCTAAAAGCAGAAGAACTGGATACCAAGCAACAAATATTGAGCGCAGTAATGGAACTGGGACCAGAAGACGACGTTCTGGAGATCTATGATAACAGGATCACCTCGATCATTGTAAATGTTGATGGAGAGGTAATCAACACCAATACCGATGGTGAAACCATTGAAGCTGAAGACGTGGATATTGGAAAACAATTTAAACGCCCGGTAGACAGTCGGTTATTACCTGTTTTTATTTTCCAGGATGAAAATTCTGATCAGGTACTTTCTTACATATTTCCGGTTTATGGTAATGGACTTTGGGATAATATCTGGGGGTATGTTGCTCTGGATACGGATCTGGTAACTGTAAGAGGGGCAAGATTTGCCCATGCCGGAGAAACTCCAGGATTGGGTGCCCGTATCACTACCATTGAAGTGCAGGATCGGTATAGAGGAAAGAAGATCTATAATGATCTGGGAGATTTGATTTCGGTATCTATGCTAAAAGCAGAAAATAATCCTCCTGATGCTTTGGATCCTCATCATGTGGATGGAATGTCAGGAGCGACCATTACAGGTAGGGGTGTGAATAATATGCTCAAAAATTATTTTGACTATTACGATGCTTATATTAAGAAAATTAAACAACAAGGTGGACCGGTGACAAGTTAACTTTATTGCTTGTAACTCAGTTAATAAAAAATATTGAAAATTTCTATTTTTGAATCCAGTTAAAAACCATTATATATTATGAGTGTAGGAACTGTTGATAAACCAGAAGTTAAAAAAGCAGCCGAACCTTTATTTTCCAAAAGGAGAAAAAGGTTTGTTACAGACCCTTTAAATGATGACAACCCCATTACCGTACAGGTTTTAGGTATATGTTCAGCACTGGCTGTTACTACTCAGTTAGAACCAACCCTGGTTATGTCTATTGCGGTGGTATTTGTGATTGTATTTTCTAACCTGATCATTTCGGTATTAAGAAACTTAATACCCAACCGGGTCCGGATCATTGTGCAACTGGCTGTCATTGCCACTTTGGTTACACTGGTCAATGAAGTACTCAAAGCCTACTATTTTGACATGTATAAATTACTTACCGTTTTTGTAGGTCTGATCATTACCAATTGTATCATCATGGGACGATTGGAAGCATTTGCCATGGGTAATAAGCCCTGGGACTCTCTTCTGGATGGGTTAGGTAGTGGATTTGGCTATGCCTGGATTATTTTGGCTGTTGCTTTCTTCAGGGAATTGCTGGGTTCAGGATCCATTTTCGGCTTCAAAGTTTTTGAAGCTGTGGGAATTGATAATTTCCCCACCAATGGATTGATGGTAAACTCAGTGGGTGCTTTCATTATCCTGGGATTAATTATCTGGGTACAAAGAACAAAAACTGGTTACGTTGAACAATAAAAAAATTATGATATAATGGAGCTCTTTAATTTAGGAATTCGATCTATTTTTATTGAAAATATGGTTTTTGCCTATTTTCTGGGAATGTGCTCATTTTTGGCTGTATCCAAAAAGGTAAAAACAGCTATGGGGCTTGGATTGGCGGTGGTTTTTGTACTTACAATCACTGTTCCAACAAACTGGGCCCTTAAAGAATTTATTCTGAAGGAAGGCGCATTGGCCTGGATCAGTCCCCAATTTGCCGAAGTTGATCTTAGCTTTTTACAATTCATCATGTTTATAGCTGTGATTGCAGCCATGGTGCAATTGGTGGAAATGATCATTGAGAAGTTTTCACCTGCTTTATATGGCTCTTTAGGTATATTTTTACCGTTAATTGCTGTAAACTGTGCTATTTTGGGTTCTTCCTTATTTATGGTACAGAAAGATTATATGCTGGCTGAATCCATTGTATTTGGTTTTAGTTCCGGGATTGGATGGTTACTGGCCATCATTGCCTTGGCCGCAATTCGGGAAAAGCTGAAATATTCTCACGTTCCCAATGGACTAAAAGGATTAGGTATCACCATGCTTCTTACTGGTTTAATGGGAATCGCCTTTATGTCTTTTATGGGGATATCTATCTGATACGCAGAAACATATTCATAAAATATAGCAGGCTTTGTCTCATGGCAAAGCCTTTATTTTTGGCCTTTAAATAAACAAGATCATGAGTCAGTACACCATAAATCTTTACCTAAAGTATTTTTTCAGGGGATTACTGTTCCTGGTACCACTTACTTTAACCATATATATCATTATTGTCAGTATAGACTGGCTGGATAGCCTGATCCCGGTAAAAGTCCCTGGGTTGGGTCTTCTTATCATCATTGTTACCATCACTTTTTTTGGTTATCTTGGTTCTACCCTGTTGGTAAAGCCTATTTTTGATGCCCTGGAGAAACTCATCATCAAATTACCCCTGGCCAATCTAATCTATACCTCTCTGAAAGATTTAATGGCTGCTTTTGTGGGAGACAAAAAGAAGTTTAACCAGGCTGTTCTGGTTACCATGAATGGTGATTTTGGTGTGCAAAAGATGGGATTTATAACCCAGGAAGATCTGAGCCTGCTGGGACTACCGGGTAAAGTGGCAGTTTATCTGCCTCATTCGTATAATTTTTCCGGCAATTTATTTGTTGTTCCCAGAGAAAATGTCATCTTTCTGGACCTTCCCAGTTCCGATGTTATGAAATTCATTGTTTCCGGCGGAGTGGCTGGATTGAAAACAGACATAAGCAATAAATTAAGGTGAATCTATGGCAAAGAAGTTTGTCCTGACTGATATTCATGGTTGCTATCTGACCTTCAGATATGTACTGGAGGAAATGATGGCACCTGCCAAATCTGATCAGATTTATATTTTGGGTGATCTGATAAATAAAGGCCCGTCCAGCAAGCAGGTTTTAGATTATGTATTTGAAATGGAAGATCAGGGATACCAGGTTATCTGCCTGAGAGGGAATCATGAACAATTATTTCTGGATTATTTAAATCATGCCACCGATTTTTTTACCTGTATTGATAAGGGAGGTCTGTATACCCTGCAGGATTTTAAGGTAGAAAACCCCAAATCCATCCCCTCCAAATATTTACAAATGATGCAATCCTTTGATTATTTCATTGAATTACCAGATTTTTTACTGGTTCACGCAGGATTTGATTTTACCAGTCCGCAACCTTTTGAACCTTCTGATAGCATGCTTAATATTCGTAAAATGGAAGCCATTGAAGATAATATAGGAAATAAAAAAATTATTCATGGACATGTACCGTTGCCATTGAATACCATCATCAGGCAATTCGACCAGCCAGCCAATCAAAACATTTTCCTGGATGCCGGATGTGTTTATCCTCACCGGCAAGGAATGGGCTTTTTGGTTGGGCTGGAATTAAACAACTTTAAATTATATGTGAAAGAATGCCTGGATATAATGCCATAGCCTGTTTTATAATAAGTGGAGGTCAAAATTTTTTACCCGTTTAAGCAGTTTTTACTGTAATGAAATTTTTCTTTTTGAACTTTACATCATAAGATATTACTAAAATCATTTTTTTATTATTTATTTAGCAGTTGAAAATAGGGTTGATTGCCTCTGAGACAGAATCTTGGGGAATAGTATTGTCATTTTTTATATAATATATTTTACGTAAGATTTCATTTCTAATTTGTTTTTTTAAAACCGTTATTGCTTATAATTTGCCGCCGAAATTTAAGTGTTTCATAAAAGATAATTTTAACAATAGCAGCATATGAGCAAGATAATTTTTAAGCCATTAGTCGCATTATGGCTTTTGTCATTTTTTGCACTACCCGTCAATGGAATAAACCTGGATAAGGATTATAAATTCCACTCGGTTTTTGTGTATAATTTTACCAAGTACATTCAATGGCCCGTTTCTACTAGTGAAACCCGGATAGCCATTCTTTCTGGTGGAAAAAGCATTATGGAGTCATTCAATAAAATGGCTGAATTAAAGTCCAGCGCCACCCAGAAATTTATTATCCAAAACATTTCTTCTGTGAATGATGCCTATGATTGTCATATCCTGTTTGTTCCGGAAGATCAGAGTGATCAACTGGAAGCCATAGCAGCTAAACTGGCAGACAAGCCAGTGCTGATCATCACTGAAGAATCTGGAATTATTAAAAAAGGTAGCTGTATCAACTTTATTACAGTTGATGGAAAGCTTAACATCGAACTGAATCGTGAAGCAGTAGATAAAGCAGGTTTAAAAGTCTCCGGACAGCTACTGGCACTGGCAATTTTGGTATAACCTATTAAAAGATACAAGATGAAATTAAAAAGAATTATACTTGGTTTATTGGGCCTGCTGGTGATGAATTTTACCGGTTTTGCCCAGGATGATGATTTTTTCGCAGATTTTGAAGAAAATATTTATGATCTTTCACTGGAAGAGCTTTTCAATGTAAATGTAAGCTCTGTATCAAAGAAATCAGAAAGTTTATTTGAAGCTCCGTTATCTGCTTCGGTAGTATCTCATGAAGAAATAGAAAATGCAGGATGTACATCCATTCCTGAGGCCTTGAGATTGGTGCCGGGTGTGATTGTAAGGGAGCAGACCAATGGGATTTATGAGATTTTTATTAGAGGTGGAGAGAATACCATCGATGGTTCTTTTCTACCTTATATGGCTAACAGTAATACGCTGGTAATGATTGATGGACGGCCGGTTTATAATTACCTGCAGGGTGGAACATTCTGGGAAACCTTTCCTATTGATCTGAATGATGTAGAAAGAATTGAAGTGGTAAGAGGCGCTATGTCAGCCTTATATGGGCCCAATGCTGTGTCAGGTGTTATCAATATCATCACCAAACGACCAAAAAATTATACCTTTTACAGCAATGCCAACGCCCAAATAGGCACCAATAATACCAAAATTGCCAATGGCTCTTTTGGTTATAAGTGGAATCAAAAAGTTGACGCGGTAATTTCCGGTAATTTTCAGCAAAGAGATCGCTACCAGAATGATTATTATGTCTATTCACGGAACGAGTACATAGCAGATCTTAACCAGATTGATGCCGTATTTGGTGCCCCTATTGATGATGATTTAATGCGGGCCAGGCTGCCCGAACCTTCGCTGGCCATGGAAAAATATGGGATAAATGCTTTTGTTAATTTTAATCCGGCCGATAAAATTAAGTTTTCTGTCGCTACCGGATTGCAGGATTCCAGGGTACAAAAAGCTTATTCAGAAAATACTGCCACGCCATTTTCCACATCAGATTCAAAGACCTCATATTTTGATTTAAGAACTAATATTCATAACCTTTCCGGGCAGGTGTCATGGCTGGATGGTAAGCAATCCCCGGCTTTGCAAACTTTCGGATTAACTTATGATGTAAGTACACTAGATGCTTTTTTTGAATATGATTTCATCATTGGCAGCCAAAAAGATCAGGCTTCTTCTGGTTCCAATTTTGGAGAATTCGAGGTTGGATTTTTACCTGAAAACCATAGTATTAGCTTTCGACCAGGATTTAATTACCGTCAGGCCATCTATGATGATACCCCTTACTGGGAAAATGGAGAAGGCTTTATTAATGATGAAGGTAAGTTAAATACCACTGCAATCTCTATGAAATTTGATTATGATATCAAGCAGAAGTTCAGGTTTACAACTGCCTTGAGAAATGATCAGCATAACTTTCCTTCAGATAAAAACTTTTTATCCTATCAGTTTTCACTCAAATATCAACTTAATGAAAATCATATATTCAGAGGTACCTATTCCAGGGCTTACAGAGGAGTATATGTATTGGATACTTACAGTAACTTTAATATATATGCTGAATTTCCCAAAGATCACTACTTCTTCACCGGTAATGGCCCGGCAGATCCTAACCTGCTGACCAGGACCATTGCCGCACTGGAAGCAGGAGGAGTTAGCCCGCAAATGGCGCCGGTTTTAGCCAATGCCATGTGGGATAAAGCTGATTATAATTTTGAATTTTCCGGAAACAGGGATTTGGATTTGTTAAAAAATGATATGTTTGAATTGGGTTACAGAAGCAGGATCAGTAAGCATATTTCTTTTGACCTTGAAGCTTTTCATTCCAGAATGGATGGATTTGTATATCCCATCATCCAGCAACAAATGTTGATCCGGGATACTATTGGTGTTTTCCAACCGGATCCGGTTAATTTACCTTCCATGTTCTTGCCAGTGATGCAAGCCCAGTTATATGTGCAAAATTATAATACTAATTTTCCCCAGCAATTTGTTCAGCAGGGAGCTACCTTATCTGTAAATTATTTAACTAAAAATTTGCAAATAAAGCCATATGTAACCCTGCAGCAATCTAAAATTGAAGATTATACTGATCGTCCTGAAGTTCCTGAGTATGATTCATTGTATACCAAAGACCATCATGCTACTCCTGATCTGTTTGGCGGAGCTTATATAAATTATCAGGCCAGCACAAAATTGAATATCAACTTCAATGCATACTACATGGGAAGTAGTACTATTCTTCATGATTTTGGTGCATTGAGACCTCCATTATCCGATGGTGAACTGGAAGAAGGGACAGGTATTGATCATATATCCACGAAATTTATACTGAATGGAGCTGTTAGCTATAAATTAAACAAACACCTGCGCTTTTATCTTTCCGGAAGAAATATTTTGGCTGCAAAAACCAGGGAATATTTCTTTACTGATCGTATTAATAGTACTTATCTGGTTGGATTGAATTTTACATACTAATACTTAATTTAAATTTTAAACGGTCTGAAAAACCGGTAGCTTTTAACTGCCGGTTTTTTTTATGATGTTAGTGATTTATCCTATAAATTCGAGGCTCAGAAGTAAAAAATGAGCAAAAGAAATTTCCGCATTTACAGGTCTTCAGCCGGATCAGGTAAAACTTTCACCCTGGCCAGGGAATATTTAACCCTGGTCCTGAAAAACCCCTGGCTGTACAAAAATATTCTGGCCGTTACTTTTACTAATAAAGCTACCCGGGAAATGAAGGTGCGGATTATTCAATATCTTCATGAAATAGCCCGGGGAGATAATAATTTACTGATTCCTGTCCTTTGTAAAGATACTAACCTGGATCAGTCAGAACTAGTTAAGCGGGCTCAGCAGGTATTGATCCTTATATTACATAATTACAGCCATTTCTCGATCAGTACGATTGACAGTTTCTTTCAAAAGATTATCCAGGGTTTTGCCCGGGAATTAGGCCTTCAGGGGGGCTTTTCCATAGAGTTGGATCAGGAAAAAGTGCTGGATGAACTGGTGGACATGTTATTAATAGATTTAGGGAAGAACCAGCAGTTGACAAGCTGGCTCATTCAATTTGCTGAGCAGAAGGTGATTGAAGGAAGCTCCTGGGACATCAGGAAAGACATGAAGGGCCTGGCCCGGGAGATATTTCAGGAAAAATACAAAGCCTTTGTTAAGCCTGAAAACCTCAACAGCCATTCCGTCCCCTCTTTATTACAGGAGCTAAATCGTTTGATCCAGCATTTCGAAAAGGAGATGGCACAGATCGGATCGGATGCCATAAACCTGATGGAGAGCCATCAGCTGGAAGTCGATGATTTTACCTATGGCAAGAGTGGCGTAATCGGATATTTTAATAAGATCCGGCTCAAGGTATTTCGTCCCGGTGAAAGGGTCACTGCTGCGCTGCATCGGCCTGAGCAATGGTATAAAAAATCCTCACCTTTAAAAGCTCAGATCGAGCAAGCTTATCATGATGGTTTGAATCACTACCTGGATAAGGCGTTGCAATTTTTTTACAAGGAATTTCCCAGGTACATATCCGCAGTGGAGATTCAGCGATACATTTATACATTAGGAATTTTATTGGATCTGAATCAAAAACTGGTTCAATACCGTCAGGATAAAGAAGTATTGTTAATTTCAGATGCTACGGACTTCCTCAAAAAGATCATTGGTAATAATGATGCCCCATTTATTTATGAAAAAACCGGTTCTTTATACCGGCATTATCTGATTGATGAATTCCAGGATACTTCCGGGTTTCAATGGGATAATTTTAAACCTTTATTGATCAATAGCCTGGCAGAAGGCAATTTGAATCTGGTAGTGGGAGACATCAAACAATCCATTTACCGCTGGAGAGGGGGAAACTGGGAGCTATTATTGTATCAGGTTGAGAAGGATATCAAATCACATAATGTACACCAGCTTCATCTAAATCAAAATTGGCGTAGTAAACCTGAATTGATCGCTTTTTTTAACCAGTTTTTCCAGTTGGCCCCCCAATTACTGCAGGTAAATGTGTTAAGCTCGTTCTCAGAATTGCTGAACCAATCGCTTAAAAAAAAGCTGGAGCAGGAAAGCTTAAACATTCTGAAAGCTTACCAGGATGCCATTCAGAAAATTCCGGTCCATTCCAAAGATAAACAGGGGGGGATGGTAAAGATTGATTTTTATGATCGTAAAGTGGATACTGAAGAAGAGGAAGAAATGGGGTGGCGTGATCAGGTGTTTCAAAAATTACCAGCTACCATAGAAAGTTTGCAGGACCAGCATTATCAACCCCATGATATTGCTTTTCTGGTGAGACGTCAGGAAGAAGGGGCGGCGATCATTGAATATCTTATGGAATATAAACAATCTGATCAGGCCAAAAAAGGCTACCAGTATGATGTGCTGTCATCAGAATCATTATTTCTGAAAAAATCCTCTTCTATAAAGATCCTGATTAATGCTTTACGCTATTTAAAGAACGATTCGGATTTGATCTCTCTAAGCCTGATAGGGTTTGAATATCAAATCGTCCAGGGCCAAAAACTGGAAAATCCGGCCGATTGGTTTAATAATGTTCGTGATCGAGCTCATGAATTGATTCCCCCGGCCTTTTTTAAAAATAAATGGATGTATCAAAACCTGGGCCTTTATGAATTGATTGAGCAATTGATACAGGTTTTTCAATTGAATAGATTCCTACCGCAAATTCCTTATTTGCAGGCATTCCAGGACTTGATATTGGAATATAACCAAAATGGGAATGGAAATAACCTGGATCAGTTTCTGGATTATTGGGAGCTTACCGGATCAAACAAATCATTGCAAATACCCTCAGAGGTGAATGCCATGCAGGTGATGACCATTCATAAATCCAAAGGGTTACAGTTTAAAGTGGTGATTATTCCCTTCTGTGACTGGAATTTGGATCATAATACCCGTTTTGACAATATACTTTGGTGTAGGAGCCAGGAATCTCCCTTTAGTTTACTGGAGGTCCTACCTTTGAAATATTCCCAGTCGCTGCTGGATACTATTTATTGCGAAGATTATTATCGGGAAAAAATTAAAGCCGCCATAGACAATCTGAACCTGTTATACGTTGCTTTCACCAGGGCGGAGGATCAGTTACTGATCAGTGCAGTCAAACCCACCATCAAGAAAAATGGCGGCTATAATGTAGCTTCTGTATCAGACCTGGTATACCAGGTATTGAATGATTGTAATATTCCTGAAAATAAGCTGACTGATTACTGGCAGGAGCAGCATCAGACCATGAAAATGGGCACTACCCAGACTCAGATTAGGCTTAAATTTGACACACCTCCAAAAGATGCTCAGGAGCAGGAAGCATATATTACCAGTCAATGGCAGGATCAACTAAAGATCCGGCAAAGTGCCGCTAATATTTTCAACCGGGGTCAGGAAACGCACCTTGAAAATGCCAGGTATGGCACCTTAATCCATAATATCCTGGCCCAGGTAAAATGGAAAAGTGACCTGAACAGGGTCTTAAACCAATATTATTATGAGGGTGTTATGGGGCGCCGGGAAATGGAACAACTAAAGCTGCAGATCGAAAAACTTTTACAGCTTGAGCCGGTAGATGATTGGTTTTCGGATGGCTGGGAAGTAAAATCTGAGATTCCTGTAATTACTCCCGGTGGCCATCAATACCGGTTCGACCGGATCATGATGAAAGGTTCAGAAGTAGTTTTGGTAGATTATAAAACCGGAGCTAAAAGTAGTTCTCACCAACACCAGGTTAAAAGATATGCTGAATTATTAGGTCAGATGGGTTATACCAATGTGAACGGCTATTTGTTGTATATCGATCAGGTAGAAGTGGAAAAAGTAGTATGATGAATGAATTAAAGCCCTTTCTTAAAGAAGTAGCAGAAAATGTAATGGCTCATATCTCCTCCGGACCAGTTCAGGTGATATTTCCCAACCGTAGGGCTGGCCTGTTTTTTGGCCGTTGTCTGGCTGAATTGACTGATCGCCCGATTTGGGCTCCAGGTATTCTCAGTATTGAAGATTTTATCTGTAATCATGCTACTTTGATTCAGGCTGACCGGCTTACTCTGGTTTTTGAATTATACCATATTTACCAGCAGCTGAACCCTGTGCAAGAATCGTTTGACCAATTTTATTATTGGGGTGAAATGCTGCTTCAGGATTTTGATGAAGTAGATAAATACCTGGTAGATCCGGCTAAAATATTCACTGATCTTCGTTTCCAAAAGGAGATCGATCAGAAGATTGATTACCTTAGTGAATCTCAAAAGCAGGTGATTACTCAGTTCTGGCAAAGTTTTGGAGATAAACTCTCGGGTCAGCAGCAGGATTTTATCAGGATCTGGTCTATACTTTATGAGCTTTATACCCGGTTTAATCAGCAATTGCAGGAAAAGGGACTGGCTTACCAGGGAATGGTCTACCGCAATGCAGCTGAAAATATATCCCAAACTCCTTTATATCCGGGTGTCACCATTTTTGCCGGATTTAATGCGCTGAATGGTGCTGAAGAAAAGATCATCAAATATTATCTTCAGGAGCAAAATGCACAGATGTTTTGGGATCTGGATGCTTATTACATTGATGCTGACTATCATGAAGCAGGAACTTTTTTCAGAAAATACAGAAATGATAAAATCCTTGGCCCAACCTTTCCTGATCCTTTACCTCAAAATCTTAATGTGAAGGAAAATCATCGTGTGGTGGTGAATGGTGTTTCTTCTGATACAGGGCAGGTAAAGCAGCTGGGGAACACCCTGAGGAAACTGAAAGCTGAGCCAGGCTGGGATCCTGCTAAAACCGTAGTGGTTTTACCCGATGAACAACTGCTATTCCCTTTGCTCAATGCTATACCAGCCGAAATTGATCAATTTAATGTGACCATGGGATATCCCCTGAAATCAACTACAATTTACGATTTTCTGGAATTACTGATCCTGCTTCAGTTGAATCTGAAGGAAGAGCCGGAATTAAAGTTTTATTATAAGCAGGCTCAGTTGGTGCTAAAACATCCTTATTTTTATCCTTTTCATGCAGTCCGGGCCAACGAAATTCTCAGCCAAATGCAATCCCAAAATCAGGTTTATCTGTCCAAGGAAGATTTAAGCTTTGAAAAAACAAGCTATCCGGTCATTTTTAAAAAGCTGGATCACTTGCCCCAATTATTTGAGTATTTGTTTTCAGTATTGCAGTTTCTGGGCAACCAATCCGATAGCCGTTTAAGTCCTATGGAGCAGGAGTTTATATATTATTTTTATACCCAGCTAAAACGATTAGAGGAAATAATGAATGAACAGCGCGTTCCGGTTCAGTTCAAGACTTTCCTGAAGCTCTTTCGACAGATTGTTAGCTCATACCGGGTGCCATTTTCGGGTGAACCATTGGAAGGATTGCAGGTAATGGGGGTGCTGGAAACCCGGAACCTGGATTTTGAAAATGTTTTCATTTTATCTTTCAATGAAGGTAAATTCCCGGCGGTTTCACTGCCTCATTCTTTTATTCCCTATAATTTGAGGAAAGGCTATGGCTTGCCCACCTATGATCAGCAGGATGGTATCTATGGGTATATGTTTTACCGTTTATTGCAAAAATCTAAAAATGTATATATTTATTACCATACCGGCCAAGAATCAGGCAATAGAGGAGAAATAAGCCGGTTTTTAACCCAATTATCCTTTGAATCTAACCTGCAGATACAAAAAAATGTAGTTTCCAACAACATTCAGGTTAGTAAAGAATTTCCTCTTTCTATCGAAAAAACAGCATCGGTACTCCGGCAAATGGAAGTATTTGTCCAAAAGCCGGGGAAGGATTCAGCCCGGTTAACACCATCTGCATTAAATATTTATCTGGATTGCCGATTGAAATATTATTTCCGTTATGTGGCAAAGTTGTACGAGCCTGACCAGATTTCTGAGGAAGTGGATCCCATGATATTTGGAAAGTTGTTGCATAATACTATGGAACAGGTGTATATAAGGTTTATGCAATCTAAAGGATCTAATCTGATAGCAAAGCAGGATATACCACAATTGAAAAAGTTGATCCAGCCAGCATTACTAACAGCTTTTCAACAGGAATTCGGTGGACGCATCAAACAGGATTTTCAACCTTCGGGACGAAACCTGCTGGTTTTTGAGATCATCAGCAAGTATGTAGATCAAATTATAAAAAAGGACCAGGATTATGCTCCTTTTGAAATCCTGGGTCTGGAAGAGGATGGCAGTAAAAATTATCATCTGGATATAGAGTTTCCCACTGCTGAGGGTCCAAAAGTAATAGGTTTCAGAGGGATTATTGATCGCATCGATGCCAAAGCCGGCAGCACCAGGATCATTGATTATAAAACCGGTAAAGATGATAAACAAGTAGCTGATATCCCTTCTCTGTTTGATCGGGAGCATCCCAAAAGAAATAAAGCGGCCTTGCAAACATTACTGTACAGCTTAATTTACCAGGAAAATGCTGCATCTGCATCCCAAATTGTACCAGGGGTATACAATGCAAGGGATCTTTTTAAAGCTGATTTTGAAGTGTACCTTCAAATGAAAGATCCGGCCACCCGAAAGTATCATCCCATTTTGGATGCCAAACCGCTGTTCCCCGAATTCAAGCAGGAACTTACAAGACTGGTAGCTGAAATCTATGACCCGACCATTCACTTTGACCAAACAGAAGATCGGCGGAAATGTAATTACTGCCCCTATCAGGCCATCTGTCATAGGGATTGAGTAAAATTTAAGTAGGATTAAAACAAAAATTCATTTTTCCAGGTTTTGCATATATTCCCAATTTGGGAAAATGGTACCTTGATTGGGAAATTTGGCTTAAAAGCCTTTTTATGATTTATTTAAGCAAATTTTAATAAATAGATATAGTATTGAAGATGAGCTGCTTAATAAAAAAAATTGATTAATTTGGACTTTATCGATTTTTGGTGCAATAATTGATCAAAAGAAAAGCGTATAGTTTGTCATAATTTTGATTTAAAGGTTAATGTTTTGTTGTACCAGGTGTTTAAAGTTTTATCCAGGAGATTTCTAAATTAATTTTAGATTGGTGTATGACTAAAATTGAGGCCTCAGGGAAATTTTTTCTGAGGTTTTTTTATTTTAATAGCCAGTCGCCCGAATTTATTGAAGGCAAATGTTTATATTTTGCTGGATGGCTGGCTATATAGATCCAGGCTTGCCAGGTTTCATCGAAATGCCGGATATATTCACTACCTTCATATTGATCCAGTTGATTTAAGGTGGCAGGATCTACTTTCAACAGGTCACAGACAATTCTGTCATTATTATTCCGGGAATGCACTGCTATAGGATAAGAACCCAAATCAAGCATGTGGTAGGATTGAATCCTGATCATTTTTTTGATCAATAAACAACTTTTTACCAGATGGTTTGCTGAGCCTCCAGCTCTCAAAGTGCCATAAACCAATAATTGATACCTGGTCATAATAAAAAGAAAAAGGCTGCCTCAAAATATTTTGAATGTTTGAAAAAAGTTCAATTGATGTTAAACCGTTAGGTGGTCCAAGCTATTTAAATTCCCTTTTTTCTTCAATGATAGTTTAAGACAGCCCTTAAAATTTTCGAAGCTGGAATTACTTAGAACTGTGCTTCCAGTTTTTTAGACAATACGTTTTTAGGTACAGCCCCTACCTGTTTGTCTACTATCTCGCCGTTTTTAAACACCAGCAAGGTAGGGATACTTCGTATTCCAAATTTTGCCGAAACATTCGGATTAGAATCTACGTCCACTTTGGCAATAACTGCTTTACCTTCGTATTCACCGGCTAATTGTTCAACAATTGGGCCTACCATTCGGCAGGGTCCACACCATTCTGCCCAAAAGTCCACTAAAACAGGTTTGTCTGTAGCTAATATTTCTTCAAAATTTGAATCAGTAATTTCTATTGGTTTAGCCATATAATTGTAAAAATTTAAAAAACGAATAATTTTAACTCTGCAAATATAACGTAAATCTGAAAAAAAGGATTAGATAATATTTGTTTATAGGAGGCATTTGTTAGACGGCCGACAAATTCACAAATATATTAGGAGTACTTCTTTAGCTTAAGCCAGACTATCCAGCTTTTTTTTCGGCTAAACTGAGTTGTTTGGCTTTATCAATGCTGGCATTCAATTCAAACCCAATCAAAAGGATCATTGATATCAGGAACAGCCAAAACATAAAAGCCAGCAGGGCCCCTATTGAACCATATAGTTTATTGTAGGTCCCGAAATTTTTAATGTAAAATGAAAAGATGTAGGATACAGATATGGCCAGTAAAGTAGCGGTAACAGACCCGGGCGAAACAAAGCTCCACCTGTCATGCACCGCCGGGGCAAAATAATAAATAAAGGAAATAGTCAGGAAAAAAACGGATAACATGATCAGAAAGCGTGAAAGAATCACGGCCAGTAACAAATAATCCTGGGTAAACATACCAATGTTTTTGAGAAATTCAAGCACTGCCTGCCCCACAAATAATAATATTACAGTAAGAAATAAAGAGAAAGATAAGGTGACTGTCAGAATGGTGGCAATCAATAGAGTTTTAAGATAGCTTCTACGCTCCTTGGTCCGGTAGCAGCGGTTGAATGATTTGATCAGGGTCATCATACCATTGGTTGAAAGATATAAAGCGAAAATGGCAC
The DNA here is from genome assembly GCA_051418075.1 of Candidatus Cyclobacteriaceae bacterium M3_2C_046. GTDB lineage: Bacteria > Bacteroidota > Bacteroidia > Cytophagales > Cyclobacteriaceae > JBPRGG01. The sequence continues at coordinate 68,873 of JBPRGG010000089.1, read as the reverse complement.
CGAATGATAATAGCCCGCTCCTGGGTTGACTCACAATGTCCTGAATAGTGGCAGCAGCCGGTTCATATACAGAAGGTGGCATTAAATCACCGATAAAAGCCATGATGTTTTGAACCGTCATATCCGGGTAAAAAAACTGGATGTATGGAATAAGGGTTATTAAAAAAATGATAAATGGGAATATAGCCAGGGTAAAACTGAAAGCTACTCCTCCCGCCCTTTCAATAATGTCATTTCTTTCAAAATCCTGAATAAATATATGGCCTACCTGGTATAAAGAAGTGCCATGTTTGTTTATCTTTATTTTTTTTAGTAAATAAACAATTATTCTGATAGGTTTTAATCGGCTGATATATTGGGAGAATTTATCATTCATGAAAAATAGGGTGTCATGATATCTAGTAAAACCGAAGGAGCCGTACATGGTTTACCAGTTTGCCGGTCTACAAATACCAGGGTTGTCTCCCCAATATTAATCAAAACATCATCTTGTTTAAATATTTCATATTTAAAGCCCATCCGCATATCAGGCAATTTTTCTATTTTAACTACCACCTTTAATAGGTCGTCATAACGGGCCGGTCGAATATATTTACATTTCAGTTCCAGAACGGGCATTACTGTGCCCATTTCTTCTAATTCCCTGTAGGTAAAATTCAAGTTCCTGAGGGCTTCTACCCGGGCAATCTCATAATAGGTGGCATAGTTACCGTAGTACACAATTCCCATCTGGTCTGTTTCTGCGTAGCGAACCCTAATGCTTGTTTCAAATTGATACATTGTCAAGTTTTAAATAAAGGTAAAAATAAACTACGACATTGAGAACCCCAAAATACTTATTATCGATATAAGCGTGCCTTGTTTAGAGCATTCTGAAATTTGCGGGCATTGTTCAGATGCTGTGACAAGCTGGATGTGAAATAATGGTAGCCCGAAAAATCTTCTTTGGCACACATGTATATATAATTGTGATCCCTTGGGTCCAGGACGGCCTTAATGGAGTGTATGGAGGGCAGATTAATTGGTCCAGGAGGCAATCCGGCATATTTGTAGGTATTGTAAGGGGAGTCAATCTCCTTGTGTTTGTTCAATACCCGCTTGATGGTAAAGTCATTGGCGGCAAAAATGAGCGTGGGGTCGGCCTGGAGAGGAATTCCCCGGTGTAATCTGTTCAGGTATAAGCCGGCAATAATGGGGCTTTCTTCTCTTTTCTTGGTTTCTGCCTGAACAATAGAGGCCAAAATACTGACCTCCTGAGGACTCAGATTGAGGGAATCTGCTTTTGATAGCCTTTCCTCAGTCCAGAAATTATTGTATTCCCTGTACATCCGTTCAAAAATCTCTTCGGCCGTAGTGTCCCAGTAGACTTCATATGTATTGGGTAAGAACATCGACTGAATGGTTTGAAGATTGAATCCATAACGGGCAGCCAAGGCGCTGTCGTTTAACAGTACTTCCAGGTCGCTGGCTGATATTTCCAGGTTATCGGTCAGTTTTTGGGCCAGTTCCGTTTTGGTTCGAATATTATTAAAAGTGATATCAGTAGGCTCCTGTAATCCGGCCCTTAACATTCTGATCAATTCTACATTGGTCATATCCTTTTTTAAAAGGTAGCGTCCTGGTTTTACATGCTCCTGGTACTTCATTATTTTGGCCAGGAAACTAAATGATACCATATCCTGCACATAGTCGCCATAATAAAGAGAATCCTGGACTACCCCAAAATCAGCTTGTCGGGGAATGTATAATAGCTTATCTGATTTATTCACCAAAACATTGGGGGAATAGACAATCTGATAACCATAAAAAGCAAAAGTGGTCAGCAGAATAGAGAAAATTACAATGCTTATTATTAATATCTTACGCTTCTTCATCTGAATTAGATCTGCATCTTTTTACCCGGACTGCCTATTATATACTTCAATAAGATAAAAAGATAACCAATAGAAAATTTTTACAATTTTAGTAATTATATGCTTAATTTTGTATACCCAATTTTTAGAACCAGGTAAATTACCAGATAGGAAAACGAATTATTGGTTCCAATAATTTCAAGTTGTAATAAATTTCTAAATTTTTTAAGAATGGCAGCAGAATATATCAAGCTTTATCCCGAAAACCCGCAACAAAAAAAGATCAATCAGGTAGTGGAAATTCTGCGGAATGGCGGAATTATTATTTATCCTACTGATACCATCTATGGACTGGGATGTGACATTTTTAATCAAAGAGCCATTGACAGGGTATTCCGGCTAAAGGGGGCCAATCCTAAAAAAGATAATATGAGTTTTATATGTTACGACCTGAGCGATATTTCTCATTATGCCAAAAATATCAATACTCCCGTATTTAAAATAATGAAGAAGGCACTTCCCGGTCCATTTACTTTTGTACTAAAATCCACTGCTAAAGTTCCCAGGATGTTCCAGTCCAATAAAAAGTCTGTTGGCATAAGGGTTCCGAATAATAATATTCCCCGTCAGATCGTGAAAGAATTGGGCAATCCCATCATCACTACTTCCATTAAGGACGACGACAATATCCTCGAATATTCTACTGACCCGGAACTGATCTATGAAAAGTTTAAAGATTTGGTAGATGCGGTGATAGATGGCGGCTATGGCGATAATGTGCCCTCTACAGTAGTGGATGTTACTGATGATCAGTTTAATATATTACGCGAGGGGAAGGGAGATCTTACTCAATTTCTTTCCTGAAAGGCCTTTTCCAGCGATTATGTGTCCAAAGCCAGCTGGCTGGATCCTGCCTGATCATCTTTTCCAATTTCTGGACATATTGTTTCAAAATGAAATTTTCTTCCGGATTCCAGGGAGGAGTATCTATTTTTTCATAAAAAACTTCATAATATCCTCTTTTAATGCGTTTCATTCCTACAAAATAGACAGGATAACCCAGCCGGTGGCCGATAACCTGCGCTCCTTCGAAAAAAGCGGTGGGTTGATTCAAAAATTGTGTCCAGAATCTTGTTTCAACACTGCCGGGGATCTGATCACTAATTAATCCTATTGCAGTTATGGTATTTTTAAGCTTTATAATATCTTTGATGGATTCCTTTTTCTCCACTCCAATGGCTCCAAACCGGCTTCTGGATTGATTCATAAACTCATCAGTGGCATTACTTTTAATCTGCTGGTACACATAAACCGTTTTGGCCCTTAATTTCATTGAACTGATCAGGTTTACCCACTCCCAATTACATTGGTGAGAAAGCATGGCTATTGCCGTAGTACCCTGATCATAAAATTGATCAAGATCCTCAATATTCCGGGTTTGCACCCTTTTTTTTAGTTCGCTGGCAGAGATGCTGTATCCTTTTATAACTTCTACCATGACATCGGCAAAATTTTTATAAAATCGTTTGGTGATGGCTGAGATTTCCTGCTCAGTTTTATCAGGAAAGGAATTGCGCAGGTTTTTTAATACAACTTTTTTTCTGTATCCAACCAGGTAGTAAATGACCAGGTAGATGAGGTCAGCTAAAATATAGAGCAGGGGGAGAGGTAAATACGACAAAAGTTTTATAAATGGCATAAATGGGTCAATTCATTATTTAAACAGGTAAAATTACCAATTTTATATTGATTTAAACCATGCCTTACAATTATATCAGAGGAAAATCAATGCCAAAGATTTGCAATTGACTCCCAATAATTCTAATGAATGGTTAATTTTAGGGGTTAAAACATGGAAAGTGTCTGATGAAAAACAATTCTGCATTATTGATAGAACTTCAGTATTTACCACCAATAGCTTATTTTTCCAGTTGGGGTAGCTTTAATACAATTATTATTGAAAAACAGGAATATTTTGAAAAGCAGAGCTATCGCAATCGCTGTTATATCAGAGGAGCCAATAAAGTACAAACACTTTCTGTGCCTGTTTATGGTAGCCGAAAAAAAATATTGACCCGTGATATCAGAATTGATTATCAGCAAAAATGGGTGAATGAACACTGGCGATCCATATCATCGGCTTATGGTAAATCACCATTTTTTGAACATTTTGCCGATCTTTTTCATAGGATCTACCATAAAAGACCGGCATTTTTGTTCGATTTAAATTGGTTTATGCTGTCATTATGTCTTGAAATATTGGGATGGAAAAAAAACATTAAATTTTCTGAGCAATATGAAAAAAATCCTAAATCCCCTATAAAAGACCTGAGGTCAGCCATACATCCGAAAAAATCAATTGAAACATTTTCTTTTTACAAGACATTTCCTTATAATCAGATTTTTGGCGTAAAATTTGAAGCAAACTTAAGCATAATAGATCTGATCTTTTGTGAAGGGCTGAATACTAATGACATAATCCATAATTCAATGGACACTCCCTGAACAATAAGAAATAAAATTCCGTTTTATATTAAGTTAAATAAATGCAAAATTTATTTTAATAAATTAGACATTTTAATTGATAAAAATTATTTTTACATAATACACTCATATTAATTGCTTGAATATGGAGGCTAAATTTTCAAATAGAGTAAAAGAAGTAATTTCTTTAAGTAGGGAGGAGGCACTTAGATTGGGCCATGATTATATAGGAACAGAACACCTTTTACTGGGTATGATCCGGGAAGGTGAAGGCGTTGCTATTAGTCTGCTCAAAAAACTGGGTGTTTCTTTAGAAGAGCTGAGGGTAGCCATCGAACAAGCTACTAAAGGTACTGCCACCAGTAATGTAAAAAATCTGGCTAATATACCTTTAACTCGTCAATCCGAAAAAGTACTAAAGATCACTTATCTGGAAGCAAAGATTTTTAAAAGTCAATTGATTGGTACTGAGCATCTTTTGCTTTCCATTTTAAGAGATGAAGACAATATTGCTACTCAGATTTTAGAAAAATTCGATATAAATTATGATGTAGTGAAAGAACTTCTGGAATACCAGACAGATAATCCTATGGGGGCATCAGATACAGATGATCCGGATGAGGATTCTTCCAGGATTTTCTCAAGTTCTTCTGGCAGAGAGTCATCTTCAAAAAGTACTGAAAAATCCCGCACCCCGGTTTTGGATAATTTCGGACGGGATTTGACCAGAATGGCTGAGGATGATAAACTGGATCCTATTGTCGGTAGGGAAAAAGAGATTGAACGGGTGGCTCAGATCCTGAGCAGGAGAAAGAAAAATAATCCTATTTTAATAGGAGAACCTGGAGTAGGGAAAACTGCGATTGCAGAGGGTTTAGCCCTGAAAATAGTACAAAAAAAGGTGTCTAGGGTACTTTTTGGTAAAAGAGTTGTGACCCTTGACCTGGCTTCTTTGGTAGCCGGTACTAAATATCGGGGACAGTTTGAAGAAAGGATGAAAGCAGTAATGAATGAACTGGAAAAATCTCCTGAAGTGATCCTGTTTATTGATGAGTTACACACTATTGTAGGTGCTGGTGGAGCTTCAGGTTCCCTGGATGCATCGAATATGTTCAAACCGGCTTTATCCAGAGGAGAAATACAATGTATTGGTGCAACTACTTTGGATGAATACAGACAATACATTGAAAAAGACGGGGCATTGGCCAGAAGATTTCAGGTAGTTATGGTAGATGCTACTACACCGGAAGAAACCGTTACCATCTTAAACAATATCAAGGAACGTTATGAAGACCATCATCACGTTAATTATACAGGGGAAGCCATTGATTCCTGCGTGAAACTTTCAGACAGATATATTAGTGACAGGTTCCTCCCTGATAAAGCCATAGATGTAATGGATGAAGCCGGAGCCAGGGTACATATCAATAATATTCATGTACCGGATAATATTATCAAATTGGAAGATTCCATTGAAAATATTAAAAAAGAAAAGAACCGGGTGGTCAAAAGTCAGAAATATGAAGAGGCCGCTCAATTGAGAGATAAAGAGAAAAAGTTGCTGGAACAGCTGGATGTAGCTAAGAAAAAATGGGAAGATGAAACCAAAACCAAGCGGTATACAGTAACTGAGGAGAATGTGGCAGAAGTGATTGGAATGATGACCGGTGTGCCCACCAAAAGAATTGCCCAAAATGAGAGCATTAAGTTGTTGGGTATGAATGAAGAATTGCAAAACCGGGTAATTGGTCAGGAAGAAGCCATCAGAAAACTGGTGAAAGCCATTCAGCGAACCAGGGTGGGATTAAAAGATCCAAAAAAGCCCATTGGTTCATTTGTGTTCCTTGGTCCTACCGGTGTGGGTAAAACTGAACTGGCTAAAGTGCTGGCCACCTATTTATTCGATAAGGAAGATGCCCTGGTCAGAATAGACATGAGTGAATATATGGAGAAATTCTCCGTTTCCCGTTTGGTAGGTGCACCTCCAGGCTATGTAGGTTATGAAGAAGGAGGGCAGTTGACCGAAAAAGTGAGGCGAAAGCCATACAGTGTGGTGCTTTTAGATGAAATAGAAAAGGCTCACCCGGATGTTTTCAATATATTGTTACAGATCCTGGACGATGGCATTCTAACCGATGGTTTAGGCAGAAGGGTGGACTTCAGAAATACCATTATCATCATGACTTCTAATATTGGGGTGAGAGATCTAAAAGATTTTGGTGCTGGTATAGGATTTGCCACCAAAGCCAAACAGGAAAGCATGGATGATTTGATGAAATCTACCATTCAAAATGCTTTAAAGAAAACCTTTAGTCCAGAATTCCTGAACAGGCTGGATGATGTGATTGTATTTAATTCTCTTAACCGGGAACATATCCACAAGATCATCGACCTTACTTTAAGCAAACTATTTGCCCGGATCAATGCATTGGGATACAATGTGGATTTGACCATCAAAGCCAAGGATTTCTTAGCTGAAAGAGGATACGACCCTCAATATGGAGCACGACCATTGAATAGGGCAGTTCAAAAATACCTGGAAGACCCGGTAGCTGAAGAAATTTTGAAAGGTGATGTGGCAGAAGGAGATGTTATCATGGCAGATTATGAAGATGGAAAGCCAGAACTGGTCATCTCTGTGAAGAAGAAAAAAGAAATTCAGCAAAAAGAAAAGGATAAAGATAAGGAGAAGGAGAAAGAAGAAAAAGAACAAAAAGAGAAAGAAGATTGATCATAAAAATTTAGTTAATAATGCTTAAAAAAGCTGTACTACATAGTATGGCTTTTTTTATAACACCACACTGGAAATTTTGATCTTGAAAGGTGAAGAGCCTGGAATTTCCACATTGTAAAAGATAACCTTTCGGATGTCACCCGGTATAACCTTCACACGATAGGATTCACTGGTAGCCCTGTTATAAAAGTTATCATAAATGGCAATATCAAAGTTTGCCGGATCATGATACAGGTTTCGTACTTCAACTTCCCATTTAAAAAACTTTGAACCCTTAAAAACCTTACCTTTACAAAAAGCTCTGTATTCCAAACCAGGACTGTCTTTATACCTATCCCAGGTAGTCCAGTTCCGGACGGAAGGAGTGGCTGGTGAACAGGATGTTAAGTAAACAAGTACCAGGAATACCAATAGATTTTTAATATTTAAACAACAACTCATCACAGCAATTCAGAATATTTAAAATCTAAATTAACGAAATTATGACTGGGTTATAAAAATAAATGTCAAACTAGTTACACATGTAGTTTTTAATCCCTGATTGGCAGGAAAAAAGCGGGTGTTTTATTGGAACAGCTAAACGTCAGGGCATGGTTTAGTACCCATTTAGTACCCACTGTTATACTTTCGGATAAACCATTCCACAGAAATGAGACTGAGCAATAAAAAGAAAATCCATTTCATATTAATAATAGGAAGAAATTCTTCATTTGAATACATGGTACCCTGGATTTCGTTGTTTTGAAAATCAGTGGATAGCATATTCAGTTGATCAGGCAGATAAAATTTTCCTCCCGATTGATTGGCCATAGAACGGAGCAGGTCGTGATTTGCCGTTAAATTAATGGATTCTACCTGCAACTGCTGTACACTAAATTCGCCACTGCTGGTCACTTGTTCTCCATCCAGACTGGTGGAGGCATTATACTGGTAAATACCCTGTTCCAGACCGCTGATGGTGTACCGCGTGTTATTTTCATTGGTAACATATGTATAGCTTTTCTCATCCCCGAACTCATCTGTGATCACCAGTTCAACACGTTGACCATATATTTGCTCATAGATCTCGTTGTAGACCTCTGTTTCAAAAACAACCGATTCCGTATCGTAGTATTCATTTTTCAAAGGATAAACCCTGAATCTTCTTTTGTCTTCTTTGGCTGAAAGAAACTGGACCAGTTTTAATATCAATTCATCAAAAATTTCCTGGTTTTCATTCTGGGCATATTCCTGAAGGCGCCATTTCCATAATCCATCACCTAATAAAATAGCTGATTTGGTTTGGGGCTGATCATTAATAACCAGTAATGGCTTATTGGTTGCAATATTTCCAATGCGCTGGTAAAGAATTACCTCTGCCTCACCATTCATTTGCAAACGACCAAACGGCACAGTGACAGGAGGATACACATTTAAAACTTCCTGAATACTTTCAGATAATTTGAAACGGGTAAACCTGGAATTAAAAACCGGCGTGACATTATCTTTTTCATTGTTGATCACAGAGATCTGCAATAAGTCATTTTTTGTATTAAAACGCTGAATGTCCGTCTGATTGCCTACCAGGAATAAAACAGGAGAATTTTGTTCTAAAAAATGGTCTAATATTTCTGTACCAATGTTTTGCCGGTTTGGCACCTGGTGAAAGATGACCAGATCATAGGCAGAAGGTCCTGCATTGAGGATATCGGTCTGGTCCGGATCTAATGAAGGAATATAAGTGACAAATTCATAATTTTTATTGGTTTCAATGGCACTGCGTATGGCTTTGATATCCGGATGAGGAGCCGGAGCTACCAGCAAAATTTTTTCTTTACCTTCAATTACTTCAATATAGGCATGAAGCTGATTGTTTTTCAGGGTAAACTCATCTGGGTTTTCAGTGATCTTAACCACATAATGTTGCATTCCTTTTTGTTCAGCATCCAATAAAAATTCGACCTTTTCTACCTGGTCATCCCTTTCCAGCACCAGGTCTTTTTTCCCCAATAGCTGTTCATTTTGGTAGACTTCCACACTAACTAATTCTCCCCTGAATCCATTATTGACGACTTCAGCCACCAAAGGAAACTTATTACCCTGATAGGTGATTTTGTTGTAATATAGCGTTCTCAAATTAACATCTGATTTTTCTGTAGTATCTCCCAGACCTACCGGAAACACACTGAAATTATATAATTTGTAGGAAGGGGACATACCGATATTGTAAATGCCATCAGTCAGCATCACCACGCCTGCCAGTTTTCTACCTTCATAGTCATTTTGTACATCATTGAGCAGGTCACTTAAATTGGTAGTGGTATGATCAAAGTTAATATCTTTAAAATTCAATTGATTCTTTTCATCGAAAGTCCTGACCTCAATCTGGTAATTTGTCTGTTCCAATTGATCCCGTATTTCCTGTAATTGAGCCATGGTCTGCTGAATGGCGGTGCTGTCCATTACTTCGTTGAGCGATAAAGAATTATCTATAGCAAAAATCAGGGTAGGATCTTCAAAAGTATTTTTGATTTGTTTGATAAAAGGCCCAAGTAAGAGGAAGCAGATGACCGTGACCAGCACAAATCTTAAACCAGCCAGCAAATAATTGGTGGTTTTACTCCAAGGTCCCTTTTTTTGATACAGGACAAATGCATACAGGGCTCCGGCCAGCAGGCTAAGTAAAATGAACCAGGGTGAGCTTTCAAAAAGTACTTCTATGTTTTGCATAATATGTAAACTAAAAAAAAAACGAAGTTCTTTCCTTTTTATGATTATTTTAGGTAAAAAACAAAAAAGCCCTGATCCAACCTGCTGATGGGATGAAGATCAAGGCCTGCCAAAGGAGCAGCAGTGAGGTTTAAGTGAGCATCCCTCCGTCTACCTGAATTACTTGTCCGGTAACGTAGGAAGCCAAATCTGAGGCCAAGAATACGGTACAGTTAGCTACATCTTCAGGTGACCCGCCCCGCTTCAGGGGTATTGCTTCGCGCCAACTCTGAACAGTTTTTTCATCCAGCACCTCTGTCATTTCTGTTTCAATAAATCCCGGAGCAATGGCATTACAACGAATGTTTCTGGATCCAAGTTCCAGAGCGACAGATTTGGTGAAACCAATGATCCCGGATTTGGACGCAGCATAGTTAGCCTGACCCGCATTTCCCTTCAGGCCTACCACCGAGCTCATGTTGATGATGACACCTCCTTTTTGTTTCATAAATGGACGGGTTACCGCCTTTACGGTATTGAACATTGATTTTAAATTGATGGTCATGACCTGATCCCACATTTCCTCTGTCATGCGCATCAACAGGTTGTCTTTGGTGATTCCTGCATTATTGACCAGGATGTCAAGTTGGCCAAAATCAGCAATCACCTGATTGATAAGTTCGTCTGCTGCTTTAAAATCAGAGGCATCAGACCGATATCCTTTGGATTTAATTCCTTTTTCGGTGAGTTCTTTTTCCAGGGCTTGCCCTTTTTCTACGCTGGATAAATAGGTAAAGGCAACATGGGCCCCATGTTCTGCAAATGTTTTTGCAATAGCATTGCCGATACCTTTGGAAGCGCCAGTAATTAATGCAATTTTCCCTTCAAGTAATTTCATAGGTAATCTTTTTAGTTTGATGATTTATACGGATGGTCTAAATTATAAAATTATTACTTAAATTAAACAAAATCAGGTTCAATTCATTTTTTAATAGTTATTTTCATAATTTTTTTCTATGGGCAAATCAACTAAATTTGCCACCATCAACATATTATAATTAAGTAATAAAACATTCGTAAAATGGCTTCAAAATATGATATTATAGTAATTGGAAGTGGACCCGGAGGTTATGTGGCCGCTATCAGAGCTTCTCAACTGGGTTTTAAGGTAGGTGTGGTGGAAAAGGCAGAGTTAGGGGGTGTTTGTTTGAACTGGGGATGCATTCCCACCAAAGCCTTACTGAAAAGCGCCCAGGTTTTTGATTATATTTCCCATGCCAGTGATTATGGCATTAAGGTTAAACAGGCAGAAGTGGATTTTTCCGGTATGGTAAAAAGGAGCAGGGAGGTAGCATCCGGCATGACTAAGGGAGTACAGTTCCTGTTTAAAAAGAACAAGATTGAGCATATTCCCGGAACCGGTGTTTTAAAGAAAGGTAAGAAAGTTGAAGTAACAGATGAAAGTGGAAAAAAAACGGAATTTGCGGCCGATCACATTATTTTAGCCACTGGTGGCAGGTCCCGCGAACTGCCGGCTTTACCTCTTGATCATAAAAAGATCATTGGCTATCGCAAAGCCATGGTTCTGGAGAAGCAACCTGATTCGATGGTCATAGTCGGTTCCGGAGCCATTGGGGTAGAGTTTGCTTATTTTTATAACTCTATCGGTACCAAAGTCACTTTGGTAGAATATTTGCCCAACATTGTTCCGGTAGAAGACGAAGAAATCAGCAAACAGCTGGAAAGGTCATTCAAAAAGTCCGGTATAAAGGTGATGACCAATTCCGAAGTTACCAAAGTGGATACTTCAGGCAAGAATTGTAAGGTATTCATAAAGGGAAAAAAGGGAGAAGAACAGGTGGAATGTGATGTGGTTTTGTCAGCAGTGGGCATCTCTACTAATGTGGAAGGTTTAGGTCTGGAGGAAGTAGGTGTAAAGATCAATCGCGGCAAGGTTGAAGTGGATGAATACTACCGCACCAACATAGAAGGAGTATATGCCATTGGTGATATTGTACATGGTCCTGCTCTGGCCCATGTTGCATCCGCCGAAGGAATTACCTGTGTAGAAAGGATAGCCGGACATCAGCCAGAGCCGATTAATTATAATAATGTTCCGGGATGCACTTATTGCCAGCCTGAAATAGCCTCGGTGGGATATACCGAAAAAGCTGCCAAGGAAGCCGGTTATGAAGTTAAAGTGGGTAAATTTCCCTATTCAGCCTCTGGTAAAGCCAGTGCAGCCGGTGCCAAAGAAGGTTTTGTTAAGGTTATTTTTGATGCCAAATATGGTGAATGGCTGGGCGCACATCTTATTGGGGCCAATGTCACGGAAATGATAGCAGAAGTGGTGGCGGCCAGAAAGCTGGAAACCACCGGTCATGAAATCATCAAATCTATTCACCCTCACCCTACCATGTCTGAAGCCATTATGGAAGCAACAGCGGCAGCATATGATGAGGTTATTCACATATAGTTTGCCATGATCATTTTATTTCCTCATTTAGCTCCTTTTTCCAGGAGCTTTTTTTTACCCTCAGAAATCATAACAATAAAATTTACAAGAGGTTATATTTATTGGTAGAGTTTCTGATACCATCCGAGATATGATTTTTTTGTAACGAAAGGATTCCATAATTAAACGTATTAAAAAGTATATAAAGGCTATTCTGAAGGTGCTGGGCTGGATTATCGTATCCGTTTTAGGGTTGATCCTGCTGGTGTTTGTGGCATTGCAATTTCCACCGGTTCAAAATATACTTTCCCAGAAAGCTGAGCAATTTTTGCAAAAAAAATTGCCAACTAAAGTGCGGATAGGAGGTATCGGATTGGATTTTTTCAATGCAGTGTCTTTAAAGGATATTTATATTGAAGACCTGGACCAGGATACCCTGCTTTATGCTGATCAGATCGAAGTGGCGATAGATTATTTTGGCTTGTTGCGCAGTGAAATCGATGTGGCTGAAATTGATGTGGATCAATTGACCGGGCATATTTCCCGGCCGGCTAATGATTCAGCTTTTAATTTTAATTTTATCATCGAGGCCTTCTCATCCGATTCCACCCAAACCAGTCAAACTACCGATACAACCAGTTCCCCGTGGACTTTTTCACTAGGAGAACTTAATTTGATGGATGTTTATTTCACTTATGAGGATCAGCTTACAGGAAATCTTTTTAAAATAAAACTGGGCCAGCTTCAATTGGAAATGGATCAGTTAGACCTGCAAAATAATGAATACCTGGTAGAACAAATAAACCTGAAAAATACCTCCGGCTATTTTGGGATCACCAAGCTGGTGCCTCCGGATACCACTTCCTCTGATGCTGCCCCCATTAATTTGGGTTTGAATGAATTACTATTGACTGAAGTTCAGTTTGAATATGAAAATCAACCAGCCCGGCAATCCATGCAATTTGGCCTGGAACAGGCAGAACTGAGGGCGCAACAATTTGATCTTTCCCGCCAGATCATTGATCTGAACAAGTTTGAATTGGAAAATACACATTTTGCCTATATACAAAACAGGGTTTCATTAGAAGATTCGGTGGAATTGGCCCAATTCAATCAAAAATATTATTCTTCTACGGATGACGAGTATACTCCTCCCTGGCAAATTACTGCCGAAGGACTGGAGATCAGTAATAGTGCTATTCAACTGGTAAACCATAATTATGAACCCATTCCCCAAGGGATTGATTTTAACCACCTCAACATACATGATTTGGATTTGGTACTGGATCAGGTAAAATATGAAGGTCTGGATATTTCTGCCCGGATTGAGCAATTTAATTTTTCCGAACAAAGTGGTTTTACCCTGGAAAAATTTACCGCTGGATTGTCCATAGATTCCACCCAGGCCAGGCTGGAAGATCTTGATCTGGTTACCGGCCATAGCCATCTGCAACGATTAATGGAAATTCAGTATCAATCATTTGAGACCTTGGGTGAAAATATTGGTGATATCGGTTTGAACCTGGATTTAAATGACACCAGGATTGGTGTCCAGGATATATTGTACTTTGCGCCTGATATGGCTAATATGCCTCCTTTTGAAGGTAATACACTGATGAGTATCAAACTAAACACCAGATTGACAGGACAAGTGTCTGATTTAAGTATCCATAATTTGAGGATATCCACCCTGGGTAATACCATTTTATCCACCAATGGATTCGTAAAAGGATTGCCCCAGACCGATGATTTATATCTTGATTTTCCTGATATTCAGCTAGTTTCCACTGATGATGACCTGGGCCAGCTTTTCCTGCCTGACTCTATTCGTCAACAGTATAATATTCCTGCCCGACTTAATGTAAATGCATCTTTTACCGGATCATTGAAAGATTTTAGCAGTAAACTTGATTTTAATTCCAGCCTGGGTGATGTTTTAGCTGAGTTTGACCTGGAGGCGGGAGATCAATATAGGGGAATGGTACAGGTTGATAGTTTTCAGCTTGGTACTTTCATGAGAAATGATACGGTATATGGGCCGGTAAGCCTTCAGGTTTCGGTGGATGGACAGGGTTTCCAACCGGACACCATGAATACTCATGTTGATTTGCTGATTAAAAGTGCTGAATATCAAAAATATACCTATGACAGCTTAACCCTGGAGGGAGATTTTAAAGACTATGTATTTAATGGCACAGTGGCTTATAAGGATGAAAATCTGCATTTCGATCTGGATGGTGCCATTAGCCTTAATCCGGAAGATCCACGTTATGAATTTACCCTGGATGTAACCGGAGCAGACCTGCATGATCTTAATCTGGTCAGCAGCAATCTGGTGTTCAGGGGAGTGTTAAAAGCCGATCTAACCGGCAATAACTTAAATACTATGAATGGGGATGTGGGAATCCGAAATGTTCTGGTAATAAAGAATGGCGAATCTTACCGGGTTGATTCCCTGTTATTTGCCTCTTTAAATGAAGAGGGAAAAACAGATCTGTCTCTGGAGTCTGATATTTTATCTGCCACTTTTACCGGAAATGTTAATATCGGAGACCTTGTCCCGGTAATGGAACGGCACATTAGTAATTATTACACCTTGCATGATAAAACTGCCTATGCTGACACCCTTAGGCCTCAGAACTTTGAATTTGAAATAGATCTTAAGAATCCTGAAATTCTGACAGAAGTCCTGATCCCACCCCTGGATACCTTGATACCGGGCCAGATCACGGGATCTTTTAATAGTATAGAAAACAACCTGGAAGTTAATATATTGATTCCAAAATTGATTTACAGCGGTATTGAGATAGATACCTTGACTTTTTATGCTAATTCTGACCAGGATCAATTAAACTATGCCCTCAGTTTATCAGATATAATTGTAAGCGGCTATGAAATCAGGAATTTTGCCGTTGTGGGACAAATTCTGGAAGATCAGATCGAAACCAGGCTTCAGATCACAGATGAGGATCGTGAGGAAAAGTATGCCATGGGAGGTGTTTTTAAAAGTATTGCAGATGAATACCGCTTTACTTTTGATCCCCCGGAAATCCTGCTGAATTATAATAACTGGAACGTAGCTGATAGTAATTATTTCGCTTTTGGTGGAAATTTAATGACAGAAAACATGATCATTTCCAGGGATGAAAAGCAAATTGCTATTAATACCCAGGTATCTCCTGATTCCATTCTTCAAATTGCCTTTGATAATTTTAATTTAAGGACATTATCCAATGTCTTCGTACAAACTGACAGTCTGGTGGTGGGCCTGGTGAATGGCCAGGTGGAATTTGATCAGACGGCCTCCACTTTCACTTCTGATATTACCATCAATGACCTTGTGATTCGAAATGGATTACTGGGTGACCTGGAACTGGTGGCCCAAAGAACCAGCCAGGGAGTCTTTGAAATAGATGCCAGTGTTACTGGAAACCAAAATGATATTCAGGTGAACGGAAACTACACTGTACAACAGGAAGCCGGTCAGCTGGATTTTGAGGTGGACTTGAATAATATGAATCTCAATGCATTTGAAGGGGTGATGCAGGGCATAGTTTCCGATCTGAATGGTGCCATAGAAGGAAATCTTCAGTTGTCAGGTACTACCAGTAATTATAATTTGGATGGTAACATTTCGTTTGAACAGGCAAATTTCACGGTGGATTACCTGAAGGCACCATTTTCAGTCAATGATGAACGCATCGTTTTTAATCAGCAGGGCATAAGTTTCAACAATTTTACCTTGCAGGATAATAATAATAATGATGCTGTATTGGACGGAATGGTTTATACAGATGATTATCGGGATTTCAATTTTGACTTAAGCTTTGAAGCTGAGGATTTTATGGCCTTAAATACTACCAGGAAGGATAATGAAATGTATTTTGGCAAAGTCGTTATGGATGCCCTGGTACAAATCACCGGCTCTATGAATCAACCGGATATTAGCTTGGACCTGGTGGTAGAAGAAGAGACCAGCCTGACCTATTTGGTCCCTGAATCAGAAACCGGAGAAATACAAATGGAAGGGCTGGTCAGGTTTATTGATCGGGACAACAATTTAAGTTCTATCATTGTGGAAGCCCAAAAGCAGGACTATGATACCCTGGCAGCTGAACTAACTGGTATGGACCTGAATGCCAATATAGAAATTGATCAAAATGCGGAGTTGAAAATTATTATAGACAATGCCGCCGGAGATTTTTTAAGAATGCAGGCTGGTGCTTCAAACCTGAGCCTGAATATCGACCCGGTTGGAAATATAAATCTTACCGGTGTTTATGAAATATATGAAGGCGTTTATCAACTGACTTTTTATGATTTGGTCAAACGTTCTTTTAATATCCAGCAAGGCAGTAGCATCCGCTGGACAGGCAATCCCCTGGATGCCATTATTGATATCACCGCCATTTATACGGTAGACACATCTCCCCAGGGCTTGATAAGAGCTGATGCAGGTCTGTCAGCCCAGCAAACCAGGCAACTGAATAAACGCTTGCCTTTTCAGGTGCATTTAGGTATGGAAGGAAATCTGATGACTCCTGAAATCGGATTTGAAATAGAATTGGCCGAAGAAGCCACAGGCACGCTGGCCAATCAGGCCAGATCCATGCTCGCTTCCCTGAATAAGCAGGATTCCGAACTTAATAAACAGGTTTTCGCATTGTTGATCTTGCAGCGGTTTATTCAGGATAATCCCTTGGATACAGAGGGGGGAGGTATTGCTTCCACTGCCCGCTCCAGTGTGAGTAAGATCCTGACCCAGCAACTCAACCGGTTAGGTGAGAATATTGGTGGCGTGCAATTGTCATTTGATGTGCAGTCTTACGAGGAATACGAAACAGGCCAGGGCAGGACTGAACTGGAAGTGGCCTTGTCCAAAAATTTATTCGATGACCGCTTAAGTGTTCAGGTAGGAGGAAATATTGACATCGAAGATGGATCAGGACAACGTCAACAGCAACAAAATGATGTTACAAACTATATAGGCGATATTCAGATCCAGTATAAGCTTACAGAGGATGGACGATTTTTACTGGAATTTTTCCGGGAAGATGCCTATGAAACAATGATTGAGCAGGAAATTATGCGTACAGGTATTGGTATCATTTTTACCAGGGACTATAATAAACTGGAACAACTTTTTACCAAACCAGAAGAAGAGGAGGAATAGTATGAAGTTGAAACGTTCTTTTTATGGCCATTTACTCTGGGTTATTGTGTTACTATCCTGGGCCTGTACAGGTACTAAAAAATTAGGAAGCGGCGAATTCTTGTACACCGGAGCAGAATTACGTTTACAATCCGAAGAAAAGATCCCTTCTAAAAATCAGCTAACTAATGAACTGACCCAATTATTCAAACCGGACCCCAATGGAACCCTGTTTGGTATGCGGCCTAAAGTCTGGATCTACCAGCATACTCAGGACAGTACACCTAATAAAGGCCTTAAAAGCTGGATCAACAACAAGATCGGAGAGGCTCCGGTATTGCTGCAGGAGGTAAACCCCCGCCGGGTTCAGCGGCAATTAGATAGTAAATTATTTAACCTGGGTTATTTCAATGCCCGGGTAGATTATAATATCAACCGGAATAATAAGACAGCAAATATTACTTATTCCGCCGAACTGGAAGAGCCTTACCGGATAGATACTCTGGTTTTTCCCGATTCCACCAAAGGAATCATTCAAAAAGAAATCAGCCGGATCAGAGAGGAAAGTCTGATCGAACCAAACAGCCTCTACAATGCTGAAACCTTAATCAAGGAGCGGGACCGGATTGATAATTATCTTAAAAATCAGGGATTTTATTATTTTGCCCCGGAATACCTGATCTACGAGGTAGACACCACCATCAAGGAAAGAAAGGTGAATCTTTTCTTAAAGGTTAATGAAACTACTCCGGATGAAGCCATTACACGATTTGTTACTAATCCTGTTACTGTGAACCCTAATTATGCCCTTTCAGTAGACTCGGCTGAAGTGAATCATGACACCCTGAAAATAAAAGATTACAGATATATACTTACAGATCGAAATTTCAACCCGGAAGTAATTGTTAATTCTGTTTTTTTGCGACCGGATAGTGTTTACAGCCAATTTGCCCATCAGCAAACCCTGAACCGCCTGATGGGTTTAGGGGTATTCCAGTTTGTTAATATTCGTTTTCAGAAACAGGGAGATGACCAGTTGCATACCACAGTCCAATTAACCCCGCTGAAAAGGAAGTCTATCCGGTTAGAGGCTCAGGCGGTAGCTAAATCCAATAATTATGTCGGCCCTAACTTAAGCGCCAGTTTCAGGAACCGAAATTTTATGGGTGGAGCTGAATTGTTCGAATTAAAGATTAATTCAGGTTATGAGGTGAATTTTGGACAGGAACAACAAGGTTTGAACTCCTATGAAATAGGGCTGGAATCTAACTTGTACGTGCCTAGGTTTATTGTTCCTTTTTTTGATTTAGTTAATAAAAGCAGCTATTATGTGCCTAAAACCCGGTTTAGGTTTGAATACCGCCATCTTAACCGATTGCAATTTTTTAAATCCAACTCCTTTAACTTTTCTCTGGGTTATATCTGGAATGAAACCAAGGCCAAACGCCATGAACTATATCCGCTGGATATCAATTATTTCCAGCTTTCAGACACCTCAGGTACCTTTAGTGACCGGCTAAATAACAGCGAGTATTTACAACGCAGTTTTGAGGAGCAGTTTATTCTGAGCACTAATTATTCTTATATTTACAATACCCAATATAAAGAAAATGCAACCAATACTTTTTATTTTCATGGAAATGTAGATGTTTCCGGAAACCTTATGCAACTTTTACAATCGGCCTTTCGGGAGCGGGCTGCTACCAGCCAGGAGCCTTTCACCATTTTTGGTACTCAATATTCCCAGTATTCCAAAATGACCCTGGATTTCAGATATTATTATAACCTGGATCAAAAAAACAAAATTGCTTCCAGGATTCTGGTAGGGGCGGGTGTTCCCTATGGAAATTCAACTACCCTGCCTTTTGTGAAACAATATTTTATTGGGGGAACCAACAGCATTCGGGCCTTTGGGGCCAGAAGTGTGGGGCCGGGAACCTACCACAATGGTGACGATAATTCCTTCTTCGATCAATCGGGAGATATTAAACTGGAAGGTAACCTGGAATACCGGTTTCCTATTTACAGTGTTTTTAAGGGAGCAGTATTTCTGGATGCAGGGAATATCTGGTTGATGAATCAAAACGAAGATAAATCAGGAGGAAAATTCCGTTGGGATCAATTCATGGATCAACTGGCCGTAGGTACCGGGGCCGGATTGCGGATAGATGCCAGCTTTTTTGTGCTCCGGTTCGATTTCGGACTCCCCTTAAGGGAATTAAATGAAGAAACCAACCAATTTCACTGGGTTTTTGATGATATTGATTTTAAAGATATCGTATTAAATATCGGAATTGGCTATCCTTTCTAAACGGATACATTTTTTTGTTTCTATGGTTCTTCATTCTTCCTCACCACCATTCATACTTTAGCCACCATCAGGCAAATAGGAGTAAATTTTACAGCTTGTAGCCGATATTAAGTTGAAAACAGCAGAATGGTATTGGCTGCCGGGAAAAGGTTGACCAGTTATTGGAATTATCCCTGATTTTTTATTTTACTAATTCTTTTTTGTATATTTCTCATTGCTTATTCCAGATTAAATAAGCTAAGTCCTTTATTTGTCTGCTACATGACAGTAAAAAAGTCTGGTCAAACATAAACTTGTATTTAGAAATCCTTTAGATGAAACATATAGTCATTATTGGGAACGGTATTTCAGGAATCACCACTGCCAGGCATATCCGCAAGCGGACCAACTATAAGATCACCGTGATTTCCAGTGAAACCAGGCACTTCTATTCCCGGACTGCCTTGATGTACATCTACATGGGGCACATGGAGTACAGGCATACCAAGCCATATGAAGACTGGTTTTGGGCCAAAAATAAAATTGGCCTGATAGAGGATCATGTGGAAAAAGTGGAAGCAGAGGAAAAGAAACTGTTGCTCAGACAGGGAAAACCAGTGTATTATGATGTATTGGTATTAGCTACCGGATCGAAACCCAATAAATTTGACTGGCCCGGTCAGGATCTGGAGGGGGTACAGGGTTTATATGGCATGCCTGATTTAAAATTAATGGAAAAAAATACCAGGGACATACAGACTGCAGTGGTAGTGGGGGGAGGATTGATTGGTGTTGAATTAGTGGAGATGCTGCTGTCCCGGAAAATAGCAGTGACCATGCTGGTGCGGGAAAAAAGCTTTTTCAGTCATGTATTACCAGACCAGGAATCAGCCATGATCAATAGACAGATCAGGGCTCACCAGGCAGACCTGCGATTAGGCACGGAACTAAAAAATATTATTCCTGACCAGAGCGGAAGGGTTCGTGGTGTGGTTACCCTAAATGAGGAAGAAATTCCATGTCAGTTTGTAGGATTGGCTGTGGGTGTTTCACCTAATATAGACTTTCTGCGGGACGGACCGGTAGAAACAAATCGGGGAGTGCTGGTAAATGAATATTTTGAAACAAATCTTCCTGATGTATATGCCATAGGCGATTGTGCCGAATATAAACAACCTCCTCCTGGTCGAAAAAAAATCGAGCAGGTGTGGTATACCGGACGCATTCACGGAGAAATTCTGGCAACTACCATTTGTGGAAACAGAACAGCCTATCAACCAGGCGTTTGGTTTAATTCAGCTAAATTTATGGATATTGAATACCAGGTATACGGTCAGATATCTGTGCAAGCTTCATCTGATGAAGCTCAGTTTTATTGGGAACATCCATCTGGTCAAAAATCCATACGTATTGCCTTTAATAAGCATGGGCATAATGTAACAGGATTTAATCTGATGGGAATCCGGTTCAGACATGAACTTTGTGAAAGATGGATCAGGCAAAAACGACCTGTACAAGAGGTAATAAAAAAGTTGTCACAGGCTAATTTTGATCCTGAATTTTTTCAAACTTTTGAAAAGCAGGTAAAACAGCAATTTTATAGGGAATTTCCTGAATTGGCAGGTACTCAAACAAAAGAAAAGAAAATATTTGGTCTGTTTTAACCATTTAGTTCAAATTAATTTAAATAACTAATGAAATTTATTCAAAATGCCGGACTTGCTATCTTTGTTTTTTCCAGCATCCTGTTAATAGGGAGCCTTTTTATCAACAATTACAAACTCACCAGGGAAATACTTACGAATGAATTGGGAGATTATGATCAATTTGAACTGGTTGAAAATGAATTTGAGTCATTCTATGGGCAGGTATATACTTCTAAATTCAAATTTATAAACGAGCTGTCACAGCAGTTCAGGCAAATAAATCAGCAGGTAAAACAGGATTATCAAATTACGGAAGATGACCTGAACCAACTGTTGCAGCGGGTCAAACTGGAAAACAACCAGGTAGTATATTCTGATAGTTTAATCAACCAGTCTTTCCCAGGCAACAATGAGCTTACGATCTTTAAAAAACAGCAGCTACAAGCTTATACCAGTTGGATGGTAGGTAAGAAGTTTTCTACTAAAACCGAATTGAAGGATCAATTGCAAAAATCTATCACGGATATCAACAGGGATCTGGTAAATCAAAAAGGCTTTAGTGAAGGCCGAATGGATCAGCTTAAAATGACTTTAACCAAAGAAGCTGCAATAGGTCCTGTGTCTCAGCATACCCTGCTGTATTTGTTTCTTACCATAGGTTTGGCCATAATTGGGTCATTGAGTTATATCCTGCCTAAATTCCGACATATGCCTGGGATCAAACACAATGGAGTGTTTTTTAGCAGTAATAAGAACCGAGGTTGGATTGGCATTGTCATAGGGGTGATGCTCATCCTGTTTTACGTACTATTATACTGGTTCCCTCAATATATCACTGAATGGATCATCCTGGTGGATCCTGTCAGTTTCTGGATCAAGGGCCAGCCGGCCAGTCAATGGTTTTTTTACGGTTTCTTGTACACGTTAGCCATTGTAGTGATGGGAATCAGGATGCTTATCCGTTATCGGCACAGTAATTACCACCTGATTCGTACCTTTTCAGTCATTTTTTTTCAGACGGCATTTGCCTTTCTTATTCCGGAGATCCTGATGCGCCTCAATCAGCCCAGTATGGATCTTAAGAATATCTGGCCCCTCGATTACGATTTCTTTTATGACTATAACTTGAGCCAGCTGCTAGCCACCGGATCTTTGGGGATTTTTATGCTGGTCTGGGGAATAGCTTTGATTATTATTGCGGTACCGGTTTTCACCTATTTTTATGGGAAAAGGTGGTATTGTTCCTGGGTTTGTGGCTGTGGTGGGTTGGCTGAGACATTGGGTGATCCCTACCGGCAACTTTCGGATAAATCCTTAAAAGCATGGAAAATAGAAAGATGGATGATCCATAGTATCCTGGTTTTTGTAACGGTCATGACCTTTGGGGTGTTATATACATTTTTTAGTGGAAGCAGTGTGATTGCTGGTGTCAATACTTATTTGGTGCGGGAAGTTTATGGTTTCATTATAGGAGCAGCATTTGCCGGAGTAGTGGGGGTAGGATTCTATCCATTCATGGGTAACAGGGTGTGGTGTCGGTTTGGCTGCCCCCTGGCAGCTTACCTGGGATTGATCCAGCGGTTTAAGTCAAGGTTCAGGATCACTACCAATGGAGGTCAATGTATATCCTGTGGAAATTGTTCTACCTATTGCGAAATGGGTATTGATGTCAGATGGTATGCCCAACGGGGGCAGAACATCATCAGATCTTCCTGTGTTGGATGTGGTGTCTGTGCATCTGTTTGTCCCAGGGGGGTATTGAAGCTGGAAAACAAGGAACCCGGCGGCAGGTTTGGCCAGCCGTTACTGATCGGCAATGATAGCGTAAAAGTTTTGAATTAACTGCGTAGATAATTTTAAATTTCAGCCAAACCATTAAAGCAAATTGATAGGGAATCATTAACAAATATTGTAGGTTTGTTATTTATTGGGAAAGTCGAATAAGAATTTGTTATATATGATGGTACGGGTGATAATACCCGCATTTAATGAACAAAATGCTGTTGGTAACGTATTAGATGAAATACCAAAAGATTTGGTTAGTGAAGTTATTGTAGTGGATAATGGTTCCACGGATTCCACCGCAAAAGTAGCCGGAGAAAAGGGAGCCACCGTGTTGAAAGAGGAAAGAAAAGGATATGGTTTTGCCTGTCTCAAGGGTATAGATTATCTGGGAAAAAATAAGACAACTACAGATATTGTAGTTTTTATCGATGCAGATTATTCGGACTTTCCCGACGAAATGCGTCATTTGATAAAACCTGTTACAGATCAGGGATTCGATCTGGTCATTGGCTCCAGGGCATTGGGAAAAAGGCAAAAAGGATCTATGACCATTCCTCAGGTTTTTGGTAACTGGCTGGCTACCCATTTGCTGAAGTGGTTGTATCAGGTAAAATTTACTGATCTTGGCCCATTCCGGGCCATACGTTTTGATAAATTACTACAAATAAATATGCAGGATACAACCTACGGCTGGACTGTGGAAATGCAGTTGAAAGCAGCAAAATATGGTCTAAAAAGTACGGAAGTGCCGGTGAATTACCGAAAGCGGATTGGTCATTCCAAAGTATCAGGTACTGTAAAAGGAACCATAATGGCTGGATATAAGATTATCTGGACCATATTAAAGTATTGGTAAATTAAGTTGTTTTTTTAATTAGGGGAAAGAGACAATTCTGGATGGAAATTTTGATCATTGGTATATATATCCTTTGCATGCTATTCATATTTTTGTTTAGCCTGACCCAATTTCATCTTACCCGGAAATATATTAAAAGCAGGAAAAATGTTGCTCCACCTTTGCCTTTACTTCCTGATCAGCAACTGCCTTTTGTGACCATCCAGTTACCCGTTTACAACGAACTATATGTGGTAGAAAGATTGCTGGAAGTGATTTCCGAATTAAAATATCCGGCTGATAAGCTGGAAATACAGGTTTTGGATGATTCTTCCGATCAAACCAGCCAGATCATCACCAAAAAGCTGGAGCAGATCACCCGTGTAAATCATTTTCGCTGGCTTCACCTGAGAAGGGGTGTTAGGGATGGGTTTAAGGCCGGTGCATTGCAATTTGGATTGCAATCTGCTAAAGGTGAATTCCTGGTAGTATTCGATGCTGATTTTTTGCCTCAATCTGATTTTATAAGGCAAATGTTACCTTATTTTGATCATGAAAAAATAGGCATGGTACAAGCCCGATGGGGCCATCTTAATGAAAAATATTCCTTACTTACCCGGCTTCAGGCATTTGGACTGAATGCTCATTTTTCCATTGAGCAAACCGGTAGACATGTTACAGGTAGTTTTATTAACTTTAATGGGACGGCCGGTATATGGAGAAAAAAATGCATATTGGATGCTGATGGCTGGCATCACGATACATTAACTGAAGACCTGGACCTGAGTTATAGAGCCCAGTTGAAAGGTTGGCAGTTCAGGTTTGTAGAAGATATTGTAGCTCCGGCAGAATTACCTGTTTTAGTGCCAGCTATTAAAAGCCAGCAATATCGCTGGAATAAAGGCGCAGCTGAAACCGCCAGAAAGCATCTTAAACAGGTACTTCATGCCAGGATAAAAGGCGTAAATAAATGGCATGCCTTTTTTCATTTATTTAATAGCTCCGTTTTTTTATCCCTCTTTATTGCCTCCATGGTGAGTATTCCGTTGTTATTTGTGAAAGCATCTAATCCCGGACTTAAACTGCTTTTTGATTTGAGCAGCATTTTTTTACTGGGTTTTGCCGCAATCACATACTTTTATTGGGTAGCTACCCAAAGATTTTACCCGGACAAATCGATAAGCTTTTACCTGAAGAATTATACTTTGTTCATGATCTTTTCCATGGGTTTGTCATTTCATAATGCCATTGCTGTGATGGAGGGATTTTTAGGGGTGAAAACACCTTTTATCAGGACACCTAAATTTAATATCAAATCCACTCTGGATAGCTGGAAAGGAAATGTCTATATTCCACACAACCTGAGCTGGCAGACAGTTTTTGAAGGTTTGTTAATGCTTTATTTCATATTTGGAATACTTAGCGGCGTTTATCTGAATGATTATGGATTGATAATATTCCATATTATGCTGGCCCTGGGATTTGGAGGCATATTTTTTATCACTTTAAAAAATACCATTTATGCCCGGAACAGCAGGATGGGCTAAATTTCAGCTGGGCTTATTTATAATTATTTCTGCCCTGGGTTACATGATAATGGGCTATTTTGTGCAAAGAAGTGACCATTTTTTGCTGTTTAATACCTACATCTTATTATTCATCGGGTATTTATGGATTTGCTACCAAGCCCATAATTATGAAAATATTGTTTTATGGATCCTGATGGCTATAGGTTTCAGGTGTTTATTTTTAGGCAGTATGCCCGCCCTTTCTGATGATTTTTATCGTTTTATTTGGGATGGCCGTTTGCTGAACCTTGGAATAAGTCCATTTGAAAAACTACCTGAATATTATATATCGGAAGATGCTGGATTGCCCGGATTGGACCTTTCTTTATTCAATAGCCTGAATTCTCCCCGGTATTTTACCATCTATCCTCCCGTTTCTCAGTTTACCTACTGGTTAAGCGTGGTTATTTTTCCGGATTCCATAAGGGGAAGTGTCCTTGTGATGAGAATTTTCATCATCCTGGCTGAAATTGGTTCGCTGTTATTAATCCATCGGCTTTTAAAGATCTACCATCAACCTGCTTCAAGGTTGCTTTTATATGCCTTCAACCCTTTGGTTATTATTGAATTAAGTGGGAATCTTCATGGAGAAGCATTGATGATTTTTTTTCTGCTATTGGGGCTTTGGCTCTTTAAAAAGCGACATATTACCTTATCAGCAATAGCCTGGGGCTTTGCCATAGCCTCTAAACTACTGCCCCTGATTTTTATGCCTTTATTTATCTGCAGGTTAAGTTTCGGGAAAATGATCCGGTTTTATTCTTTGGTTGGTCTTACTGTTATATTGCTATTCATTCCATTGTTAAATCAGTCATTATTCACTGGTTTAAGCGCAAGTTTATCTCTCTATTTCCAAAAATTTGAATTCAATGCTTCTGTTTATTACATTATCAGAGAGATCGGATTTGCTTTGAAGGGATATAATATTATTGCTACCGCAGGTAAGGGATTAGCTGTGGCGGCCTTTCTGCTCATTTTAGGTTTTGCCTACCTGGACTGGCATAGGAAGTACAGCCTGCCTTTTTCTTTTCTTTGGCTGTTATGGATCTACTTTGCCCTGGCTACCATTGTTCATCCCTGGTATATAACCAGCCTGGTGGCTTTTGCTTTATTTACAACATTTCGCTTCCCCATGTTGTGGTCATTCCTGATTTTTTTTACCTATGGCAACTATAAAGTTTGGGGGTATAAGGAGAATCTATGGTGGGTAATAATAGAATACATTGTTTTATTTTTATGTATAGGTTGGGAAATATATTTAAACAGAAAAAGACATGCCATGGCGCTTAATTAAAGAGTTCGAATAATTCAGACTGGCGGTAACATTCCGCACATTCGGAAAATGTCCAAACACAATCAATCAGGTCAGTAAACATATGAAACAACAGGCCGATAGCAACCAACCTGGTTTTTGGAAAGATCAGAAATACAAGATAAAAAGCAATGGCTAGGTAAGAATGCAGAAAATGGAAGCCAATGCTGCATCGCTGATCATCAAATATGGGATCAGCCCACAAATGGTCCAGGTCTACCAGATTGGTGGCAAGTAAAATTATTCCGGCCAGTTTCCAATTACTTCTGAAAAAAATAAAAGCAATCAAAAATGGTCCGCCAAAATGTAAAGTGTAATGCAGTAATAATTGCATTATGATTTTTTTGATTAATTTAAAAACGGGTATAAATTTAAATAGTTTTGGTTGGACAGCTGCGATCAATGGGTGGTTACTAGAAGTCATAGTATGACTCAGTGCCGACATCTGTACAGGGTCCATAATCAATCTTAGCCAATATATAATTAAAATAATATAAGGCAGCAATTAAATTAAAAATTGCTGCTGTATATTCATAGCACCCTTAGCCTTCATTTGATGAGAATTTTTTAATAAAGGCAAGGTTTTAATTATCCCTTCAATTCAATAAAAGATTAATTTAATGATTAGAGAAAACAGGTGGAAGTATCTCCATCATAAATGAAAAGTTTTTAAGAGAATGGTGTATGTTATTTTAGCAATTTTCCGAAAAAATTATTAATATTAAATCAGGGTAATGACCACCAGGTAAATATGCCGGAAGATGAATCTATATTGATCCAAAAACTTAAGAAAGGTGATAAAAAAGCCTTTGAATTCTTTTTTAATAAGTTTTATGATCTTCTTTTTTCGGTGGCCACCCAATACCTTAATAACCGGGATGAAGCGGAAGAGGTAGTTCAGGAGGTTTTTTACCGGGTTTGGTGTTCCCGGGAAAATTTACAGCCTCATTTATCATTCAAGGCCTACATTTATACCATTGCCAAAAGATTGATCTATAATAATTCCAGGAAGAATCTGGTCAGAATCACCTATGAGCAACATTATAAGGCCAGTAATCTTAATGCCAACAATTCCCTGGAAGAATACCTGAATTTCCATGAATTGGATCAGCAGATCAATCTATGTATTGAACAATTACCGCCCAAAAGAAAGGAAATTTTCATTATGAGTCGCCAGCAGGGCCTTTCTCATAAAGAAATTGCGGAAAAATTACATATTTCATCCCATACGGTGGAAAGTCAGATCGCTAAAGCCCTCAAATTCATCAAGGAATCCCTGGCGCTTCTCCTCTTTTTTTTAATGAGTTAATTTAATTACAACTTTTTTTGAAACGGAGTAATGGATCGGCCTGGGTTAGGTGTTTCTAATACAAACGCTGATAAAAGTGAACAAATCCCTGCTGAAAAAATACATTAAAGGAGAATGCAACCCACAGGAAGTAAAGCATGTGGTAGCCTGGATACAATCAGAAAAATTTGATCAGGATCTGCTTGTTCACATTGAAGATGATTTGAACCAGGCTGAAGTTACTCCAGTGTTGGGTACAGATCAATACAGAAAAGCAAAAGTGCTGCAGCAGGTTTATGACAGGGATGGAAAAGCCAATGAAGATGCGAAAAGTACAAGCTCATATCCCAGCGTTTTCTTGAAAATTGCCGCTTCAGTTTTGCTATTATTTTTAAGTACATATCTGATTTTTGATCTGATGCAGCCGGATTCAGGTCCACAGTCCGAAGCCGCACAAATGGTAATCAAGGAAAATGACCGGGGCCGAAAATCCACCCTGTTTTTACCTGATGGTTCCATTGTTTATTTAAATTCTGAAAGTAGTGTTCGCTATGACGAGTATTTATTTGATAGTATCCGGTTGGTTTACCTGAAAGGTGAAGCATTTTTTGAGGTGGCCAGAGACACTGTTCATCCTTTCAGAGTGATATCAGACCAGGTGGAAGTAACTGCTTTAGGCACTTCGTTTAATGTGTCCTCCTACCAGGAGAGTGAAACAACCGTGGCATTAAACACTGGGAAAGTGCTGGTGAAAAAAATTGCCCAGGCTACCACCGGAAAATCAGAATTGGTTTTAAATCCAGGCCAGCAGGTTAGCTATTTAAAGGATAAATCGACTTTCTCAAAAATCCAACCCTTTTCCCCCCAGGCCACCTTTGGCTGGAAGGATGGGATCTTATATTTTGATCAGGCAGACCTAAGCAGTGTGCTGACCAAGCTGGAGAGATGGTATGATGTGGAGTTTGAAATAGTGAATAGCCAGCCTTATAAATGGCGGTATTCAGCCCAGTATCACAATCAAAGCCTGAAAAATGTACTTGAAAGTCTGAGTTTCAGTCAGAATTTTAAATATGAATTAAATGGAAAAACAGTAATTATAGAATTTTCTCCAGGTTAAAAACTCAAAAAAATATCCGGTAGTAATCTGACCATTACTACCGGATGAATTACATGCTTTAATTATGTTCAATTAAAACCTTACAAAGTTATGAATTTTAAACGGTTACTACTACGAATTATGAAGTTTTCGTTTTATGGCGTTTTGCTTCAGTGTTTCTTTTTATCAATGTTACTGGCAGCCAACAGTAAAGCCCAGAAACAAATGAGTGTTAAGGAGGTGGTGATTTCCATCAATCTGCGCAATGCATCTATATTGGAGACCTTCCGGCAGATCGAGCGTCAGACTGATTTTGTATTTAATTATGATCTCAGACACCTGGAAAATCAAAAACCCATCAATATCAATGCAAACAGCACTACCGTAGCTGATATTTTGCTTAAAATTTCTGAAAAGGCAGATCTGAAATTCAAGCAGGTAAACAACAGCATCAATGTAGAAAAGCTGGATCTCAATCAAAAAAGAAAAAAGGTAGAAAAGCTGGAGATCCTGATACAGGCCCGGCATGTTACAGGTACAGTAACCTCTTTTGAAGATGGTACAGGACTTCCCGGAGTAAATGTGGTGGAAAAGGGAACCCGTAATGGAACAGTTACTGATGTGCAGGGAGATTTTGCCCTGGATGTATCAGAAGGGGCTACCCTGATATTTAGCTCAGTGGGGTATACAACCGAGGAAATAGCCATTGGGAACAGATCCGTGCTTGATCTGGTGATGAGCCAGGATATTCAGCAATTGCAGGAATTGGTGGTAGTGGGATACGGTACCCAAAAGAAAAGTGACATATCTGCTGCTATATCTTCTATTGATGGAGAAGAAATTGCTAAAGTACCGGTTACAAGTTTTGACAATGCGATTCAGGGAAGAATACCAGGTGTGGTGGTCAATTCTAATTCCGGACAGCCAGGAGGCGTAAATTCGGTAAGGATCAGAGGTTTGGGTGGTTTAAATAATTCCGAACCATTGTATGTGATTGATGGAGTGATAGTTGAAAACAACAATGAAAATAGCAGAACAGATTATAATACGCCATTGACCAACGCTTTAGCCACCTTAAACCCACAGGATATTGAATCCATCACCATTTTAAAAGATGCTTCAGCCACCGCATTATACGGATCCCGGGCTGGTAACGGGGTGGTATTAATTACCACTAAAAGGGGTAAATCAGGTCAGGCAAAACTGAATATGGATGCCTATGTGGGTATACAGACTGTGGATAAAAGGATTGATTTGATGAATGCGGCCCAATTTGCAAAATTCAGTAATGAGGCCAGGATTGCTGCCGGTTTGGACCCAAATAAGAACTGGACGAATCCTGAAAATTTAGGTGAAGGTACCGACTATCAGGATGCGGTATTCAGAACTGCCCCTATACAAAATTACCAGCTGTCTGCTTCTGGTGGAAATGAAAATTCTGTTTATTTCCTTTCGGCCGGATATATGGACCAGGAAGGAGTGGTGCTGAATTCAAATTTTGAACGCTACTCCCTAAGAGTTAATACAGATAATAATATTAATAAGAACATCAAAATTGGAAATTCATTGCTGTTAAGTCACTCCATCAGTAATAATACCAATAGCGGTATAATGTCATCAGTATTAAGAAGGTCTCCGACCATCCCTGTAAATCATCCAGATGGAATCCATTATGCCGGTCCCAGTACTTATAATGCTATTTATACCGGGAGAGCCGGTAATCCGGTGCGGGAAGCTGAGACTTCCTTGCGGGAAAGTTTTAGGAATCGCATATTGGGAAACGTTTATTTGGAAGCAGAAATTATTCCTGGGCTTACATTTAAGACCAATTTAGGGCTGGATTATACCTTTACCAATACAGATCGTTTTGATCCCACTTATCAGGAGTTACCGGTTCAGGGAACTGTAATAAATCAGGATACAGAAGCCAATGCAGAAAACCGGAAATTTCATAGTTCTAATATTTTGCTGGAAAACACCTTGAATTATAACCGGAAATTTGGTGAGAAGCATAACATTGCTGTATTAGTTGGTTACACTGCTCAAAAAATTGAGGATAATGTAAGCACTGCCAGATCTCAGGGCCATAGAAACAACAATCTAACCACAGTGGCTGCAGGAGAAACCGGGACTACCCGGTTTGGTTCCGAAGAAGCAAGTGCTAAAACATATGCCTCAATATTAGGAAGGATAAATTATAATTTTGATGAGAAATATATTCTATCTGCTAATATTCGCCGGGATGGCTCCTCCATATTTTCTAGCCAGAATAAATATGCTGTTTTCCCATCCTTTTCAGCGGCATGGAGACTTTCAGAAGAAGCATTTTTAAACACTTTAGCTTTTGTTAGCGATCTGAAGCTGAGGTTTAGCTGGGGTCAGACCGGTATTGATGGAGGTTTGGGATATGGACCTCATTACGATCTGCTAGGCTCAGGGTTTAATTATTCTTTGAACGGAAATGAAGCGCTGGGTTATGCCCCGGTAATTTTAATCAATAATAGTTTAAAATGGGAAGTGGCTACTCAGACCGATATCGGAATAGACCTGGGATTATTTGAAGATAAACTTCAATTCACGGCCGATTATTTTGTGAAAGATCAAACTGATGTGATCACCAGTAAAGTGATGCCCCGAACAATTGGTGTTTTACATATGTACTGGTTGCCAGCTCCTATTGTACAGCAAATTAACAGTGCCCAGGTGTTGAATAAAGGTATTGAGATGGCTTTGAATTATCGAAATTACCAAAATGAATGGAAGTATAGTTTAGGACTGAATTTTACGGCTATCGATAATGAAATCACTAAGCTTGAAAATCCGGAATCGACCAACGAGTTTTTTGGAACACATATTACCAGAAGAGAAGAAGGCTATCCTTTAGATGCATTCTATGCCTATCAAAGTGAAGGCATTATCTGGGATGCCAATGATCCCGCCCTGGAAAGACAACCCAAAGCTGAACTTGGTGATTTGAAGTTTGCAGATGTAAATCAGGATGGTGTGATTGATAGTGAAGACAGGACATTTGTAGGTTACCCGTTGCCAGACTTCAGCTTTGGATTTAATGGGGGATTGAATTTCAGAAATTTTGATCTGAATATAATGTTTCAGGGAGTTTCTGGCAATGAAATTTATAATGTTAATATG
Source organism: Candidatus Cyclobacteriaceae bacterium M3_2C_046 (assembly GCA_051418075.1). Lineage (GTDB taxonomy): Bacteria > Bacteroidota > Bacteroidia > Cytophagales > Cyclobacteriaceae > JBPRGG01. The sequence continues at coordinate 36,537 of JBPRGG010000089.1, read as the reverse complement.
GTCAGGCTGCTTTCCAGTGCTGATGGTGACAATAAATCAGCCTTAATGACGGATCGATGGAGTCAGGAAAATCCTCAAGGAAATTATCCGAGGGCGCATGCCTCTGATCCTAATGACAACCGCCGCAACTCTGACCGGTTTGTGGAAGATGGTTCTTACTTAAGGCTTAGAAACATAGAAATGGGTTATAGCCTGCCAGAGAATGTGATGAGTCGCTTGTTTATGTCCAGAGCCAGAGTTTATATTTCGGCTCAGAATCTCTTTACCCTTACGGATTATTCCGGATATAACCCTGATATTGCTTTGAATGGAATAGATAATGGGATCTATCCTCAGGCTAAAACTTATACCATAGGTGCTAATCTCTCATTTTAAAACTTAATACAATGAAACTTATATATAAATTATTTCTATTTGTTTTAGTTATGGTTATCATAACGGCATGCAGTGAAGACTTTTTAGAAGAACCTCCCCAGAATAATTTGACTACTGAAAATTTCTGGCAATCACAGGAAGATGTTGAATCTGCTATCAACAGTATTTATTATGTAATGGCCCGGCCTATGGCCTATGGGGTTGGTCAAATGGTTTTTGGAGATGTGTATGCTGATGATATGGGCAGCTTTGATGCTAATTGGTTTGCTGCATTAGACAATTATCAGACTAAATCCACGGATGTGGTGATAAATGGTGGAAATACCATTGGTGCCTGGTCTGCCATGTATGGAGCTATATTCCGCGCCAATTGGGTGCTGGAAAACATAAATAAAGCAGTCACAGTATCTGATGAGATCAGGGACAGGAGTATTAATGAAGCCAAATTCCTTCGTGGTCTGGCTTATTTCAATATTGCAAATATCTGGGGAGACGCTCCCCTGTTAACGGAACCTTTAACACCTGATGAAGCAGAAAATTTAACCCGGGATCCTGTGTCCGGGATTTATCAGCAAATTGAAAAAGATCTGCTTGCTGCTGCAGGATTGGATGGGAGTGAAAGTTTGCCGGTCAAAGGAACCTATGAATTAGGCCGGGCTACCAAAGCTTCAGCTTTAGGTTTACTGGCCCGTTTTTATTTATACAGAGAGAATTATCAGAAGGCTGAAGAAATAGCTGAAAAAGTCATAAATATGGGCACATATGATCTGAATTGGGAAGATTATGGGGCAAACTGGGATAATACCATGAAAAATGGGATTGAATCATTGTTTGAAATTCAGTATGCTTCCAATCAGGGCGGAACCTGGGGAATGAACCCAGGCAACTGGGTGACCAGCTTTACAGCCATGTCAGGATATGATCCGGGAGGAGGAGGATGGAATATTATAGTACCTACTCTGGAACCTGATGAAGTGTTCGAAGAAGGGGATTTAAGAAGACCAGTCACAATATTTGAGGCGGGTTCATCCTATGAATTCGCGCCTGAAGGAGAACAGGAATATGATACCACCCAAAGTCAATCAGGTTTACATTTGGCTAAGTATATCATCAGAAATCACTATTCTACCCCTGATCAACCCAACTATCTTGATTCAGATATGAATAATCCTGTGATACGTTATGCTGAAATTCTGCTGATCTATGCTGAGGCGCTTTATAAAAACGGAAGGTCTGAGGAAGCCTTTGAATACCTGAATATGATCAGGGAAAGAGCCGGGTTGTCGGAATTGTCTGATAATGAAGATTTTATGCAGGCTTTAGCTCAGGAGAGAAGAGTTGAGTTGCTGGGAGAAGGACATCGGTTTTTTGACCTGCGCCGATGGGGTAAATTGACTGAAGTTTTAGGCCCCCTGGGATATGATCCTGAAACTCAAGGTTATTTTCCGGTTCCGCAATCTGAGCTGGATTTAGCTGAAAATATTTTTCAGAATCAAGGATACTGATATAATAAAAGAGGTTATCATAAAAGATAGAAAAGGCCTTCTTCCCTTTTAGATAATCTCTTTTTATTGTTTAATTTATGCTCGTTATTTCACATTGTTTTATGAGATCTGTGATTACAAGGCTGTTTGTTTTAGTATGGGTTTTTGCTTCATGTCAACATGAATCACCTGAAGCATACTATGATGTTTGCGTTTATAGCGGAACATCGGCCGGAGTTAGTGCTGCTTATGCTGCTGCCAAAGAAGGGAAAAAAGTTTTATTAATAGAGCCCAGAAAACATTTAGGAGGAATGACTGCTTCTGGTTTGGGAATGACGGATGTAGGAGATAAAAATGCCATTTCAGGTTTTGCCAGAGAGTTTTATACCCGGATTGCAGCACATTATGGTGAAAAAAATAAAGCTAAATTGGTTTTTGAACCTCATGTGGCTGAAAGTGTTTTTAATGATCTTATTTGCGAATCCGGAGCAGATACGCTGCTTTTCCATCGTATTATTTCAGTAGAAAAAGGGGATAATCGACTCAAATCTATTACTTTAGAACATACCATCAACTCAGATCAGGCCTTACATAGAAAAATATATGCCAAAGTATTTATAGATTGCTCTTACCAGGGTGATTTGATGGCACTTGCCGGAGTTTCCTATACCATTGGAAGGGAAGACAATCAAAAATATAATGAAAAGCATAATGGTGTACAACTTGAAGAGGATAGTCCTCATCAGTTTATGGATGACATTGATCCATACATTATACCTGGAGACAGTAGTAGTGGGTTGGTTTACGGAATCACACATCCGGAAAAACTGGCTCCGGTAGGAAGTGGTGATCATAAAATACAGGCTTATAATTACAGGGTGTGCCTTACCAATGTAAAAGAAAATATGATCCCCATTACGGCACCTGTTGATTATGATCCGGCTAAATACGAACTATTGTCCCGTAGTGTAGAGAAGAAAGAATGGAAGGATCTTTCCTGGCAATTCCTGCCATTTTATCGTGCCGCCCTTACAATTTCTGATATGCCTAATGGAAAAACAGATATAAATAACTATGGTCCTTTTTCAACAGATTTTATAGGTGAAAACTGGAATTATCCTGAGGCAGACTATCAGGAAAGAAAAGAAATTGAATTAGCTCACCGAAACTACCAGCAAGGCTTGTTCTATTTTTTAGGCCATAGTGAACGTATTCCAAAAAAGTTCCGGGATAAAATGCTCACTTATGGTTATCCTAAAGATGAATTTACTGACAATGGGGGTTGGCCTTTCCAGATTTATGTCAGAGAAGCACGCCGTATGATAGGTAAGTATGTTATGACTGAACATAATTGTTTAGGTAAAATTACAGTGCAGGATGGTATTGCTATTGGCTCATATGGCATGGATTCTCACAATTGTCAGCGGGTGATTATCAATGGAATGGTTAAAAATGAAGGCGATGTCCAGGTATGGGAAGGTATAAAGCCTTACCCTATTTCATATGGCTCAATTGTACCCCAAAAGGCTGAAGCTATAAACTTATTAGTGCCAGTTTGTGTATCAGCTTCTCATATTGCCTTTGGTTCAATCAGGATGGAACCGGTTTTCATGATGATGGGGCAAGCTGCAGGGATAGCTGCCTCATTGTCTGTTTCAGAAAATTTACCGGTTCAGGATATTAATATCAGAAGCTTACAGCAAAAAATTGATTTTAATTTCAATTGAAAATAAATGTAATGAATTATGTCAAATTCTGCTTCATTTTTATTTTCTGGATTCTTAATCATGAAACTGGGGCAAAATAATAAAAAGAGCTGCTAAATCTACTTTTATTGCTATTGAACTAATTGAAAATGATACGCTGCTTGACTTTAAGGAATAGAGAAGTCAGAAATGACATTGTTCAATATATGGATGCTAAAGTAGTATTCAATATGTGGAAGGATTTTGAAGAAGAGAAAGAGAATCTGGAACTATCTATTTGATGACCTGAAAAGGATGAATTTGTGAAAATACTTGCTGATACTGCTGAAAGTTCAAGGGGACAGATGTTACAAAACACAAAAACAAAATATGAAAAGAAGAAAATTTCTACAAAACAGCATTAAATCAGGTGCTATACTGGCTGGCGTTCATAATTTATCAACCCCATCCTTTTACCAAAAAGTTGATAATGCAACCACATTAAAGAAAGATTTAAAAAGCCCTCTGGCCATCACCATGTGGGACTTTTCCTGGCTGGAAAGACGCTGGCCCGGGGCTGGTTATGAAGACTGGGATAAATCACTGTCCGAACTGGTAGAACGAGGTTATAATGCCGTGAGAATAGATGCTTATCCGCATTTGGTTGCGGCCGATCCCGGGAAAAGATGGGGGTTGGACCCTCACTGGTCAACCCAGGAATGGGGCAGCCCGGTGTATACTGAGGTGGAGGTTCAGCCAAACCTGAATCAGTTTATTAAAAAATGCAGGGATCATGGGGTAAAAGTGGGGCTGTCGACCTGGTGGCGTGAAGATGTGGATCGTACTGCTGCAAAAATTAAATCCGGTTATGAATTGGGCCAGGTATGGAAACAAACCCTGGATACGATCAGTGAGGAAAATCTGATGGATAACATCATTTATGTGGATCTTTCCAATGAATATCCTATTACTCCCTGGACACCGTATTTACCTCCAGATACCCGCAGGAACTCTGACCTGGCCCTGAGATACATGAAAGAATCGACCGAAATATTAAAAACTGCTTATCCCGAAATGCCCTTCTGTTTTTCCATTAATACTGAATTTGATAAATGGGAAACAGAAGATACCTCAAGCCAGGACATCCTGAATCTGAATATCTGGATCACCAATGCTACAAATGGGCAATTTTATCGGGAGGTGGGTTACGAATATCGCATGTTTGACTTTGAAGGATACCAGCAACTGCAATTAAATGGCGAAAGGGTATACCGGGAAAAAGAGGATTATTGGCTGCTGAGCCTAAAAGACCTTATACATTTAGCCAGTAAATGGTCAAGAAAAGCTGGTTTACCTGTTATTACTACTGAATGCTGGGGGCCGGTTGATTATCGGGATTTCCCTTTGCTCTCCTGGGACTGGGTAAAAGAAGCCTGTGAATTCGGTGTGAAAGAGGCGGCAAAAACAGGCAGATGGATAGCGATTGCCACCAGTAATTTTTGCGGACCACAATTCGTAGGCATGTGGCGGGATATTGAATGGCATCAGGAATTAACCAAAATTATCCGGTCTGCATCGATCGATCAGGATATTAATCTTTAGTTGAATTAAATTTGAATTTCTGGTTTTTTAATAACTATGAATTTTAGGGCAGATTTGCCCATCTGATGTTTTTTTTTCAGTAACTTTTCCGTACTCAAAATCTACAAACTGAAACTATGGCTTAGTTTCAGGCAATATAACTTGAGCAGCCCTGGACTATAAAATCCTGGAAAAGCTTTTGGAATGGGTCTGTGCTCCAATCTGAAGGGCAATGGAAACAAGTAGATGCACCGGTAGGTCAAATACCGGTTTTTGAAAAATTATAATTTGGGTTTTTTTGTAAATGAGAATAAAAAAGTATGATATGAAAAACTACTTGATATTTTTGGTAACAATATCCTTTTGCCTTTCCTGCAGTAGCCCGGCAGATACCGGAAAGCCAAACCTGCAAATAGGCAATTATTATCCTGATGTCTTGCATGGCATTACCTTCAAGTATGATAATGGGCAGGCTTTTCTGTTTCGGATAGGATACCTGGATTCGGCTGATAATTATATCGCCACATATAACCAACACCTGAATAGCGTTAAGAATGGCTCCGGGCAAAAATTCGGTGGTTCAGCCCCTGATTATTCTTACAATAAGTATGGTTTTACTACAGATAACAATCAGGTGGTTTGGCTGGAATGGTCCTTGGAGGAACAAGGTATTACTGTGGTGGGAAAAATTTATAGTGACACCTCCAGGGAAATCATTCTGGAAATGCTACAAGCCTGGCCGGATTTCCCCCCGGTATATTACAAAATTACCCAGAATGGATTAGCCGGAACTTTAAAGCCATCAGAAACCAATCCCGACTGGTTTTTCACTATACTGAACAAAAAACCACTGGCAAATTACACCAGCCGGGATAATGATCAGGCATTAGCTGATTTAATAAGTAAAGATAAATCAGCAGACTTGGAACAAGAGCAGTTTTTTGATCGGGCTGCCTTAAAGTATGAAGTAAGCCAGGATGAACCAGTTTATTTTATGGCTGGTGAGGTAAAAGAGCAGCTAGCTCCGGAACAAATTGATAATCGGCTTCAGGCCCGGGCCAAAGCCTATACTGACCAAAGATTCGCCATTCATACTCCATTTGGGGAAATCTGGCAGGCTGTTTCCAATCATTTGAATCAATCCCGGGTATATGGTAGCCAAAGTAAACTCTCCGCTCATGTGGTAAGCCGGGGCTGGTGCAGGGAGATCAATCAGCAGCTTTATGAATGGGATAGTTTTTTTCAGGCCATGCTAGCATCTATAGAAGATCCGGATGCAGGAAAAGAAACAGTAAGAGCAATATTATTTCATCAAACCCAGGAAGGTATTGTGCCGAATGTTGCCCTGGGAAATGATACTACACAAAACTCATCCGATCGTTCCCAGCCTCCTGTAGGAGCCATCTGTGTTTGGAAAATGCATCAATACCATCCGGATACCGGATTTTTAAAAGAGGTCTACCCCAAACTGTTAAAGTGGCACAATTGGTGGTTTGACATTCGGCCCGGGAATGGACTGCCTTATCGGGATGGCAACCAGAATGGATTGCTGGAGTGGGGTACTGAAAATGGTACCTGGTTACAGGGGTCAAAGTATGAAAGCGGACAGGATAACAGTCCCATGTTTGATGATGCCAGAATGAACGAGGCTTCACGCACCATGGAGCTGGATATGGCTGGCCTCAGTGGTTTGTGGGCAGCAGATGCATTGTATCTTTCTTTCATTGCCAGGGAAATAGGTGAACATGAGGATGTCGAAATCCTGGAGCAACAAGTGGAAAACATGAATCAAAGGATCAATGATCTGTTATGGAATGAAGCAGTAGGAATGTATTGTAACCGTTACTGGGATGAGTTTTCCCGAAAGCCTTCTGTAAGTATGTTTAGATCCATTTCTGCCACTGCCATTAAAAACAATAAAAAAACAGTGTATAAGGGAGGAAAAGCCCAGAAAGATCAAAATTCCAACGATAAAATAGGGTTAACTGATCAGGAGGTAAAAGTCTTGGTTCACAATGGAGACTCTGTTCATTGGGATTTTATGTTACAACCTGAGCAATCAGGGGTCTACTTCTTTTATACTCCGGAGGAATTAGGGGTCAATCTAACAATCAATGATCAAACCATTTTAGATAATCGTAAATTTTGGATTACGGCATTTATCAGTGACCCCATTTATCTGAATGCCAACCAGCAATACCAGATAAAATTGGCCTATTCCGGGGATATACCTTTCGAACTTTTGTGGACTACTGAGCAAAAAACAGCAGGAAATTTATTCAGCGAACGATTAGGCCCCACCCTCTTCTATCCTTTGATCGCCGGGGCAGCAGATGAGACCAAAGGGGAAAGCATCATCACCAACCTCACCGACACCACTTTATTTTGGGGTGAATTTGTACTGCCCACCATCGCCCGGAATGATCCGGCTTTTCCTTCACAGGGCTACTGGCGAGGCAGGATCTGGCCTCCCACCAACTACCTGGCCTATTTGGGGATCAATAACTACGCCTCCAATGAAATTACCTGGCAATATGCGGTGAAAAGTGCCAGGCAGGCTCAAATTGAATGGCAACGAAGAGGACATCTATATGAAAATTATTATGCTGATGGTCCGGGAGCGGGAGATCCTCATTATTGTTGGGGAGGCCTGATGCAGCTTATTCTATTAGAAGAATTGGCTGGCTTTGAAACAGATGGCCAATTGATAGCCAATCCCTACAGTACAAAAGAGTATTATATCAGCAATTTTCCCCAAAATCAGATAATAAATTGAACCAAAAAATATGTAAATTAATGCTTTCTTAAATCCGAAATTATGAAGAAATACATAGTCGCTATTTGTTTGTTTCAGTTGGTGTTTTCCCTTAAAGCTCAGGATGTGTATCAGCAACGTCAGCAACGCACCCAATGGTTTCAGGATGCCCGCTTTGGCATGTTTATTCATTGGGGAATTTATGCCATACCGGCCCGGGGAGAATGGGTACGACAAAATGAGAAACTTTCAGTGGAAGATTATCAACCTTATTTTAAAGCCTTTGATCCTGAGCAATATAATCCGAAAGAATGGGCCCGGATAGCCCAACGGGCTGGAATGAAGTATGGAGTCATGACAGCCAAACATCATGATGGATTTTGTTTGTTTGACAGCGAATATACCGATTATAAAGCCACCAATACACCGGCCGGACGAGATTTGATCAGGGAATATGTGGATGCCTTTCGTGAGGAAGGTTTGAAAGTTGGTTTTTACTATTCATTGCTTGACTGGCATCACCCCGATTATTTGGTAGAGGGAGAATGCGTAGTTCATCCCATGACCGGAAAAGATGGTTATTCCAATGAAGGCCGGGATTTTTCAAAATACATCACCTATATGCACAGTCAGGTGCGGGAATTAATGACCAATTATGGTAAAATTGATATACTCTGGCTGGATTTTAGTTGTGGCGAGATGACCGGGGAAAGATGGGAAGCCACCAAACTGGTAAAGATGGTGAGGCAATTACAGCCGGATATCATCATAGACAACCGGCTGGGTGGAAATATGGAATTGGAGCAACCCGAACCTTATGCCGGGGATTTCGAAGGTCCTGAACAGGTAATTCCTCAAAACGGGATTTTTGATGAATTAAACCGGCCAATTCCCTGGGAAGCTTGTATTACTCTGAATAATGATTGGGGCTACAGCACCAATAATGATTATAAATCATCCCGTGATATCATCCATGCCCTGGTGAATGTGGTAAGTAAAGGCGGGAATTTGTTATTGAATGTAGGTCCGGATGCCAAAGGTAACATTCCTGATCAGTCGGTCCGGATCCTGGATCAGGTAGGGGACTGGATGAAACTGAATGGGGAAAGTATCTATGGCTGTGGTCCGGCTCCCTACCCAAAGCCGGAATGGGGAAGATTTACCATGAAAGATAATAAACTGTATGCCCATATTACCGGGTCGAATATTGGTCAGTTTCTGATGGCAGGAATGAAAGGACAACTGAACCAGGGCTGGTTGTTAAATGATGGTCGAGAGGTGTTTATTGGTCCTTACTGGCACGGAAAACGATCTTATATTCAGGAAGATGATGTCTTTTTTAATCTGGGTAATCCACCCCAGCATACATTCATTCCTCCTGATCCTGTAAATACTGTGGTTAAATTTGAACTCAGCCATATGGTGGAAAAATAGAAGCTTTTTGTCCATAAGACCCAAAATCAAAATAAATGAATAGGCTGTTAAAATCATTTTCACTATTAATCATTTTATCCTTGTATAACCATCAATCCTGGGCTCAATCAGAAGAAGAGATAGCACAATACACCCAAAACCGGGAACAAAGAATGAAATGGTGGAAGGATGCTCGATATGGCATGTTTATCCATTGGGGTGTTTATGCCCATCTGGCTGGCGATTGGAAAGGAGAAGCCGTGGAAGGAATAGGCGAATGGATCATGTATAATGGAGAAATTCCGGTGAAGGAGTACGAGGAAATGGCTAAAGGATTTAATCCTGAACAATTTGAGGCTGATCAATGGGTAAGCATTGCCCGTGAGGCTGGTATGAAATACATCGTGATCACGGCCAAGCATTGTGACGGATTTGCCATGTATGATTCAGATGTGACCACTTACAATATTATAGATCACACTAAATTTATGCGGGATCCAATTATGGAACTTAAACAGGCCTGCCAGGAACAGGGTCTGAAATTAGGGTTTTACTATTCTCATAACTGGGACTGGCATGAACCGGATGCCCTGGGATTATACAATACCTGGGATTTTCCTGATAAGGATAGTAAAGATCCGGAAAATTATTATCAAACCAAAAGTATTCCCCAGATCAGAGAATTAGTAAGCAAATATGACCCGGACATTATGTGGTTTGACGTTCCTACCGACATTCCTAAAGAAACCAGTTTTGAGATATTGCGAACCATCAGGCAGATAAGTCCCGACTGCATCATCAACGACCGTATCAGCCATGAACATCAGGAAAAGCAGATTGTGATGGGAGATTTTTATACGCCGGAACAATATATACCAGAAAATCTTGACCTGCCTTTCGAAACCTGCATGACCCTGAACGATACCTGGGGCTATAAATACAAGGATAATAACTGGAAAGAGCCAAAGGTGGTAGTTGAAAACCTGATAAAAAATGTCAGCCGGGGCGGAAATTACCTGCTTAATGTGGGACCTGATAAGTGGGGAAAAATCCCTTTCCAATCCGTAATGGTCTTAAAAACAGCAGGAAAATGGTTGGAACAAAACGGTCAAAGCATTTATGGAACTTCGGCTAACCCCCTGGAGAATGTTTTTTATAAGCATGCCGCTTGTACGGCCAAACCGGGAAAGCTTTTTATTCATCTGTTTCAATGGCCGGAAAAAGAGGAATTACTATTAGGAGAAATTAATGCTAATGTCCAAAAGGTCTATTTATTAGCTGATAAAACCCGACAAGCATTAGCTTTCCAGCAAATAGAAAATAATGATCTGATCATTGATTTATCTCCCTCAGATATGTCAGCCAAATCCTTAAATAGCCTGGTAAATACTTTGGTGATTGAATACGGCGGAACACTTCAGCCCCAATCTCTATCGGTTTTGGTGGATCCGTTTAATACAGCTACATTCACCCCGGAATCTGCCACCTTTGAAGGTAGTGCCAGCTATGATTTTAATAACAGGTGGGGTAAAAACAGGGGTTATGAAATGAAGAAGTGGAATTCCGGAGGAACCATTCAATGGGATTTCAGAACGATCCGCAGCGGTTCATATTTGATACAACTCGTTTATGGCTCCAATGAATTGAGCCAGGATAGTGACATCCATATTGAACTGGACCAAGAGAAATTCAAGCATAAAATTTCTGCCGGAGGACAGTGGTATCAACCTAAATCGGTAAATATTGGCAAAGTAAAAATATCAGAGGACCAAAACCATCAGCTTAAGCTGACTGCCGGATATAGTTTGTCTCATACTATTGCTAACCTGATGGAAGTAAAACTGGTTCCAGTACAATGAAACAGCGTCTTATAAATCAATTTATCTTATTATGAAATCATTTGTATATTTTTTTGTTACAATACTTTTTCTTGCCTGTGGAGTGAATTCCTCTCCCGAAAAAGATGATAAAGCAGCTGCAGCAAAATATCAGATTATGCAAGAACAGTTTGCCAGGGGGTGGAATACCTGGAATTATCGGAGTTTGCTTTCGCATGTTCGGTTGCCGGAAGGATTGACCATAAATCTGGGGTTTAAGGATTATCTGAATAAAGACATCTTACGTGAGACCATGCTGGGATATGGGCCGGCTGATGTTCGAATGGGGCCACATGCCTGGGATGGCTCCTACACTTCAGTGCAGATTCAATGGACCGATCTTGAATTTTTGGTTGAATCCGCACATGATCAGGAGGACCTGGTTTTTTTAGTTACTCCAATTAAGGTTGAGCGTATCAAAAAACCTTTATTACTGGTTGAAGGAGGTGTCTCCTGGAATAAGAGTGGATACGTTATTCGTGAAGATTCCGTATTAATCGGCAAATTTAAAGATCAGGATATCAATATACACACTACTCATGAGGTTTATGAAGAATACTATAACGGCGGAATGCTTTCGCCTTATTTAGCAGTTCCTATAGATAATGAGATTGGTGTATCCACAGGTAAACCAAGAGATCTTGAAACGATCAAATCGATTGTAAAAAGGAATAGAGAATCATGGGAGGAAGAAAAGAATAGCTACGGTAAGAATAGTGAAGTTTACAATGCTATGCAAACAGTACTGGCCTGGAACACCATTTTTGATCCACAGAATAACCGGGTGATCAGTCCGGTAAGCCGTAAATGGAGTTTATGGAACCGTGGATATGTCATCTATCTCTGGGACACTTACTTTGCTGCCTACCAGGCAGCGGCATTGGGGCAAAAAGAGATAGCTTATGCTAATGCAGTTGAAATGACCAGGGCCAATGAAGGCCTGCAATTTGTGCCAAATGTAGAGAAGGCCAATGGTTTTAAAAGTAGAGACCGATCACAGCCGCCGGTAGGCGCTATGTGTGTCCGTGAGGTTTATAGGCAGTTTAAGGAAAAATGGTTTCTGGAATTATTATATGAAGATCTACTTACCTGGAACAGTTGGTGGCAGGAAAAAAGGGATTATAAGGGACTTTTGTGTTATGGATCTACCAAATATGAACCTGTTATTGGGGCTCCGGGTGAATATACTGATGGAGACAAAGTCAACGGCTGGTTTGGTGCATCAATGGAATCGGGCTGGGATGGTGCCACATTATATAAGAATGTTCCTTTTGATAAAGAACGAAACATTCTTACCATGTGGGATGTCAGCCTGAACAGCTTGTATGTGATGGATTGTGAAGCATTAGCGGATATAGCTAATGTATTGGGAAGAAAAAATGATGAGGAAATACTGAGGAAAAGAGCAGAAAATTACCGTCAGAATTTACAACGTCTGTGGGATGAAGAAACGGGCTATTTCAGGAATAAAAGCTGGTTAGACGGAGAATTTTCAGGGGTTACTTCAATCAATGGTTTTTACCCGATGATAGCAAAAGCCGCTACAGAAGACCAGGTGAAGCTGATATTGTCCGGATATTTTACAAATCCTGAAGAATTTTACGGAAAATGGATTATCCCGACCATGGCCAAAAGTCATTATGCCTATCATGATGAAGCGCTTTATTGGGACAGCAAAATCTGGCCCCCGGTTAACTTCCTGATTTATCTGGGTTTGCAAAATTACAGTAGCGAAGAAGCTCAATTGGCCAGAAAAGACCTGGTTCAGAAATCAAGGGATCTGCTGCTGCTTGACTGGAATAACAGGAGATATGTACGGGAAAATTATGATCCGGAAACCGGAATTGGCGAGATAGCTGAAAAATCTGATAGCTTTTATCATTGGGGTGGACTACTGGGATTGATGTGCTTAATTGAAGATGGTAAGGTGGCATCACCTCAAATACCTCTATAATTAAAAAATATGAAAGAATTATTTCTTAATATAGCTTTCCTGATTTATTTAATTTCTGCCCAAGCCCAACAGGCAGGAGGTGGCGAAGCTAATCCAGACTTACTCACCAATAAAAAAGCACTGGAAGCTTTTCAGGATAATCGATTTGGTCTGTTTATTCACTGGGGTCCAGTGACTTTAAGAGGAGAGGAGATATCCTGGTCCAGAGGAATTGAAATTCCTGTTGAAGATTACGATATGCTTTACCAGGAATTTAATCCGGTGCTTTTTGATGCTTCAGAATGGGTGAAAACGGCTGTGGATGCAGGCATGAAATACCTGGTGATCACTGCACGGCACCATGACGGATTTTGTCTTTGGGATAGCCAGTATACCAATTATGACATGGCTGAAACGCCTTACCAGAAAGGGGTAATCAAAGGTTTGGCCAGTGAGTGCCGCAAGCAGAATATTGATTTCGGTATTTATTATTCTGTTTGTGATTGGTACCACCCTGATTACCCGGTGAAGTATCCAAGCCCGGATTACAGACAAAATGAAGGTGATACCAGCAGCTCTGAGTTTAAAGCAAAAATGGACCGGTACAATACATACATGAAAAACCAGCTGACCGAACTCATCAACAATTATGACCCTTTTGTGATTTGGTTTGATGGTGAGTGGGAATGGGCCTGGACTCATGAAATGGGAATGGACATGTATGCCTACCTGAGAGGACTTAAAGGTGATTTGCTCATTAATAATCGTGTGGACAAAGGCAGGGAAGGTATGTCGGGAGTGACAAAGAGTAAAATTTACGCCGGCGACTTTGCCACTCCCGAGCAGGAAGTAGGAAAATTTGATAATGAAAATGCATGGGAAACCTGCATGACCATTGCCACCCAATGGGCCTGGAAGCCTAATGACCAATTGAAATCAAAAAAGGAGTGTATTCGCACACTATTGAAAACCGTGGGTGGTGACGGCAATCTGCTGTTCAATATAGGGCCAATGCCCGATGGCAGAATTGAACAGCGTCAGAAAGACTTGCTAAAAGCAATGGGCGACTGGCTGGAAATTAATGGTGAAGCGGTGTATGGAACGAGAGGAGGGCCTTACCTGCCTACCGATTATATGGTGAGCACCAGGAACAAAAATAAGATTTACCTCCACCTGTTCGACTTTGAGGAGGATACTTTAAAGTTGCCATTCGTGAAAGGAGTAAAAATTGAAAAAAGTTATCTTCTGGATGGAGGGAAGAAGCTGGCAGTCAACCAAAAATCCGGGGATCTTTTAATTGATTTACCCGGAGTGTTGCCCGATAAAGATGCTTCTGTAATTGTATTGGAAACAGATGTTTCAGCTGAGGTAATTGATGTTATTCCACGGGCGAGATACTGAAAATAAAATTTTGATACTAAATTAATTTTTAAACAACAAATACATGGAAAATTCAGCATTCAATAAAAAATCTCAGATGCTTCCGCTCTTGCTTTTACGGATAGCCATTGGCTGGCATTTCTTTTATGAAGCCTTGGTAAAATTGTATATCCCCGGCTGGTCTGCCAAGGGATATTTAATGAGTTCGGAGGGGGTATTTTCCTTCTTTTATCGATGGTTGGCCGGCAATGAATTCCTGCTAGCGGTGACTGACTTTCTGAACATGTTTGGATTGTTATTTGTCGGTCTGGGATTGTTATTAGGATTATTTTACAGAAGTGCAACCATAGCAGGCTTGCTTTTGCTGAGCTTGTATTATTTGGCACATCCTCCATTATTGGCTGGCAGCAGCATATCAACCGAGGGAAGTTATTTTCTGATCAATAAAACACTGATTGAAGCTCTTGCCCTTTTTGTATTAATGAAATTTCCAACCAATCTTTCCTATGGCTTGGATGGCTTGTTTTTTAATAAAAGTAAAACTGAAAAAATAGCACAAACTGCATAAGCACATGAAAAAATTAGAAAACCCGGGAAGAAGAAACCTGATAAAAAGTTTGATCGGCGTTCCTTTTATAGGAGCCATTTGGGGTGGCGCTATTGTTAAATCGGAGAAGGACAAAGGCTTAAAGAAGGAAATATTAAAGGAGCTGAATATAGAAGTAAATACTCCTGCTCCATATGGTGCCATGACTGGTGATCCTATTCGAATAGGCATCATTGGCTATGGTATCAGAGGTAAGCAACTGTTGAAAGCAGCTGGATTTTTGCCTGCTGCTGATGTGCAGGATTTGAAGGTAAGAGCGCTTAAAAATAGGAATGATACCCGTTACCAGGATTTCGTGGAACAGGAAAACCTCAATGTAAAGATCACCGGTGTGTGTGATTTGTTTGATGTAAGGGCAGAAGAGGCGATTAACGCTGGTAGTAGTGAGCAGTATAAACCAAAAAGATTTCGCACGTTTTATGATATGTTGGAAAGCTCTGATATTGATGCAGTTATTATTGCCACGCCCGATCATCATCATGCACCTATTTCCATTGCAGCAGCCAAAGCCGGCAAACATGTGTATGTAGAAAAATGTATGACCCACAACCTACCTGAAACTTTGGAATTGTATCATACCATTAAAAACTCTGATGTGATATTTCAGGTGGGGCATCAGCACCGTCAAACCCAGAGTTTCATTACTGCCAAAGACATCATTAAAAAGAATGTGCTGGGGCATATTTCATTAATTCAGGCCAGCACCAACAGGAATTCTGATAATGGTGCCTGGCAATATGGCATTCATGAGCAGGCCAATCAAAAAACAATCGACTGGGAACAATTTCTGGGTAATGCACCCTATATACCTTTCAATAAGGAACATTTTTTCCGGTGGCGAAAATGGTGGGCCTACGGTACCGGTTTGTCCGGCGATTTGCTCACCCATGATTACGACCGGATCAATTGCATCTTAAATATGGGCATACCAAAATACGTAAGTGCCTCCGGAGGAATTTATACCCACCGTGATGGCCGGGAAGTGCCCGATGTATTCCAGGTGACCATGGAGTATCCTGATTTTTCCACTGGACATTCACAGGAGCCAGGAAAAGAAAAAGGGATGACCTTTTTGTACAGTGCTACCCTGGGTAACCAATTCAACCGGGATACGCTGTTGATGGGTCATGATGCCACCATGACATTGGGTAATACATTGCATGTACAGGCTGATCCACGATCGACCCGTTATAGAAAATTGATCGATGAAAAAGTCATTGATGACCAGGTACCCATCTTCTCCTACAATCCTTCAACCGGTGAAGGTGTTGATGCAATAACCTCTGCCACAGCCAAATATTTTGCCAAAAAAGGCCTTCTCTATACTTACAGGGATGGTAAACGGGTGGATCCTACTCATCTTCATATCAAAGACTGGTTAAGTTGCATCAGGCATGGTGGTACTCCCGGCTGCGGCATTGAAGCAGGTTTTGAAGAAGCAATTTCCGCCCATATGGCTACTTTATCCTATAAAACAGGCAAGAGAATCGAGTGGGATCATAAAAATCAAAAAGTATTAGTTCAAAATATGGAAGTTCTGACTTAAATGATGATGAGTAGGAAACTATCACCCGGTTTTTCTTTCTGGATCTTGATCATGTTTATGCCATTTCTATGGGAATCCTTAAATGCCAGGGCTAATTTCAAGGAGCAGGAAAAGCCCAATATCATTTTCCTGCTGGCTGATGATCTGCGGAATAATAGTGCCATATCTTTTTCAACGGAACATTTTATTTTATAAAATGAATGTTAAATTAATAAAAATAATAATTATTCAATTGGTCATTTTGGCCAATTCATATGCTCAACAGCCCAATGTAATAATTATTATGACTGATGATCAGGGTTATGGTGATTTAGGTTGTCACGGCAATTTTGCCATTCAAACACCACAACTGAACAAGCTTCATGAGAGTTCTGTTCGTTTTACAAATTTTCACGTTGATCCTACTTGCGCTCCCACCAGGGCAGCTTTGATGACAGGCAAGTATTCTCATCATGTACGAGTATGGCATACCATACAAGGGGGCAATCTTATGAGGACTACAGAAACTACCATGGCAGAAGTGTTTAAGGCCAACGGTTACCAAACTGCTATTTTTGGCAAATGGCACCTGGGCTCAAATTATCCATTCAGGCCTATTGACCGAGGCTTTGATGAATGGCTGGGAAGTGGAGATGGAGGACCGGGTACAACGGAAGATTATTTCTGGAACGATCGTGTTAACGATTATTTGTGGTACAACGGTGAGCGTGAGTATTTTGCGGGATATAATCCGGATGTTTTTTTCGATGCAGCCATTGATTACATTGAGCAGGCAGAAAGGAATACTCCATTTTTTATCTACCTGCCTACTTACGTACCTCACAATCCACATTCTTTGCCGGATACCACCTGGGTGAAGTCTTATACTGCAAAGGGTCTTAATGAAAAATTGGCTACTTTTTTTGCAATCATTGAAAGGGTAGACACAAATATTGGTCGCCTAAGGAAAGTGCTAAAAAACCAAGGAATGGATGATAATACAATATTAATTTTCTTAACTGATAATGGTGGGACTGCAGGTGTCAATTTTTACAATGCTGGTATGAGAGGGGGCAAGGGACAAGTCTATGAGGGAGGTCACCGGGTTCCATGCTTTATTTACTGGCCCCAAGGAAATCTGGTGGCAGGCAGAGATATAAATAATCTTTCTGCTCACATTGATATATTGCCTACCCTGGTAGATTTGTGTAAGTTAAAAATGCCACAATCAATTAATTTTGATGGCCAAAGCCTGATGAATTTAATTTATAATGATAGTATCACAAAGAATGGGCGATCTTTATTTGCGGAAGTGCAACGTCAAACAGACTATGAGACAGGATACCGTTCAGTTGTAATGTCTGATGAATGGCGTTTAATTGACTTGACTGAATTGTATAATTTAAAATCTGATCCGGGTCAAACAACTAATATTGCCGCGCAAAACCCGGACAAGGTGAACGAGTTGAAGGCAAAATTTGATCTCTATTGGCACAAAGTAACAAAAGGGGACCGTGAATTCCCTGAAACTATCATTGGAACTGATAAGGATAAAGAAGTTTTTTTGACCAGCTCAGATTTACGAGATAGCAAAGTTTGGAACCATGCCCAGGTAGCAAGAGGAGAAAAGATAGAAAATGGACAATGGCATCTTGACGTTGCTAAAAAGGGCTTATATGAAATAGAAGTTAGACGGTGGCCCAGGGAAGTACAGGCCACTTTAAGTGGCATTCCTGACATCAATAAGCATGTAGATGCATGGATCGGCAGAAACCCTGTAGATGCTACTCTGTATAAAGCTTCTTTCCATGCCCTGCCAATACATTTTGTCGAACTTGAAGCTGGCTTTAATCAAGAAGTAAAAGAAGTAAATGATTCTGACGAAGCAATAACCTTTAGGGTTCAGTTTCAAAAAGGCAATACTACTTTATCAGCCAGGTTTCTTGATTCACAAAAAAATCATATTACTTCGGCGTATTACGTTTATATAGCTAAGAAATAAAGAAGACATCTGGTGGAAAAATATAAAAATGATGAAATACTCAAGGAGCTGATCCGATCTGATACTTATCTGGTTCAACTGATTTATGGCTTCAATAAATTGAGCCAGGCTAGTGACATCCATATTGAATTGGACCAGGAGAAATTCGAGCATAAAATTTCTAAAGGTAAATATTGGCAAAGTAAAAACATAAATTTTGATGAGCAAAAAAATTAACTTTTATCCAGCTGGATGTTTCTTGATTATACTTTTATCAGCATCATTTGATCCTTTGCGTGCTGAACCACCTAAGGTGAAAGAGAAAAAGCCCAATATCATTTTCCTGCTGGCTGATGATCTGCGGGATAATATGTTTGGTATCATGGGTCATTCACAGGTAAAAACACCTAATTTTGATAAACTGATCAGTCAAAGCGTCAGGTTTTCAAATACCTATATTGCCGAACCGGTTTGTGCACCCAGCCGGGTTTCATTATTTACTGGTATGCCCGAAAGAATACACGGGGTGGGTTTTTCTTCATCATATCAGCTGACAGAAGCACAGTGGGATAAAACTTATCCGGCTCTCTTGCAAAAGAATGGCTATTATACAGGATTCATTGGCAAATTTGGGGTGGAATATTATTCTTTCAGGGGGAAGGCAGCCGGGAAATTTGATTACTGGTATGGTCACGATGGCTGGACCAAATTCTTTCCAAAAGATTATGACAATTTCAGTTGTAACCCTTACCATCAGGCCAAGCATGATATCATCACCCCCATCATGGGGGAGGCTATGAATGATTTTCTTAATTCAGCCGTCGATAAAGGACCTTTTTGTCTTTCAGTCAGTTTCAATGTGCCTCATGGCAGTCAGGCTACCAGTATGTATGCAGACTATCCTGAATGGCATGAAATGATCAGGCCGGCTAATGAAAACCCCAAACTAAAAGGACATCCCATTTATGATGCCCTTTATCGCAACACTGACTTAAACATCCCGGAAGAAGTAGGAACTGATCCCTACCGGTTTATTCCCCAAAGCATACTGGATCAGGATAAAGGCAGAAGAAATCAAACTTATACCTATGCTTATCATCCTGAAACATCACAAGAACATCACGTTCGATACTTTCAGCTTATTACTGGTTTGGATGAGGTTATTGGTCAATTGATGGATGAGCTTAAACAAAGGAGTCTACTGGATAATACCATCATAATTTTTGGCAGTGATCATGGTCTTTTAATGGGAGAATATGGTATGGGAGGTAAGGCCTTATTGTATGATCTGACTGCCAAAATACCCTGTTTTATTTATGATCCCCGAATTCCGGAAAATGAAAGAGGAAAAACCCTGGACCAACTGGTTTCGAGCCTGGATATACCGGTAACCATCCTGGATTATGCCGGCATAAATCCTCCTGCAGAAATGAGTGGAAGCAGCCTGATACCTTTGATAAAAGGTGAACAAACGCAATGGCGGGATGAGCTATTCCTGGAGAGCTTATTTACACTAAGGGATAATCCGTTTTGTGAAGGTATCAGGAAAGGTCCATGGAAGTATGTACGAATGTTTGATGGCGTAGCGCATTATACTGAAAAAGACCTGGATTTCAGAGGGAAGGAGCCTGATTTTGAACAACTATTCAACCTGAATGATGACCCTGAGGAAAAGTTTAACCTGGCA
This sequence comes from Candidatus Cyclobacteriaceae bacterium M3_2C_046, assembly GCA_051418075.1. Classification (GTDB taxonomy): domain Bacteria; phylum Bacteroidota; class Bacteroidia; order Cytophagales; family Cyclobacteriaceae; genus JBPRGG01. Next base: position 16,254 of record JBPRGG010000089.1, on the reverse strand, counting down.
GCCGAATATAATAACTCAAAATTGCTCAATGAGTTGAGGGGTAAAGTGAAAAAATATGCGGCAGAGGTTAACCGGCAAAGAAAGGCTTATCTGAAGACGCATCAAATTTCGGTCAGGTAATTTTAGCAGATTTCATTAGCAGCTGATCAAACAACTGGTTTGGATGTATTAACAAATCTTCAGGATTCAGCCTTTGGAATCTGCTGATAATTACTAATTTTATCGGGAATTAGCACATATGAAGGAGCTTAATTATAATTAGTTGATATATTGCTCTGAAGTTTAGTATTTGATTAGTTATTCTTTATGAGAGTAGAAAAAACAGAAAATTCATCACGAGGATTATTGGTAATTATTGGTCTCTTGATCCTGATGATTCCACGGATCACTGTCTCCCAACCCGTGAAAATTATATTTGATACAGATATGGAATCAGATTGTGATGATGTTGGAGCCCTGGCTATGTTGCACAGCCTGGCTGAGTTGGGAGAAGCAGAAATATTGGGAACTATGGTTTGTAGTTTGAACCCATGGTCAGTACCAACTGTAGATGCCGTTAATACTTATTTTGGTCGCCCGGATATTCCCATCGGCACTGTAAAAACATTTGGCGTTTATCGAAATTCCAAATATGCCAGGATCATTTCGGATGAATTTCCCCAGGATATCGGACTGGGAGAAACAGCTCCTGATGCGATTGAGGAATACAGGAAAATATTAAGCAAGCAGCCTGATCAAAGTGTAATTATTGTTACAGTTGGTTATCTAACAAATTTGGCCTATTTACTGAAGAGTCCGGCTGATCAAATCAGCCCACTTACTGGAAAGGAATTAGTCAGGCAAAAAGTAAAACATCTGGTCTGTATGGGGGGCAGGTATCCCTATCAACAGGATCCGTCTAAATGGGGAAACTTCAAACCAGATCCGGCTTCAGTGCAATGGGTAAGTCAGGAATGGCCTACAAGAATAATTTTTACCGGAGGTGGGGATTTCTCCCACAGTATTCAAACAGGCAGGCAATCGTTTGATTTTAGCCCCAGCTCCAATCCTGTTTCAATGGCTTATGAAATATACCTGAAAGGATGGCGAGATTGGCACCATAGCGCTGATTTAATTGCTGTCTATGTGTCGGTAAGAGGTTGGGAAGAATATTTTCAATTACAAACGCAGGGTTACAATCACATTTTTGATGATGGCACACTGATCTGGCGGCTTCAGCCGGATGATATCAGACACCAGCTGGTTGATCAATTAAAGCCGGACATAGATCCGGCCCGTGTGGCTGAGGTATTTGATGACTTGATGATGCAGCAGGTTAAAGCCAAAATGGCCAAATAACCCGACCTTAAATTATATTAATTATTCATTCAATATTCAAACTTACCATTACCTGGCTGAGGTACAGGATATTTTTTATCAGGCCCCTCTGGTAAGGGTGCGGCAGAATCCATTGATAACTGATCAATACCCGGAGCCAGTTCATGTTCGCAATTTAGCATTTCTTCAAAAGTGATCACGCGTCCGGTGTGCGCGGCCATTCTTCCCATTGATGATACCAGGCTCACTTCAGCTCCACGTTTAGCTTCATTAAATGGTTTATCTTCACGGATAGCCTGGATCAGGTGATCCCACTCCAACTGGTAGGGATTAGGCTCTTCCCGGTCAAAAGACCAGATTAGGTCATTTTTGTTAGTTAAATCCTGACCTTTATAAACACGACATCTGGCCGGAGCATGACCGGCCTGGGAGATTACTGCCGACCCTTTTGTGCCATGAGCATAACTGGCGAATTCATCATGACAGCCTTTTATGCATCTGCCATAAAGTAAAAATCTGGAGCCGTCGGCGAAAGTATATTCTACCGAATAATTATCGAAATTCTGATCAATGGAATTACCCCGGTAATGTCTTCCTCCCAACGCCTGGGCTTTGACAGGCCAGGCATCTTTCATCCAGCAGCATTCATCGATATGATGAATATAAAAATCATTAAAAGCGCCTCCGCTGGCCCATAAAAAACTGTGAAATCGCTTTACCTGGTATAGTAACGGACTGATATCATCCGGCCGGGGATCAGATAAAAAATAAACCACCGGACCATGCATCCGGTAGGCCCTCAAGGTTACAATATCGCCAATCAGGCCATCCTGGATATGATTGTATAGTTCATTTCGGGCTTCACAATGGCGGCACATTAAGCCAACACCTACTTTGAGATTTTTCTGTTCGGATGCTTCTGCCAATTGCAGGAACCGTTTAGTGGTAGGTCCGTCCACGGTCACAGGTTTTTCCATGAATACATTTAAATCTTTTTCTATTGCATATTTAAAATGTACCCATCGGAATGCTGGAGGAGTGGCTAAAATTACTACATCACCCGGGCTGAGACAGTCCATGGCATGCTTATAGCCATCAAAGCCAATAAACTTTTGTTCCTCTGGCACTTCCAGCTGTTCAGGATGAATTTTTAGGAGGTTTTTATAGCTACTATCCAGTCGGTCCTGGAATATATCAGCCATGGCAACAAGTTTGACCGGGCCATTTTTTACGGATAGGGCATTAGATGCTGCCCCTGAGCCCCTGCCACCACAACCCACCAGCGCTATCCTGATCGTGTTGTTTTCAAAAGGATAAACATTCGGGGCTAATCCAGCAGTAAGGGCTGAGGTAACGGTGATTTTTCCGGTATTTTTTAAGAATTCACGGCGGGATAGGGATGTCTGATAGGGATTTTTCATTGCTATACCTGTTTTGGGTTCTCGAACTAATTTAATAAAAAGCATTCAATCAGGAGAGCAGTTGATGAAATTTTTTTTAAATCATTTATGTGTTTAATCGCATTTAAAATTTATGATTTTGACTCATGGTAGGCCATATGGCAAGCTATAGAAACCAGAGGAATTAAGAATGGATAAATGCAAAAAAAGTTGATCAAAAGTATGAATAACCTATTCCAGACTTATTGCTCAACCTCCAAAATTAAAAACGCACCGTTTTTTAAATGAATCTTTCTTTTTGAATATGATTATTGATTATTAAATACATGATAAACTGTTGTTTCAGGAACGCTAACTTTTCGTCTTCTCAATCATATGATTAATAACATGAGTATGTTCATGTTGTGGACTGAACATGATGATTTCAGCATCAATATCCACCTTTACATTATGACCTGCAGGCCAATAAAACATATCATTTTCGTTTACTGTTTCCTGAACACCCTCAGCATTAGTTGTGGTAAGCTTACCTTTCAGAACATATCCCCAGTGTGGGCATTGGCATAAATCACCTTCAAGCCCTATAAATAGTAGTGTGGTATCTACTCCTGCGGCAAGGCTGAAATATTCACTGCTTATTTTTCCTAACCCAGATGCATCACCAAAATTTGTCATCTGACGAATTGTAGCTCCGGGAATTTCCATCTTTACTTCAATATTTTCTTTTGCGATTTTCATGATTAACCTCCATATTTATTTATTCATTATTACATTTTTCAGTGACCAAAGGATAGCCAAAACATCTTTTTTTGATTTTTCATCAATTTCATGTTCTTCTAAAACATTTAAAATATCTTCCATAACGCACATATATTGTAGTGCATTAATGTTCATACCCTTGTGTGTTGTTGGCATATCACGTCCTTTATATTCCACAGGGCCTCCACTTCCGGCAGAAAAGAAATCTATTGTGTGCTGTCGAATAGATGCCAAACGCTCAGGTTGTTGTTTGAAAGGCATAAAAATGTCTTTGATTAGTGGATTGTTCATGTGGGCTTCTACTACATCGTCTACTATCAAAGTAATCCCTTCAACTTTCCCAAGTCTTTCATAAAGGGTTAATGGTTTTGCAAGTTCTAAAGTTTGTTCCATGATATGTTGTTTAAGTTATTAATATTATTGATTGAAATTAAGGGTGTCATGATTCGAACTTTCAATTAATTATTTATATCAAAAATAGGTTAATCATAGCATGAGAGAGGGCACGTTTAGGTTTTTTATAAGAACTTTTGGGTTAAAGAATTTATGAATACCATTTTGAACTGATTGATTTATATATAGTAGTCAGGTTACTAAGGTTGTTTTAGCTTTCTGCAGTTGTTTCTACCTTACTTGATCTTTTTTCCTGTAGGGATGGGAATGCTTTTTTTCTCTTAAGAAACACCTGCTTGTGAAGGCAGAGGCCTCGTCGGTCGTCCTTCAAATAATGTCATTATCCAACTGTTTTTTACCTGGAAATGGGAATATTAATGACAGCCAGAATAAATGAAGAAATCTGAAAGTTTATGATTTAATATATTCAGAGGGCATTATGCCAAACTTACGCTGAAAACACTTAGAAAAATAAGATTGACTGTTAAAACCCGTTTCATAAGCTATTTCCGAAATGTTATGCATTTTTTTATTCAACATACTCAATGCCCTGTTCAGACGATATTCTTTAAGAAAATTATTGGGCGATTTTCCTGTCAGGAACAATACTTTTCGGTAAACCTGCGTCCTGCTCATTCCTAAAGGCTTTTCGAAATCTTCGACTTGTAAAGTATCATGATGCCATTCATTATCGATAAAATCGAATAGAGCAATTAAATAGTCTTCTTCAGGAACAGGTAATGCGTAAATTCTTGACTTATCGAAAGATTCATTAAAGTTTTCTGAAATAATCAAATTGTATACCTCTGTGGTCATATTGATATTGGATTTATCAATAAAACAAAGCCGATGGGCCATTTTAATTGTATCCTCAAAAAATGTTTTGTTCCCGACAACAGGCATTCCTGTAGCTAAGCCAACATTGATGTGAATATTTAAATTATTTAAGTCTGCAATTGTTTCCGAAAAGTGGTCTTCAAGTTCCAAACCACACAATACCGCTTTGTAAGCAGATTTAAACGAGATTAAGAGATAACCATCGTCATGTTTGGTAAGCCTTCCCTCAAACTGCTTAAGTAAATTTCCAATACTACGTATCACATGTTGGTTGTTTTCTCCTGTTTGGGAATAACGAGTTCCATTAAGTGTGATAGTTTTATACCGGACAGCCATCAATGTGCGCTGAGCCGGGTCATTAATTATATGCAAATCTGTAGAAGATGGTTTTTCCGGATCTTCTATTCGTCCCAGAAAAGATTCTACAATCTTTTCATCTACCTCTATGATAAGATTCGGCACTTTTCCATGAGCATGATTATGCATATTATGAATTGCATCTTTATTGGGAGCTTCTACTAAACAAAAGGCAATCTTTTTAAGATCATCATACCAATAAGTTAAGCCACGACAATTAAATTGATCTTGAATTTTCAAATCTTCTTTATGCAGTTGTGCTACATATTCAGCGTTTACAAAATCCGAAACATCATGACGATCCATGTATATTGGCATGTAAATATTTTTAAGTAAAGTGCCAAATTTAATTTATTGACTTACAATTAACTGTTTCCCGGGATCATTTGTTCTATAATTTATCTATAACGGTTATAGTTTTATTTTAGGATTAAAAGATAAATGAATTTTGGTCAGCCCCACAACAAACCAAATTTTATGAGAAAATTCAAGATTATTCAGCCAGTCAAGCCAGAAATCAGATAAAAATGTTATCAGGTCCAGGAACAACTACATTTTTAATCATTTTTGAATGCAATGGCCAAACCATTATCATGTTGTGATGCGATCATTTTTTTGCAAATTCCTTCACGTGGATCATTTCATGAGCTACTACCCTATTTTCATTTTTTCGGAAAGATATGCATCTATTAAAATACTGTAAATCTGACCGGTAATCTGATTCAATAAACCCGAATGACATTCCCTTGCGGGTAATTTTGGCTGCATCAACATATTTACCTATATGTTTTCATTTACACCCATCTGATCCAGGAAGACGGCCCGGGGTTTGACTTTTGAGTCATTGTCACCTGTCACTCTCATCCCAGGCTGAGCCATAGAACAATTGTGAATGTGCTATTGATATAGCCATAATAAATTCAAAATTATTAACCATAACTTTTAGTTTGCAATTTAAAAAAAGTAGATTAAAACAGCCACCAAAATGACTCCTGCCAGCGACAGGTAAATGCCTTGCTTGAACAGTTTACCGCCCGGCTTAAACATCCAGAAAGAAGATATGGTCATGAAGAGTAACAGAATTCCCAAGGCAGTAGTAATATAATGTGCCCCTCCCTGACTGGAAGTTTTATGAAGATCCAGCAATGGTTTTAGCCAGGGCAGTACTTCATAATTGATTATTTGAGCAACACCGGAGTTTTTGTCATAGGTTCCACCGGCAAAATAAATGATACCTTCAGATTCCTTTTCAACCTCAAAATGACGCACTTTTAAATTGTCCTCCAATTCAGTCAAAGATAACCCCGGTTGTAGTTCTTTGGTATTAATGGTTTTCTTTTTCAGGAAATTGGTATTACGATAGGTAAGAATGACCCCACTGACACTGTAAACCACTAACAGCCCTACCAGTAAGAAGCCAATTTGCCTGTGCCATATGCGCATATATTGTCTGAAAGATTTCTTTTTCATGATACTTGTATTTTTAATTTAATAATCAATCGATAAACTATACCTTATCTTTTGCTAAAATCTTTTTTGACCGCCAAATTGCATGGCTTCACCTTTGCCGAAACCATAGCTGATTCCAAAGGTGATAAAGCGTCCCCTTAAATGGTAATTGGAAAGGTAAAAAGAAGGTTGAATGGTTTCTGATTCAAAGATGCGGGTAGCAAAGACATCCCTAATGCTTAAATTGAGGATAGTTTTTCCTTTCATCAGTTTTTTACGTAATCCCAGATCTACGAACCAGTATCCAGACTGAAGTCGCTGAAAAGTCTGAAACCGGGATCTGTAGTTTCCGGTAGTTTCGAAATCAAGTCCTAAAGGCAACTTCAGTTTGGTAGTCAACCTTGTGGTCCATTGGTCAGCATCAAAATTGAAGTTATTAGATTCGAAAGCGCCTTCGCGCCTAAAATAATTATAGTTGAAATCACCATTTAGGCTCCACCAGTCGGCAGGGTTATATTTTGCGTTCAATTCCAGGCCTGTAGTTCTGCTGAGGCCGATATTTTCCGGCCGGGTAAAACTCACATTGTTTTCAAAAGTGGATACGGCTTCCACCACATTGGTAGTGAACCGGTGATATATGGACCCATTGAGTGAGAAAGCTCCCTGATCCAATATGCCGGTGACTTCGTAAGAGTCTGTGAATTCCGGCTCTAGCAAGGGGTTTCCGGTGCGAATACTGAAATTGTTTCGAATGTTGGTAAATGGATTCAGGTCCCATAAGCCTGGACGATTAATTCTGCGGGAATAGCCTGCCTGTAAAGAGAAATTTTCATAAACTTTATAAGAAGTGTGAATGGTAGGGAAAAGGTTGGTAAACAATTGTTGGTTCGCTTCATTAGTATTTAACAATTCAGTTTGAAGATTTGTATGCTCCAGCCGTAGTCCTACTTTCAGGCCCACTTTTTCCCCTTCAAAAGCGCCGGTACTATAGATACCCATCACTTTTTGATTGTAATCAAATACATTGGTCAGATCAGGATCAATGACCCAGATGTTTTCTACCAGGTCACTTACCCCAAAATCATTGGTAACTGCAGTAATAACATATTGCGCCCCACCTTCCAGGGTGACTTTGTCATTGAAAGGATGCACATAATCCATTTTAAATGTATACTCACCCTCCTTAAAATCTGTATTGGTTTGTTGCTGCTCGGGCAAGGTGATCCCTTCTGATTGGTATGCGTTATTAAAATCAGAAGATTGGTCTTTGCCAAAATAGCTACCTAAAGCGCTAAATAAAAGGGTGTGATCTTCATGATCCGGGAAATTCTTTTGATATTGTAATTCATACTGATACTTTGGGTTGGTAGCCCGGGTAAGTTCATTTCTTTGCCATTGGGCATTAAGATTATCAGAGGCATCAAAAGCACTGAAATTATTATCTGATAGTTCCTTTTCCCATTCATAGGCAAAATGACCGGCCAGGGTAATGACATTTTGAGCATTGATGTGGTAATCGGTGCCCAGAATGAGGTTAAAAAAGGTTTCATTTTTTTCGCTTTCACCCTGGCTGGAAATTAAGGTATTATCGGTAAGGTCCCGGTTTTCAGTGCGGGAATCGGTCGGGAAAGTTCTGTGTCCCAATCCCATTTGGCTGAACAGGTTAAATTTTTCGGTGCGGTTATTAAGGCTCAGACCCAGGCTATGATTGTTGGGGACTCCTGTATTTAAGGTAACAGAGCCATTCAATCCCTTTTTTTCTTCCGTTTTTAAAACTATATTGATAATACCGGCTGTTCCCTCGGCATCATATTTGGCTGAGGGATTGGTGATCACTTCAATACTTTCAATCATATCAGCAGTTAGTGTTCCCAAAGCATTTCCCTGTTCGCTGGCTAAAACGGAAGGTTTTCCGTTGATCAGAATCTGGACCCCGGCGCTGCCTCTGAGCCGTATCTGACCTTCAATATTAACCGTCACTGAAGGCACATTATTTAACACTTCCAGGGCGCTGGCCCCAGTGCTGCTGAGGTCCTGACCTACATTAAATACCCGTTTGTCCAGTTTAAAAACCGTTTGTGATCTTTCACCTGTTACCACTACTTCATCCAGGGTTTCAAGGTCCTCATTCAGGCTAATTGTGCCCAAATCTACTTTGCCATGCTGCACCACAAAATTCTCAATTGTAACAGGTATGAAACCGATGAAACTTAATTGAATAATAAAATCCAAACCGGGGGAAGAAATGGAGAAGGTACCATCCATTTCCGTGGTTGTTCCGGTGAGTAGTTTATTGGAATCTTTTTCCAGGAGCTTAATGGTGGCGTAACCCAGCGGTTGTTCACTTTTTCTTTCTATTACTTTGCCGTGAATCTCAATGGGTTCTGTTTGGGCTGCCATTGGATAGCTGATGTAAAGGTATAAGGATAATAAAAGAATGAATTTTTTCATCATTTGATTTAAGATTTTGCTTCTTTATATTGGTACAAAAGAGCGTATGAATTCTTGTTTAGCAAAATTTTTTCTGTCAACAACAGGATTATCCGGTTGAATGACAAAGATTAAGATTTAAATGTTTTAATTTTTTAAAGATTTTTTGATTGAAAGGTAATGAATAAGATTGCTTTTCTTTGAACCGGATTGAAAAGGAGTAATTAAATTGCATTTGCATACTGCATTTTAATAGACATGTTACCATACTCGAGCTTTTGGCATTTTTTGTGGGCCGTTGTTGCTTTTGATTTTCAAGTATCATAGTCCTCATGTTACTTTTCTCCTCGCTATGGTTCTAAAAATAAAATTTCTTGATTTTTAAATGCTTTGACCAAAATATTATCATTAAGAAATGCCTCTCTTTCCCATGGAGTAGCAAAGATATCATGTTCAAATTGGGTATTATACCTTCTTTCCTGCCAAATGATATCATTACCACTGGCTAATTGTAATTCTCCTTTGGCAAACTGCTTCACATGGACCATTTCATGGGCCAGCACTTCACTAAATTTATTCTCAGATAGATTAGCCAAAATATATACTACGATGGTTATATAAGGGTGCGGGTCATTCAGGTTTAAAAATGTAATCCCCTGAAGGCCTTCCGGGATATCATTTGTAATACCCACCATCAGGTTAATATTTTCATGCACATCCAGAAAATCCAGGTAAAACAATATCTGTTGCTTTGTAATCATAGCATCTTCGCTACCCCATATGTTTATTATAGGTTCAGACATGATTTGATTCATATTAAGATTGATGACCACAAAAAGTACCAGAAATAGTTTCATGATGTTATAGGTTATTTTAAATCATTAATACAAATTAGGGTCATCGGATTCATTAGGCGAAATTTATTCGGTAAACAGCTGAAATTACCCGCTATATGACAGGATCTTTCCGTTTTTGGATAGATTATGTTGATCAGGGGGTTCATTTGGTGGTTAAGGGGTCAAAAAGGGTTGAACATAGAAAATATTAGGTCAAAAGTCAGTTAATATGTACATTAGTAGCATGGCCAATGATCATGTAAAAGCGTTTAAACCGGGTTTGGAATTGCTATTTCAACTAGTTCTGCACGGTATTATTTTCATTTTTTATGCCTTTGACAGTACCCGGCCCCACCGGGTTTTTCAAATTGAATCATATCATTTTGTTTTCTTTCTCAATTATGCCTTTGCCAATGCAATGATTAGCTATGTTTATCTACCCCGTTTCTATTACCGCAAGAAATACTGGCATTTTATTGGTTTAACTATTGCCACATTAGGTTTAGTTATTTTTCTGGAAGAATTAGTGCTGGAGCAGATTTACTTTTCAGATACCAGGGGTAGAATGTTTCCCGGTATTTTTTTTAGTTTAGTTCAGGTAACTCCTATTATTGTCATTCTTTCCGGTTTTAAATTTGCCTGGGATGCCTTACATAAACAAAGGGAACTGGATGCATTAAAAGCAGCCATTAAAGAAAGTGAATTACAATTTCTTAAATCTCAGATCAATCCCCATTTTTTATTCAACAACCTGAATAATTTGTATGCTTATGCCATTGAAAATTCACCCAAAACGCCCAATATCATATTGGAGCTAAGTGCGGTTCTGCGATATATGTTATATGAGTGCAAGGAAAAGTATGTGTCCCTGCAAAAAGAAGTGGAGAATCTGAAAAATTTCTTTCAGCTTTATGAACTGCAAGTAGAAGATCGTGGGGAAGTGAAGTTTACAGCTGAAAACATACAACCAGGTTACCAGATCGCACCGTTGATTTTGATCGCGTTTGTGGAAAATGCATTCAAGCACAGCCAGGCCAATCAGGCAGAAAATATCAGGATTGAAATAGCTGTCAGGTTGTTGGAAGCAGGGAGGTTTGAGTTTTTCTGTAAAAATAACTATCAGGAACAAAATGTAATCCATGATGATAACAAAGGAATCGGGCTAAAAAATGTGAAACAGCGGCTCAACCTCATCTATCCAGACAATCACCAGCTTCAAATAGACCAATCGAAAAATAATTATCAGGTTCGATTATCCATTCAACTTTAAAATGTCGGGCATATGAAATGTATCATTATTGAAGATCAGCCGCCAGCACAACGAATCCTGAAAAAGTATATTGAGGATTTCGGCAGCCTGACCCTTAGCGCTACTTTTACCGATGCGGTACAGGCTATGGAATTCATCAAATCAAACCGGGTTGATCTGATTTTTTTAGACATTCATTTGCCTAAAATGTCAGGGCTGGATTTCCTGAAAAGCATACCTCACTTACCTCCAGTAATATTAACTACAGCTTATTCAGATTATGCCCTGGAAAGCTATGAACTCGATGTGGTGGATTATCTGCTTAAACCCTTTTCTTTTCAGCGATTTATAAAGGCGGTTTCCAAAGTACGTGGCAAGTCTTATAAAGGGCCAATTTTCCCCGCCATAGAAGATCCGGAAATTTTTCCCAAAAGCGAAGTCTTCATTAAATCCGGTTACCAGCACATCAGGATTAAACTGGATGATATCATTTATATTAAATCAGATGCAGATTATAGTGAGCTTCACCTGATGGATAAAAAATATCTTGCTTCTGAATCCCTGCGACAGTGGTTGGAGATCTTAAATCAACAGCAATACGCCAGGGTACATAAATCGTATATCGTGAATGTTTCTAAAATTTCCAAAGTGATAGGCAATCAATTACATATGATCAACGATTTCAAGGTGCCCATCGGCAGGGCCTACAAGGATGAATTTGTGGATCGGTTCTTAAGCTGAAAGTACGGGGGTAGGATAAACCTAATAAAATACCATTTACATATTATATTTTTTCGACTTGTCAATTTAATTGATCGACATCTTCAACAATTTAGACGCATTAATTAAACCGATTTGTCCTTTTGCGGTATTAAAAAGGAATGATTTTTAACCGGTAATTTAGTTTCTTCTCTTTTTTCATTTAAGATTTGGTTAACATATTTAACCTTTCGTTTAGATTACTTAACTGATAGTTAAATGTTTAGATCAAATAATCACTTTAGTTTTGCTTAAAAATAATTAAAAGATGATTTTCATAAAAACCATATTTACATTATCAGTTTTCATAGCTTACATTTTTCCAGTGTCTTCCCTGGGTCAGGCAGTTATAGAAAATGAATATTTGAAGGTACAGCTAAATGCTGACGGTGCCTTGAAATTTCAAGATAAGAGGCAAAATGAAACATGGGGAAGTGATCATGTGGGTTGGGCTTACCTTTCCCGGGAAGGCATAAAGGAAAAACTACCTCTTTCCATATCAAAATTTACGGCAGAACAATACCAGGATAGGCTGACTTTTCGCTTTGAAGGCTTGGTTGGAGATGAATTGGAGGATCCTGCTTTCATGATGAAAGGTGCCATACATCTAAAAGAGAATTGGTTTGAATTACAGATTACTGAGGTGCAAACTAAACTGCAATTAGAAGACATCGAATATCCGGCTCATCTTTTGAATGTAAAATCAGGTACAGAAGCAGGTTATATTGCTATACCGCATTTACAGGGCATCATGATTCCCAGCCGTTACGATGTCGGATTTATGAGGTACGGACAAAATATCTGGGACCTGATAAGCGATAAAGAAATCTGGTGGGATTTTGAATCAGGTAATTTAAATATGCCCTGGTTTGGCGCCAAAAAAGGAAATTCATCTGTTATTGCCAAAGTAAATACTTCTTCGGATTGCGTCTTGCATATCCTTGGCAATCACCTGATCGGGGAGGATGGTTATCCGGAAGGTCAATCATACCTTCAAAATGATGAGATAAGGTTGTCTTCCCTTACTCCAATTTGGAGATCAACAAAAAAACAATGGGGATATGCCCGAAAATTGACTTTACAGTTAGTGGAAGATGGCTATGTAGGAATGGCTAAAGCCTATAAGACCGATGCCAAAACCTCTGGCAGGTTTGTCACTTTAAAGGAAAAGATTGCTAAAAACCCTGAATACGAGAAATTGTTGGGAGCACCGGATTTAAAAATTTATAGCTACACCAACAGGAAAAACAATCCATACTACCGTTCCTGGAGCGAACCGGTCTTGAATGGCTATGAAAAGGTAAATACAAGTTTTTCGGAAGTAATTGATATAGCTAACGACCTTGAAAAAATGAAAATAGAAAAATGTCTGGTCCTGCTTGGGGGTTGGAATAGAATGGGTTACGACAGGGAACTGGTAGATGTATGGCCGCCAGCGGAAGAAGCCGGAGGTGCTGGAATGCTCAGAAAAGCAGCAGAAACCGTAAGATCAAAAGGGTATTTGTTTGCTTTACATGATAATTACGATGATTATTATCCGGATGCTCCTTCTTATGATGAAAAATACATTTTGAGAAATTTTGATGGATCTATGCATCGGGGTGGGATTTGGGATGGCGGCCCTTGTTATATTACCTGCCCCTCAGTGAGGGAATCATTACTCAACAGAAACTTACAAAAAATTACGAATGCCATACCCCTCAATGGTTATTACCTGGATGTGATTACCAATACATCCCATTATGAATGCTATGATAAACGCCATCCAATAACCAGAAAAGAGGACCTGAATTATCGGTTACAGGTTTTGCAAAATCTGGCCGATCGTGGGCTGGTAGTAGGTGGAGAAAGAGGAACAGACTGGGCACTTCCGGTGGTTGGTTTTTGTGAAGGTTTGAGTGGTGGCGGTGCCAATTATCATCGGGGTATAGGCTATCGGGTAGGATTGACCATCCCTTTGTTTTACCTGGTCTATCGTGAATGTGTAGTGGGCTATTGGCAGCATGGTACTCCTCACGGCAGGGAAGATCATTCCAACCATGTACTATTGGACTTGTTAAATGGTCAGCCCTCCAGCTGGTCTGTTGAATACGATCAATGGAAAGACTTGTCTGTGCTTTTTAAGCAAACCTATAATCTGCTGGGGAAACATCATCAAAGAACAGCCCATTTGTCAATGGTTGATCATCAAATTTTAAGTATAAATCATATGGTGCAAAGCTCAGAATTAAGTGACGGCACCCAAGTCTGGGTCAATTTTGGAATTGTTACTTATAAAAATAATGATTTTACGATTCCTCCTAAAGGATTCCGGATAGAATATAACGACCAGCAAATAATCAATGGAAGGGTAGAAAGGAATATTGAATATTTTGATTAGTAGATTTCAATTACTGCAATGGTTTAGCAACAGTGAAATAGAAGGGATTAGCAAAATAAATTCCAACTAAGTCAATCAAAAAGCCAGGCTAACCCAAAAAGGAAAATGATCCGAACCAAATTTATTAAGTCTTTTAATCTCGACTACTTTAAATTCGGATGTCACATAAACATGATCTAAAGGCCAGCGTAAAATCCATGATTTAGCATTGAAAGTATTATAAATCCCCCTGCCTACCCTAATATCATTTAATTGGCCTTCCTCTTTGAACAATCTTGAAGTTTTGGACCAGGCCACATCATTAAAATCACCTGCAACAACTGAAGGCAGTTTTTCATTAACTACCATATTGCCTACTTTTACCAAGGCAATTTCTTTTTCGCCCACATTATCAGGATGATTGCTCGGTTTTGGTGGAACCGGGTGTACTACATGTAGATTGAACTCCTTGTTGGAATTCATTATAACCTGGGTATGGATAGAAGGTACTTTTTCATGATTCAAATAAAGAATCCGTGTGTTTTTTAGGGGTAGTTTTGAATACAAAGCCATGCCATAGGTATTATCGAAAGGTTTTTTTTCTACATAATTGTATCTGCTTTCTAAGACTTTTATCTGGTCCAACCACCAGGCATTTACTTCCAAAGCTATAACTATATCAGGTTGGTTTTTTTCTATAATATTTAATAAAGCCGTATAGTTGTTGTTTTTCATCCAGACATTGGCTACTAATATACTGAAAACATCGTCAACCTCTGGTTTCCCCTTAACTGAGGATAATTCTGTATCGGAAAAAGTTGTGTACGGAAAAATGATGATCAGTTGAATAGCAATTGACATAATTAAGCCTCCCAATAAGAGTTTATTAGCTAACCTCCAGTGGTTTATGACCAAAACCAAGACCATTAGACAAATCAATCCAATTATGATATATTGAATTCTGGGAAAATCCAGGATTTGCAGATACCAGTAAGATATATCATGTATTAAAGAAGCTAAGGTTATAACAATTAACATCACACTGGTAAAGGCACATATATAGTATAGAATATTTAAGAATTTTTGACTGAGTGTATTAATTGTCATATGAGGCTGGTATTAAGACAAAAGAAAATTTAAGCTGAATATAAAAAAAGTATATGGTTTATACAACTGCATGATTGAAAAGCCTTTAACATCATTATTCATTGAATGAATAAAAAAAGATTATATCAGGATTGACGTTTATGACGGACAGACATATGAGCTGCAATAATATCCTTAATGCTAAAATTCAATTTTTTAAACGGCTGATTATTGCCTCCTCATAGGTCTTAATCTTTATCCAATTTCATATAAAAAGTTACAAGAAAGTTTCATTTATAACTTATTTTTGTTTAATTATTAAATTCAATGCTTGGCGGTAGTGTTGGTTTTACAACAACACCATTTTATATTTACCTATGCAGCCAGAATAGCAGGATCAGTTTGATTTGTTGATGGAAGTTAATTGATCGTATTTACAGAGTATTCCCAAAAATCAAGAGAATGAAAGAACTTGACAGTCTCATTGAAAGAAAGCTGGCTCAGATCGGCCGAATCAACAGTAAAGAAGTTGCCCTAAATCTCAAAAATGAGTTTGTTTTGATTGGTATGACGTTATCCGGAATGGCATTAAAGGTAAATAAAAGTGGGCCTTATTACAATCATCTGTCAAAACTTCAACAAAAGATTAAACTGGGGCTTTATCAATTACAGGAACTGGTTGAAAGTTTCTAAATTGAATCTTTGGATTTTATCATGGTTTGAATTGTAATCATATTCCAAGAAGTTTCTCCGCAAGTTCACAGGAGTTCATATATTTTTACTGATCCACAATTAACCATTTAAGTATTACCATTTAATTTAGTATATTTGCTAATGCATAAAAATATTAGCATCATGTTTGAACATTTTCAAGGACGTAGCCTGTTTAAATTTACCCAAACTTTTTCCACCACGGAAAAATGCAAAGATTACCTGGCCCAAATCAAGTGGAACGATGGCTTCAATTGCCCCTCCTGTGGCCATCAGCAGTGTTGGAATGGAGTGAAACCTTATACCAAGGTA
>JBPRGG010000088.1:0-5682 GCA_051418075.1 Candidatus Cyclobacteriaceae bacterium M3_2C_046 | reverse complement strand
TGGAACCAGCACTACCAGCTATCTTTGGGAAATAATATTGCGCTGCTGCATTTAACGGAATCTCAAGATAATTACTTACCTTGAACGCCACGTGATATACTGCTACCGAAAATGGATTTGAGAAAATAGTCAGCATCAGGATATCTGTTTTATTCATCATCATGCTCAGCAAATTAGTGCCAAATACATATTTACCGAAATTGATCAGTTTTACAATCCAGGTTTTGCCTGGAAATTGGATACTTAACAAACCTGGGTTCTGTTTTACTGCGATCAGAAATGCTGCAAATCCAGCAAACCCGTAAATCCATTGAAGTTGGTAAGGATTAAGGCTTTGATTCCAAATATAAAAAGCACCCATGCCTATGAATATGCCTCCGTACCACCTGAAATTGATAATGCTGACATGGTTATGTTTTTCCTCACTCTGTAGGAGTATACTCAAAAAATACATGAGTCCGGGACCGAGTAGAATGATCCAATAATTCTGGCTTAAGGTTAGAATGGCATATTCCGGGAAAAAAGAGGAGGATAGATAGCCAATTGAAAGCATGACCAGGTAGATCAATAGAGATATTGCAATGTATAATAGTAATCCTGCTGTTCGGATTTTCGTCTTTTCATCCGGATTTTCCGTTGAGAATTTAATCAATCCATTTTGCACTAAACCATTACGGGTCAATTCCAGCACTGATGAAATGGTAAGGAAAACAATGTACGATCCTAATTCCTGCGCGCTGAATAATCGGGTGATAAAGGCAAAAACAAGTAGGTTGCTGCCAAAGATAATACCCTGGTTGAGCAGAGGAGAGGCAATTGACTTACCTCTTAATATCTGTATTATCTTGTTGATCATAATGCTAAAATTTGCTGGTGATAAAATGACAAGGTCTGGTTGGCGATTTTTTCCCAGCTAAATTTAGATTTCACCATTTCCTTACCCTTTTGTCCCATTTCAACCGCTTTTTTAGGTTGATTAATCAGATTATTAATCATTGCTGCAATACTTTCCGGATTACCTGCTTCGAATAATAATCCATTTTCACCATGATGCAGGATTTCATTGATCCCGTCAATGTTGCTGGCCAAAGCTGGTTTGCCTTGTGAGTTCGCTTCCAGTATCACTATTCCCTGAGTTTCACGATAACTGGGTAAAACCAAAGCAAATGACTGATCTATCAATCGCTTAATTTGATCCTTATCTTGAGCTCCCAAATAACTTACTCTTGAATTAAGCGTAGCGTCCTTTTTGAGATGCTGGATCAATTCCTCCCTGGCTGAACCATCGCCGGCAATTTTTAATTGGGTTGTCGCTGAAACTTTCTGCATGGCCTCGAGCAGATCGAAAATTCCCTTGGCATATTCAATTCTACCTACAAATAACAAGTCCATGCTATTTGGTATTACTGTTTCATTTTCAGATAATTCTACTCCATTATTGATTACCTCAGTTGGTTTTTGAAGCTCAAACAGATTAGAAATGTCTGTTTTGAGACTTTCAGAAACAGCGATCAGGTGTGATTTGGAAATACCTTGTTTCTCAAAAGATTTGGTGAAATGATAATGTAAAAAACTTGCAAGGCGGAACCCGAATTTTCTTCCAGCCTGGTATTCATTTAATAAAAGTCCATGGCTGGTACAGGCAATTTTTTTAGTCTTTATGAAATAAGGCAACAGGTAACCACTGCGACCCTGCAAATGAATCACATCAAATTCACTACTGTGCCTGTAGACCCAGATAAGTACAGCTAAATTGAACAGAAACTCCTCAAGAAATAACCAAAATACAGGAATGAACCGACCCGGAAGATATGACAACCTGATTAATTCTACATTTTCCCCGGAAGCAATCCGATTGGTTTTTTTGAAAGCAGTTCCCGCTGTCAGTATGCTTACCCGGTGACCCATTTTCCCCATCTGGTGAGCCAGTTGCCAGGTATGCGTCTGAATGCCTCCCTGAAAGCTATCAGGTGCAGATTTGCAGATGTAGAGAATTTTTATTTTAGTCTTCATCACTTATTTTTTCTTTGCTCTTATCAATCCAAGTATAAAACCCATGATCATCATGACGAACAAAATATCCCAGGGCATTCCTTCTCCAAACATATCAGGACTTTTTGGGTGTTTCTTTCTGACCATGACTGGTATGCAAAAAGCTTTTTCTGGCTTTTGGCAGGTAATACAGCGCCAACAGATAAGTGAATACCAGGGCCGGAATTTTCAAAAGCTGTCTGAACAGAACTTTTGTACTTTCAGCATACTCAAAGAGCAGCATCAGGTAAGCCAGGGAATAGACTAACAGGGACAGTAACGAACCCACAAATAAAACCGGGTGAATTAATATACTGACCATACTGATCATCACCAAACCAACCAATCCCAGGAATCTTGGAGGTAAAGCAAGTTGAGCCACACGGTGAAAATGATCGAAATTTTTATGAAAGAGAGAATAAAAAGCTTTGCCAAAATTTTTGAACAGGTATTCATACTGAGCGAAAATCCAGCGTCCTCTTTGTTTGGCCATTTGTCCGGTAGCCTCTACCTTTTCGTCATACACCTTGATGTGATTAAAATAATGAATTGGAATTTTTCTTTCTGTGAAGCGTATTTCCATGTCTTTATCGAAACCTCCCACTGAGTGCATCTGGTTGATGAAATAGCTGAAATAATTGAAGTGAATAACCATTCCTGAACCGGTGAATTTTGAAGATAAACCAAGGGCATTTGGGCCTTCACACGCTATTTTATTATTGCTGAATTCACTAAAAGCATCCCAAAAGCTTAATGATTGATCCGAATTTATTGCAGTTCTGTTTAGTTGTACGGCATGATGCTTTTCGGTATCTAATGACTGATCGAGTTGGGTCAGAAAATCCGGTTTCACCAGGTTGTCAGCATCCAATAGCACTAAATAATCATACCTTCGGTTAATGTTTTTCAAGGCAGTTCTGATCGCTTTTACCTTGGTGCTTCGCTCAAAAGAAACCTGTTGTAACTGCACATTCAACTTATTTATTTGTGCTATCGTTGCAGGCTGCAGTGAGTCTGCAATCACCAACACATCGAAATTATTCCGATCATAATCCTGATTTAATGCTTCCAGTGCGGTATTAATAATAACGGTATCTTCCTTATAAGCTGGTATCATAATCAGAAAGCGCTGTTTAGCAAGATTTCCCGATGGATTTGAATTCTTTTTGAATTGATAACGCTTACTGGCAATTACCATTCCCAGTAGATAAAAGGCCGAAATCAGGAAGTAGATGATGATGATACTGGTGATAACAATGATCATGGTGATTAATTTTTAGAGTCAAAATATGGAGCCAGGAAAACCAGAGGGATGGCAAAATTCATAATCATACCGGTAGGCATCTGCCCAAATACCTGGTTGCCGTAGCTTGATAATAGTACCCCAGCCACGGATGCATAAAGACCCATTGCCAGGTATTTCAATTTTAAATCTTGAAGGTTCCAAACAATCCTGCCTCCTTTTCCCAAAATGAATCCCAGGATGAAAAGATGCAATGAAATACCAATCAGGCCTGTTTCAGCCCAAATTTTTACATACCAGCTATCTGTAGCGGTATTTGCCAGTATTGAATCAGGTGCAAAGCGAGCTCCCCAAAACCCGGCTGACCCGATTCCTCCGCCCATAGGCTTATCCGACAGATAATGATTGAAAGTTTTTTGATTATCCAGCCTCACCTGTAGTGATGGGTTCTCAGGGTCCAGAGCTGAACGCATACGCCGAACTTGCTCAACACCCTGAAAGGCGAACGTAAATTTGAGGATATAAAATACCAGCCCAATCGCCAGCATTCCGGTGATCAGTATTTTGAAGTTTTTACTTACCACCAGATAAGCTATCCCTCCTGCGGCAGGTACTGCCAATGCACCCCTGGTACCCGAAATCGCAAAGCCAATGAAAGTAAGCAGAAAGGAAGCGAAGTAAAACATTTTTCTTTTGGCGGAAAATGGACCTAAAAAGAGAATTCCACTTAGCAGGGCCATCATTGCTTGTGATGCCCCAAACTGACCGGCGTCACTGTAAAAAGAAAAAACCCGTAAAACGCCGTGAAGAATATGTTCCTCGTGATGATGTTCTGCATACAACCAATGATTTTCAGCTGCATCGGTACCTAAAATCTGTTGTTTTAACCCCCAGAGACTACCTACCATGGAGATTATTAAAATGGTATCAATAAAGGTATTATAAGCTCCTTTCTCTCTGATTAGCAGGTAAAGAAGCATGAAACTCATTGCCTGGTAAAAACCAATTCCACGCATGGCATAAAACCAGGGCTCCAGACCTAAAGACTCGGGATTAAATATTTCCAACACCAGGTACAAAAACCAGATCAGACCCAATATCACCAAATCCTTACTGAACATGTGCCAATTGACCTTGAGGCTTCGGTTGAGGGTGACTACGATCAGGGTCAGAAACAGAAAAATATCAATGGTTAATCCCCAGGGAGCTGGCAAATATCTTCCTAATCCTGAGCTGAGAAATCCCATTATCAAGGCGAGATAAAGTCCAGCCATTGGATACATAAAGATCAACCAGATCGCACCAACTGCAAATGGTAAGGCCAAAATCATGATTGCTCCCAATATTCCTAGCAGGTAGGTAAATAGACCAATCATCAGCGCTGCACCTAACACCACCAACCAGGTAAGTGTGTATCTAAATGCTATTTCGGTGCTGAAGGCCATAGTTTTTAAATTAAATTATATTCAAATGTAGCCTTCTAAAGTGTGTAGAAATGGGGTTTTTAGATTTTTGGTAGCAGACTATCGATTTTTGGCGGCTTTACAAGGAATTCGGATACAGGCCTTACGAGAAGATGCAGAATGTAGTAATTATAGGGGAAAAGGAATATCTTCTGAGTTAATGATATACGAATTTAATCAGTAAACCCTCATGAATGGTAGCCTTGAATATAATGCTTATGACGCAGGAGGTTATAAGTACATATGAGATTTGAAGGGCCGATAGGACTATTTAGTGATAGTGACAGTCTATCGAAGTGCCACTCAGTTAAGGTTGAGAATAAGTGTCCGGACTAACGGAACTATTTTCGAGTAAAATATTCATGATTCAGGGAATCGCAAGCGCAACTATAAATTGGCTCTTGAAGTCGCGTTACAAACGCTGGGCATTAGTTCATCCAGATTTCAAATCTGGACGAACGTAAATTATTTGGATTGAAATTCAGGTTGCCGTCAGTAACCAGATTTGTAACGATTATCTCTAAACCATTGCTGCATCCCTCTCTGCACCTTTTTGTCTTGAAATAACCTGATTTAATTGCTTAGCACGATTAGCCCAGGAATTTTGAGAGGCAATTTTTTTCCTGAATGTCATCTGAGCAATTGAATCTGATTTCAGCTCATTTTGAATGGCAGTAATGAATTCCTCGGTCTGATCGGCAATTTTGATTATATCCCCAAAAGCAGCCAGATTGGAAAAGGAAGTTGTTATTACCGGTAATCCGAGGGCAAGATACTCATTGATTTTAAGTGGGTAAATATGCCTGGTAAATTCATTTTTGACAAAAGGTATGATGCCTATTGAAAAATTGCCCATTGTAGCCCCTAAATGTTCCGGTGCAACAGGAGGCAGTAATTCAACATTAGAAAATACACTCAATGAATTGACAACAGTCTTGGATACCT
>JBPRGG010000087.1:0-137180 GCA_051418075.1 Candidatus Cyclobacteriaceae bacterium M3_2C_046 | reverse complement strand
GCAGTGGTATGCAGAGGCAGCTTTGAACACCCTGCTGCATGAAGGAAGGAGCTTTGCTACTAATAAAAACAAACCGGGAGAATATGCCTATTTTGCCACACAAACAGTTTCCGGCTGTGAAAGTCCCTCAGCAAAAGTGAGCTTAACCATTAAACCAAAACCCACTGCCCCCACTGCCCAGGATCAGGAGGTATGTGAGGGAAGTTCGGTACCGGCTTTGGCGGGCAATGGAGAGAACCTGCAGTGGTATGCAGAGGCAGCTTTGAACACCCTGCTGCATGAAGGAAGGAGCTTTGCTACTAATAAAAACAAACCGGGAGAATATGCCTATTTTGCCACACAAACAGTTTCCGGCTGTAAAAGTCCTTCAGCAAAAGTAAGTCTAACCATTAAGCCCACACCCGCTGCCCCCACTGCCCAGGATCAGGAGGTATGTGAGGGAAGTTCCGTACCGGCTTTGGCGGGTACCGGACAGAACCTGAAATGGTATGCTGAGGAAACACGGTCAAACCTTTTGCATCAGGGAAATAAATTTAATACTGGTCAGACAGATGCTGGCAACTACACTTATTTTGCTACTCAAACTAAAGCAGGTTGTGAAAGCAAAGCTTTGACGGTTCATCTTCAAGTTAAATCCTTACCGGACAAACCAGAAGTGAAAGATGTTACAATATGTGAAGGTGAACCCGTTCCCCAACTTTTTGCGGTGGGACAACAGATAAAATGGTATCAGGAGATCGACTTAAAAACAATCGTTTCAGAAGGAAATTCCTTTAAGGTTGATAAGCAAGATCCGGGTACTTACCTGTATTATGTTAGCCAGACCATTTCCGGGTGTGAAAGTTCGGCTGCGAAATTAACCTTTCAAATTCAGTCTACTCCATCAGCTCCTGAGGCTGAAGATATAATGGTTTGTGAAAATGAGACAATACTTCCTTTAACTGCTAATGGACAGAATTTGAAGTGGTTTTCCGATCCGAATTTAAATGATTTAATCTATGAGGGTTCACAATTTGCCACCGGCCAAACCCAACCAGGAATTTTTACTTATTATACCAATCAGTCTGTATATGGGTGTCAAAGTTCGGCTGCTGTGGTTCAATTACGTATTCAGGCTGCTCCTGAAGCTCCGTCAACCCAGGATATCAAGGTCTGCCAGGGTCAGGAATTTGTGGAATTAGTAGCTTCCGGCCAGAACCTAAGATGGTATACTCAAGCTGATTATGGCGGATTTTTGCAGGAAGGCAACAACTTAAAAGTGGAAATAGAAGATCATGGCGAATATAAATATTTTGTGAGTCAGACTCAATCAGGATGTGAAAGCAGTTCAGCTCATTTACAAGTTGCCATTGAGGAAATGCCGCCGGTTCCAGAAGCAGATGATATGATCGTTTGTGCTTCGAATGATGGTATTGTGCTGAAGGCAAAAGGAGAAAATGTACAATGGTATGAAACCGCTGAATTATCAACACTGGTGGGAAAAGGAAATGAAATTTCTGTTCTCCAGCCAGAAGCAGGGGAATATGGTTATTTTCTCACCCAGACAGTGGCTGGCTGCTCCAGTATGCCTAAGGAAGTTAACTTAACTGTATTATCTCAATTGTCAGCCCCCATAGCAGAAGACCTAATTATCTGTTCTGACCAGGAAATTCCGGCATTTACTGCATCAGGTGAAAATCTGCATTGGTATGCTGACCAGGAACTTAACCAATTGGTCCATCAGGGCAATGATTTTATACCTGATCACCAATCCAATGGTCAATATCAATATTTTGTTCGTCAGGAAGCAGATAATTGTTCCAGTCCTGCTACATCTGTTGTTTTGACCATTCAGGCTGTACCTGATCCTGTGGAAGTAGTTGATGTTTCAATCTGCCAGAATAATACGGATCAAATTGATGTTGAGGGAGAGGAAATAACCTGGTATACTGATCAAGCTTGTACTCAGGTTTTTCATAAGGGAAATCAATTAGAGGTACAGCAACTTAGCCGGGGAAATCACACTTTTTTTGTTACACAACAAATCAATCACTGTGAAAGTCTTCCTAATGATTTGGAAATCGAAATTTTATCAAATCCGGTAGTAAGACTGGGTAATGATACTACAGTGGTACGGGGAGCAACCATCACATTAAAGGTTGAAAATCCCGCCCATTCCTATCGGTGGAATAATGGTTCCATTGGTCCCATACTGGAGATTTCCACTGAAAACCTGGATCCCGGCGACTATAAATATTGGGTGGAAGTGAAAGATCAGAATTCTTGCACCAGTATTGACAGCTTAACTTTATCAGTTACCTATCCTACCAATGTTCCTACACCATATTTATCCAATGTGGAGCTATATCCCAATCCTGCCAGGGGACGTATTTTTATAAAAGAACCAGTAAGAATGGGTAACCAGCTTACCATCCGGATTGTTGATCATGCCGGACAGGTGATATATGTAGATGATCCAATCATATTATCCGGAAACGATGTCCTGGAAATAGATATTTCCCGGTTTAATCCAGGTCATTATTTATTACAACTGATTGGTGAAGCAGGTAATTTTAGCCACTCCTTAATGATCAGGTAAAGCACAGCAAACGAGGTTGGTGATTTTTCTGGAAGCAGGCTGGACTTTTTTGGACCCTCTGTACTACAGACGAAAAGATAAAAAATCTAATTGATCCGTCACTGCGACCTGAAGGGCAGGACAGTAGGAAGGCTTGAAGCAATCCCCTAACTAAGAGCAGCCGGCTAAAAACTAGCACTTTCAACCAAATCATGAGGAACTATTGGCATGGATCTTTTCACATAGAAATCATCCCTCTCCTCCATTTTTTTGGGCTAGCACAATCTGTTCTACCTGTTCTTCTTTGTAAATCTTAAAGCCGCGCTTCTGGTAATTAACTATGGCATTAGGGTGATCCAGGCTACAAGTGTGCAGCCAAAGCCGTTTTGGTTTGAATTCAAATGCTTTTTGAATAGAAAAATGAAGCAGGTACTTCCCCAGTCCCTTACCCCGGTAGGAAGGACTTAAGCCAAAATATGCCAGCTCAATATTCTCTGTGTCATGCCGGTATAATTCAGTATAACCAGCTATTTGTTCCTTCACTTTAAGTAAAAATATCAAAGTCTTAGGGTCGTTTAAAATAGCCAGTAGTTCATCCGGATGCATCAGCTTTCTGTCAACCCAATTAAGATCAGCTCCTACAGCTTCATAGAGTTTTATGTAATCATCTATTTCTATATTTTCCAATTCCTCTATAAAAGTTTCAGGTAATGGATGAAGTTCAGTTTGGTCAGGAGCTTTAAACATCTGCAGATAAGTACGGGTAACTTTTATGGTATTCATTTGGCACTTTTTTCAAAATTACGTTTTATGGTCATTTTTTTAAAATATATCCTTTGTTAATCAAGTTTTTAAAGTTTAATAAGCTTTCCAGAACACCAAATGAAGCGGATTTTATTTAAATTTATAAAAAATTCAGTACTGGAGGAATTCAGCTGAAGGAAAAAAATCACAGGATATGTTTTTATCTGCTTAGCTATGAATGCAATATTTATTTGTGGAATTTTCATGTCATTTTTCATTGTCTTGTTACTGGCGACTAAAAAAAATAAAGCCCTTTCTGATAAGTTGCTGGCTGCCTGGGTATTGATCATTGGTCTGCACCTGCTGAATTATTACCTATATCAGCTAGGATATTGGGAAAAGTATCCTCACCTGGTAGGAATTACTGCACCATTTCCTTTATTACATGGTCCCTTGTTGTTTCTTTATACCCTGTATTCTTTACGAACTGATATTAAAATCAGGTTGATAGATTATCTTCATTTTGGCCCGGCCTTGCTGGCATATCTTTATATGACCAAGTTCTTTTTCTTTTATTCATCTGCTCAAAAAGCGCAGGTTGATTCAGGTGCAATTCCTGATTTTCAAGTATTTACTAATGTCTTATTGGTTTCTTTTATTCTATCCGGCCTTACCTATCCCTTTTTGTCCTATCAGCTGACCAGGCAACATCAGCGAAAGATCAACCAAAATTTTTCCTATGATGAAGGAATTAACCTGAATTGGCTGCGTAACTGTATTCTGGCCATTGGAGCTGTTTTTCTTTCGGCCGCGGTTATTGTAATCATGCGTGAAGGGTTAGGGCTTCATTTTGGCTTCAATGCGGATTACATAT
Organism: Candidatus Cyclobacteriaceae bacterium M3_2C_046; assembly: GCA_051418075.1. Taxonomy (GTDB): domain Bacteria; phylum Bacteroidota; class Bacteroidia; order Cytophagales; family Cyclobacteriaceae; genus JBPRGG01. The sequence continues at coordinate 133,005 of JBPRGG010000087.1, read as the reverse complement.
TTTATTCCCTGATCATACTGTTTATTTTTTACCTGGGCTATTTTGGCATTCGTCACCAGAACATGTTTACACATAATTCCCAATCCATTCAGCCAGAACCCCGCGAAGAAAAGTATAAAAAGTCCGGATTAAAACAGGAAGTCATGAGAGAGGTCCATCTAAAGTTGGTTGGCTATATGAATAAAGAAAAACCTTATCTTGATCCAAAACTTACCCTGGCCGGTTTGGCTGCTCAGCTGGATATTTCGCCCAATCAATTGTCTCAGGTGATCAACCAACAGGAGCAAGTGAACTTCCATGATTTTGTTAACAAGTACAGAATAGAAGAATTTTTATCCCGGGCACGAGAAAATGCCAATTTCAGCTTATTGGGTAATGCACTTGATTCAGGCTTCAATTCAAAGTCTTCGTTTAATGGCATTTTTAAAAAACATAAAGGGATGACACCCACCCAATACATATCAACTTTATCCTATCAAACATCCAGTACGTAAATATTTAGCTCCTTTATTTCACTTTATGATCCTCTAAACTAGAAATTCAGGTCCAAACCTTCAGGATTGGACCTAATCCGGGTTTAAACCCTCACGATTGGACGATTAAGACCTCAATGTGTGCTTCTTTTGCTTAAAAATTATTAAGCAAAAAATAAACATATGAAATCAATAGCAACACAAAAAAGGATCATAAAGCGGTACGAACATGCCGCCTGGTTCTATGGCGGCTCCTTAATTATCTCCTGGACCTTTTGGTTTATGGCAGGCCATTTCAGCCATCTGGAGCCATTTACTGTTCAACTGGAATGGATTACCGGAATTTTAAGTTTGATGGGCTTGCTCACTCCATTGATAATCGCCCTTTATTTTATGTTGCCTGATCAACAATTAAGACAGGACTTGTGGGGAAGAATGCTGAATTTTAAAAATATTAAAGGAGAATATTTGCTCATTACTTTTTTCCTGATGTTTGTAAGTATCCTTACAGCCCAGGCCATCTCCTTACTTTTTGGATATAGCCCCGATCAATTTCAGCTCAGAGGAGGATTTACCTTTAACTCTGCCATTTTTCCGGTGTGGTTCCTCCTGATTGCCGCACCGGTTATAGAAGAGTTGGCCTGGCATTCCTATGGTACCGATTGTCTGCGGGCCAGGTTCAGTTTGTTCACCACCTCATTGATATTCGCCATTTTTTGGGGGGTATGGCATTTGCCTTTATCATTTATAAAGGATTATTACCACAGCAACCTGGTGGAATCCGGAATCATCTATTCCCTCAATTTTCTGATAAGCCTCATTCCCTTTGTACTGATCATGAACTGGCTTTATTACAAAACTAACAGAAATTTGATTTTACCTGTCATATTTCATTTAACGGCCGGCTTCTTTAACGAAATATTTGCTACGCAACCTATGAGTAAAGTAATACAAACGGGTTTGCTACTGCTTTTTTCTCTTTATCTCATTATTCAAGATAAAGCATTTTTCCTGAAATCTATTTGAAATAAATCATTTAATCATATCTAAATATCAATAGTCATGAAAAGAACATTATTTATCATTTTAATTGTCATTTATTATCATAGTATCATTGCTCAAACTATTACCCAATCAATAAACGGAGTGGTCACAGATAAACTTACGAAAGAGCCCTTACCATTTGCCAATATCATGGTAATGGGTTCAGACCCACTTATAGGAGTAACCTCAGACATTAATGGCAAATTTATCCTGGAAAATGTGCCTGTAGGACGTCAAAGTATTCAGGTAAGTATGGTAGGCTACCAAACCTATATTTTTAATGAATTGCTGGTGACCAGCAGCAGGGGAATAAATATAGAGGTGGAACTGGAACCTTCCTTTGAAGAACTGGCTGAAGTGGTGATCAAGGTAAGAAAAGATGAGCCAATTAATACCATGACCACACTCAGTAGCAGGCAATTTACCGTAGAAGAAACAGAGCGATATGCCGGTGGTTTGAATGATCCGGCCAGACTGGCTTCTGCTTTCGCTGGCGTGGCTACTCCTTCAGTGAGCAGCAACGGTATTTCAGTCAGAGGGAATAGCCCCAATGGGTTGTTATGGCAAATAGAAGGTGTGGAAGTACCCAACCCCAATCATTTTGCCAATCTGACCGTGGTAGGTGGCGGACTGCTAACGGCACTTAGCAACCAGATGATGGGTAACAGTGATTTCCTGACCGGTGCCTTTCCGGCTGAATATGGAAATGCCAGTTCTGGCGTATTTGATATCAACCTCAGGACCGGGAACAACAAAAAACGGCAGTATGCTTTACAAGCCGGAATAATTGGGGTGGATTTTTCTACAGAAGGGCCTGTATTTAATGGTGGAGAATCATCATATTTAATGAACTATCGTAATTCAACCATGGCATTAATTTCGCCTCTACTGCCTGAGAATACCGGAATATTAAAATATCAGGATCTTGCTTTTAAAACCCACTTCCCCACCCACAAGGCCGGAACATTTACTTTCTGGGGAATTGGAGCTTTGGACGGCCAGGAAATGGCTGCAGCAGACACCACCGACTGGGAAATGGATGCAGACCGGGATGACTCAGAAACTTCACTCTACATGTATGCCAGTGGCCTTTCCCATAATATTCTGTTAGGAGCCAATTCTTCCCTTCAAACGACTTTTGCAGCCACCGGGAATGGATTATCCCACCAGGAAACCCGGTTGGATTATGAACAAAACGGCAGACCTCAGTCCAAAGTAGATAATGACAGCTGGCGTTATACGCTACAAACAAATTTAATTCATGAGTTTAACCCACGACACAGTAATAAAACAGGCTTTAAGTATAGTTTTCTGGGTTATCAGGTAGATATAAATCAGTTTCAACAGGAAGCTGAGGATTTAGTAAAAATGGCCTCAGATAAAGGACAATCAGGCCTCATCCAATTTTATTCCCATTCAACCATCAGACCTGATACAAGGCTCAGTTTAAATGTGGGCTTACATTCACAATTATTCCTCCTGAATCAAAAATCTTCGGTAGAACCCCGCCTGGGCCTGAATTACCAGATGGATTCAAAACAAAACCTGGGTTTAGCTTACGGCCGGCATAGCAGAATTGAACAGCTACCGGTTTATTTTGTCCGTAAAAATGGACAGCATCCTAATAAAAAGCTTGATTTGATGAAATCATCCCATTTTGTCTTTTCTTATAACCTGAAGATCAATGACCATCTTCGACTGACTGTTGAGCCCTATTATCAGCACTTGACCGATGTGCCTGTAGGGCCAGATAGTTATATTTCCACCCTTAATTTTGAAGAAGAATTATTTTTCAACCAGGAACTGGTAAGTGAAGGTTCAGGCAGAAATATAGGATTGGATCTGACCCTGGAAAGGTTCTTAAATAATGGTTTCTATTACTTATTAACTGCTTCTTTGTTTGACTCGAAATATACCGGAGCAGATGGTATAGAACGCAATACCCGCTTTAACCGTAATTACGTGATCAATGCTTTGGCAGGAAAAGAATGGGCTGTGGGGCGATCTGATAATAATTTACTTAGTGCTAATGTACGTTTAAATTATATGGGTGGAAATCGTAAAGAACCCATTAATACTGCTGCTTCTATAGCGGCTAAAGAGGTGGTTTACCAGGAAACAGAGGGTAACATGGCCTTTGTCAGTCAATTTGATGACCAACCTATTGTATCATTCACTGTTTCTTACCGGAAGAATAAACCCAATCATTCTTCCATCTGGTCCTTGCAAATTCTTAATGCTTTGAGCACCGAAGAATTTGATACTGATTTTTATAACCTCAAAACAGGAAAAACAGATACGAAATTTGCCGGTATTATGGTTCCGAATCTTAGTTATAAGATAGAGTTTTAATTTTTGCACCTGAATAGAAAGCTGCTATTCTACTAATTTCTAAGGTAGATGGCGGCTTTTTTCTATTTGTTATACAAAATCCACAGCAGTAAGCCTTGGTCGGTCCGTCAAAAAATAACATCATTATCTAATTTATTTTTGCCCGGAGAATGATGGATTACTAAATGAAATCGATTTCCCCTGCTTTGGGTTTTACAACTCTAACTAAGTTAATCATCCGGTAATAAAACTTTACAATATCATAATGTTTATTTTTTGCGGGAGAACCTGGTATATAATTGCTTTGAAGTTTATATTCCGATAAATAATTGAAAGCATTAATTGGGTCGATATTATTTCAGTTGTGTTGTTCCACCATGGGGTTGGCTCAGGCTAAAATTAACTCTGTTTTAGCCACCGGAGATTTCTATAAATTAACAGTGAAACATCATGGGGTTTACAAAATTGATTACACCAGCCTTTTGCCCATGGGAATTGATCCGGACCTGCTGGATCCCAGGAATATCAAGATCTACGGTATTCCCACCGGAATGCTGCCTCAGTCAAATAATGAAGCATTTCCTGATGACCTGACAGAATTGGCCATTTATGTTGAAGGAGAAGCAGATGGTGTTTTCCATCAAGATGATTATATTGCTTTTTATGCGGAAGGTCCGGATCTGATAGCTGCTGATCCTATGAACCGACAAATCCATTATCAGAAAAACCTGTATGATGAGGCCAATTATTATTTTTTAACAGTCAGTTCCGAAAAAGGTAAACGAATCAGTACCAGAGAAAACCTGGCAGTACTAAATACCCATGATTTGACCTGTTTTGATGGTTTTATTCATCATGAAAAAGAATTGATAAACCTGGTAAAGTCTGGCAGATACTGGCTGGGAGAAAATCTGGCCGAAGATAAATCATTGACTTTAACCTATGATGTTCCCATTTGCCATGACTCTGGTCAGGTGAGTCTCCAGGTCAGGGCACTCAGTCAGGCCTCGACAACTACTGAATTACGATTTACTATTAACGGAGCCCAAGCAGGTTCCCTTCAAATTAAAAAAAGCCCTTTTTATCAGTATGGAGAACAAGGACAAGTTGGAGAGGCAATTCTTTCTTTTCATGATAGCCTTCTGCAATTCACAGATAAGTTGGAGATCACAGTGGAAAACCTCTCTGGTTCCTCTCAGTCTTTGTATCTTGATTGGATGAGGCTTAATTTTACCCAGCCCCTAAAACTAGAAACTGAACCAATCATTTTCAGGGTTTTTGAAAGTACAGATCGGGAAATAGTTCGTTATGTACTTCAGGCTAAACAAAAACCTGTAGTCTGGGACATTACGGAGTATAATCATATAAAAAAATGTGATTTTTTCTGGCAAAATGGCAAAGCTTATTTTACCGAGCAAAGTACTTATCTACATACTTACGTTGCATTTGATCCTCAATATTTACCCTCCCCTGAAATTCTGGGAAAAATTAGCCCTCAGAATTTGCATGGATTGACCGCTCCTGAACTTCTGATAATTACTGTTGATGCCTTCCGGGAGGCTGCAACAAAACTGGCTCAGCACAGGCAGTCTTTCAGCAATTTGACGGTGGAAGTTGTAACTGTGGATCAGATCTACCATGAATTTTCCAGTGGTCGTCAGGATGTAACTGCCATTCGAAATTTTATCAGACATCTTTACCAGCAGGAGAGGCTCAAATATGTATTGCTGATGGGTGATGCTTCTTACGATTATAAAAGTAAATACCCTGATAATACCAACATGGTACCTACATACCAGTCATTTGAGTCCGTGCATAATGTGCTTAGTTTTGCTTCGGATGATTATTTTGCCTTTATGGATCAGGAAGAAGGCTTGTGGAGTGAAAAGGGGATCAACAATGATCATCTGATGGACCTGTCTATAGGAAGGTTACCTGTGAATTCCGTCACTGAAGCTTTAAACCTGGTGAACAAAATCATTCACTATGAAACTGATCCGGCTTCAATCGGTGATTGGCGCACCAAACTGGCTTTTTTTGCTGATGACGGAGATAATAACAAACATCAGTTGCAATCCGACTTTTTAGCCAGCCAGGTAGAACAAAACTATGCCGATTTTAATCCGGACCGGATCATGATGGACCGGTATCCCAAACAGCAAATTGATCATAATTCCTATCGATCCCCGGAAATGGTACAAATACTGGATCAATACATGAAGGAGGGGACCCTGATCCTGGATTTTATTGGTCATGGTGCAGAAACTGCCTGGACCAATGAGTACATCTTTTCGGTGGATATGATCGAAAACTGGAAAAACCAGAATAATCTGCCCTTATTCCTTACTGCCACCTGTGAGTTCGGCCGGTTTGATGATTGGGCCAGACAATCGGGAGCAGAAAGGTTATTGTTGAAGCCCGATGGAGGAGCTATTGCCCTTTTGACTACTACCAGGCCGGTTTTTTTTACTACTAATTTCGCCTTAAGCCGCGCCTTTTATGATGCGGTATTTGAGAAGTATAATCAGCAATGGAAACGCTTGGGAGATGTATTTTTAGAAACAAAAAACAATGCGATCGAAGGAGTGATTAACCGCAACTTCTCTTTATTGGGAGATCCATCTATGACTTTGGCCTATCCTCAAAATGAAATTTACATAACTGGCATCAATCAGGTGGAGGAAGGGTCAAATGGAGTTCTGTATACCGGAGAAATCAAGGAGAATGGAATCCCTGACCAGCAATTTAACGGAAAACTGGAGTATGTGGTGTACGATAGCCCTAGCCAGATAGAAACTTTAGGAAACCAGGGAGAAGCAACCAAATTTACCTTTGAGAACCGGGAAGATATCTTATTCCGGGGACTAGTCAATGTTGTAAAAGGGCAGTTCGAATTTTCCCATATCATCCCCCAGGAACTTTTGGGTGATTCGGTTTCTGGCAAAATCAGCCTGTATGCCTGGGATAGTATCCGCCATAAAGATGCCATGGGAAATGTGTCTGATCTGAAATTTTTGCTGGATTCAGGGCAAATATTTGCTGATACCATTCCCCCTGAAATATCCTATGAAATTGATGATCAACCTGCTTACTCTGATATCAATTACATCACCTATGAATCAAAACTGATGGTTTCATTTTTTGATGAAAGTGGTTTAGGTTTTAAAAACCTGCAAAATCAGGAAGATTTACCAGCCATTGTGGGATTTTTATCCGGAACCCAAACCAGGACATTGGACCTGACTGATATGTATAAACCTGAGGTAGGTGATTTCAGATCCGGATCACTTCTTCTGTCCTTAGCAGATCTTGAACCAGGACAATATACTTTAACGGTGGTTGCCTATGACCTTTATGGTAATGAACAGCAAGCCACGATCAGTTTCTATATTTACAATCAGGTGGTCATTAACACCTATCCCAATCCGGCTGATCAATATTTTAATTTAGCTATTCATTTTCCCCAGGAAGGTCAAACCTATCAGATCCACTTACAGTTGATCTACGCCTATTCAGGAGCTATTTTGATGAACAGAAGTTTCTCTTCTAAAGCAAAAAATAAGCTCATAAAACTGGATAAAGGCCACTACCAGCCGGGAATGTACCTTTATAAGATCATAGTGGAGCAGGAGAGGAGGAACGCCCCGCCACCCCTTATAAAAACAGGAAAATTCTTGTTTTTGGAGTAGGTTTATTGCGACGTATTTCCCGAAGATATTAATTATTGTATGGTATTGTTTTTCAGTAAAATATAAGGAATTCCTGCATTTACCCATTCCTGCATAAATTCAGCACTCCGGGGAGAAATTACTTCAAAGGCTAATGAACCTAATACCAGGTCCTGATCACCATCCAAATCAATGTCTCCCTGGTCCATCACGATCCATCGTCCCCAGCCCTGTTGGGGTAAATGATGGGGTTTGAAAGTGAAATCACCCTGGTTTTCCAGCCAGACAAAACCTTCCTCAGGGTGATGAGTGAAATCAGGAAAAAAAGATATAGCCGCTATATCTGTATCGCCGTCCAGGTCAAAATCATCGGGAAAGGCTGCATAGGCTCCGTTAAGGGAGTAGAAAAACGTTTGATGAAATTGATTCTGACCATCATTTTGAAAAATATAGATCCCGTGATAGGGTTTAAGTACTGGGCGAAAATCTGCATTATCTCCGGCGGTATAAATGATGTCATCTGCTCCATCGCCATTAAAATCATAGAAGTTAAAATAACTGGAACCATGGCTGGGGGAAAACCTGAGTAGGTTTTTTTCTTTGAAATTTCCTTTTCCGTCATTGTAAAAGGCAAAAATACCTTCATCACCCTGCCCAAACAGTGCTACCACGTCGGGGAACCCATCCTTATTTAGATCTCTGATGTACGACTTAGTGGCACCGGGTTTGTTTCTTAATACCTTACGTTGATAGGAACCATTGCCCAGGTTTTTCCACCAGGACAAGGAGCCGGTCCATTTGGCAAATTCACAGATCACCAGATCCGGAAGTTGATCCTGGTCCAGGTCCCCTCTTACAAAATGAACAGGGCGTTGCAGATCATCTATTAAAACCTTTGCTTTACCCTGTTCATTCAAAGATAAAGAAATCAGGAAACCCGATTGATCATCGGTGGGTGAAAAAGATCCCATCACCAGGATCAGTAATTGATCAGGTAATGCTTCCAGCCAAACTGCTCCTTCTTTTAGCCGGGCGGCTTGTAGTAAATCAGCTCCGGCAGAAAATTGGTAAAAACTTTTAGTATGGGCATCTCCCAAATATACAGTTTGATCTGGGTTAATGCTTACCATGGTGGTGCTGGGAGGAGACATCCTGAAATTGGGGATATGTATATCAAATAATCTTAAAATGCTTTTTTCAGGGTTTGTAGTGTCAGGTAACTGATCCGGTGCATTTTCAAGATAAAAATCCACAATCCTGGAGTAGGTTTCTTCCGGGAGCAGTTCCTTTTCAGGAAACACTTTGGCTGCTTCTACCATTTGTCCCCCTGAACCGGATTCTATCAAGCCCTGTCTGACCGAATCGTGGGGGTAAATACCCCAAAAATAGCCCATCCGGGGTAGTACATATTTTTTCCAGGAGGTTTTATCGAGCAGATGGGGTTCAGGATACAAATGACAGGTGGCACAGTAGGTTTTTGCCAGGCGTTCTGCTGCCACTGACTGAACTTTTTTTTCTTCAGTCGCCTGATTTTTATCCTTTTCAGTATTACACCCTGAATTAAGAACAATAAAGGTTAATCCTGCATAGAGGCTATTAATTAATCGTATTTTCATCATCTACAATTTCCCCTAGCACTTCAATTTCCTTAATGGCATAGCCAATCGGTTCATCATCAAAAATATCACCTCCTGTGAACACCGACATCATAACCCGGCTGAGCATTTTAATCTGGATTTTGTTGGTGACAAATGTAGCTTCGAAATGGTTGACAACTGAATTGGCATATTTATTATTATTGCGGGCAAATTCTACTGTTTGCCAATTACCCAAACTATCAGTATAGGAAAGCTTAAAATTGGTAGCAGGTACTTTCCAATTGATGTTTATTTTACGTACCAAACAGGCTTGGGGCAATTCAATTTCAAACCATGCCTGGGTGGACCTTTTGGTAAAACCCTGGCTTTCCCAGTGGGTAGAAGTGTTGCCATCTATGGCCAGTGCCGGATTAATTTCTTCATTACTTGCCCTGGCAGTAGTACCTTCAAGATTAGTGAGTTTCTGGTTTTGTCCCAAAAGAAGGACAGGTAATAAACAAAAAGCAATACAGTAAAAGACGATTTTCATGGCTTTTTTTGCTTCAAAGATAAAAGGACCACAAGCATTATAGGAGGCTAATTCAGACAATTAATACAAAGATAATCTTTGGGAAACATAAATTTTATATTATCAAATAGTTAAGTCTGTTAATGTTTTTAATATCATTCCAAATATTGTTTTGCTTTGCTCATTTTTAAACTCAATCTAAACATCTTGGTGTCAGTTCAATGTGGAAACCATAAACTTATTGTAAATTCTGCCGGCATTATCTTATTTTTCTGGCATTTTCCTTACATGTAAAATTTTCGGATTATAGGATGTCAGTCTCAGCCAATCTTGTCGCACAGACTATTTTTAATATTAAACATTTCATCAACCCAGCTTAATTTAAAGGTAATATTACTATCATAGCTTTGAGGAGATTAATTTTTACCTAAAAACAAAAATATTTACCTATGAAAAAAATTTATCTTTCGCTATTTTTTATGCTGTCATTGTCATTAGCTGGATACAGCCAGTTTATGTTTGATGTAGAGGTTGACCCTAAAGACGTCGACTTTCTTCCCAATGAAGTAATGATGCCACCATCACCACTTAAATTTCAGGTTTTATTTGTAGGAGGTGTAGATAAAGTACAAACTACTCCTACTTATGGTAACGAAGCTGGTGAAGCTATTGCCAAGCAATGGCATGATTTTATCGGGTTTACTCCTGATACTGAGAGTGATGATTTGGGTTGGATTTCTGTAAACCACGAAATGAAAGAAATGAATGACTCCATTGGTGACGGTGGAGGAATGACTGTTTTTAAAGTGAAAAGAAATTCCTTGACCGATGAGATCGAAATCGTAGATCAAACTTTGAATGATGGAAGAAGCGGAAAGTTCTTTAACGTAGACTTTGTAAACACTGTAGGTGAAACAGGTATGAACTGCGGTGGAATTGTAAGTCCTGAAGGTAGAATATGGACTGCGGAAGAGTGGTGGGTATCTGGTAACGATGGTATTGTAGACCGTGATACTTCCGACTTTACCATCGGTGTAGGAACAGCCAATGGCCAGACTATAACACCGGTAGTGGATCCCTTATTTAAAGATGAAACCATCAAAAAATACCAGAACAAAAACTGGATGGTAGAAATCGATCCTAAGCAAGCCGTAGCTTTGAGAAAACAGTACAACTGGGGACGTCAGGCTTATGAAGGTGGCGCTTTTATGGATGATAACAAAATTGTTTACCTGACTGAAGATAACACACCTGGTCTATTCTCTAAATTTGTGGCTGATGAAGCCGGTGATTTCACTAAAGGTACATTATATGTATACAAGCATGACGGTGGAGATATGGGCAACTGGATAGAAATGAATAATGGCAGCCTGGATGAAATGTTGTATATCCAGGACAGTGCTTACTCCAGAGGTGCATCCATGTTCAACCGATTGGAATGGGCCACTCAAATCGATGGAAAAATCTACATGACCGAAACTGCACGAGACAATATTGTCAGAGGTGGTAATACCAGATGGGGGGATGAATTAGCATTAGGTGGACAAGTGAGCCCTCATATTGTAAGTGCCGTTAGAGAAGTATTAGGCATTTCTGATGACAAACCTGATCAGGAGATCCTTGATATGGTTACAAATGGTCAGTTCAATGACTATTATGGCCGTGTATTAGTTTATGACCCTGCTACTGATATGGTAGATGTGTACCTGAATGGTGGTCCTTACTATCCAGAATCTCCGGACATGGCTGCTTATCCTGACAAGCATTTAGGTAATCCTGATGGTTTGTCCTACCTGAAAGTAGAAGGTAAAACTTTTATGATCATTGCCGAAGACCTGAATGGTACTTCCAATGGTAGGGTACCAGCCGGAATCAGTAACAGGACCTGTGAATTATTCCTGCTGGATATGAGCATTGCTGATCCTACGGTAGACGATCTGATCCGAATATCTGTGATACCTCAGGGTGCAGAAGTGACTGGTCCTATAGCCACTCCGGATGGAAAAACAGTTTTTGCTAACTCTCAGCATCCCAATTCCAGCGAAGATGTAAATAACTATCCTTTCAACAATTCATTAACTTACGCTATTACAGGCTGGGATTTTGCCGTGTCAGCCATTGATGAAGTTACTGAATTAAAAGAAGAAGCGTTGAATTCAAAAAATTTCACCATCTATCCTAACCCTGTTTCCCGAACACTTAATTTCAATGAAGTGGTGGATGTAGCATTGTACGATGCTATGGGTAAAAGAATAAGAGTAGCCCGTCAGGTTTCTTCACTTCGGGTAGATGATTTGAAAAAAGGTGTTTACCTGTTAAAAACCAACAAAGGCTTCTCAGGTAAAGTCTCTATCCAATAAACAAGATTATACATTGATTAGGCTGTTTTTTACAGCCTAATCATTTTCTTCATATCATAAAATCATACTTTACTTCTGTAGATAATGAATAAAATCATTTTAATAATAGGTGGTGTGGCAGGACTGTTGGTAATGATTTCCTCCTTTCGATCTACCAGTCCTGATGAAGGTCCGATGAGTTTTATTGAAAATGATTTCCATAACAATTTGGATCAGCTTAAGCTAGATGCAGATGCATTTTACCACCTGCTTCAAAAAAAACCTGAATTTGACAGTACACTGACCACTGCCTTCAATGATTTAAGGCAAAGCTTTAAGAAAGTTGAACACTGGATGGCGTATCTGGATCAGGAATTTGTCAATGATTACCTGCACGGGGCTCCCTTACCCAAATTGGAGAGAAATGCATCCTCGATCAGTGTAATCGAACCCAAGGGGTTGCAAATTATGGAAGAGCTTTTGTATACAGGAACGTACGGGGAAAACAGAGCCAAATTACTTGACCTATCCCGTCAGTTTAATGAGCGTACCCGTGAAGCTTCCAGACGAATGAAGGTGGTTCCTTTGAATCATCGGCAGTTTTTTGAAGCCAGCCGCCTGCAGCTTATCCGGATTTTTACCTTAGGTGTAACAGGATTTGATTCGCCAGCTGCCTTGTTATCTTTAGATGAAGCAATGACTTCACTGAGCCAGTTAAACAGGGAGTTTGGAGCCTATCAGGCTTTATTAAATCAAAAAGATAAGCAGCTGGGAGCTGAAGTGGTCGATACCTATCAAAATGCCATTCAATTTATTAAAGAGCATCCGGATTTTGATTCATTTGACCGCTTGCAATTTCTTACCGCTTACGTCAATCCTTTATATGATAAGATTTTGCAGGTGCATACCGCGTTAGGTGTAGAAACCATGTACGAAACCAATCCCCGCTATACCAAGTTTTCCTTAAACTACTTTGCTGACAACCTGTTTGATCAGGATTTTATTAATCCCTACTTTTACACTATGGTCCCCGGTGAAGAATTACAACAGCCGGAAATGATTGAACTGGGTCAGCTTTTATTTTTTGACCCTGTCCTATCCAAAAACAACCAGCGATCCTGTGCATCCTGCCACAATCCTAAGTTAGCTTTTACAGATGGAATGGCAAAAAGCCTGGCCATGGATTTCAAAGGAACGGTGCAACGAAACGCACCCACTTTGATCAATGCTGTCTATTCTGACCAGTTTTTTTATGATTTACGCAAGGGAGATCTCGAAAATCAAATCGACCATGTGGTTTTCGACCACAAAGAGCTGAATACAACCTATATCGAAATCATTGATAAATTATTGTCCAGCCAGGAATACCAGCAGAGATTTCGCCAGGTCTTTCCTTATATGGAAGAAGATAAGCTGATCAATAAATACACCATTTCAGCTTCCATAACGGCTTATGTGTCATCTTTGACTGCCCTTGATTCTGAATTTGACCGCTATGTGCGGGGAGAAAAAGTACACATCGATCAACAGGTAAAAGATGGCTTTAATTTGTTTATGGGAAAAGCGGCTTGTGGCACCTGTCATTTTGCGCCGACATTCAATGGTTTAGTACCGCCGCTTTATCGTGATAATGAAACAGAAGTATTGGGAGTGCCTGCTTCTACCGATACCTTAGCTCCTGAAATAGATCCGGATCTGGGTCGTAACAGGGGTAATGTCACGCAAAGAGCAGACATCTACAAGCACTCATTCAAAACCATGACAGTCAGGAATATCGAGTTTACAGCGCCTTATATGCACAATGGTGTTTACCAGTCGCTGGAAGAAGTAGTGGACTTCTACGACAAAGGAGGAGGAATCGGTTTGGGCATCGATGTACCCAATCAGACTTTACCGCCTGATCCGTTAAATTTAACATCCTATGAAAAAGAAAGCCTGATTGCATTTATGAAATCATTAAATGATACCACTGGACTGACCAAGGTTCCATCCAGGTTGCCAGTTTTTCCAGATAGCCTGGCCTTAAATACCAGGAGTATCGGTGGGAAGTACTAAATAAACTTTTTATTAACTTTTACGAAATTATTCTATGAAACAATTTAAACTAATTTTGAGAACAATAATTCTGCTTGGGGTTGTTTCGAGCGTATTTTTCTTCTCTTCCTGTAAAAAGGACGATGAAAACCCCACCTTTACTCTTACAGTAAATAGTGGCACTGGAAGCGGAACCTATCAAGAAGATGAAGTAATAAATGTTCAGGCCAATGAGGCTCCGGACGGGCAGGTTTTTGAAGCCTGGACGGGTGATACTGATATTGTAGCCGACGTAAATGCTGCCTCCACCTCTGTAACCATTCCTGACCGGGATGTGACCATTACAGCTACATATACTTCCGAAACTTTTACCCTGACCGTTGAAAATGGAACCGGCAGTGGTGATTACGAAGAAGGTGCAACCGTAAACATTGAAGCCAATGCCGCTGAAACCGGTAAAAAATTCAAAGCGTGGACAGGCGATGTAGACGCAGTAGATGATGTAACAGCAGCAGCTACTACCCTGACCATGCCTGGTCAGGCCACCACCGTTACGGCCACCTATGTAGATATCTATACCCTTACTGTAGAGAATGGTGCAGGTAGCGGCGAATACGAAGAAGGTGAAGAAGTAGAAATAGCTGCTAATAAGCCGGCAGATGGGCAAGGGTTCTTAAACTGGACCGGAAGCAGCGAAATTGCCGATACCAATGAAGATACTACATCCATTACCATGCCTGCCAATGATGTCACAGTCACCGCTAATTTTGCACCGACAGCCGAAGCGTTTTTGCCGGTTACCTGGAAGGAAGCTCAGTTTTATGAAAAATCAGGGGATAGTTTTGAGGCCATCAATACCAACGGTAACTACCGGGTCACTTTTGAATTTACAGAAAATGAAAAAGGTACTTACACCACAGTCTTTGGCAATTTGAGTTCTATCCCGAACTATGGTTCCAAATCTGCTTCCGGCACCTTTAGCGTGGACGATCTGGGCAACCCTACCGTCATTTTATTTGATGAAGGAGACAGCCAGTCAACAGCTCAGATTGAATCTATTACCAAGAAGGAAATGGTGTTGATGTGGGTGGTAGAAAATAATATCGATGGCAAACCGAATGCCGAATTTAAGCTGGAATTAATTCCGGAATAGCTCAACAAAAGATTCTATTTCATGCTAAGTCCGTCTGATTAATTTCAGATGGACTTGCTTGATTCAGCCTTTGGCTCGACTTATAGTAACCTGAACACCCTTTGTTGGATTTTTTATTGTAAAAGTTATGAATACAAACAGATTGATATTTCATCTTCTGTTCATGACTTTCCTGGCTGCCTGTAATGAGGATGAAAGTCCGGAAAATGAATGTACAGAATTGCCCACCATTACCATTGTTCAGGTTAAAAATGCTGCTCACAATCAGGAAAACGGTATGGTGGAAGTGACAGCTGAAGGAGGTATGGGAAACTATGAATTCAGTAAAAATGACACGCTATACCAGCAACTGAATAAATTCACTCGATTGGCTCCGGGTGATTATACCATTTATGTGGTAGATGAGAAAGGTTGCAAAGGAAGTGCAGAGGTTAATGTAGGTGAGGATCCCATTATAATTATTACCTCTCCGGAAAACAATGCCAATACCAATCTCATTTTTGAAGTAAAATATCTGCTTGAAAATTTTACTCTCCAACCCAATGGAAACCGAATTTATCAATACCTGGATGGAGAAAAAATCAATGAAGTTTTCGAAACTGGCGCTATTAGCTTTGAGGTAGATGAAGGTAAGCACATCATCAAACTTACTTTAGCTTCAACCAACCAGGAACTTCATTTTGGAGATAGTATTGCCATTTTTGCCATTGATAGTATTAAAACCCTAACAGTAAAAAATGGCTCAGGCTCAGGAGAATACAAAATCAGTGAACAAATTCCTATACAAGCTGATCAACCTGAAACAGGAATGGAGTTTGATCAATGGACCGGAGATATACAAACTATTGCTGATATAATGGCTGCTGAGACAGTGATTACCATTCCTGAAAAGGATATTACGGTAGAAGCTGTTTACAAAAACAGTGTTTTTGTGCTGACCGTCAATCAAGGTGCCGGTTCAGGAAATTACTTTTATAATGAAGTAGTAAACGTAACAGCCAATACCCTATCCGGTAAAAAATTTATATCCTGGACTGGCGATGTTCAGTACCTCTCCCAAAAAAACCAGGCTAGTACTACCTTGATCATGCCTGCCAGCTCAGTTGAAATTACTGCTTCATATGAAGAAACTACCGACACTTATTTGTTAACAGTGGTCAATGGTTCAGGATCAGGAGATTACCAGGAGGGGGCTCAGGTAAATATTACTGCTGATCCTGCCTCTGCCGGCAAATCATTCGATGTCTGGATCGGGGATAGTAACTATCTGGCTGATGTGGATGAATCCTCTACCACTGTCACCATGCCGGCTCAGGATATTCAGCTAGAAGCAACATATAAGGATGAGGTTATTGGCATAGTAAGTTATGCGGAAGACATAAAGCCCATCCTGACAGTAAATTGTAACACCCCAGGATGTCATAATTCAAGTTCCAACTACTCCGACCTGACCACCTACGAGGGTGTAAAAGAATATGCCGATCTGATCAAAGAGTACACCCAGACCGGTTATATGCCTACAACAGGAACTTTGACTGAGCAGGAGAAAAAACTGATAGCTGACTGGGTGGATCAGGGCGCTAAAAAAAATTAACTATGAATGGAAAAATCATACATTTTTTTATTTTTTTAGGGCTGCTGTTTACTTTTTCAGGCTTTAATAAAGCGGAAAATATTGCTGTCAAAGAGGTGGTTTCATTTGAAAAAGAGGTATTACCTATAATTCAGCAAACATGTGCCATCGAGACCTGTCATATCGGAGGGCAAACACCGCCTAATCTGACCAAATACAATCGTATCAGGGCCTGGGCCCAGCGAATCAAACTGCGAGTAACTTTACCTCGGGCGCCAATGCCACCCAAAGATTCGAAGGTGAGGCTCACCCAGGATCAGATTGATAAAATTGTTACCTGGATTGATCAGGGAGCTAACAATAATTAGTTCAAGCATAAAGTAAAAGGAATGAAGAAATTTAAAAGCAAATATGTATCTGTAGTATTTATCCTGCTGGGAATTTTACTGAGCTGGGATATTCAAAGTATGAAAGTCAATAACGAAGAAAAAATTACCTACAATAAAGATATAGAACCTATTATTGAATCCACCTGTGCCATAGAAAATTGCCATGATGGTACCATGCCACCCTATTTTTTGCAGTATCAGCGGGCCAAAGCCTGGGCGCATAGGATAAAATTCAGAGTCAATTATGCAAAAAATCCCATGCCACCCAAATATTCCAGAAAGACCCTGACGGAACAGCAAATTGAAACCATCACGCAATGGGTAGAGTCAGGAGCACCTGAAGAATAGTATAAAAATGAACTGACCTCAATGAAAAAAAGCGGAATCTTATATCTTTTGACCTTGTGGCTGTTGATCAGCTGTCATTATGATAGCATGGAAGAATTGATTTTGGAAAATCAACTGGAGGATAGTCTGCAAAACAATATCCCCAACATTGAAATATTGGAACCCTCTGCCAACGCATCAATGGAAAGACCGATTACGATCCGGTACCAATTGACCAACTGGCAGGTAGCCGAAAACGGGAAGCATATCCAGTACTTCATTGATGGAGAAAACCGGGGGTTCCATTTCGGACAAAACAGCCTGACCATTTCCCAGATCGATACCGGGATACACAGAATTAAGTTGGTGCTGGCCAGATATGATTTTTCCAAAGTAAATGTAGCTGATAGTGTGGATGTTTATATCGAACCACCTCCCGCCAACACCTTCAGCCTGGTGGTGAATAATGGCCAGGGTAGCGGTAATTATCCTGATGGCAATCAGATCCAGGTAATTGCTGATGATATTCCCGGTAAAATATTTGAGCGATGGGAAGGGGATGTAGAGCATCTGACTGATGCCACTGCGCCCAGTACTTTTCTTATTATGCCCCCCCGACCGGTGAATTTAAATGCCACCTACGAAGATGAACCTATTGATTATACTACCGAAATAGCCCCTATCATTCAGACGGAATGTATCGCTTGCCACAATGGAGTCTCCTCCCCGCTATTGAGCAACTGCCAGGAGGTAAGTAAAAACGCGGTTATGGTAGGAAAAAAAATACAGGATCAAAATGATCCCATGCCCCCTTCCGGCTTAATGTCACAAGATAAAATTAATATCATACTAAAGTGGATAGACCAAGGCGCTAACTGTAACTAATAATAAAATGAAAAACATATCCCTGCTCATACTGATTAATTGTTGCTTTACAACCATGATAATGGCTGAAAACCCTCCGCAAGGGGAAAGGAAACTTCAGGATGATACCCCGGATCAGGTGGAATATGTGACCGATGTTTTCCGGGGCTACAGAGTCCATAATGGTCATTCGGTGGTCACACTTAATAAAAGGACCCTGAACTTTACCATTGGTCACCGTTTTGGCCGGATCAATGAAGGCTATTCCAATTTTTTTGGCCTGGACGATTATGCCAATGTCCGAATGGGGTTGGATTACGGTCTGACTGACCGGATCAGTATAGGAATTGGCAGAAGCAGGTTTGAGCGGTTCCATGATGTTTATTTGAAATATAACCTGATGCAGCAAACCGCCAATATCTCTCGAAATCCATTTAGTATTTCTGCATTTTTTTCCACCACCATCAATGGCAGGGAGTTCAATGAATCGGAAAAAGAAATTTTTGACTTCAGTCATCGCCTGAACTACAATACTCAGTTGATCATAGCCAGGAAGTTTAACAAACTATCTCTTCAAATAATGCCTTCCTATGTTCATCAGAATATGACCCAATTAGGAGAAGAAGAAAACAGCAGTTTTGCTCTGGGAGCGGCGGGAAGGTTAAAAATTACCAATACTACCTCACTGGTAGCAGAGTATTATTATAATTTTAGCCAAATTCAGGATGAAATACCTTATTATAATCCAATCTCTGTTGGTTTGGATTTTGAAACTTTCAACCATATGTTTTCCCTGTTTTTTACCAATAGCACTGGTTTGCTGGCCAATCAGTACATTACCAATACTTCAGACAACTTTTTTGATGGAGAAATCCATTTTGGATTTACCATATCGAGGTATTTTTTCTTGTAAATTATGGTTTAGTAAATTGATAATGTATTGGAAATGAAGAAGCTTTTTACGAATTGTTTTATCGGTGGAAATCGTGGAAAACTAAAGACGTTTTTGAATTTGATCAATAGGTCAAACTGACAATCAGTGAACTATCTGGTAAGTGCATCATTTAGTCATCAGGAGAAATCTGTTGGATCTAAGGTAACTGTTGGATCTAAAGTAACTGGTGACTATAAGATATTTTTTCAATGGCTTTGGGATTTTTCTTAGCTGCTGCTATCAGTTGTTGCTCGTTCTGGTCCATTTTTTTTACTTTTTATATGCTTTCTAATAGTATAATGCATTATTTTCTATAAGATACAGCTTTGCTTGCTATTTTTTTAAGCTTGCTAAAAGGTTATAAATCAGAAAAGGAGAAATTTTTTAAATTTTATACATGAATATATAAACATTTATTCATATGTATCGTATATTTGCATAAATACCAAAAACAAGATTTTTTAAAAAAATGGAAATACTTGGATTCTTTAGCGCAATTATCATAGGATTTACTTTAGGACTAATAGGAGGGGGCGGTTCCATACTTACCGTACCGGTGTTGGTTTATATTTTTGGCATTGATCCTGTATTAGCTACCGGATATTCCTTGTTTGTAGTGGGTGTTTCTTCCGTAGTAGGGTCATTAAATTATATGCGGGAAGGTCTTTTACATTACCGGGCTGCTTTTGTATTTGCCGTACCATCGTTCCTGGCTGTTTATGCTACCCGCAAGTTTTTAGTGCCATCCATACCTGAGACTTTATTTAGTATTGGTTCTATGGACATCACTGGTGATGTGATCTTTTTCCTGGTCCTGATCATTGCCTTTGCCATTACCCTGGCCCTGGTGATCAGGCAATCGGTTCAAAACGACAAACGATTCGGAAAGGTTTTCCTGTTAATGATCCCGGCTGCCATTATGGTATTCGTGATGCGACAATTTGTGATACCGGCTATTCCGGATAACCTGATCCTGATTGGCAGCTTTACCCTGACCAAAAATATAGCGATCATGGTATTCTTTGCCCTGATCATGATCTTATCCTCGGTATCTATGATCTCTAACAAGCGAAAAAAACTGGTCGGCGCGGAAGAAAAAAATCCCAAATTCAATTACCCCTTAATTGTGGCGGAAGGTGGCCTGGTAGGAACGGTGACCGGCATTGTTGGAGCAGGTGGGGGCTTTTTAATTGTACCGGCCCTGGTATTATTAGCCAATTTGCCCATGAAGCTGGCTGTGGGTACTTCCCTGCTGATCATTTCGGCAAAATCCCTGATCGGTTTCCTGGGCGATGTAAGTAATCAGTCCATTGACTGGACCTTTTTACTTTCATTTACCGGACTGGCTGTAGTAGGAATTGTTTTTGGGTCGATTTCTTCCAAACATGTTCCTGCAGCTAAATTGAAGCAGGGCTTTGGCTGGTTTGTGCTGTTGATGGGAATTTATATTTTTTCCAGTGAGCTCTTATTTTAATATGTATCAAATAAATATTTAATATAAAATCAAAAACCTTAAAAAATTATAATATTATGTATGTAGAACAACTTTATACCGGATGTTTAGCAGAAGCTGCCTATTATATTGAATCAAATGGTGAAGCAGCCATCATCGACCCGCTGAGAGAAACAAAGCCTTACCTGGAATTGGCTGAAAAAAGAGGGGCAAAAGTAAAATACATTTTCGAAACCCACTTCCACGCTGATTTTGTTTCTGGTCATATCGACCTGGCCAAAGCGACTGGAGCTACCATTGTATTTGGTCCTAATGCACAGCCTTCTTATTCTGCATATGTTTCTACCGACAATGAACTGTTTGAACTGGGAGATGTAAATATCAGAATAGTACATACACCGGGACATACCATGGAATCTACTACCTATTTGTTGATCGATGAGGAAGGTAAAGACCATGCTATCTTTACAGGCGATACCTTATTTATTGGGGATGTTGGCAGACCAGACCTGGCTGTTAAGACAGATTTAACCAGGGAAGACCTGGCCGGTCATTTATTTGAATCTTTAAGAAATAAAATATTACCTCTGGCTGATGATGTCATTGTTTATCCGGGACATGGAGCCGGTTCGCAATGCGGCAAAAACATGAGTAAAGAAACCACTTCCAGCCTGGGTGATCAGAAAAGGTTTAACTATGCCTTGCAACCCATGAGCAAGGAACAGTTTGTAGAAGTAGTAACTGAAGGCCTGAGTGAACCTCCAGCTTATTTCCCCGAAAATGCCCGGATCAATAAAGCCGGTTACGAAAATATTGATGAGGTGATGAAACGAAACCTGAATGCGTTATCCGTGGAGGCATTTGAACAGGCCGAAGCGGAAGGTTCCGTGATCCTTGATACCCGCGACCCGGATTCATTCGAAAAAGGATTTGTAAAAGGTGCATTGAACATCGGTTTGAATGGTCAATACGCGGTATGGGTAGGTACCCTGTTGAATATTGGTCAGTCCCTGATCCTGGTGACAGAACCGGGAGCGGAAGAAGAATCAGTATTAAGATTGGCCCGGGTAGGTTTTGAAAATGTGAAAGGATACCTGGATGGAGGCATTGAATCCTGGAGAAAAGCTGGTAAGAAAGTAGAAACAGTGAAATCTGTTGAGCCGGATCAGGTACCAGTTTTAATGGAACAAGGTTATCAAACACTGGATATCAGGAACAATACAGAAACCCAAACTGAACATGTAAAAGACACCCTGAATATCCCCCTGAAAGATCTGACCAACCACCTGGATCAGTTGCAGCCGGATCAGCAATATGCCATGTTCTGTGCCGGAGGTTACCGTTCGATGATTGCCGCCTCCTTATTAAAAGCCCGTGGAATCCATAATTTTGTCAATGTGCATGGTGGCTATGATCAGGTAAAACTGGTGGAAGGTTTGGAACTTATTGCAGGAAAGTGTCCCACGACCCTGAGAAATGAAAAACTGGAAAAATTGAATGTATAATCTAATTAATGAATTTTTAAAATCTTAAAAGAATAATAAAATGAGTGTATTTGGTAATCTTTTCACATCAACTAAGTCTTTTGAAACCATTTATTGTAATCAGCTGGAAGAAAAGCTGAAGTCGGAGCCTAAAAACTCTTACAAACTGATCGATGTCAGGACCACCGATGAGCATCGAATGGGACATATTCCCGGGTCCTTACATATTGATATCATGTCTCCGGCATTTGCTGATAAAATTGCTCAGCTGGATAAGGATAAAAATTATTATGTATATTGCCGCAGTGGCAACCGTAGCGCTGCTGCCTGCCGTGAAATGTCTAAAATGGGTTTCACCAAGCTGCACAATCTGGCCGGAGGTATGATGGGCTGGAGCGGCGAACTCAGCCGGTAAAGTACAGACATTGCATTTAGCCTAGTCAGAGTTAGTAATAGCCTTAAGGGGCAATTACTAACTTTTTTTTTCTGACTCAGGTGAGATTTTTACCGCCGAATAATCTTCCAGTTTCAGCTTCAGCTTTTGGGCCAGGAATTCGGCATCTTTCCTGGTTTTTTCTATTTTTCCTTTAGATGCCAGAATGTAATCGTTACTATGGAGATAATACAACCTAACGCCTGTTTCTTTTTTGGTATATTCCGTAGTTCTTAGGGAAAACGAAGTGCCGGTAAATTGAGTTAACTCCGGCACCAGCAAAAGACGACCAAATTTCGGTATTGGTTCCCATTTTCCAACCCTGATCAACATTACACTCCAGTAGCTTTTAAAGCGACCCTTTTCAAAGTCAATCATTATACCTTCATTGGCAGTGATGATGGCTAAACACACAGCTACAATGCCCAGTCCGATGGCATAGCTGGTAAAAATCACAAAGATGCCCACCACCAGGATGAAGTAGGTAGGATATTTTACCGGATTTGGGAAAAAGCTTTCAACAATTCTTTTATACATATAGCAAAAAATGACGTTTTTAATGAAAAAAATGTAAGTTAAATATACAGGGAAAAACAAATATGCGGAAATTATATCAGGTAAAATGATCTTATCCACCCCAGTCTTTGAATGGGGTAGTGGTGAACAATTCGACTTCACAAAGTTTTAACCCAGTGTTTTATTGTATAACTAAAATTTTTTCTCATGAGATCATTGAACATAAAATGGGGCCTGATTACCGCAGCGGGATTAATTGTTTACTTTTTTGCTATGAAAATGTTTGGTTTGATCCATATCCTGGAATTAAGGTATTTAAATGCATTTATTATGCTGGGAGGGATAGGACTGGCTGTGAGAAACTGGAAGAAAAGCCGGGAATTCAATTATTTTAAAGGATTGGGTGCAGGGTTGGCAGTGGGTTTTATTGCCTCATTGACTTTTGCCATATTTTCGTTTTTATATGTCACTGTATTGGATCCTGGATTTATGATTGACATCAAAAATAATGATCTGCTGGGCAGCTACATGAATCCTTACCTGGTGGGAATTCAAATATTTATTGAAGGCACTGTTTCTGCTTTTCTGTTCTCTTATGCAGTGATGCAATGGCACAAGATCTCCCGGTTTAAGCTAAGCAGCTCTCAGGAATATTAGGTCTGAAATTTTCACATAAAGAAGCAATTAAGCCGCAGAAAAGTCCAGGACTTGGCTATAGGTCCTGACCGACTTTTGGCAGAAAGGTTTTGAAAGAACTGAGAGGGGAATACTGTGGTAATCCTTATAGTAGAACCAGCATGTTTGCTTTAAAAACAAATATACACATCAACCAGGCCAAGGTCTGATATCATCCCATCAGTAATTTTCAGCATTCGTTGAAGTATTCCATACAGAGTGATAATAGGATATCAAATACTGAATTATATTATCAATTCTGTATTTTATTTAACCGGTACATGCCATCCCTGTGGCTAAAGGCAATCAACTGATTTTGATCAATTTCGAAGTAATCATAAAAATCTAAAGCTGTGGTCTGAATCAACTGAACCTCTTGCTGTTCCAGGTCTAGCAGATAAAATCCATCCAGGTTGATCTCTTCACTATAATCAAAGCTTTGATAAAACAGGTACTGGTTGTTCCTCACCTGGCTCAAAGATCCAAACAGGAAGCTACGATCCTGGTCAAACTCACTTTCAAATAGTATTGATTTATTTTGATACACCAGAAACTTGTTTTGATAAGGTTGGTTTTCATGGTTTTTACTATTAACCACTATTCCATATTGATTGGGGTCCATCAGCGAAACATAAGCAGTAGAGGGTAAATTTAATGGTGTCAAAAATTTACCTGTTGGTACATCTATGATGAAGTTTTTGTAATATATATGATCATAATTATATTCTCTTATATATCGAAAATCAATGGTGGTATTTAAATAGGATCTAACGATAGTATCATATTCAAGATCGATCACAGAACTGGTTCTGCTGGAAAAAACAGGATTGGTGATCAGGATCTGGTGGTCCACTACCCGGGAATAACGCCCATATCCATCAGAACCCCAGGCTAAAAAACGGGCAGTATCCTGATCCAGGTGATAACGTTGAATAGCAATGGAATCTTTAGTAGGATATCTTCCCTGGAATTCATGAGACTGTATCAGGATCTCCTGATCTGAGATAGCCCGGAAAAATTGTCCCGGAATACTATCTCCGGGATAAACGGTCATTTGATCCAGGTTCAGATCATATTTTTTTAGAAAAAAATCATTATTGATATAGTCATAGACAAA
This sequence comes from Candidatus Cyclobacteriaceae bacterium M3_2C_046, assembly GCA_051418075.1. Taxonomy (GTDB): domain Bacteria; phylum Bacteroidota; class Bacteroidia; order Cytophagales; family Cyclobacteriaceae; genus JBPRGG01. The sequence goes on along the minus strand of JBPRGG010000087.1, from coordinate 108,092 downwards.
CATAAAGTTCCTCGAAGGTGAAATATCGATTTCCAGGGCATGGTCAAATTCCATGATTTTTTCCACCGAAAAAAAATCATTTTTAAAAATATGCTGATAGTTATTAATCTGATAATAGTAGATCAAGCTATCAGATGCCGGAGCTTGCAAATGAAAATGATAGGTTTGTCCAGGTTTAAACTGGTAAGAAATGTTTGCCTGGTCAATTGACCCTATATTGGATTCAGTCAGATTGAATTTGCCGATAGTGTCTTCTTCCTGAAAAAGCCAGACAGATTGAAAGGACAGGGTATCGGGATAAATCCAATTGATCTGTAATTCATGGTCGGATAGTGGGATCAGTTTAAATTTTATCTCGGAAAGCATTTCATACACCGGGTCTTTAATTTCTTCAACCGGGACTATCTCCTCCTGCTTCTCACAAGCAAGTAGAAAAATCAAAAATAGAGTTATCAAATAGAGGCTTTTCATATGTTAAATTTAATAATAATAGTTCAGATATTTCCTGAAAATTGTTTTAAAAGAATAGATCATTTACTAAAATTACTGAGCAAAAATTGTACCTCTATATAACTCATCTGGAAAATCCACCTATTCTTATGCCGACAGAAGGTAATGTGAAAAGCTCAAAGGAAAGATTTTGTCTGTAGAAAGCAGGTGTTGTAATTTCAGCGTTAACATTTAGGTTTTTAAACAAAAAACGATAACCCACCCTGATTGCAGGAATTAAAAACCTGTTGCTTTCCTCAATATTATGGTAAATTTCCCTTCTGAAAGAAAATGAAGGACCAAAGCCCATAAACAATGCATTTGACTTTTTGGGATTAAAATCAAATTGAAGTAGTACAGCCAATACGGCAGCATCATAAGATTCATTGGTGTAATTCACCGAAAAATACTGACCATAGGGAGAAAGTATCAGACCGGGAGCCATCAATAAAATATCAGCCCCTACCAGGAAAGATGGTCCCAGGTAGTACATTTCTGCATCACCGGTAAAATAAGCCCCCGCATATAATTGCTGAAAGGGGCTTTGGGCAAGACATTGGCTGCTAAAGGCCAATAAAATCAATATCAAAAATTTTTTCATAAAAAAAAGCGTTTCCACAGGTATGGAAACGCTTTATATAATATACGTGTGTTATGACAATTAAGCCCTTTCCGCAGCTAATCCCCAGTGTTCCGGAGATCTCCACAAACTGGAAAGCAGCAATTCTCTCATGAAAGTAAATTCTTTGGGAAGTTTATCATACATTCTCTCGAATAACTCTTCGTGAGTCAATACTTCCTGTTTCCAGGCTTCACGATCCACTTCCATTAATTTTTCAAAATCTTCCCGGCTGAAATCCAGACCTCTCCAGTCGATGGCATCATATTCGGGCATCCAGCCGATTGGACTTTCTTTAGCAAAGGCTCTACCTTTTACACGGTCTACAATCCACTGTAATACCCTCATGTTATCACCAAATCCAGGCCAGGCAAAGTTGCCGTCTTCATCTTTACGGAACCAGTTTACACCGAAAATTCGGGGAGGATTAGGCAGGTTTCTACCAAATTGCAACCAATGGTTGAAATATTCACCCATGTGATATCCGCAGAATGGAAGCATAGCGAATGGGTCCCTTCTTACTTTTCCGATGTCGCCAAAAGCAGCAGCAGTTTTCTCTGAACCCATGGTAGAAGCCAGATAAACTCCGAAATTCCAGTTAACTGCCTGATAAACCAAAGGTACTGTAGTACTTCTTCGTCCACCAAAAATGAAGGCACTGATAGGTACACCGGCAGGATCTTCCCAATTAGGATCGATACTTGGAGTTTGATAAGCAGGAGCTGTAAAACGGGCATTGGGGTGAGCTGCTGTATTATCACTGCTTGGATCCCATTTCTGTCCTCTCCAGTCAATCAGGTTAGCCGGGGCATCTTTACCCATACCTTCCCACCAGATGTCACCGTCAGGAGTAGTACCTACGTTGGTAAAGATCGAATTTTTTGCTAATGCGATCATGGCATTGGGGTTAGTTTTATCATTGGTACCCGGTGCCACACCAAAATAGCCGTATTCAGGATTGATAGCGTATAATTTTCCACCCGGTCCTGGTTTGATCCAGGCGATATCATCACCAATGGTGGTTACTTTCCAGCCTTCCATTTCTTTGGGAGGAATCAGCATGGCAAAGTTAGTTTTACCACAGGCACTGGGGAATGCAGCTGCTACATAAGTTTTTTCTCCTTGTGGATCTTCCACACCTAAGATCAGCATGTGCTCAGCCAGCCAACCTTCTTCTTTAGCCATTACAGAAGCAATACGCAAGGCAAAACATTTTTTACCTAACAGGGCGTTTCCACCGTAACCTGATCCATAAGAAGCAATTGATCTTTCTTCCGGATAATGAACAATGTATTTGGTGTCAGGGTTACATGGCCACAATGCATCTTCCTGTCCCGGCTCTAAAGGAGCACCCACAGAATGTAAACATTTAATATATTCGCCTTTTTCGCCCAATACATCAAAAATTTCTTTACCAACTCTGGTCATAATGTGCATATTGGCCACTACATATTCCGAGTCAGTCACTTCCATGCCGATGTGGGCAATATCAGAACCGATGGGGCCCATACTAAATGGAATTACGTACATGGTTCGTCCTTTCATACAGCCTTTAAACAAGCCATCCAGGATACCTTTCATTTCCTTGGGATCCATCCAGTTGTTGGTAGGTCCTGCATCTTCTTTCCTGCGGCTACAAATGTAAGTTCTGTCTTCTACACGGGCAACATCACTGGGGTCGGAGTTACAGGCAAATGAATTGGGCCATTTTTCAGGATCTAATTTTTTAAACAATCCTTTTTCTACTAATTTGCCGGTCATTTCATCGTATTCCTCCTTGGATCCGTCACACCAGTAAACCTGGTCGGGAGTACAATGTGCTGCTAGCTGCTCCACCCATTGAAGCAATTCTTTGTGTTTGATTTCAGATGAGTAATTTTTCATAAAAAATAATTTTTTGATAGTTTTCAGATGCGAATATAGAAGCATTACTATTATAAAAAGATGATATTTGTCAACTTTCAGTTAAAAAAAGTAAATTTTAAAAAGTTAGCCGACAATTCAATAGCATCACACTTTCTAATATCCGGTTAAAGTTAATAAAAGAATTCCAAATGTTTAAAGTCTGGATATTTATATTGCCAAATTATTTCCTGTTCCTATGATCAGAACCCATGGATCCTGGTTCGGAGAAGTGAATTCTACTTTTTGGCCTGTAGACACTCCCTGGTTCAGGAATTTACCATCTACAGGATTAAACCAGTAATATTTCAAATGTTGGGGCAGTTCCTTCAGCCGTACAGAGCCTCCATCAGGCAGATAAGTCAGGTAAAAATGCCCTGGTTTGGCCAATAAGTAATCTGATCCTTCTATAAGTTCCGGACGTTTCTCCATATCAGTAACATCAAACCCATTCAAAGCTTTGGCCAGGTGACCCACATAAGTACTGCCTTCCAGCTCCAGAGCTTCCTTCCAGGATACCATTGAGTTAGCCCATTCCGGCCAACCCGGTTCTGAAGCGGTAATTTTCCAGTTCCATAAACCCCCGGCCCCATAGACCACTCCCATAGTGCCACCGGAGACCAGTTGCATCCAGGCTTCCTCTCCCTGCCACCAGCCTGATCCATTGCCAGGCTCACGGATACCTTCATAGGTGGGCTCCCCATTAGCTACCGCTTTTACCGGCATATTATGATACATTTTTTCTACTTTATGATATAGGTGTTCTCCTCCGTGGCCGGTCTGACACCATTGGAAATCCAGCCATTCCTTTTCCTGATGCACCTTGTTATAATGTGCTCCTTTACTGCCATTACCCCAGTCAGGGTGAGCTTCATCATAGGGGTTATAGTGGATTCCGGTAGGTTGTTGATAAGCATCCCATTTTTCCACCGTTTCGCCCGCTTCCAATACTCCCGTATTTTTACCGTCACTATCTCCCGATACCAGCCACATAGCTGCACGGGCACCATAGCGGGCTACCAGGTATTGGGTAAACCGGGAATATTCATTCGCGTCCATATCCCAGCCTAATACATTCTGGCCTTTCCAGCCGTACCCATGAAATACCGGCTGATAAACTGGTACGATCTGATGGGCTAATAATATATTGATAATGCTATCCAGGTATTGAAAATAGGGAATATTGATCTGGTTGATATGACCCGCTTTAATATCAGTAAAAGCCCTGGCAAAACCCTGTTCCGTATTTCTGGCTTCCGGACCTTCAGCATCACGATCCGGTTGAATTGTCATGAGCAGAGCTGCATTAAAACCTTTCTGCTGCCGATCCCGGGCGTAAATTTGGACATCTTCCAGGGTGGCTCGCCAGGGTAAAGCCCAGGGGGTATCGCCCACTAATATAAAAGGAGTACCATCTGTATGAATTACGTTTCTTTTTCCGGGAGACATTTTTAAAAGACCATGCCTTTGAAATATATTGTCAGAATTATTAGGTACTGCTTTGATTATTCCATGCTGCTGATGTAAATCCTTATCCTTTGGGTTGGAACAGGTAGTAACCCAGCTCCAGGTAGAGGAGTCATCTGGTGAGGTAAACCGGATTTTCCAGGTATTATCTCCATCCCAGAAGGCGGGTCGAATGATTTGTTTTCCCACCTGATTGGTAAAAACTGCCTCCAATCCCACATCTGTATAGGCATTGGGATAATTCATCGCAGAAGATAAAACCAATTCAGTTTCCTGCCATTGAGGCACCTTTTTTACATCAGGATTGGATTGGCATGAAATGAATATTATTAATAGAATGACCATTAACAGGTTTTTGAAAAGATGTGTGGATCTCATGATGTTTAATAGTTAGGCATATTTTTTTCCGGAACTAAAATAGGTTTTTATAGCCAGAATACAAACTGTTGACTTAGCCAGAATTCTCTATAAAATTATTGGCAATGCAATAGCACAAACAAATATTTATATTATTTGCAAATACCTTACCCGTTAATTGAAATCCTCGTATTTTTGAATCGTAAAAATGTAAAGTAGTAATAGATGAAAATGAATATAAAGGAAGTTCAAAACAAAAATTTTCTCCTGTAAAATTACCATATTCCGAAAACGTTTTAGCACATATACAGGAAAAATTAAAATATTAGGTCCTTGAAAATTCGAATTTATTATTTTATATTTGTAGATAGCAATAAAAATTTCAATATTTTAAAAACAAAAATCGAAACAAAAAGTACAAGAAAATTATCTAATGGTACACTGTTTAATTTTATTTTGTCTTAATTAATTAAATTTTATTATGGAGAAAAACTACCCTAAAATTGGCATGCTATTTATAGCCATGTTTTTTCTAAGTGTCATACAGGTGTATGGGCAAAGGACCATTACAGGGAAAGTTACAGCCATGGAAGAAAATGAAGCCTTGCCAGGCGTAAACGTACTGGTACAAAATTCTTCAGTGGGAACTGTGACTGATGTAAATGGTAATTACCGTATTGAACTACCTGCTGGTTCAAATGCGCTGGTGTTTAGTTATGTAGGTTATACCACCGAAGAAGTGGAAGTAGGAAACCGCAGTGTGGTGGATGTACAACTTGTTCCGGACATCGAGCAGCTTTCTGAGGTGGTGGTAGTAGGCTATGGTACCCAGGAAAGAGGTGTGGTAACCGGTGCTGTATCTTCTGTGAAGATGGATGAAGTACGAAGTATCCCCATTTCAAATGTAGAACAAGCCCTTCAAGGTCGGGTAGCTGGTGTAACAGTCACTCAAACCGGTGGTGGTACACCTGGTGGTGCCATGCAGGTAAATATTCGTGGTATTGGTTCTATTAACGCAGAAACGCCGTTGTATGTAATTGATGGTATCCCGGTTCAAAGTGGAGGACAGAATGCCGATGGTTACAGCTTTCTGAATAGCCTGAACCCTAATGATATTGAATCTATTGACATTCTGAAAGATGCATCTGCAGCTGCCATTTATGGTTCCCGGGCCTCTGGTGGGGTGGTATTAATCACAACCAAAAGAGGGAAGCAGGGCCCTGTAAGGGTTAATTTCGATGCCTATTATGGTTCTCAATCTCAGGGGAATTTTTATGATGTGTTAGACGCTGATGGTTATGTGAATTATCTGAATGAACTACATAGCCAACCGGATGGTGATATACCTACTGGTTTTGCCAATGGTGGCCGGCCATCAACTGCAAATACAGATTGGCAGGATGCACTATTTGATCCTGCTCCCATTCAGAATTATAATCTGGGTGTATCCGGAGGTAATCAAAATGCCTTGTTCAGCTTAGGTCTGGAATATTTTAATCAGGATGGAACCATGGTGGGAACAGGATTTGAAAGATATTCACTCAGAGCCAACTCTGATTTTAAGATCGGTAAAAGTATTAAACTGGGGCAAACCCTGCTTTTAAGCCGTACTGATAAGGATGTTTTTACAGGTTCAGGTGGACGTGAGCCGCAGGAACATGCTATCAAGCAAGCACCTACAGTTTCTGTTTATGATGATTCATTCCTGGGTGGTTTTGGATTTCCTGATACTGACGAAGGTCAGGATGCCCAAAATCCGGTGGCTATTGCCATGTTGAATAATAATCAGCAAACCCGCTACAGAACCTGGGCCTCACTATTTGGAGAATGGGAAATAATCAAAGGACTGACCTATAAACTGCAACTCGGTCTGGATTTCAATTATCAGGATAATTTCAATTATTCTCCCCGCTACGAGCAAGTAAGAAGATTGCCCAGTGCTTCCAGTATCAACGTTGGAAGATCTCAATTCTTCAGCCCACTGGTTGAACAGTTCCTGACCTACAACAATAACTTTGGCAAACATAACCTGTCTGCCATGGTAGGATGGTCTGCCCAATCCTTTGAATTTACCAACAGAGGAGCTTCCGGCAGCCAGTTACCCGACGGAGTGATCAACCTGGTAGCAGCTACTGCCAATATCAATGTATCCTATGACAAAAATGAAAGCGCCTTACGTTCTTTATTTGGACGTATTACCTATGGCTTTGATGATAAATATTTACTTACAGCCAACATTCGTAGGGATGAGTCTTCCAAATTGTTCCGTGGAAATAATCCTACCGGAATATTTCCATCTATTTCTGCCGGTTGGCGAATCAGTGAAGAGCCTTTCATGCAGAATGTGGCCTTCATCTCAGATATGAAATTTAGAGCAGGTTACGGTCTGCTGGGTAACCAGACACCTTTAGGAAACTACCCAATTGATGCTTTATTGAATCCCAATTATTTCTACATTTTTGGCAACAGTATTGCCCAGGGTATTACCCAGGTGGATTTGGCCAATGCTGATATTACCTGGGAAACTACCAGGCAGATTGACATTGGATTAGACGTAGGATTATTTGATAATACCCTGGAACTGAACCTGGATTATTATAAAAGGAATACCGAAGACCTGATCTGGAGACAACAAGTTGCCCCTTCTGTAGGATTAGGACCTCCTTTTGTGAATGCAGGTGAAGTGCAAAACACAGGAATTGAAGCTGCCCTTACTTATCGAAAAGTATCAGGAGATTTCACCTTTGATATTTCCGGTAATTTAACTACCATCAATAATGAAGTTGTTTCTCTGAACCAGCCTGACCTGATCATCAGAAATGGTAATCCTACTGATGACCTTAACAATGTTTCCTGGACCCAGGCCGGCCAGCCCATCGGAACGTTCTATGGATATGTAAGTGATGGTATATTCACTGATTGGGATGATGTATACAATTGGGCTTATATTAATCAGGCCATCACTGATGAAACCAATGCCAATGGCGTTCCTGTATTTGATGCTGATAAAAGGGATGCCGAAACAGCTGTTAACAGAACTGCTCCGGGAGATGTTCGTTGGGTTGATGTAGATGGAAATGGTATAATCAATAACGATGACCAGGTTCCTTTAGGAAATCCAATTCCTGAAATGACCTTAGGCCTGACATTTTCTGGTCGGTACAAAGGATTTGATTTACAGCTATTTATTCAGGGCGCTTATGGCCATGAGTTGTACAATTCAGCCAAACGATGGTTATCAGACTTCCGTCAAAACTTTAACAATGGTGTAGCAGCAAACAGTGCCACAGCTTACAGACCTAATTATACTGGTTCTGAACCTCGATTGGTCCGGGCTGATCCTAACCGGAACATCCTGAGAAGTTCAGATCGTTATGTTTTTGATGGCTCTTACACCAGGATCAAAAACCTGACCATCGGATATTCATTCAATCAGGGTGTACTGGATGCTATCAATGCTACTAAACTTAGAATCTATGCAACTTCTCAGAACCTGGCCACCTTTACTGATTATTTTGGTCTGGAGCCTGATGTAGGATCTTTATCTACTGGTACAGCCCGTGATGCAGGTATTGACAGATTAACCTATCCACAACCTACTACTTTTATCATGGGTGTTCAGGTAGGATTTTAAGTGATATAAAAATTTAAAACAGAAAAAGAATAAGTTTTTATTATGAAAAAATATATAATCTTAAGTTTAACAATTTTGAGCATGCTGGTATATTCCCGCTGTGGAGATGAATTTCTCAACAAGGTGGATGAAACCAGTATCAATTCAGGCTCATTTTATACTTCAGAGGGGGATGCCATTGCCTCAGTGAATGCAGCCTATGCTCACTTGCAAAATATCAGCCTGTGGGGCAGGCGGATTTTCTTTATGCTTGATTTTTCTTCTGATGAAATAGGAAGAACTCCAAATACTCAAGGACCACCCCTGGAATTATTGTTGCATACTTTTGGGCCACAGGGTAATGAGCATATTGACAATCCATGGCAGATGTTCTACAAATTAATTGCCCGGACCAATATCACCATTAGTGAGGTTTCAGAAATGGAGGATATTGATCAAACTGTTCAAAACCAGGTTTTAGGTCAGGCTTACTTCCTGAGAGCTTTAGGGTATTTTTACATCAACACATTGTGGAATGGTGGTCCTCTTCGTACAGAAGAAACCATTGATCTGGATATAAGCAGAGCCACTCCTGAGGAAATCTGGCAACTGATTGAGTCAGATCTGGATTTTGCTTCGAAAAATTTACCGGCTGAATGGGCTGGAGGAGATGCTGGTAGAGCTACCAGCGGCGCTGCTTTGGCTTTGCTGGGAAAATCTCACCTGTACCAGGAAGACTGGGCTGCAGCGGAAAGCGCGTTAATGCAGGTGATCAATAGTGGAGTATATCATCTGGTGGGAGGTGAAGACTCGCCCAATCCGGCTACAACTATCGATGAAGCCATTGCTGCCATGCGTACCAACCATGATTTCGGCGTAAAAAATAATGCAGAAGCTGTTTTTGAAGTACAATTCAAAGCCGGTGAAGGCGGATTAAGCTGGGATAGTAATAATGCTACCGGTCGCCGGGAAGCCACAGTTAGGCCACAGGAATATGGTGTAGACGGATTTTCCTTTTACAATGCCAAGCCGAGTCAAAAGTTGATCGATGCCTTTGAAAGGATCAATCCTGACAGTAATGAAAAAGGAAACATAGATCCAAGGTTTCAGGCTTTTTTCTTTACCGAATATGATACTTTGTTAAAAGGAGAAGAAAAAATTCCATATAGCGATATTCTGGCCACTGCAGGTTATGCCTGGAAAAAATATCAGCATAGTGAAACCGTTCAGAATCCGGCTAATGCCAGTGACAATGATGTAAATCACGATATCATTCGGTATGCTGATGTGCTGTTGATGGCAGCTGAAGCGAAAATTAACCAAAATAAAGTAGCAGAAGGTATTGATCTGATCAACCAAGTACGCAAAAGAGCAGATCCTACCAGTACCATCCTGCCGCTACGACCCACAGCTACTACTGCGGAAGAGGCTTTGGATTATTTGATTCAGGAAAGGCAAATAGAATTAGCTGGCGAGCAGGTAAGACGTTCTGACCTGGTACGATGGGGTCTGGCAGCTGAAAATTTAGACGGATTTCAGGTAGGAAAACACGAATTTTTTCCAATCCCTCAAAATGAAATTGATGCCAACGCAGAAATTTCAATACAAGATCAGAATCCTAACTATAATTAAAAGAACAATTAGCTTTCAGATGAAGAGGGAGTCTTATAAAGGCTCCCTTTTCACTTTGACCCGGCCTTTTCCAAACCTTAATACTTTCCTCTATTTCCATTCGTAATTTATTCCAGATGAATTCCGATAAATTTTTTCAACGGTCAATAGCTTATGTAAATCCAAATACATCAAGTAAATAATAGATTAATTTTGCCTGAATTGATTATCAAATGCTCAGGATACAAAATTTCAGTAAATCTTTTTTTAACAGAACCATTCTATCTATTTCCAGCCTTGATCTGGCCCCGGGGATGTATTGGTTCAAAGGTATCAACGGCTCAGGTAAATCTACCCTGTTTAAATCGATTTGTGGCATCATTCCGTTCCAGGGATCCATTGAACTGAACCAATGGAGTGTAAAGAAGCATCCTGTGGCCTACCGGCAACGTATCAGCTTTAGTGAAGCCGAGCCGAATTATCCTGATTTTTTAAGCCTGAGAGACCTGATTACCTTTACAGCCAAGGCTAAAAAAGCTACCAAACAGCAGCAAATCAGCTTAATAGACCAGTTTAATGGGGCAGATTTCATGCACCAGCCGGTCAATACCTATTCTTCAGGAATGCTTAAAAAAAGCAGTTTATTGCTGGCCTTTTTGGGGCAGCCTCAATTGGTTGTCCTGGATGAACCATTTACTACCATTGATCATCAAACTGTTCACCAATTAATGCAACTGATTGGCCAGTATCATGATCAATTCCAAACTACTTTTCTGATCTCTTCTCATGTGGAAAAACCTCCGGCCCAGTTATATTTTAACCATATTTACCATATTGAAAATGCTACTATCAATTTAGTGATATGAAACTGATCACTATCTACTTGAGATCTCTGGCCGGGACATTTTACACAGCATATACCGGATTTTTTGTATTGGTTATTTATTTTTCCTTTGGTTTGCTTCGGAATACAGAACATTATACGATTGCTGTTTTGACAGTGAATAATCTTGAAATAACAGGGTTTATGCTTATTCTATGGTCATTGTATGGGTTAATGACTGTTTCATATATTACCAGAACCTTAAAAAAACCTGACTTCCGGATTTTCCATCATTCAGCCTTGTTCCCTTTAAATAATCAGATCCTCTTTTTTGCGGTTACCCAATTTGTGGTGAATCTGCCTGTTATAGCCTATGGCAGTTTTATCATAGGAATAGCATACATTGAATATGCCTGGCCATCCGCACTTATTATCCTTACTTTTCAGTTTATGAGCATACTGTTACCGCCTTTGATTTATATGGCATTGCTCAAACGACCTTATAAAGAAACCAGAACTGGCCTAATTCAGCGGTTACTTCAAAAGCATATCACGTTGCCCTGGAATCAATGGTTTAACCTTCACCTGATCCAACGAAAACCAATGCTTCTATGGCTCAGTAAATTATTTAGCTTAATGGTCCTGCTTGGTGTTTTCTGGCTTTATCACACTGAGGACTATGACTGGCGGTTGTTGGGAATTGGCTTATTGATAGGATACGGAGGAAATGTCATTATTATTTATCATTATTACCAATTTTACCAGGTACAGCTTGAAAATTTCAAAAGTTTTCCCTTGAGTCCATTAAGGATTATGACCAGCCAGGTTGCCGGCATTTTTATCCTTTTAATTCCAGAATTAATACTGGTTGTATATCATTATCCTGCTCCGGAGGGACTTCTGACCTTAGTAAACCTCCTGCTGTTTGGTCCTTCTTTTTGCTGGTTTTACCTGCAGATGATTTTCTGGAGAGGGATGACTCAGGATGATTTATTACAGTTCTGTTTTTTCCTGTTGGTTGGTCTTACAATTTTGATATTGTTTAAGATGCCATTGCTGGTGATCAACTTATTCCTGATCCTGATTTGTCTGATTATCAACCGGTATTATTACCAGATCCTTTATTCAGACCGACTGGCTCAGGCTTAAACTGCTTCATGACCAGGAAAAAGCCAAATGCAGTGAGGGAGGCAACCAGACCGGTACCCCACCATAAAGTGGCATAACCAAAAATGTCAATTACAGTAGTACCCAGATAAGGAGCCAGCACAAAAGCTGTGGCATAGGCAAATGTATACATACCCATATAAGCGCCCCGATTTTGATCATTGGATCGCTGCACAGTAATAGTGGCCATAAAAGGCATGGCCAGGATCTCTGAGATACTGATCATAAGCATGGAAAAATATAAGATAAAGGTTCCCGGACTGAGATTCAGCAGCATATAAGATACACCTACCAGAGCTACTCCCATCACGATCAGCTTCCCGATAGCCACCCTCTTACCCAGTATATACACCACAATCATTTCCAATAAGAAGACAATCAGGCCATTCAGTCCTAATAATCCACCGATCCTGGTTTCGGTCAAATGATAAACATCCCGGTAATACAGGGGAAGGGTAGTAAACAATTGGAAAAACACAATGGTAAAACAGGTGGTAAGCAGGATGAAAAAGACAAAAGGTACATCCTGAAAGGGAGATTTTACTTTTTCTGTCTGATGCTTTTCCTTTTTGGCTGGAGGCTTACTGCCTTCTTTATTTTTGAAATAAAAGAAGAACAACAAGCCTGCTGATATACAGGTGATGCCATCAGCAATGAACAGCCATTTAAATGAGATAGCCGCTAATATTCCCCCTACAGCCGGACCAATAGAAAAACCGAGATTAAGTGCCATCCGGTTCAAGGAAAAGGCGCGGGTAATGTTTTCGGATTTTGTATAATAAGAAACAGAGGACGCATTGGCCGGGCGAAAGGTTTCTGTGATCAGGCTGAGCAGAAAAATACCCGGAGCCAGCCAAAAGAATTCTGACAGGTCAGCTACCAGGAAGAAGGTAAATCCACCCAGAATCAGGCTGAAGATCTGAACCCTGAAATGCCCGATCTTATCAGTGAGCCATCCCCCTAAAAATGCACCAACCATAGACCCCAAGCCGAAAATGCTCATCACTAAACCGGTTTTTTTCAGATCATAATGCAGTGATTCGGTGAGATAAACACTGAGAAAAGGCAATACCATGGAGCCGCTACGGTTGATAAACATGACCAAAGCCAGCATCCAGGCTGCCGGGCTAAGTCCACTGTATGCATTTTTATATAACTGGATGACGCGCTTCATAAAGGATAAAATAAAGCGCAAAATTACTCAAATTTGCCCCAGGTCAAGCTTTTACGGAAAGTCTTTTTGCTTTGGCTGGTTCATTCCAAACCGGCAAATTGTTTGTCACAGCCCCGGATGTGGGAATTAACCCAGTCTTTAATGTAGGAAAATACATCCATGGTCAGCATTTTTTCACCTGCCAGGTAATCAGCTTGAAATTGCTGTACCTTTTCAATAAATTCCTGATGCTTGTTCTTGTGCTCAGCCGATTTTTTATACAATTTCAATTTACAAAAATGGTTTTCTTCACAATTAAAATGATATTGTGAATAATCCACCAATTCGCTCAGAATCTCCCTCAAGACATCTTTGGATTCTCCTTTGGTCATGGAGTCGAACAGGCGATTGAGAATTTCAAATATTTTTTTGTGCTGCTGGTCAATGGAAGATACTTTGACACTGTATAGTTCATCTTTCCAGTTTACAATGTTCATGATAAAAAATTTTAGTGAAATGATTACAATATTTTCCAAAATTAAAAATCTGTATTATTTGAAACACAAAATTTTTCCTGGGTACCTTACATTCTTAAAAATTCCGAAAAAATTTAATTTCCCGCTTTAAATTAAAAGGAATTCTTAACAAAATGGAATGGATTGCCCTTATATTAGGTAAAGAAAACAAATAACTTAAACAAAAATGGAAAATTACGCAGTATGGCCAGGTAAACCTTACCCTTTGGGCGCAACTTATGATGGCAGAGGAACCAATTTTGCTTTGTTTGCCGAAAATGCTACCGGGGTAGAGCTTTGCCTGTTTGACGATCTTGAGGATGGAAAAGCTTCTAAAGTGATAGAAATAAAGGAGAGATCACATCAGGAATGGCATGCCTATTTGCCCGATGTGAAGCCGGGACAATTATATGGATACAGAGTTTATGGACCATTTGAACCTGAAAATGGTTTGCGGTTTAATCCTAACAAATTATTGATAGACCCATATGCCAAGGCCATTGCTGGTACTATAGAATGGCGTGATGCCATGTTTGGTTATCAGATCGGGCATGAACAGGAAGATTTATCTTTTAATGAAGTGGATAGCGCACCATTTTTACCTAAATCTGTGGTGGTAAACTCTTATTTTGACTGGGAAGGTGATCGTTTGCCCAATATTCCCTATTATCAGTCAATTATTTATGAGTTACATGTTAAGGGCTTTACCCAAATGCATCCTGAAATTCCGGAAGAATTAAGAGGAACCTATGCTGCCTTATCTCATCCGGTTACCATTGACTACCTGAAAAAGCTGGGTGTCACAGCCATTGAACTGATGCCAATACATCACTTTGTGTCAGATCGTCATCTGGTAGATAAAGATCTAACCAATTATTGGGGTTACAATACCATTGGATTTTTTGCTCCGGATGTTCGATATTCCAGTTCGGGTGTATTAGGTGACCAGGTGGGTGAATTCAAGAACATGGTAAAGGAATTGCATAAGGAAGGCATTGAAGTAATTCTGGATGTAGTTTACAATCATACCGCCGAAGGAAATCATATGGGCCCTACCATTTCCTTCCGGGGAAATGACAATGCTAATTATTACCGGCTGGTACAGGATAATCCCCGTTATTATATGGACTATACTGGTACTGGTAACACTTTAAATATGATGCAACCCAGTGTGCTGAGAATGATAATGGATAGTCTGCGCTACTGGATTACAGAAATGCATGTTGATGGCTTTCGTTTTGACCTGGCTTCTGCCCTGGCCAGGGAATTGCATGAAGTGGACCGGCTGGGTTCATTTTTTGATATTATTCATCAGGATCCAATTATCTCCCAAAGCAAACTGATCGCAGAACCATGGGATGTAGGTGAAGGGGGCTATCAGGTAGGGAAGTTCCCAGCCGGATGGGCGGAATGGAATGGCAAGTACCGGGATTGTATGCGGGATTACTGGAGGGGGGCAGATAGTATGCTGGGAGAATTTGCCAACAGATTCACCGGTAGCTCTGATCTTTACCAGGATGATTGGCGCAATCCTACTGCCAGCATCAATTTTATCACCGCTCATGATGGATTTACTTTAAACGATTTGGTTTCATACAATGAAAAGCACAATGAAGCCAACCAGGAAAACAACCAGGATGGAGAAAGTGATAATCGCTCCTGGAACTGCGGTGTGGAAGGACCGACCAGCGATCCTGAAGTAAAATCACTAAGAGATCGACAAAAAAGAAACTTTTTAACCACTCTGTTTTTGTCACAGGGAGTACCAATGCTGGTGGCCGGGGATGAATTTGGCCGTACCCAAAGAGGGAATAACAATGCTTATTGTCAGGATAATGAGATTTCGTGGTTGAACTGGAAACAGATGGATGAAAACCTGCTGGGGTTTACCCGGGAATTGATCCATTTCAGAAAAATGCATCCTACTTTCCATCGACGTAAGTGGTTTCAGGGACAACCTATTAAAGGCAAAGGTAAAGAGGTTACAGATATTGCCTGGTTTTTGCCGGAAGGTCAGGAAATGGAGGAGGAGCATTGGGATAATACTTACGCCAAATCATTGGGTGTGATCCTGCATGGTATGGGTATTCGTTCCAAAGGGAATTATGGAGAAAAGATCAAGGATGATACCTTTTATCTGCTTTTTAATGCCCATTTTGAGTCCCTTGAGTTTAAACTTCCTGATAAAAATTGGGGCAACAAATGGCAAAAAATATTGGATACCAGCCAGGATATGGTGGAGAAGAAAAAAGAAATATATGAACCGGACAGCCCGGTATTAGTTCCAGGCCGAACCATTATTATGATGTGCAATGCTTTGGAGTAATAACTCTGGAAATACCAGTCAGAAGATCATATAATTTTACGATAAATATTTCTTCATAATTTTTATACAATCATTAGAAAATTCAATGGCTTTTAGGTCTATATTATTTATTTTTATTATTTTAATAAAAAAATCATAAACCTAAAATTATGGAGAATATTAAAAAGTCATTGTTATTTAATGCCAGCTGTATGGCGCTGGTAGTAACTGCCCTGACATTTGCCACCCGGGCTGGCATGATAGAACCCTGGCAGGGCGAATTTGCCCTTTCTGCCACGGAAGTGGGCTGGATTGTAGGTACAGCTTTTTGGGGTTTTACGGTGGCCATGGTAATTTTCGGACCATTGGTGGATATTATGGGTATGAAACGGGTGTTGGTAATCGCTTTTGCTGGTCATGTATTGGGTATTTTGCTTACCATTTTTGCCGGCGGTTTCTGGGGCCTGTTTATTTCAACCCTTTTTATCGGAATTGCCAACGGAAGTGTCGAGGCAGCTACAAATCCTCTTATTACTTCTATGTATGTAGAAGAAAAGACTAAAAAATTAAATCAATTTCATGTCTGGTTCCCCGGCGGAATTGTAATAGGCGGATTAATGGTATTCTTTTTAAATTCCATTGGTTTTGGTTGGAAGATCCATATGGCTGTTATGTTAATTCCCACTTTAATTTATGGTTACCTGTTTTTAAAACTGGATTTTCCCGCCACTGAGAGAGTATCCAAAGGCTTTTCTTATAAAGATATGCTGAAAGCCTGTGTTTCTCCCTTGTTTATTTTTATGGCCGTATTAATGCTGATGACTGCCTTTACTGAATTGGGTGCCAATCAGTGGATTCCGGCATTGCTGGAAAATGCCATGGTTGAAGAAGGATTAAGCTCTATTTTATTACTGGTTTGGGTATCAGGAATTATGGCCCTGGGACGTTCTGCTGCCGGACCAATCGTTCATCGTTTTTCTCCATCAGGAGTATTGCTGTTTTCGGCTGTTTTTGCCGGTATTGGCTTGTATCTACTTAGCTATTCTTCTGGCTATTGGAGTTTTGGAGCTGCTGCGGTTTTCGCCATTGGAATCACTTATTTCTGGCCCACCATGTTGGGATTTGTCTCTGAAAATATTCCCTCCAGTGGTGCTTTAGGATTAGCCATTATGGGAGGAATTGGTTTCCTGGGAGGAGCAATCGCCCAGTCTGTATTAGGATATATTTATGATTTGCGTATGATACAATTGGGAGATCAATTAGCAGCGGGATCTGCTACTTTACGAATGGTAGTGATTGTAACAGTTATTTTGGCCGTGGCATTTACCGGATTGTTTATTTATCAGCGTACCAGGAGCAAGAAAGAAAATCAATTGGCTGAGGCTTAATAAGTTCTATCTGAAGTAAACGGCCTGATTGTTTTATATCAGGCCGTTTTTTAGTATCCATTCCTTTAAGGAATACTGGACAGGGAAAAAAAGGATGATTATATATTATGAAACAATTTCCTCCTTTACCTTTACGGCATAAGGACTCACAGGTACATTTATATTATTTTCATGGCTGTAGATCTTTGTAAATTCAGCTCCGAAAAACAAGATCATACAGGAATAGGAAACCCATAATAATATCAGTACAATGGATCCGGCGGCACCGTAAACAGAGCCTGGTTCAGCCATCCCAAAATAAATTCCCAATAAAAACTTTGCCACAACAAATAATATCGCAGTGAATAAAGCACCCATCCAAACGGCTTTCCAAGG
Source organism: Candidatus Cyclobacteriaceae bacterium M3_2C_046 (assembly GCA_051418075.1). Lineage (GTDB taxonomy): Bacteria > Bacteroidota > Bacteroidia > Cytophagales > Cyclobacteriaceae > JBPRGG01. The sequence continues at coordinate 90,308 of JBPRGG010000087.1, read as the reverse complement.
GACTTTTACATCAGGCAGCACCTTAAAGATCAGTGCAAACAATAAGGTGATAATAGCCAGTGAAACCAGAAAATTTACCAGGTAAAATACATAGATCATAAAATCGGGCAGTTGTTGCTGGATCCAGTCACTCAAAACTGATAAGGCAGTGGTCAATATCAGTGTGATCAATAACAAAAATGCAATGATAATGATCAAGCCAAACCCGGTAGCCCTATCAAAAAGCACTTTTTTAATACCACTATTAGGGTCCTGCTTCACATTCCAAACCACATCCAGTGATTTTTGCAGCTGGTAAAATGCTCCGGTAGCACCAAAAATCAAAGTGGCAATACTGATGATAGTAGCCCAAACTGAACTTTTATTGGCACTGACATTAGAAAGCATGGTCTGTACCTGTTGGGCTGTATTTGACCCCAAAACAGTTTCTATTTCAGCGGTGATTTTTCCTTGTACAGCCTGTTCGCCATAAATAGCCCCGGCAGCATTAATAATGATGATCAGCAGTGCAGGTAATGAAAACAGGGTGTAATAGGCTACCACTGCACTTAAGCGAAATGGGTCATGCTGATTCCATGATTTAAAGGTCTTCTTCAGGTATTTCCCGGTGTTTTTAAAATCAAAAGTTTTAATATGGCTTGATTGATTCATAAGGTAAGCGCTATAAATAAAATAAGCTGTTAAAAATTTTACAAAATTTTAACAGTCAGGGTCTACTTATGTTTAATTATAAATGCCTGAAGGTCAGGATATCAGGGAAGACGGAGAATTACAGAGGAAGATGTTTGATGGAGATCTGGTCCAGGTAAGGAGAAAGTTGCTCCTGGTTGATTAAAGGTTTAAGAGATAATACCCTTTTATTTTTTAAATTAAACTCTACCTCCACAAAAAAGCTATCTACAGCATATAAAACCTTCTTTTGGTGCTTTCCAGCGGGTAAACTAAGCAATACAATCCCTTCATTATACAGATGACAATATCTGATGACTTTAGGTAGCTTTTTGAAATCGTTAAGGTTCATAATACAATAAGTTCGTAGGCAAATTTAATCCTTTTTCCCCGTTTAAAAAAGCTCAACAGGCATTTTATCTTTAATTTACCCTTAGCTCAAACAGTTTTATTGCATTAAATTCTCAGGATCAAATGATTGCAGAAAACAAAAAATCAGGAAGAGTGCATTTGATCTCTGCCGGCCAGAAATTACTATCTTTCACGATTTCCGGTGTGGTTAGCGTTTTGAAAAAATACAACATTGCTTAGTCCTTATAAAATTAATAAATTAGGGCCGGTTCTAATTTGCAAATAATTCAATTATGCTAAAGAAAAAAAACTACATCTGGCTGATAGTGGTATGGGTTAATTTATTGATGGCTTGCCAATCCAATGAAACATCTGTGACTAATGAAGCCAGGTTTACTGATAAAAGTGTGGCTGAGATAGTTCGTAAAGCCAATATCCTTTATGATTCTGCTGCTTTTCAGACAGGACATTCCCATGTTCCTCCTTATATTGCCAATGGCATATTAGGTGGTAGTTTTGATCATATGGGCTTTCAGAGCAGACCCAATAAGGGCATACCTGAAGGACGAACTGTATTGGGTTATATTGATCAGTTTTATATGGCTGAAAATACCCGTCAGGCTCAACTCCCATTGGCCATTATCCAGGCCGAATTTGCCGACGGTAGCTCTGTACTGAACATGATGGAAACAACCGGTTACAATCAGGAACTTGATATTTACCAGGGGACGCTTACTACCCGGTATGACTTATATGGACCCACAGAAATCACTGCGCTGGCACATCAGACTCAGCCCAATTTATTCCTCATGAAAATTTTGCGAAAACCAGAATATGCGGATAAGGAATTGGTCATTAAGATAAATGCTGAAACTTCGTCTTCCCAGAATGCAGATATCAAATGGAAAGCAGAACCGGTAAAACTGGATCTCCAGGTGCAGGGCAATCAGGCCCGGATCACATCAAGTACAAATATGACCACCACCAACTGGTCTGTGATATCCAATAATGAGATCATTCAATCAGGGAATGAGATTCATATCAGGTTAAAAAATGAAGAAAATATTATAAAGATACTGATTGAACGCCCTGATCTGAATAATTCTGAGGTGGTTGATCAGACTTTTGATCAATTATTAGCTACTCATACCCGTCGTTGGGAGGAAGATTGGGAAAAGTCTTGGATTGATTTTCCCGAAGATCGGGCCCATAACATCTGGAACCGGGCAAATTATTACAACCTGAGTAATTTTCCCCTGGTTCCGGAAAAAGCACTTATTCCTACCGGTATGAATACCAATATCTGGGGATTTACCTTTCCCCAGGATGTATATTATGTAGCTGAAAATCTGACCAGGACCCGGCATTTTGAAAGGTACCGCAAGGCCATGAAATACTGGCTGGATATTCTGCCGGAAGTGAAGAAATACAGTGTAAGGATCATGGATGTGGCCGGAGGTTTTTATCCCTGGACCCCACCCTTTGATCAATGGGATCAATTTGAAAAACACGGTGCAGTCAGTAATGATTCCTATGAAATACATAACCCGGCCTATGTATCAGCTATGGTTTGGCATTTTTATCAACGAACCGGAGATCAGGCATTTTTGCAGGAATATTTCCCTATTATGGAGGAAGTGTGGCGATTTTATACCAATGTGATCCACCCCAATCAGGAGGGGACTTTTGATGTAAATCATCATAAAGCGGCTGGTCAGGATGAAGCATCCCGGCTGGAAAGTTCTAAAAACCTTTTATGTGCATCTTACAGTGCAGAATATTCAGCCCGAAATTATCTGAAAGCTGCCGAATTGGTGGACAACCCTGAGCCTGAATTGGTACAGCAAGCTGAGACTATTTTAGAGGCTGGCCTGGAGAGAGATAAATTATTAAAAAGTACAGGCTATTATCGCACATATGAAGGAGATGATCGCCCACCAAACAGCCAAAAACATCCGGTACAATTAAATGCCATAACATTTTGTCCAATGGGAGACCTGGTGCCTGAGGGAGGGCCGGCTCAAACTGCCTGGCAAAATCGCTATGAACTTACGGCTCAGGCCAAAAAACCAGTGTCACATGGTTGGACCTACGGCGCTTTTGCTTTGGCTTCCAGTAGGATGGGCTCAGAAGAAGCCTTTGCCAGAGACCTTAGTGCTATTCAGTATTTTGCCGGAGCTGATCCCAGGTGGATTCAGTTTTATGAATTTACTTTCTGGGAACGGTATACCCTCAACTTGTCTTACTATTTCCCCACCCAGGGTCTTTATCAACAGGCTTTTACCGATGCTGTGGTACAGGATTGGAGAGGCTATATAGATCTTTTTGCTACTTTATTGCCTGAGTGGAAAACCCAGGGGCTTTCATTTCATGGTATCGTGGTAGATGGAGGAGCAGAGATTTCAGGTAATTGGAAAGATGACCATTTTAAAGTATCTATCAAACCGGGTTTTACAGAAAACATTGAGTTGCAGGTATCTCAACAGGCGGATCATATTCATGCCAGCGGCCATAAAGAAGGACCTGATCATTTTGAGGGAAACCAAAGGGTAACCCTGACGTTTGATGGTGATACGCCTATTGTATTAGAAAATTAGCAATTTACAACTATTGAAGAATAATTGATATACATGAAAAAGCATCAAAGCAGGCGAACTTTCTTAAAATCTTCCGCCCTGGCTACAGGATTGATAGCCGGTACTACCATTTCTTCCTGTTCCAACCCTGAGGAGAAAAAGACACCAGCCGATTTTCCTTTATTTAAGGGAGCAAATTACCAGGCTGCTGATGGAGTGGCGGGATTATTATTTTCTCAAGTAGGTTATGAACCGGGACAGCCAGTCAGGGTCATATTAAGATTACCCCGAAAAGAATTGGTGTCATCTTCACCGGTGTGCAAATTAATTCCGGTTGACAATGACAATGCTTACCGTGTCAACTTTAAATATTGGGGCGATCTGTGGAAAAGTCACTGGTGGATAGCCGAATTCACAGACATTGCCGTATCGGGTGAATGGAATATACAGGTTTTATCAGATGAACAATTGGTTTTTGAAGATCAGGGATTGAAAGTGGGCTCTCATATTTTATGGAATGAAACAGTACCTTATTCCTCTGTGGATATGCTGGAAAGGAGAAAGCATTTTACTAAAGTAGGGGCAGGCTGGCAGGATGCCGGCACTTTATGGGTGGAGAGCCCGGCCCAAAGTGCCATGATCATTGCCTTGACCGAATTAATTGAAAAGAAGGCAGATCAGTTTGACCAGGATTTCCTGAACCGGATCTATACCCAGATCACCATAGGCAGTGAATACCTGGTCATGACCCAGCAAAAAGCCACCGAATTAGGATATGCCCAGGGAGCAATGTCACACGACCTTTTGGGGCATGAAAATGACATTCTGCCTCATGACGTTGTGAAAGCTGTCATAGCATTATACCGTTCAGCCCGTTTCTTGCCGGAACAGTACCAGGAACAAAAGGAAGTTTATCAGCGGTCTGCCGATCTTTCTTTTGATTGGCTGGTAAACCAGGCCAGTCCGATGGGTGACCTGGGGATGAGTAAAAGGCAAAGAGGATTGCCCCGTGAAGCAGAAATTCCGTCGGATGAATGGATGACCCGGGAACTGGTAAGCTTGTGCTGGGCTTCTTTGGAAAAATGGCACAATGGGGACGAAAATGCCAAACAACAATGTTTGGATTATGCCCAAAAGGTAATGGACCGGCAGATCCCGGAAACGGCTGCTGAAAATGGTTATTATGGACATTTTTATGAATATACCAGTGCAAGCCATTCAGAAAAATCCTGGTGCCACGGTATAGTAGATAATAAATTTGGAGCAGATATCGGGGGCATTTATCCCAATTACCTGATGCCTTTGGTGGAAATGCTGGCATTATGGCCTGAACATGAAGATGCTGCCCAATGGCAATCCACTCTGGCCAATTTTGCCCGGGGATACCTGATCCCTGTCTGTGATCAAAATCCTTTTAAAATTGTTCCTTTAGGCATATTCGGACAGGAGGGACCAATCTGGTTTGCCGGCCCTTTTCACGGTACAAATACTATTTATGGCTATACCGCAGCCCTGGCTTTGGAGTTAGCCCGGCTTTTAGATGAACCTGAATTAAAGGATATAGCTTACAGCAATTTACAGTGGCTGGCCGGATTAAACGCTGGAATTACCAATGAAAATCTGAAACAAGCCGTTGTGTATAGTACTGATGTACCTGCCGGGGCCGCCTTACCGGCCAGTATGATCTGCAACATTGGTGATCGTTGGGCTGGTACCTGGTTCAATACCCGGGGGGTGATTTGCAATGGGTTTTCAGCAGGCACCCAGTTCCAGTTTGATATTGATCCTACCAGGGAGAATGACGGACCATTTTCATTTACTGATGAGGACTGGATTCCCCATAGTGCGGCCTGGTTAACAGGGTTGATCAGGTTTTATTAAAAAAAAAATTAAAAGCCTCAGTATTTTCAGCTGAGGCTTTTAATTTTTAGTTGGATACTGAAGTAAACTTATCCAGGTTTAATTTTTGTAATTCATTTTCAAGTGACTTCAGATCCTGGCTGATGAATTCTTTGATGTTATCAAAATGATGCTTTACTTGAAGCATCAGCTCCTTATAGTATTCAATACCTACCTGCAGATTTTCCCGGAAAGTTATAAAATAAGCAATTTGTTTATCAGATACTTGATCCTCCTTCAGTTCACTGATCTTTTTCTTCAGGTAATCAATATAAATATGCAGTTCCTTCACAAACAAATTAGGTCTTTCCTGATCCTGTATGATCTTGGTTCGGCCGTAGATATGATCTACCATTTCCTTAAAGGAAACAGATCTTTTGAAATAGGCAATATTTGGCCCGGGACATATAGACACAGCTTTACCTTCCACTTTGGTATCCAGATTGTTGACCAGTAATGGAGTTATTCCTAAGCCATTACAAATACAGGATTTTTCTACAATTTTAGCAAAAGCTTTGTCAAATTCCTGAGGGGTAAGCTCCATAGCTTCAAGCTCGTGGATTTTCTGCTTTTGATATTGTCGGGAAGCGGTACAGATGGCACGTTCTGAAAATTCCTTGTTGAATTGAGCATGTTGCTTGGGGCAGGTTGTACCAGGACGACCTTTTTTTACAAAGTCAATTTTTTCCAGGTCTTTGGTGTTGTTCCTGACATTATTGAATGGCACACCTAATGGTGAAACATCACTAAGGTAGAGATCTTCTTCTTTAGCTTTGGATAAAAGCTCAATGGTCTCAGGGTCAACATTTACAGCTTCAGGTACCAGTAAAAAAGGCGTTCCCCAGCCAATGGAATCCAGTTTGTAATACTCCAGCAGGAATTGATGTTCACTGGCTGAACCTACACCACCCTGGGCTGAAAATTTAACTTCCATTGGTTGCTCAGGTACAAATTTTCCGCTTTGTTTCAAAGCCTGAACTAATACTTCATGGGTAGACCGGATCAGCATTTCTCTTTTGTCCTTAAATTCCTGCAGGATCGGCCCCAGCAAATATCCGTCAGTGGCAAAAGCATGTCCGCCACAATTAAGCCCGGATTCTATTCGATATTCAGAGATCCAGATGCCTTTTTTGGCTAAAAACTTACCCTGAATTAAAGCAGACCGAAAATCACTGACCTTTAAGATGATCTTTTTCTTTAATTTCCCTTCCTGGTTAGGATAAAAATCATTGAAATTTTCAAAATAGCTGTACAACCGAGGATTCATTCCAGCCGATAAAACCAGGGAAGATTCCAGTTTGCTTTCAGCAAAACCTCTGAGAGCAGCATGGGCATCATTATACTCCTGGGGCAGTTTCTTACCGTGCTGATAATTTTCCTGGTCCATTTTGGTCATAATGTTCACATCAATACTTCCGAGAGTCAGGTTTTTATTTAACCAGGCCTGAATATCTTTTTTTACCGGATGATTGTTGATGAATTCCTGAAACCTGAGTTTCGCCTCTGAAAAATTAGGTAAAAGGTCGAAATACTTATCCCAGTCCTTCTTTTTTTCAGCGATAGACTGCTTAAGCTCATTGAAGTTTTGGGTTACCAGATCATCTACCAGGTTCAGGTAGGAGGTAATTCTTTGAGCCCGGCAATCTTCATCCCTGGCTAAAATTGGTTTATAAGGAAGGTTGAACTTCTTACTATAAAATTCCCGCATTCTCTCCAATAGCATGTCATCAACCAGGGATATTACGGAAGATATACCATACTTTGCCACTTTAACCGGCGTATCTACGGTATATCCAATACCCATCACCGGAATATGAAAGGTGTGAGGCGTTTTAAATTTTTCCATAAACTAAAAATTAAATGATTTTGAAAGGTAAGATATTTTTGAATCAGTATCAAGTATATAGGCCCATAGATAGAACAAAATATGGGATTATTGCTTGATTTAAAAACGCTTATAGCATGTGTTGAAACGTTCCGGCTGAATCTATTACATGATAAACGTGTCGGGTGATCACTATTCTTTATAGAACAGGATCACCCTGATAATGATCAGGCAAAAAACTGCCGTAAGTAATTCCGGCTGGTAAGTAATGAAGCTTTTACTTTTTCTACTGAACCTTCAAAGGCTTTATCTTCCACTTCAATGCAGCAAGGACCTTCATACCCTATTGAAGTCAGGGCGGAAAAGAAATCTCTCCACCGAACATCACCCAATCCGGGAATTTTTGGCGAATGATATTCTAACGGAGTGGCCATAATACCCACCTTATCCAGCAGGTCTTTATATACTTTTACATCTTTTAAATGGATATGAAAAATCCGGTGCTTGAATTCAAATATGGGTTTGATTTCATCCATTTGTTGCCATATCATGTGTGAAGGGTCATAATTCAGGCCGAAAAGGGGACTTGGAATGGCTTCAAACATTTTTTCCCAAATGGCAGGCGTATGGGCCAGATTTTTTCCGCCCGGCCATTCATCCCCGGTAAAGTACATGGGGCAGTTTTCAATACCAATCTTAATATTATTTTCTTCTGCCACTTTTATGATAGCCGGCCATCTGTCTTTAAATATTTTAAAATTATCTTCTATATTCTTGGTTTGGTCTCTGCCAATGAATGTATTTACTACCGGTATTTCTAATTTTTTAGCTGCGACAATAAGGCCTTTGATGTGTTCAATGTATTTTTCGGCAGTGGCAGTATCGGGATCTAATGGATTGGGATAATATCCCAGACCGGATATGTCGATTTGCTTTTCCTTAACATAATTTTTTATATATTTTATTTTCTGATCATCCAGTTCATCCAGGTCGATATGGGTGACACCGGCAAATTTTCTTTCCGCCTTGCCCTTGGGCCAGCACATGACCTCTACACAGGAAAATTGGTGTTCTGCAGCAAAATCGATTACCTGTTCAAAAGATTGATCCGCCATAATGGCGCTCATAAATCCAAGTTGTAGCATAATATTTAGGGGTTTAAATGTTGATCCAAGTTTGTTTTCTGTTACTTTCTATAATTTTGTCGCACAGGATAAGTTCTCTTAATCCATCTTCAAAGGTGGGAAAGGAGTTACCTTCCGTTTTGCCGACACCTATATCCTGATAGATTTCACGGAACATTTGTTTGGAAGTATCCGGAAATCCTTCATTATGGCCACCAGGAAATGAAATCAATTGAGCTGCGGATTCATCTACCAGAGCCGGATCACGTAATAATACCTGATTTGGGGCCTCCCGTAATCCCAGCCAAAGTTGGTTTGGTTGTTCAGAACACCAACTCATGGTCTGCCTGGAGCCGGAGATCTCCAGACTCAGGCGGTTTTTCCTGCCGGCAGAAACCTGACTCACTGTTACCACGCCTTTTCTTCCATTGTTAAACCTGAGCATTACAGTAGCATAATCTTCAGTTTGGATAGGCACATCCTGGTAATCTTCTGGCTTTAGCAATTTGCCGGCATAAGTGGCCACAGGTTTAAGTGGTTTCTTCCTGGTTTTGAAAATCGTGTCAAAATCTGCATTCACAGCGGTGATCTTTAAGCCTGAAATGTACTCCAGTAAATCCATCAAATGAGAGCCAATATCAGCAATGGCCCTGGATTCCCCTGATAAATCAGGCTCGAGGCGCCAGTTGTAATCCTGTGGTAAAAACAGCCAATCCTGTAGATAGGAACCTATGATAGAATAAATTTCTCCCAGTTCTCCTGTTTCTCTCAGACTTTTCATATGCCTTACCAGGGGATAATACCTGATATTAAAATGCACAGCATTGATCAATTGCTTTTGCCGGGCCAGTTCCACTAACTCCTGCGCTTCCTCCACCTTGGTAGCCAGGGGTTTTTCACATATCACATGAATACCTTTATTTAAGGCGGCTTTGGACATTTCATAATGCAATGCATTGGGAGTGCATATATGAACTGCATCAATGTCCATGTCCAACAATTCATCAAAACTGGCGGTATACTGGCTGATTCCAAGTGTTTCCGCTTTGGTTTTGGCCGCAGTTATTTCACTGTCGCTTACAGCCACTACTTCCAACCCGGGAATTCTTCTTAAAGCTTCAATATGGGCTGGCCCTATAAATCCCAGTCCTGCCACACCAATTTTTATCTTTTTCATTTATAAATCATCATTTAAGGGTTTGCTATTATGGTTTTTATATGTAGTTCAGAGAAGTTCATAAATAAAAATTTGAAAATCCGAGCAGTCGGTTAAAAAAAAGTACACTAACCCGCAATCAGAATCAAGCAATTCAAGGGTTGGTTTACAGATCAAATATAAAATGATTTGAATATAAACGCCAATTAAATGGGTTGATTTTTAGGTATGGCTGCCTGATATAGGAAAAACAAATTAAAGAAAAGCAGAAGAATTTAGTGTATGGGCAAAGAAAAGCTGAATTGGGATCCTTTTCCCAATTCACTCTGCACTTTTACATGCCCCTGATGACCCTCAATGATCTTTTTAACAATGGCAAGTCCCAGGCCAGTTCCTCTTTCCTGCTGATTGATCTCGGTACTTAATCTGTGAAACGGTTGAAAAATATTTTTTAATTCACTTTCCGGTATTCCTGTGCCCTGGTCCTTAATCCAGGTGATGATGTATTTTTTAAACCTTTCCACCCCGATGGTTATTTCAGAATGAGGTTGTGAAAATTTGATGGCATTACCCACCAAATTGTTTAATACTTGCTCAATTTTGTTTTTATCAAAGGAAAAGGCCGGAAGCTGGCCCTGAATCCGTAGGTTGATATTGATGGATTTTTTTAAGGCTATGATTTTATTATAATCTGTATTTCTTCTGATAAATTCCAGGTAATCTTCTTTTTCCAGATTTAAGTTTAAATGCCCTGATTCAATTTTTGAGATATCCAAAAGGTCATTGATCAAACGAATAGCAAAGATGCTTTTTTCATTGATGATCTCTAACAGTTTTTGGTTATCATCTCCGGGATCTATTTGCAGGGTTTTGAGTAAGATAGATGAACAGGCCTGAATAGCTGCAATGGGATTGCGTAAATCATGTGCTGCAATGCCTAAAAATTTGTTCTTCTGATCATTCAGATCCAATAAATGATTGTTGTTTTCTTCTAATTTTCTTTTTTGAAGTTCTATTTCAGTGATATCATCAATGATTACCAAAACCAGATTTTCATCCTGATGAAACAGGTTTTTGGTGGAAAATCGGAAGTGCTTTTGGTGAAGTTCTCCATTGATAATAAATGAATTCTCAAAATATTGGTCCTTATTGATTTGTCTTTGTCTAAGTGTAGCCAACAAACTGTTTCTTAATACACAGACATCACACTTCAGTGATTGGCCACATATGGCATTTTCTTCAATCGAATTATTGCATCCTACTGCATTGCCAAAAATCTGGCCCAGGATTTTTTCTTCCTGAGTTTTGAAGAGTTCTAGAAACCGTCTATTACAGGCAACTATTTCTACATCGCTGTTCACAATGAAAACTGCAGAAGAAATACTATCCAATATATAATTTAAAAATTCCTTACGGTTTTTTAAGTCATGCCAATTCACTTTCATCTTCATAGCTTCAGGAAACTAAAGGTGCAATTATAAGTCATTCATCGAGATTTTAAAAGAAAAGCCTTAGGTCCGAATAAAATTTTGTTTGTTTTTTTCTAAGGGCACAAGTTTATTCTTTATACGTTATATCCTGAAGAGGTAAACCATAAATAGGATAATTTTTTTAAATTATTGAATTTATAAGGAATAATTAGCTTGTGTAAAAGCTGAAATTCTTTTGGTTAGATTAGCAGGAACCAGATCTTTTACAATTAAGAAGGACCACTTATTTTATTTTTTATAACTAAAAAATGGAAACTCGGATGTGATGTAACACCTCCTTTATTTTTTAAAAAGCCTTATTTTCCCTAAAGAAAGATAAGTTACTCAACCTGCATAGGTTTCAAGTTCCTGTTGCCAGGCAGGTATTTCCAGGTTAAGGGTTTTAGCCAACTGCTGATTGGACATTACTGAAAAGAGAGGACGTGGAGCAGGCATATTAAAATAGCTCATGGGTACCGGTACGACCAGGTTGTCCAAATTTTTTAATTTTAAATAGGCCCGGGCCAGTTCATACCGGGAGGCATAGTCCGAATTGGTTAAATGGAAGAGGCCGGATAATCCCTGAGAAAGACTTAAAAGGGTTAGTTCTACAATGGTGGGGGTGAAGGTGGGTACAGAGACTTCATCACCTGATATTTTTAAAACCGGATTACTGGCAGCCCACTGAGAAAGTTTAAATAAAAAATTTTGCTGTCCCGGACCTATCACCCAGCTTAAACGAAAGATCAGGTAATTCTTCAGGCCAGCCTTAATATGCTTTTCACCCTGCCATTTGCTTTTGCCATACTGATTCAGGGGATGTGGTTGATCGGATTCCAGATACCAGTGGTGTTTTTTACCATCAAATACATAATCAGAACTGTAATGAACCAGAAAGATTTTCCTTTGATGACAAATATGGGTCAGGTTTAGGATGGCTTCAGCATTGATCCGGAAAGCCTGGGCAGGATCTACTTCGGCTTTGTCCACAGCATTAAAAGCGGCACAATTGATGATAACTTCTGGGTTATAACTGGTAACCAGCTGGTCTAGCATTTCCCGATTGGTAATGTCGGCCTTTTGTTCTGATGGAGCTAAATAGTCTATATTTTTTTTGGAAAATGTTTGCTGATATTCGGTTCCCAATTGTCCATTGGACCCCAGGATGAGAAATTTTTTATACATGGGTTTCGGATATTTTATAATTGACTTTTCTGGATTTTAAATAATTCAAGATAAAGTGCAAGTTGTCACCTGCTGCCAATAATTCCGGTGGCAGAATGCCTTTGGATTCAATTTTTTGCTGAAGCATAAGGTTGGCTACAGCTGTACAAACATAGCCGGTAGTTCTGGCCATAGAAGTTTCATCCGTTTCGGGGTCATATTGATCAAAAAGGTCGTAAGTATACCGAATGGGCTGATGATCCTTCAAACCATCAATGATTATTTTCATAATGGTAAGATCGGCTTCACCCGGTTTTAATTGCCATTGATCAAAAAGCAACTTACTGGTCAGGTCGATGGGTTTGGTGGGATTTCCGCCTATATCCACAGATTGATAATCAAAAAAGCCGGCATCGCGAAGCATTTTAATATATTGAATTGTACCTGGATATCTCAGGGTTTTTTCTATCATATCAGGAACATCCATGGTTTGGAGCAGGGTGCGCAAGCCATCTGAATTCCAGGCTTCCAGACTTCCCACCGGATCAATATTAATTAATTCAATATCGGATAAGGCAGGTTTTACAATCAGTTTTCCCTGGATCCTATATCGGGCCGGCCGGGTATATTCTTCGATTACATCAATGGGGGAGAATACCGCTTTATATTCAAAAGGCCACTCTCTTTTCCGGGGCAAACCACCTACATAGCAGCAGTACTTCGAAACCTGCATTTCAGCCTGATGATGGCCCAGGATAATATTGCCCATACCAGGGGCCACGCCACAGTCAACTATTGCAGTCACTCCCTTTTCTAAAGCCAGGGGAGTTAGTTGAAAAGGATCTTCCCCGAAAAATGAAATATCCACCACATTTTTGCCGGCCTGAATCACTTTTTCCAGAACTTTAAATCCTAAATGACCTGGAACTGCTCCTATGACCAGGTCATAGTCTTTCACCAATTCCGGAATTGCTTCAAAATTTTCAAAATTAAACTGAATGTATTTTATTGAAGCAGGTTTTAGCTTTTCCAGTGCATTTTGGGACTTATCAGCTGATGTAACCTGGAATTGATGCTTTAAATCCCGGGCAATTGCGCCACCCACCATGCCTGCGCCTAAGACGATGACTTTTTTCATGAGGCAAAATAACTTATTCCCCCAGTAAATAAAAAGAAAAATTCCTGTTATTAATTACCTGCTACCTGAGAATCTTTTATTTGTCGGTTTGGCAAGTGAAAATTAGCCTACCCGTCAGTTGGAAATGTTAAATCACTTTATCAAAGCTAATGTATCATCTACCACTGAGGAAATCCGATGCCTTAAAATCAAAAACTTTGTAAAAAAAACAAATAATTATTTAGCTGCCCTATCCAAAAACCTGAACATAAATGACTAATTTTAAAACAAGTATCCAGTTTATATACTTATTTATAAATTACCTGTCTTTCCCGAGGGAGTAAATTTAAAATGATGCGTTAACTAAATTAATTTATGAAATAATTTCACAGCAAATTTGTTTTTAAACATATAATTGTAAAGGCTAAGTGACAAGATAAATGAGTTTTTTATATCCCACATTTTTGTATGGTTTATTTGCTTTATCCATTCCGATCATAATCCATTTGTTCAATTTCAGAAAGGCAAAGCGGATTTACTTTTCCAGTAATCAGTTTTTGAAAAACATTAAGAAAATTAGCTCTTCCAAGCTAAAACTCAAACATTTGTTGGTTTTAGCCAGTCGGCTTCTTTTCATTCTTTTTCTGGTACTGACCTTTGCCCAACCCTATATTCCTTCTCAGGATAAGGGTTTGTCTCATGAGAATGTATATATTTACCTGGACAACTCTTTGAGCATGTCCAATGAGATAGCAGCAGACCTGAGCGCCTTTGAGGCAGGCATAAGTTATATTGATCAGATCACAGACCTGTACCCATCCAGCACCCGCTATAAACTTTTAACCAATGATTTTGCTCCTTTTTCCAATAATTTGAAGAGTAAGAATGAGATCAAGGAGTTGATCACGGAATTGAAGTTGAGCGGTGTATCCCGCAGCTTACAGGATGTAAATGACCGGCTGATCAGTAGCAATTATAATTTTAATCAGAAAAATGATATTTATTGGATCAGTGATTTTCAAAGATCTACCCTGGGAGGCCTGGATGGAATTGTTACGGATAGCAGCGCCAGTATTTTTATTGTACCTCTGGAATATCAAGAGCGGAAAAACATTTTTGTAGATTCGGTTTATTTAAAGAATCCGTTTTTAATTGCTAATGAAGCCAATGAGTTGTATGTAAGAATTAAAAATGTGGGAGATGATGATGTACAGGATCTGATCGTTAAATTATTTATAAATGACGTGCAATCGGCCAATGCCAGCATAGATATTGAAAATAATGCTACTAATACCTTAAATTTTCCCCTGAATTTTGGATTAAGTAAATATAATTCCTGCCGTATCAGTTTTGAGGAATTTCCTGTCACCTTTGATAATGATTTTTATTTCACTTTAAACCTGATGGATCGGATCAATATTCTGGAAGTGAAAAGCCAGAACCAGAATACCGTTTTAAGTAAGGTATACGGCAACAAAACATTATTCAATTTTTTAAGCTATAGTATCAATAACTTGAACTACAGCCTGATTGAGAATAGTGATCTGGTAATTTTAAACGGAATTAATGAAATAGATCCGTCGCTTATGGATGTGATCAATCAGTATATTGAAAATGAGGGTGATATTATGGTAATTCCTTCTGCCAGCCCCAATATTGATTCCTACAATTCCCTGGTAAAAAACACTGCCATTCAGGTTGAAACAAAGCCGGTGCAACTTTCTCTGTCTAATCCGGACCTAAACAATCCCTTTTTTGAAAATATTTTTGAAGATGAGCAAGAAAATTTTGATATGCCCACTGCTACTAACCTGATCAACTGGTATGATCAGGCAGGAAAACTGCTGGAATATTCCAATGAAAAATCATACCTTTCAGTAACTGGCAACAATCGGAATATATATTTATTGGGGAGTCCATTAGCAGATGAATATACCAATTTTCATCAACATGCCATATTCGTACCTGTCATGTACCGCATTGCTGCCTTAAGTAAAAAATCCAACGAAAATCTTTATTACAGCCTGAATGAATCAGTGATTTCGCTTTCCATGGATTCTTTGAAAAGAGATGATATGTATATGTTGGTAAAAGGAGAACAGGAATTGATACCTTCTCAGCAATCATCTGGTAATAAGTTGATACTGGAAGTGCCAAAATTCATGTTGAATACCGGCTTTTATGATCTTTCCCTGGAAGGACAGGTTAATAAGATCCTGGCTTTCAATCAGGATAAGCAAGAATCCCTGCTGGCACAGTACCAACAAGAAGAATTAAATGATATACTTCGTGCCCAAAACATCGAAATTTATAAATTTGCGGAAGTGGAAAATTTCACCAAGGAAATGGAGGCAAGACATATGGGTAATTCCTTATGGAAATATACCCTGATACTGGCCTTGATCTTTCTTTTGGCGGAAGTATTACTTTTAAGATACTTATAAATGAATATTTTAATAAAATCTGCCGAGGTAGTAGACAAGCGTTCTCCCTGGGATGGCCAAAAGATGAACATTTATATTGAAAATGGTGTCATTAAGCAAATCTCCCAGCAAGAACTTGAAGCTGATCAGGTTTTGGATGCAGATGGGTTAAAGGTTTCGGTGGGTTGGTTTGACATGTGGTCCCATTTTGCCGATCCGGGCTTTGAGCATAAGGAAGATTTGGACAGTGGTTCTCAGGTAGCAGCAGCAGGAGGCTTTACCGGTGTCGCTTTGATTCCAAATACTGATCCGGTGGTGCAGAATAAAAATCTGGTCAGCTATTTGAAATCCAGGAACAACAATCAATTGACCCAGTTATTCCCCATGGCAGCTATCACCCTTGATACCCACGGAGAATCCATCACTGAAATGATAGATTTGCATAAAGCCGGTGCAGTGGCTTTCACTGATGGGATTAAGCCGGTTTGGAATACGGATATCCTCCTGAAAACTTTGCTTTATCTTAAAAAGTTTAATGGGTTGCTGATACATAAACCACAGGATCGCTGGTTAAACCTTTTTGGTAATATGCATGAAGGGATAAACAGTACCATGTTAGGGCTCAAAGGTATGCCCAGACTTTCAGAAGAGATCATCATTGAAAGAGATCTGCATTTGCTGGAATATACTGGGGGTAAGATCCATTTTTCTCATATTTCATCGGCCAAATCCGTGGAGTTGATCCGGCAGGCCAGGGCAGTTGGTTTAGCTGTAACCTGCGACGTAGCAGCTCATCAATTGGTATTTGATGATGGGTATTTAAATGATTTTGATACCAATTATAAGGTAAATCCACCCTTCCGGCAGCAGGAGGATATAGATGCATTAATTCGGGGCCTGGCCGATGGAACCATTGATTGTATTGTATCCAGCCATCATCCTCAGGATGAAGAAAGTAAAAAACTGGAATTCGATCTGGCTGAATTTGGTTTAATTGGTTTACAAACAGTTTTTCCGGTGATCAACCAGCTTTCCGCCCAGTTGGATTTGAGACTTCTAATAGAGAAGATCACTGTAAATCCAAGAAATATTCTTAACCTTGACCAGCCCCGGTTGGAAACAGAACAGCCTGCATGTTTGACCCTGTTTGATCCGGAGGCTTCCTGGGTGCTTGACAACAACACGAATAAATCAAAGTCAGTAAATTCTCCCTATTGGCAAAAACTGCTCAAAGGCAGCGTAGTGGCAACCATAAATAATAACCAGGTATTTACCCAGGAACTACAATCCTTATCATGAGTCAAACAACTTCATCGGGAAAACCGGACCCAATGCTCCTGGTACCATTAAAATATGGGGCCATGGGCGGTTTTTTGGCATTTGTAGCGGTGCTGGTTTTTTATTTTATAGGCGAAAGTCCTATACTGATAGCTCGTTTTCTGGATCTGCTGATCCTGCCCATCTTCCTTTTTTTCAGTCTTAAGGAATACCGGGATTATTATAACGAGAAACAACTTCATTTTTTCCAGGGGATCGCCGTGGGTTTTGTAACTTTTGTAACTTTGGCGGCAGTATCTGCCATTTTTCTATTTATATTCCTGGAATTTATTGACCCGGGTGTGTTGCAGGGATATATTGATGAAAGGTTGACTCAGCTTGACCAGAATAAGGCCAGTTACCTGGAAAAGATGTCAGAAGAAGTTTATCAAAGCACCTATGAATCAGTGAGGAACGCCCGTAGTTACAACCTGGCCCTGGATGATTTTATCAAAAAATCTATCATTGGATTATTCGCCACCGCCCTGATAGCAGTAATATTAAGAAAAGTTCCCTCGTATAACTTAAAATAGCATATAATTGCCAGAAATTCTCTAAAAAATGCTTTTTGAGTTTTAACTTTTAGCCAAAAAGCACGTAATTGCAGCAAATTTTCAAATTAAATAAAAATGATATAAGAAAATGGATAACAGCTCCTCAAATATCTGGAAAACCGGATTCAATGCTGGCCTGATTATTGGCTTGATCATGGTGATATATACTTTGATTTTGTATATGGCCGAACTTAGTTCCAACCAATTTCTGGGTTGGGTGAATTTTCTGATTTTAATTGGAGGTATTGTATGGGCACACCGTACTTTTAAAGCATCTGGAGATGGTTTTATGAGTTACGGTCAGGGCTTAGGATTAGGGGCCATCATGTCGGGAGTGGCTGGAATTCTGGTAGGAATTTTTATTTTCATTTATACCTCTTTTGTAGATCCGGAATTCATTACCAGAATGATAGAAGAACAGCGCATTGCCCTGGAAAATCAGGGATTTGGCGATGATCAGATAGATCAGACTATGGGCCTTACTGAAGCCATAATGAGCCCAGTCATGTTAATGATTTCCAGCGTGCTGTCGTATGCTTTTTTTGGATTTCTTTTTTCTCTAGTGATTGCCGCATTCACCAAAAAGACTGACCCTACTACTGAACTTTAAATGATGATGAAAGCAGGTGTGTTGGATATTTCAGTTGTGGTTCCTGTCTTTAATGAGGAAGAATCTTTGCCGGAACTGTGTGACTGGATCAAAAAAGTAATGAAAGCAAATGATTTTATCTATGAAATCATTTTGGTGGATGATGGCAGTACAGACAGCTCCTGGCAGGTAATTACCAGGCTATCCGGAGAAAACAGAGCCATCAAAGGCATACGATTTAACCGGAATTATGGCAAATCTGCCGCTTTGAACCGGGGGTTTGAAGTAGCATTAGGCAAAGTAGTGATCACTATGGATGCCGATCTGCAGGATAGTCCGGAGGAAATACCTGAATTATATCGTATGATCATGAAAGAAAACTATGACCTGGTTTCCGGGTGGAAAAAGGTTAGGCATGACCCTATTGGTAAAACCATTCCTTCCCGCTTCTTTAATCTGGTCACAGGGAAAATATCAGGGATAAAGTTGCATGATTTTAACTGTGGATTAAAGGCGTATAACTACCAGGTGATTAAAAGCGTGGAGATATATGGAGAAATGCACCGCTATATTCCTGTCATAGCCAAATGGAACGGTTTCAGACGAATTGGAGAAAAGGTAGTACAGCATTATCCCCGCAAATATGGAACAACTAAATTCGGCCTGGAACGTTTTGTAAACGGCTTCCTGGACCTGGTTTCTATTACTTTTGTGTCCCGCTTTAAAAAGAAACCGATGCATTTCTTTGGCACCTTGGGTACCTTGTCTTTTTTGGTAGGATTGATCATTACTTTATTTCTGGTCATAGAAAAGGTAATTCGCATAAACAGGCATCTGCCGGTCCGGGAAATTGTGGATCAGCCTTTATTTTTTCTGGCCCTGGTTGTATTGGTTATTGGGGTTCAACTTTTCCTGGCCGGATTTTTGGCTGAAATGATGACCATGAATTCCGCTAAGAAAACAGATTATCTTATTGCTGAAAAGATAGGGATCGACTAAAATGCGAAAATATGCTGTGATTATTCCTGTTTACAACCGTCCGCAGGAACTCAACGAATTATTGCAAACCCTGACCAAACAAACCTATAAAAATTTTGAAGTTTTAGTTATTGAGGATGGGTCAAGCCAGAAAAGTGAGGAAGTAGTCCGCAAATATTCCGGTCAGTTGGATCTTAAATATTATTATAAAGAGAATAGTGGGCAGGGATTTAGTCGTAATTATGGATTTGCCAAAGCTTCAGGCGATTATTTTATCATATTTGATTCCGATATTTTATTGCCCCCGAACTATTTTGAATTAGTAGAAAAAAACCTCAATCAATATCATTGGGATGCTTTTGGCGGGCCTGATCGATCGCATGAAAGCTTCACATCGGTACAGAAGGCTATTAGTTATACAATGACCTCAATATTTACCACCGGTGGGATCCGGGGAGGAAAAAAAAGAATGGATGTCTTCCATCCCCGTAGCTTTAACATGGGTATTGCTGCTGCTGTTTATCAGGAAACGGGTGGGTTTAAAATTACGCGGATGGCTGAAGATCTGGAGTTTAGCCTGAGGATCATTGAACATGGATATAAGGTCGGACTGATCTCGGAGGCATTTGTATATCACAAAAGAAGAACTAGTTTTACCCAGTTTTTTAAACAGCTTCATTTTTTTGGCAGAGGCAGGATCAATCTTTTAAATTATTATCCTGACCAGCTCAAGATAGTCCATGCCTTACCAGCTGTGTATGCTTTGGGTTTAATGTTAACGATCACACTATTTTTTATAAAAAAATCTATTTTTTTTGTTTTTATATCTTTATACTTTGCCTATTCAACTTTAATTTTGCTTGATGCAGCTTTTCAAAGTAAAAGTCTGAGAATTGGTATTTACAGTGTCTGGGCAGCTAATGTACAGCTAATTGCCTATGGCTCAGGGTTTTTGAGACAGCTGATGATCAGGATGATAAATTAGGCCTGCTTAAGTTAAAATTTATTAAATTCTTTCTTTATTATTGGCACGATTTTGTCTGTTAAATTATTTAATAACAAAATGGCTTAATTCTTATGGTAACACTAAGAAAAGGTAGAGACGTTCGGTTGAAATCCGGCGGCCCCAGAATGACTGTGGAAAAGGTTAATGCGGATGGTACTGTGATATGTTCTTATATTTATAATTTCCAAGAATACAGAACCGAAGCTTTTAAGGTAGAAGATCTTGAATATGCTGAAAAGTTCAGGTATTACCCGGAGAACCTGGTAGATTAAAGCTGAGTGTACTTCTACAGCTATTACCAATTATTGCTAACAAAAGATGTTTTTCTGTTAATTCTTTCAGCACTGCTTCATGATAACGGCTTCAATAAGCCTGTGCTTGGGCTGGGGATAAATCCATTGGTATATTGTTGAAATTTTTTCTCCAGATTGATATACTGATTTAGCCTAATCTGTCTAAATTAGAGGATGTGCTTATTCCAATATATTACTCCAAACTTCCAATTCAGGTTTTATCTGCAGCTTTATATGCTACTTATTCTATTGCCTTTTAACCTGGCGGGGCAACCAACTGATCCAGTGCATGTACAGGGAAAGGTCGCAGATAAAGAAACTGAAACTGCTTTGCCCTATGCTACCGTTAGCATTTTCCTGCCCCGGGATAGTTCCTTGGTCACCGGGGGAATTACAGATGAAACAGGTGCATTTGCCTTGACCATAAAACCGGGAAAATATTATGCTCAGGTAAAATTTATGGGTTATGCAGGCAAACTATTGAATGATCTGGAAATTAAAGGGAATCCTGACATTTTTGATCTGGGGATCATCTATCTGGAGGCTGAAACCACCAGCCTGCAAGAATTGGTCATAGAGGGAGAAAAAGACCTGGTGGAGCTGGGTATTGATAAAAAGGTGTACAATGTGAGCCAGGATCCAATTAATGCAGGTAGAAATGCATCTGATATATTAGGAAATATTCCCTCAGTTACTGTAGATGGTGATGGTAATGTGGCTTTAAGGGGAAGCAATAATGTGCAAATACTGATTGACGGGATGCCATCCGGTTTGTTAAGCTTTGACGGAGCTGAAGGTTTACGACAGTTGCAGGGGAACCTGGTGGAGAATGTTGAGGTAATTACCAATCCATCAGCCCGTTATCAGGCCGAGGGAATGGCTGGTATCATAAATATTGTTCTGAAAAAAGAGCGCAGTAAAGGAATTAATGGCTCGTTTGAATTTACAGTGGGACATCCTGATAATATTGGAACTGCAGTGAACCTGAATTATCGCCGCAAGGCCCTTAATTTTTTTATAAATTATGGCTTGACTTACCGCAATATAGAAAATCCCAATAATTCACTTTACCAGGAAGTATATGATAATGACACTACCTTCATCACCCGCCAAAGAAATATCACCAGGCAAAAGATCTTTTATAATAATATTCAATTAGGAGCTGATTATTTTTTCGATGAAACCAATATTCTTACTACTGCTTTTACCTACCGGCATGCTAAAGGTAAGCGTAATACCGAGATTCATTATACCGACTATATTAATACTGAAGTAAGCCCGGATGCAATTATTCGAAGGTTTCAGGATGAAGATGAAATTGAGCCTAATCTGGAATATATGTTGAATTATAAAAAGAACTTTGGCTCAGAAGATCATGAACTGATTGCCATTTTAACCTATATTGATAACTGGGAAGATTCTGACCAGGAGTATATCCAACGAAATTATTTAAATGATCAAATACCAGATTACCTGCAGCAGTCAATTAATTATGAAACAGAGAAACAATTGTTACTGCAGGCTGACTACGTCTATCCCTTCAGCCAGGAAGGGAAAATGGAAGCTGGTATACGAAATACCCTGCGAGATATCACCAATGATTTTTTGGTTACAGAACTCATTGATGGGCAATGGCTTTCATTGCCAGGCCTGGATAATGATTTTTTCTATGATGAAAATATATATGCGGCATACCTGATTTTTGGTAATAAAATCAAAAATATCGGTTATCAAGCCGGTTTAAGGGCGGAATATACAGACCTAACTACTGAATTATTGCAAACTGATGAAATTAATCACAGAGAATACCTGAATTTGTTTCCATCAGCTCATTTAAATTATGAATTGAATAAAATTAATACAATTCAATTGAGTTATAGCCGCCGTTTACACAGACCTACCTACAGTGATCTTACTCCCTTTGTCACCTTTTATGATAATCGCAATTTCTTTTCGGGAAATCCGGATTTAAATCCTGAGTACACCCATTCCTTCGAGTTAGGGCATATTATTCAGTTGGCAGATGCATCTATTAGTTCCGCCCTTTACTATCGGTATACTGACGATAAAATACTAAGGATCAGGGATGTTGATCAGGATGGAATGGCTACCACACAACCATTTAATCTTTTGCAGGAAGATGCTTACGGAGCTGAATTTTTAAGTTCCTGGCAACCTGCAACCTGGTGGAAGATAGACCTGAATCTGAATTTTTTCCGGTCAATTATTGATGGTACCAACCTGGACCAGTCATTCGAAGCTGATACCTATACCTGGTTTGGCAGGTTGAACTCCCGGTTTACCCTGTGGGGCAATACTGATATTCAGCTGCGAGGAAATTATGATGCTCCTCAGATGACCCCTCAGGGTAAACAGTTTTATATTGCTTTTCTGGACCTGGCCATTAATCGTGATGTGTTTAATAGCAATGGTACCCTCACTCTTAATGTGACTGATGTATTTCAGAGCAACCGGAACAGGTATTATAATGAGGGAGATATTTTTTACACCAGGGGAGATTTTCTAAGAAGGCCCAGGCAAATTAATCTGACCCTGAATTACAGATTAAACCAGAGAAATAATGGAGAAAAGTAACTTTTGGTTGTTTTAATCACTCTATATTGACTAAAAGGCATCATTTTTACCGCGGTGGGAGAAGGTATTTTGTTATATAGTTGCTAGTTAACCCGTGAGCTTAACCATAAATAATAGATATATTAATTCCGTATGTTGAGTAACTAATTTCTTTGCCAGCTGTTTTTAAGGTAAAAGGGAGCGTTATGCCAATATTAAATATGATAGCTACAGGTTTGACCGGGTCTACTTCGGTAACCGGAATTCATCAACTATTGAGGAATAAAAAAAACACGCCCAGAGTTGATTTGCTAGGAGCTCAAGGGCTTAAAAAGCTATTTTATAAGCGAGCCAAACTGCCAAATAAACAGGCATATTGGGGTTCACTGGCAGGAGATATGATTTTTAACTCTTTCTATTATAGCCTGTTGACTAAGGTTAAAAAGCCTGTTTCCACCGGGTTAATAATGGGTTTGGCTATTGGGGTAATTACCATGTTATCTCCCGAATGGCTGGGACTGGATAAAAAATTTGTTCAATCTTCCCAAAAACAAAAGTACCTGACCATTGGCTATTATACCGGAGCAGGACTGTTGGCTGGTATTTTGGCTAAATTCATTAAAAAATAGTATGGATATTTAAGAATAGTTTATTATTTAAAACCTTCCAGTTCATTGTTGCTGATTGGATTATTATTGCCTTGAAATTATTGATTTATCAGCTCTCCTGCTTAAAAATTACATTTTAGTTATGAATATTCGACAGAATTCCATTAACTTTTGGGTTGCTGTAAATATTTAACTTCTATGAAAACCGAGTTCTTGTTCGTTGCTTTAGGATTGACCTTTTTATTTGCTTGTCAACCTGATAAACCTTCAGAAGAAGAAAGATCACTTATTTATCAATCCCTTACTCTTCAGGAACGCCGTCAACCTGAACATGCAATGATGGCTATGGAAACACACCCGGAATTGGAGGCTGGTTTGTTTGCTTCAGAGCCAATGGTGACCAATCCCACCAATATAGATGTGGATGCCAAAGGAAGAGTTTGGGTGTGCGAAGCTTATAATTATGGATTAACCGAAGATCAGAAGCAAGAAAAGGGTGGAAAGATCAGTATTCTGGAAGATTTGGATGGTGATGGAAAGGCGGATAAAAAGACGGTGTTTTACCAGGGAGAAGATGTAAGTCTGGCCCTTGGAATTGCAGTGTTAGGTAATAAGGTATTTGTGTCTCAAAGTCCTAACCTTCTGATATTCACTGATCAAGATGGGGATGATCAGCCTGATCGAAAGGAAGTGATGTTTACCGGCATGGGTGGTCCGGGTGACCATTCGGCCCATGCCCTGATCTTCGGTCCGGATGGAAAACTTTACTTCAATTATGGCAATGCCGGGCAAAAGGTATTGTATCCTGATCAAAGTCCTGTTATAGACAAGGCAGGAAATCAGGTAATTTCTAATGGAAAACCTTATTATGGAGGCATGATCTTTCGCTGTAATCCTGATGGTTCTGAGTTTGAGGTATTAGCTCATAATTTCAGGAACAATTATGAGGTCACAGTAGATACTTATGGAAACATATGGCAATCTGATAATGATGATGATGGTAACAAGAGTTGTCGTATCAATTTTATTCTTGAATATGGGAATTATGGTTACAGAGACCAGTTGACCGGGCAGCATTGGTCCGTATCAAGAACAGGCCAGGCTATGTCTACTGCAAAAAGGCATTGGCATCAGAATGATCCTGGTTCCGTACCCAATTTACTGATCACCGGGGCTGGCTCCCCGGCCGGTATTTGTTTTTATGAAGGCAAAATGTTGCCTGACCCGTTTCAAAATCAAATGATCCATACTGATGCGGGTCCAAATGTAGTCCGGGCTTATCCGGTTGAAAAATCCGGAGCTGGCTATCACGCCAGTATCGAAAATATATTGTGGAGTGACAGGGATAAATGGTTCAGACCTGTTGATGTTACAGTAGCTCCGGATGGCTCTCTAATGGTGGCCGACTGGTATGACCCCATCGTAGGAGGAGGTGCGGTAGGAGATACCATTGCCAGGGGCAGAATCTACCGGATTTCCAACCAAGCTAACCAGTACGTAAATCAGTACAAATCAATCGATTCACCAGAAGCAGCCTCTGAGGCTTTAAAAAGTCCGAACATGGCTACACGCTACCTGGGCTGGCAATTTTTAAATGAAATGGGTTTAGGGGCGGAAGAAGTTTTGCTTAACCTATGGAATAATAATAATCAGGTGTACAGGGCTCGTGCATTGTGGCTGTTGGGTCAGATACCAGAAGTTGGCCCCGATTACATTACCCAAGCCTTGAAAGATGAAAATGAAGATATAAGGGTAACTGCAGTCCGGTTGGCCGCCCAAATGGATTATCTGGATAGTAAATTGTATCAGGAGGTGGTCAAAGATCCTTCCATGCAGGTTAGGAGAACTTTGTTGTCCGTCATCACTCATAAAACCGGTAAGGAAAAAGCTGTGGTTTGGGCTGAATTGGCTCAACAATATGACGGGCAGGATCCATGGTATCTGGAGGCTCTTGGAATTGCTGCTGATAATGACTGGAAGCCGTGTTTTGCTGTCTGGCTGGCGTATCAAAAACCTGATATGTCTTCGAAAGCTGTTAAAGATCTGATCTGGAGATCTCGCGCTGCTGAGTCTCTGGAATTGAAATTAAGTTTGATTTTAGATAGTACGGCCTCTGCTGATGAAATTACCCGCATGTTCAGATCGCTAGATTTTTTACCAGAAGCAGACATCAACGAAGCCTTGTTAGGTTTACTGAAAAAAGCACACCCTAAAAAGGATCTGATTGAGCGCTTGGTGGTACAACATATTGATCATCAATCGGTTGTAATGACTACTGAACTTAGAAACGCCATCAGGAATTCATTGGATAACTCCAGGGGAACCCATAATTTTGTCACCATCATTGATCGGTACGGGTCAGCTGAATACCAGGATGACCTACTTGAATTGGCCTTGTCTAATACGACTGATGAATTAAAAGTAAATGCAATCCGGGTATTGATTGAAAATCAAGAGGTAGGTGGCCTGGAAAAAGTCAGGAAGGTTTTATTAAATGATTCTCCTGAATCAGAAAAATTAATCCAGACCCTGGCTCCGGTAAGTACAGAGAATGCTTTTAGGCTGATCAAATCCGTTATAATGCATCCGGATGTATCTTTGGCTATAAAAAAAGCGGCTGTTCAGGCATATGGTAAAACCTGGTGGGGTGAGGAACAACTTTTGGAACTGGTTAAATCGGGAAACCTTCCTTCCCAACTAGAACAAACAGCAGCCTCAGTATTGTTTAGTGTATACCGTGCAAATATAAGAAAAGAGGCAGCCGATTTGTTGGAGCAGCCCGGTTTAGCTGAAGGAAGCCAGATTCCACCGGTCAGAGATTTACTTTCATTTAACGGAAATCAGGCTCAGGGTAAGATTGTATTTGATAAATTTTGCCTCAGTTGTCATCAGGTGAATCAAAAAGGCGTAAAATTTGGCCCTGATTTAAGCCAAATCGGGGATAAATTATCCAAAGAAGGATTGTTTCAATCCATCATTTATCCTGATCAGGGTATTAACAACGGATTTGAAGGTTATCTGGTTACGCTGAAAAATGGGAGTATGCGTAATGGTATTTTAATGAGTGAAGGTGAGGAGTCAATAACAATCCGGCAGATGGGCGGTACCGATCATACAATTCAAAGGTCTGATATTGAAAAAATTGAGATGATGGATAGTTCATTAATGACTTCTTTGGTAGGAGCTATGAGTCAGGAGGAGTTGGTTGACCTGGTAGCATATCTTACTTCGCTTAAAGGGACCATGATATCAAAAAATAAGTAGCTTGTAACTTTGGTACAACTACATTCAGCTGATGAGAAATTAAAAGTCATTGTTTGGGCAATTGCTAAGGGCTGG
Organism: Candidatus Cyclobacteriaceae bacterium M3_2C_046; assembly: GCA_051418075.1. Classification (GTDB taxonomy): domain Bacteria; phylum Bacteroidota; class Bacteroidia; order Cytophagales; family Cyclobacteriaceae; genus JBPRGG01. The sequence goes on along the minus strand of JBPRGG010000087.1, from coordinate 63,277 downwards.
AAACTAACTTTGTAAAACCTGAATTCCATTATTCAGGATAACTTCCTTATTCCATTTCTGGTTAAATCAATAAAAGTATATATTATTTTTTCAACTTAAATTTATTTAGCATGAGTAATTTTATATTACCTATATCTTTAGCCCTGGTAATGTCGAATCTTACCTTTATTATCGGAATAGAATTAAACCGGCAACTCAGCACAAATTCCAATGCCATTCAACCGGGAGATAGAAATGGGTTTTATGCTGGTTGGGATGCAGACGGTGATAACCAAATAGCTGAAAGTGAATTCAACCACGGGTGGAATATCTATATGCAAAACCAGCCCTATGATCGTGAACTTTTTGATCAGTGGGATAGGGATAAGGATGGTATTATGAAACTCAGGGAGTTAGGTGAAGGTTTGTATGACTATTTTGATGGTAATCGTGATGAATTGTTGAATGAAACTGAATTTCTCCAGTTTTCAGATAACGGTTTTTATAATTCCTGGGATCTTGATCAGGATCAGGCTTTAGAATTGAATGAATTTGAAAAAGGATGGGATAATAATTTTGAACCATCCCGGTATGATGCCGGATTTTTCGATCGATGGGATGCGAATGAAAATGATTATATTGACGACGAGGAATTCTCCAGCGGATTATATGATTTGATCGATGAGGATGAGTCTGGTTATGTAGATTATGATGAATTCAATTTATAATTCATAGTACCGCGAATGATAAATAAAATCAGGTGAAATGACCCAATAACAGCTTTTGCTGGAACTTTTGGTGTGAATTATATTGTATAATAATTAATTGCTATTCATCTTTAAATCAGACCGATAATGAAAACATTACTGTCCATCATTTTGATCCTGCTACCTTTCACTATTATTGCACAGGAAATTGTAATTAAAGGGCAAGTAAGAGGCTTTGATGATATACCACTTAATCAGGTGAAAGTACAAGCCAAAAAAGCAGGTAATTATGTTTTTTCTGATGAACTTGGACAATATGAGATTAATTTGAACCAGAAAGATAAGCTGATCTTTTCGGCAAACGGATTTAAAGAAAAAACCTACAAGATCAGGGAGTCAGTGTTTGGACTTAATGTTAAATTGGATTTTCAAAATAACCGGGAAAACCAACAAGTGGCAGTAGGTTATGGACATATCAGCAAGGATCAACTGACTTCGGCTGTGAGTCAACTTGATATGAAAGATGTGAATAATTTTGGTCAGTTCAGTAATATCTATGACATGATTCGGCACAGATTAGCAGGGGTAACAGTTGTGGGTGATGAAATAAGGGTTAGAGGTATGCATAACTCTATAAATTCCAGCTCAGCTGCTTTAGTAGTAGTAGATGGTGTAGCCAGAAATGATGTCAGTGCCATCTCTCCCCAGGATGTGGCCTCAATCAGTGTAATAAAAGATGCATCGGCCGCGATTTATGGTTCCAGAGGTGCCAATGGCGTGGTTATTATTAATACCAAGAAAGGTTTGAAGACAGAAGAATAGCATTTCTTCATTTATATTTTTCCTCTATTTATAAACCAACTTCATATAATAGATACATATTCACCATCCTCTGTACATTTGTGTATAGAATCTTTTCCCAAAAGTGAGTTAAATGTGCAACAAAAGAATTGAAATATCCGTTTATTAATATTGCAAATGCAATTTTATATTAAAGATGGAAAACAGGATTGAAATATTAAGCAGTAATGATAAAAAAATAGGTTCAATCAGTGTGGGTAGTTCCAACAGGTACTTTATTTCCGAAAAAGTATTAGTTGCTAATGAAAAATCATATGCCTTAAATAGTAAAACATCTGGTTTCGATCCTGTTATTGAACAGACTCCTTCAAAGAGCCAGCTTTATAAAGCTACAAGATATGCTACTCTAAAATTTAAACAAACGGAGTCCGTATTTCAGTATTTAGGTTATAACCAAAAAGAAATAGCTGACATATTAGAAATAGATGCCAGCACCTTATCCAGATGGAAAAAATCAAAAAAGGATGAATCTTTAAACAGGCTACAGACTAAAGTTGTGCTGGATATTGATCAATTAATTGCAAAAGGAATAAGAATCTTTGGATCAGAAGAAAATCTTAAAGGGTGGTTAAATTCGCCTAATTTTGCTTTAGGAGATGTAGCCCCCATAGAACTTATTAAAGATCCTTATGGTATTGAAATGGCAGACAGTGCCTTAGAAGCTATATCGTGGGGAAATTTCATTTAATAAATGTACTACAGGTTAATTGAAAAACTTCCCAACAGAACGCCTTTAGGTTTTGGTTATGGTGCGGCCCGATGGAATCTACCAGGTACCCCCCTGATTTATGCCTGTAAGCCCGGGGCATTAAATTATTTGGAAATGCTTAGTATCAAAGGAGCCAGTGTCACAACCTCCACCTGGGAACTTGTAACCCTGGAAGTAACTGGAGAGATACCAAGGGTTGCTCCTGATAGCTTGCCTTCAAATTGGAAAAGAAGGCCCTATCCCACATCTACTCAAGAAATAGGTACCCAATGGGCTCAGGAAAAATTAAGTTTATGTTTAAAGGTGCCATCCTGTCGAATATCCCTATCTCTTTATCCTCAGGAACATAATTTGTTAATCAATCCATTACATCCGGATTTTTCAGCATTGATTAAGCCTGTGAAATCTGAGTCCATATCATTTGAAATCAATGTTGATGACCGATGACGGATAACCGATGGAAGATGACTCAGTGTACTTCCCTACATAACGTTGACCATTTGGTTCAACATTCATTAAATAAATCCATCGGGCAATTATGAGCCAGAGGTTCTTCTCCTGGGCTGACTTCTATGTGGCTCGAAACCTGGGCCCACAAATTAAGCATCTGTAGCTCTACCAATTGAGCTATGGAGCCATGTCAAAAATAGTTGAAATTAAAGTTTAACAGAAGATTTATCCATTAGCGTAATTATTTTGTGACTTAAATCAGGTATATGGCTCAAAATTTTTTTTTATCATTTTTTAGCTCCGTATTATTTATATTTTTGTTTCTACCAATTAGGTAATTCATAACGTACAGTCTGAAATTTAGGTGAAAGTGAAAAGTGTAGTCCTGTTAAGTATAGTCCTTCTATTTACTGTAAATAGTACCTTAGCCCAGAAAAAGAATGCTGAATATCAGTATTTCATTCAGAAAGCAAGCACTGAAATAAATATAGATGGGATAATCAATGAAAAAGACTGGCAGCAAGCCCAGGTAGCTACAGACTTCTATATGGTTTTACCTATGGATACCAGCTATTCCAACGTACGGACAGAAGTCAGGATGACCTATAATGATCAGTTTCTGTATCTTTCGGCCGTATGTTTTCATGCCTTACCCGGACCTTATGTAGTGGAGTCATTAAGACGCGATTTCACATTTGGCAAAAATGATAATTTTTTGTTGTTTATGGATCCCTTTGATGACCAGACCAATGGTTTTTCTTTTGGAGCCAATGCCGCCGGAGCGCAGTGGGATGGGTTGATGTATGATGGAGGCCGGGTGGACCTTAGCTGGGATAATAAATGGTTTTCAGCCGTTAAGAACTATGATGATCGTTATATATTTGAAGCCGCCATCCCTTTTAAATCCATCAGGTATAAGAAAGGTATTAAGGAATGGGGCATCAACTTCAGCCGGCTGGATGTGAAAACCACTGAAAAATCAAGCTGGGCTCCTGTACCCCGCCAATTCCCTACTGCCTCACTAGCCTATACCGGAAGCCTGATCTGGGATGCTTCACCACCACAGGTAGGAGCCAATGTTTCTTTAATTCCCTATGCACTGAGTGGCTTGAGTAAAGATTTTGAGCAGTCCGGACCTTCTGATTTTCGCTGGGATCTGGGTTTGGATGCCAAAGTTGCAGTGACTTCCTCTTTGAATCTTGATCTTACCGTAAATCCTGATTTTTCTCAGGTAGAAGTGGACAGACAAGTAACCAACCTGGATAGGTTCGAGTTGTTCTTTCCCGAAAGAAGGCAGTTTTTTCTGGAGAATGGTGATTTGTTCGCTAATTTCGGCTATGAAACTATTCGCCCTTTTTTCTCCCGACGAATAGGATTGGGTGTGCCAATTCTTTACGGGGCCCGGTTAAGTGGAAAACTGAACAAAGATTGGCGTATCGGAGCCATGAATGTAATGACAGATGAGGTGGAAAGTCTGATGCTGCCTTCTCAGAATTTTTCTGTTCTGGCTCTGCAAAGACAGGTTTTTGCCCGATCCAATATAGGTGCCATTCTGATCAATAAGCAATCCATCAACTATGATCCGGGTACCGATCCGGATCAGCCGGTTTATTCCCAATACAATCGGAATATGGGATTGGAGTATAACCTGGCTTCATCCAATAATGTCTGGACTGGTAAGTTTATGGTCCTGAAGTCTTTCTCTCCGGAACAGGATGAATCAGGTCTGGTGCATGCGGCCAACCTGCAATACCGCAGCAAAAAGCTGGAAGTTAACTGGCGGCATGAGTATATTGGCAACGATTATCAGGCCGAAGTAGGATATGTACCCCGGTTTGGCTATATCAGGTTAAATCCCCGACTTTCGTACCTGTTTTTTCCTACCGGAACAAAAATTCTGAGTCATGGACCCAGTTTTGTCTCCTCAAACTTTTTTGATCTGGACCTTCAACCTATCGATGTTGAAAACTACATGACCTATAAATTCAATTTTCGTAGCTTAAGTTCTTTTACGGTGTGGATTGCTAATAACTATGTGAAATTACTGAATGCATTTGATCCTACCCGATATGAAGGAGACACCCTGGCTACAGGTACTGAACACAACTGGAATTCATGGGGTATGGAATTTGAATCCAAACCACAAAGCATGTTCACCTACTCTTTTTCATCGCGAAACGGCGGTTATTACGCAGATGGTCAGCGTTTAAATCTTTCAGGCAGTATGGGCTATCGTTTTCAGCCTTATGTGAGCATAAATGTAAATGCCAGCTTTAACCGGATTGAGCTGCCTGATCCCTGGGGTACTACCACCTTTTGGTTAATTGGCCCCCGGGCAGACCTGACCCTTACCAATAAATTATTTTTTACCGCTTTTGCTCAATATAATGAGCAGATCGACAATATGAATTTGAATACACGATTTCAGTGGCGGTTTAAACCAGCATCTGACTTGTTTATAGTTTATACAGATAATTATTTACCAGCCCCTTTTAAAGTACGAAACAGGGCTCTGGTACTGAAAATGACCTACTGGTGGAATATTTAATTTGAGATTCGGTGCGGTATCTGTGCCGGGTTTATTTTTTCCTGTAATCAAAACTTATTAATTTTACCTTCGTTTTTGCAAATAGGTTCATCTTTTTTTAATAATACATATGAAAGTACCTGACAATCAGATCCTGGTAATTTTTGGTGCATCAGGAGATCTAACTGAAAGAAAGCTCATTCCAGCCATTTATAACCTGAAAAAACAAAAACTTTTACCTTCACGATTTGCCATTTTAGGCGTGGGAAGGACTGAATTTAGTGATGCAGCTTTCCGTGAGAAAATGATGCAGGGCATTAAAAAATATCTGCAGGAAGATCAGGAAGCAATGGTGGATACATTTTGTCAGGAAATTTACTATTTATCCATTGATACCAAATCGGCGGCTGATTATGAAAAATTGAAATTAAGGCTGAAATCCTTGGACCGGGAACTGCAAACCGAAGATAATTACATCTTTTACCTGGCTACCCCCCCAAGTTTATATCCGGTGGTGCCTAAAAATCTGGCGATTCATGGTTTGAATAAGTCTGATAATGGTGGATTCCGCCGGTTGATTGTAGAAAAACCTTTTGGCTATGACCTTCAGTCGGGCCGTTCACTTAACAATGAACTTCAAAAAGTTTTTGAGGAAGACCAGATTTACCGCATAGACCATTACCTGGGAAAAGAAACCGTACAAAACATCCTGGTGACCCGTTTTTCCAATAATATTTTTGAGCCTTTATGGAATCAGCATCATATTCATCATGTAGAGATTACTTCAGCTGAAAGTTTGGGTGTGGAAAACAGGGGAGGCTATTATGACGAATCAGGAGCTTTACGTGATATGTTTCAAAATCATTTGCTTAAGCTGGTAAGCCTGGTGGCCATGGAACCACCCACATCCTTTAATGCCAAATCTATACGCAATGAGACTATCAAAGTACTGGAATCATTGCGACCTCTGAAGGAATCTGAGGTAGGTTCACATGTAATCAGAGGTCAATATACTGATTCTATTATCAGGGGGGAAAAGGTGCCCAGTTACAGGGAAGAAAAGGGTGTGAATTCCAAATCAAAGACAGAAACTTACCTGGCTCTGAAATTTTTCATTGATAACTGGCGTTGGGGTGGTGTGCCTTTTTATGTGCGCACCGGTAAACGGATGCCTACTACTGTCACTGAGATTGTGATTCATTTTAAACCTACTCCGCACCATCTTTTTGCCAGGGAAAGAGATATTCATACTGTTTCAAATGCCCTGGTGATCCGTATTCAACCGGATGAAGGCATTTTGTTAAAGTTTGGGATGAAAGTACCGGGTGCAGGCTTTAAGGTTCAGGATGTAGCTATGGATTTTCATTATAAAGATTTGGCCCACAGCTATTTACCTACTGCATACGAACGTCTTTTGCTTGACTCAATGCTGGGGGATGCTACCTTGTATGAAAGGGGAGATGCAGTAGAAGCTGCCTGGCAATTTGTAGATCCTGTCTTAAAGGTATGGCAGTCCAATCCGAAGGTGAAAATATATGGATATCCGGCCGGTACCTGGGGCCCACCTCAAGCGGATGACCTGATAGAAGAGCCTCACCTGACCTGGCGCTATCCCTGTAAAAACCTGGCCATGGATGGAGTTTATTGTGAACTTTAAATTTGATTTGCTATGTCTGACTCAGAAATAAAGATATTTAGTAATGCGGAAATACTTGCCCAGTCATTAGCCAGGAATTTTCAGCATTGGATGGCACAGGCTGATAACGATAAGAAATTAAACCTGGCTTTATCCGGGGGATCCACTCCTCAAAAAATTTTTAAACATTTAGCGGAAAATTACCATAACCTGATAGACTGGACAAAGCTTAACCTGTTTTGGGTAGACGAAAGATGTGTTCCTCCCGATCATGCAGACAGTAATTATGGTATGACCCGAAAACTATTACTGGAAAAGGTAAATATTCCACCAGAGCAGGTTTTCAGGATGAAAGGGGAAGCAGAACCTGCTGATGAAGCCCGGCGCTATGAAGCATCTATATCAGCACATGTGCCCCAACAGTACAATATGCCCAGGTTTGATTGGATATGGCTAGGCATGGGTGATGATGGGCATACTGCTTCTATTTTTCCTGATCAACTGGCTTTATTTCAGGCAGCTTCATTTTGTGAAGTGGCAATTCATCCCGTATCCAAACAAAAAAGAATCACTCTGACAGGAAAAATACTCAATAATGCAGCCAAAGTATCTTTTCTGGTAACCGGGAACTCTAAAGCTGAAATGATTCATACTATATTAAATCAACCTGAAAGCAGGGAAAAATTCCCGGCCGCTCATGTAAATCCATCTGAGGGCAAGCTGGAATGGTTTCTGGATCAAAGTGCCGCTGCCAATTTATAATTTAGGCCAAGCTCCTTTATAGCTTTTAATGTTCCAACAAATCCATTCACCCTATTGCATTTGATCCAGGTAATTTTTTTTATAATGATCCAACAATTCAGGATTCTTCAGGATTTGTTTGTAGGTATCTTTGGCAACAGGAATCAACAAGGGGAGGGCTTCACGATTTTGATTGAGTAGTTCCTGACCTTTTTTAATTTGCTCCAAAGAAACATTATTTACAAAAAATTGCTTTATCTTTTCCTCTTCAGCGGATTTTAATTCTACCTGCCTGAATATGATATCTGCCACCTGTCTGGTAGATGCTAATTCTGATTGGTTAAGCTTTTCCAGGATCTGCATAATGTCTCTGGTGCTGATATCATCAATGGTCTTTGCAGCCTGCTCAGGGGAAATATTAAGGGTATCCAGCATTTGGGGCAATTTAGAAGTGTTTTCAATAATGGGTCGTTTCATTTCGGGCGGAATAATTCGTGAGATCACCTGATCCGGTTCTGATTGAATAGATTTCACCAGCATTTTAGGTGCATATACTCTTATACCCACTATAATCAGGAATAGCAGCAAGACCATCAATAAGACATACTTTATTAGTTTTATCATAAAATCAATTTTAAATGCTTTTCCTTTGGTTTTATTACTATCATCCTGTTCACAGGATGATCAGATCGCCTTTTCAGTCATTTTACCTTTAATTGATAAAATTACACCAATGGATTTTTATAAAAAAGCTACAGCAGGAAATACTGAATGACATTGTTTGATTAAGCTCTGGTTCAAAACCAATAAATAAATGTTAAGGATTTGTTATATTTGAAAAAACAGGTATAAAGCTCTTGTAATTGCTTGAGCTAAGGCGTTTTATTTATATTACTACAAATTTTATTTACCATAAACTAATGCTAAGTTTGGGCCAATTTTTTTAATACTAAACAGGAATGGATACAAATTTTGATTTTGAAAATATAAGAAGTTATCGTGATGAGGAAGTCCAACCGGTTTTGCAGCGTTTATTGCAGGAACCTGCATTTATTCAGGCTGTGAATCAGATTCATCCTCAATGGGATAGATCAATGATGAATCAGGTGTTTTCTGAAATTAAGACCATCAGACAATTTCAGGGAGAAATCATCTATGCTACCCTGCAAAAGATCATTAAAAGTTCTACCAAAGGATTAACTGCCAGTAATTATGATCTTCTCGAGAAGAAAAAAGGCTATTTGTTTATTTCTAATCATCGGGATATCGTGTTAGACTCAGCCTTTTTAAATTTTATTTTGTATGATAAAGGGTTTGAAACCACACAAATTGCCATTGGTTCAAACCTTATGATCTATCCCTGGATAGAAGACCTGGTGAAACTGAACCGGAGTTTTATTGTAGAACGAAATGTTCCAAAACATGATATGTACCAGGCATCTTTAAAGTTGTCTACCTATATACGTCAATCTCTTGAAGATGCACAAGTTTCGGTCTGGATAGCCCAGCGGGAGGGCAGAGCTAAAAATGGTGATGACCGTACCCAGCCTGGATTGCTTAAAATGCTGGGTATGAGTGGGTCAGGTTCCTTTACGGAAGATTTCAGCAACTTGAATATTTTACCACTTTCCATTTCTTATGAATATGATCCCTGTGATGGATTTAAAGTATTGGAGCTATTGGGTAAAGCCGATAATACCTATCAAAAAACCATTCAGGATGACCTTAAAAGTATGTATTTAGGGATAACAGGGCCTAAAGGTAGAACCCATTTTACCTTTGGGCGGACCATGCAAAAAGAAATCAAAGACATCGCCGGAATTACCAATAAAAACGACCAGTTACAGGAATTGTCCAGGCAAATTGACCGACAGATCCACCAAAATTATCAATTATGGCCATCTAACTATGTTGCTTTTGATATTTTACAAAAAACAACCCAATATCAAAGCTTTTACAGTCAGGAAGACAAAGCATATTTTAAATCCTACATGGAAAAAAAATTGAACGCAGTAGGTCAAAACAATGACCAGGGACAAAAGCTTTTTCTGGAAATGTATGCCAATCCGGTGATCAATAAGCAGGAGGCAGGGGAATAAAATTTGCTTCAGATTTTGAGGCTGAAAATGCAACTAAATGAAGTTTGATGCACCGGTAAAAGCTATTTGCTATCTTGGACTGATGAATGACGAGCGGAATAAGGTATACCTCACTGAAAAGCAGCTGATAGTAATCAAAGGAGGAAAGCCTTCCCGGTTTGATCTGAGTATAGTTGAGTATCTTTCATTTAACTTAAGGAAACTCATGCTCCCATTTATCACGGGGGGCATATTATTCACCTTTTCACTGATTTCAGTGGTTAAAAATTTTTTCAACCCTTACCTGGTGCTTATTACCTTAATGACAGGGTTCTTTTTAATGTATTTGGGATGGATGGGCCAGAAAGTATTCTCAGTACAAACCAATATCAAAGCATTTGATTTTTCCATTCCGGATGTTTCGGAGAATCTTAAAGCCTTTGTACAATTTACCAACGGTTTTCTTAAAACCCTGCATCAGAAAAAGAGCCATGAACAAAGAATGTTTTACCTGGTTTTACCGGGAGAATTGTGGCAAACTCTGAAAAGTAAAGATAAATACCGGATCTATTTTGGCCATAAATTCACTAAGGGGTTTACATACAATCAAATGCAACTTAAGGTCAGAAATATTCCGGTTGATTATATGCGGATCACCATAGATCCTTTTTTATTAGATAGTGAAGTGAGGTTTCTGAAAGGAGCCAATGATCAGGAGCTTTTTCCTTATTTTACAGATGGCATGAATCAATCAGCCATTCAAGAGGAAAAATTAATATCCTGAACCCGTAAAACTCATTTTTTTTGATTCAGTGGCATATTTTTTATTAATAAACTTAAATAATTTGTAATCTTGCCTCATTATTATTTGATACGATGAAGCCAGTTGAAAAAGTAGATACCAAAAAGCACTATGATCCTATTCTACCTGGACCGGGAGACTGGCCAGTGGTACAACTTAGTCAGCGACGCAAGCAATTTGTAGAAGAAGTAGTGGAAGAGGCTATGAAAAGGATCAAAAGCATGCGTCCCAAAAAGCATCAACTGGTGGAGGAACTGGAAGTCACCCAATACAAGGAGAGGCTGAGAATCAAGCAAAACCCATGGAAAGTAGATCCGGAAGATGAGTATTTGTTTTGGGAAGGCGTAAAATCCAGATTGGTCAATATAACAGGAAATTTCGAGAAGGAAGAAAAAGTTTCCGAAGATGAAATCCTAAAATCAATCATTACCCGCTATGCGGAGGAGGTGGCTGGGAAATTTAAAAAATCATCCTTCCGAATGGCCCGCACCCTGGTCACTTTTGGTTTTGCCCGCCTTTTAAACGCCGCCAGGATCAAAAAATTCGGATCATTTTTTAGAAATGAACTCACCCTGCAGGATAAAATACACATTACCGGATCTACAGAAATTGTTCGGGATTTGGCTAAAATTGGCACAGTGGTTATGGTCCCCACCCATTTTTCCAACCTGGATTCAGTGGTGATTGGCTGGGTTATTCACACTCTGGGATTACCCCCGTTTATTTATGGGGCTGGTTTGAACCTGTTTAATATCGAGATCTTTGCCTACTTTATGAATAGCCTGGGTGCCTATAAGGTAGACCGGCGAAAAAAGAATCTGATTTACCTGGAAACCCTGAAAGCATATTCCACCCAGGCCCTGATCAAAGGCTGTCACAGTATTTTCTTCCCAGGTGGTACCAGATCTCGATCCGGTAAAATAGAAAAACGGTTGAAACTCGGCTTATTGGGCACAGCTATTGAAGCCCAAAGAATTATGCTGGACCAGCAACCGGAAGGGCAACACAACAAGATCTTTATAGTGCCGGTAGCTTTAAATTATCATTTTGTACTGGAAGCCCCGGTCTTGATCAATGAGTACCTTCAGCAAAAGGGGCAGGAGCGTTATTATGTGGAAAATGATGAATATTCCACTTCTTATAAGATTATTAAATTTTTGTTTAAATTTTTTACAGAAGGCTCTGATATTTCGGTGTCCATCGGTAAACCTATGGATCTTTTTGGCAATTATGTAGATCAGGCTGGTAACAGCTATGATAAACATGGACGAAAGGTGAATTTGCGGGATTATTTCAGCAGCAATGGAAAAATAACCCTCAATTATCAGCGTGAAATGGAGTACACACGCATGTTAAGTGAGCGGCTGGTGCGGGAATATCATTGTATTAGCCGGGTTTTTTCCAGTCACTTGGTGGCGTTTGTGGCTTTTAAAATGCTTCAGAAAAAATATTATAAGCTGGATCTGTATAATTTGCTCAGGCTACCGGAGGAGGAGCAGGTATTTGATTACAAGAAATTCAGAGATACTTTCAGCAAGATAAGGGATGCGGTTTTTAAGTTGTATGAACAGGATAAGGTGAGTATAGCCTATCATTTGCAGGGAGACCTGGATCAGGTTATTGACCTGGGATTACAAAATGTAGGTCTTTACCATTCTAAACGGCCCCTGCTTAAAAATAAGGAGGGCAATATTATTTCGCAGGATCTGAATACCCTCTATTACTATCACAATCGAATGGATGGATATGGCCTTGAAAAATACATATAAAACCGTTGGGGTGATTGGAGCTGGGAGCTTTGGTTCAGCCATAGCTAATATTCTGGCTGAAAAAACTGAAGTGCTGCTTTATACCCGCAAAGAAGAGATAGTTCAGGAAGTACTCAACCAAAATTCAAGCTACGGCAGAAAACTTCATGAAAGGGTAAAGCCTACCAGTGACCTGGAGTATTTATCAAATCAGTGTACAGTCATTTTCCCAATCGTACCGGCCATAAATTTCAGGGACATGATCAAATCACTGGCTCCTTACCTGCATCCCTATCATATTTTGATCCATGGCACCAAGGGCCTGGATCTTGTACAGCCTCAAAACACTCAAAAACTGCTGGACCGATCAGCAGTACAGACCATGAGTGAGGTGATCCGGGACGAAAGTATCGTAGTCAGGATAGGCTGCCTGGGTGGTCCAAACCTGAGTAAGGAACTAGCTGACCATAAACCAGCCGCAACCGTGGTGGCCAGCTACTTCGACGAAGTGATACAGGAAGGTCAACGGCTGTTAAGGAATGACCGTTTTCAGGTGTATGGCAGTAGAGATCTGATAGGAGTGGAACTGGCAGGAGTTTTAAAAAATATCATTGCCATTGCTGCCGGAGCCATGACCGGGATGGGATTGGGAGAAAATGCCAGAGCTTTGCTGATCAGCCGTGGCATGGTGGAAATGATCTATTTGGGTAAAGCTTTCGGAGGTAATGTACAGGCTTTTATTGGATTAGCCGGTATAGGAGACCTGATAGCTACCTGCTCAAGCCCGCTCAGCCGGAATTTCAGTATGGGATATCGGTTGGCTCAGGGAGAATCACCTGAGCAGATCATTGAATCCATGGATGAAGTGGCGGAAGGTATCAATACCATCAAAATAGCAGTTCGAATGGCTGAAAACTATAAAGTGAGGGCACCTATTACAGAAACATTGTACAAGATTATATTTGAAAAGATGACTGTGGAGGAAGGCTTGTATTATCTGATGAAATACCCTTTCAACTACGATGTGGATTTTATATGAAAATATTTTTAAGACCAATAATTATTTTTTAAAGATGAAAGATAAAGTTTGTGTAGTCACTGGAGCCAATTCCGGAATAGGCTTTGAAACCGCTAAAGCCCTGGCCATGCAAGGGGCACAGGTATTTATGCTGGGCAGAAACAGATCAAAGCTGGAGGCTGCCATTCAAAAAATAAAGGATGAAAAACCTGATGCCCGTACTTTTCTGGTGGTGGTAAACCTGGCGGTGCAGGATGAGATCAGGAAAGCTGCCCGAGTAATTCTGGATCAATCAGAAAAGGTAGATGTACTGGTGAACAATGCAGGAACCTGGTTCTCTGAACTCACCTTAACTAAAGAAAAGGTGGAAATGCAATTTGCTGTAAATCATTTGGCTTATTTTTTATTGACGTGTGAATTGCTGCCCGGCTTGGTCAAAGCCGAAGAGGGCCGTGTAATAAATGTGGCTTCAGACTCTCATTTTCAGGGAAAGATGCATTTTAATGACCTTAATTTAACCAAAAAATATCATGGTTTGCGTGCTTATGCCCAATCTAAACTGGCTAATGTGTTATTTACTTATGAGTTTGATCGCCGTAAACCCTTTGAAAATATAACCATAAACGCAGTTCAACCTGGTTTGGTTAAAACGGATATAGGTTTGAAACATACATTTTCGTTGCATGGATTAGCCTGGAAAATCAGAAGGTTGGGTGGGGTGAAACCTCATAAAGGGGCCGAAACCTCTATCTATCTGGCCAGTTCTGATCAGGTGAAAGGAGAAAGTGGTAAATATTGGGATAAAAGTAAACCCAAAGATTCTTCAAAAAACTCCTACAACCAATCAGACGCAAAGAAATTGTGGCAGATCAGTTTGGATCTATGTGGTATTGACTCTTATTTTGAGTTGAAAGAAAAAGCTTGATGACCTGGTGGTATTAAGATTTTACTATGGCAAAGCAACATCATGATCCCATCATTGATCAAGTTAGAATGGCATTGGAAAACCAGGCCGATCAGCATATCCGGCAGCGCAATCAAAGATTTTTTAAAGAGCCTATCCGCTCTTATGGTATAAAGAATGCTACGGTCACTCAGATCAGCAAAGAATTCTACAAATCTGTAAAACGCTATCCAAAAAATCAGATCCTGGATTTATGTGAATACTTCTGGCAATCGGGATTGTTGGAAGAATCAATGGTAGCCTGCCATTGGACTTATAAACAGCATAAAGATTTTGAATCTGGAGATTTTAAGCTCTTTGAAAGTTGGATAAGTAATTACGTTAACAACTGGGCTAGTTGTGATACCTTTTGTAACCGTACAGTAGGGGAATTTATTGAACGGTATCCTGAATATCTTTCTTCATTAAAAGGCTGGACCTGTTCCGACAACAGGTGGGTAAAAAGAGCGTCGGCAGTTTCATTGATTGTTCCGGCTCGAAAAGGCAGGTTTTTACCTGAAATCATGGCTATAGCCCAGGAATTAATGATGGATCAGGATGACCTGGTTCAAAAAGGATATGGTTGGCTGCTAAAAGTAGCCAGTCAGCGACACCAACAGGAAATTTTCAATTTTATCATGAAGCATAAATATCGGATGCCCCGTACAGCTCTTCGATATGCCATTGAAAAAATGCCAACTGAACTTCGAAAAGGAGCTATGAAAAAATAATGTCAAGGGTTTTCAGCTCAATGCTTCAGGACCTTCTTCCAACAGTTGCTCTAACTTCTCCAATTGGGATGGTTTGGGTGCATGCTTTTTTTCAATATTCCCTTTTTCGTCAATAAGCAGATACCAGGGGATCATAATCATACCATTTTGATCATAGATGTTTCTCAAATCGGTTTCCAAAGCTTCAGTACTAGTTCGCAGATGATAACCTTTCAGATCGTAATACTTAATCATGTCTTTCCATTGTTGGTCCCGGGTGTCATCGTCAATAGAAATATACAGAATTTCAGCCTGATATTGATCTAATAAGGCATAAAGTGCTTCTTTATATTTGAATTCTTGTTTACAGGGACCGCACCAGGTTGCCCAAATATCAATGTATAGCTTTTTTCCGGCCAATGGAGTCAGACTTTCCTCTAAACTATTGAAATTTTCATATCCTTCTACAAAATACACTTCCTGGCTGAATGGTTTGTTCTTCTTTTTATGAAAAGCAATGATTGGTTCTAATTCCGGCGCTACATATCTGGTAAATGAACTTTCAGGATAAATTGAATCAAATTCATTAAAAACAGTGACCAGTTCCTGTTCGAATTTTTTTTGCACAGCCCGGTAATAAATATAAGCAGATTGATAAAATTCCTGCACATCTGCCGATAAAACCTGTTGGGCTACTGCCATATTTTTCAGATGCCATAAATCTATGTCACTGATTGCTTCCTGTACCTTTTTATCGGTACTGGTTTTAAAATTGATATAATTGCTGACCAGGTCATAAAAATACATCGATCGGAACATGTCATTTTTCTCCAATGGATATTCCTCAAATACTTCCTTCCACATGGTTTGAATATCTTCAGAAAAAGCACCTGTGTCTTTATTTTTATCCTCATAGTATTTCAATAAAGCAATTGTTCCTTGCAAGCTGGCATAATAACATTGGCGGTCTGAACTGATCAACTGGTAAAAACCTTCAGAGATCTTTCCATCATTCCTTAATTGATCGAAAACCTGCAGGTCATTTTGTTTAGCCTTTTTAATCGCTAACTTGATCTCCTCGCCAGCCAGATCTTTCATGAAAGGTCTGGCTTCGGACTGAAAAAAATACACCATAGGTAATTTGTTATAAGCAAGTTGACCCTCAACATCCTTACTTTGAATATGCAGGGTGTCTTTTTCCTGATCAAAAATGATCTGGTAGGTCTGACCCGGCTCTATAACTAACCCCGCTTTGATTTTTTGATCATGATTCCATAGCCTTACAAATGATGGCTCTTCAATACTTAAATTGAACCTGAATTTCCCGGTGGAATCAACCGGAACCGATGATTTAAAACCCCAGAAGCAAACCCCGCTGATGGGTAAGTTGTGTTCCAATGTTTCAGGGATATCACCTATAATCTGGCCCTGAATGGTGATTTCAGGGGTGGTAGTTTGACAACCATACATACTAAAGATCAGAAGGCCTATTAATAGAAGTGTATTTTTCATGACAGCATAATTTATGAGGCAAAAAGTTCTGCTTTTGAAGAAAATTAATGATTTTATATGATTTTTGCAATAAAATTAGTCTCATATTAACTTAACTATGAAATGTGTAATCTGTATTAGGAGTTTAGCCTTTTTGAAGCTTTTATTCAGGGATATTCAAAAAAATTTATTACAGTGCCAACAAAAAACTTAAAGCCTCAGGTTTCACCGAAGGAGAGTGGGAAGGAAGGCACATAAAAAAGGAAGTTCCTTTCTAGAAAAATGGAACTTCCTTTAGGCTTAGTAAAACAGGTCATTCAGGAATGGATACAGGTTTGTTAGCAAAAGCGCGACCTTTAGATCTTTCCCTTGCATGATTTCTTTGCTCTTCCCTGGAATTCCACCGACCATTCCTTTCATTTTCCTTGTCCGGCCTGACTTTGCTACCATTCATTTTTTCAGCTTTTTTCATTTCATTCTGATCAGCTTTTTTAGCTATTTGATCGTCTTCATCTTTAAAATCAACTGATATTTTAACTGATGGATCATTGACCTTTGTTGGCTGATCTGGTTTGTCAGGTAAATAGATATGGCCTATCAATGCCATCATAATCATGTTTAGTACAAGTTGTTTCATATTGATTAAATTTTTGATTATGAGGGAGTTTTAATCAGTAATCGTGCCAAAACAATCAGGAATAAAAGCAAATATGATCAGTTGTAATCAGGGTAGGCAGTGGTTATGCAGAATAAGCAGATTTCTTGCCATAAACTAATCAAGGTGATCAGTTTATTAAAACACCAGAATCCAACACAGGAGGTTCCGGAGCCATATCTCGATAGACCCTGAACATTTTTTCAAGAATACGCATTTTAGTGAGCACCGGAATAAACCAACTGATCCTGACCAGGGTATAATTTACAGAACCAGGAACAATAATTCCTTGTCCCTGCAGCATTTTTTTTATGGCAATTTGAGCCACCTGTTTAGGAAACATGACCATGATCCTGCTTTTTTTACCATGGGCTTTGATACGCATTAGCCCTTCGTAATTGGTGATGGTTGGACCAGGGCAAAGAACACTCACCTTGATATGTGAAGATTTTAATTCTTCTCTAAGTGTGAGCGAAAAGGAATAGGTGAAATTTTTGGTACCAGCATAAACACTTTTATAGGGAAGGGGCAGAATAGCTTCCAGGCTGCTCAGGTTTAGAATATGGGCATTGGAATGTTTTTCTAATTCCCTGATAAAGTAATAGGTTAAACCCACCAGGGCCTGATTGTTCAGGCGGAACATCTTGAGATATTGCTTGTAGTAGATATTTTGAAATAACCCTCCGGCACCCATTCCGGCATTATTGATCAGTATGTTTACTTGTAGGTTATTTTTACGGCAAAAATTAAACACTTCCGCCGGCGCTTCATCCTGAGTAAGGTCGATACCAAAACATATTGCATCTACTTTATAGTGGCGGGAAATAGCTTCTCTGATGTTGATCAGGTCCCGACCTGGTAAGGCAATCAGGATCAGGTTCATTCCCCGTCGGGCGCATTCAAAGGCCAAAGACCGTCCTATGCCTAAACTCGCGCCTGTGATCAGGGTGTATAATTTTGAACTGGATTTCATCTGTCTGTCAGAAGTTGTATGTCGGTTCAAATTTATGCATTAAAAAGGTTAATTTCAGCAGCATTAAGGGCTTTTTTTATAATACTGCTCCTTATTTTTAATTACAACAATAAGCTGGTCTAACAGTTATTTGATATAGATCAGGTTCTTCTAAGCCTGCATTTTTTCTGATAAACTAAAAATACTTTTTGATGAAGTTGATTCAAGGAGGCTTTCCCAAAAGTGGTAATTACTGGCTCTACAAAATAATCGATCTTATACTGCATCTCAAGGACATTAAACGAAAAAGGTTTATTCACAGCCATCCAATTTACCCCCTGGCTCGCCAATGGGAGCTTAGTTATCCAGAACAAGTGGATATTGATATGATTGATATATTTTATCAGGGGGTGTTTTTCCGGATCAGTTCAGCTTTCCGGAGGAAAATAGAAGATTTTTCAGCATACCTGGAAAAAACCAGCCAGGTTTGGACCCATTCTGATTTTTGTGAAAAAAGCAAAGTAGTTTTCCCCTTATTTGATAAAAGGATTTATATTATTCGTGATCCTCGAGATGTAGCTTTGTCTACAGCGAAGTTTGCCTTTACGCCTTATATGAAGAAATATTATCCCACTTTCTATTCCAATGAATCCGAATACCTGGAGCATGAACTTCAAAAAATTGTTTCCGATTGGTCCCGACATGTGATGGAATATATTGAAAATGCCAACTATTATGATATCCATATCATCTTTTATGAAAGGTTGAAAGAGGATTTCAGTCAAACATTGGATGAATTATTAAATTATCTGCAAATAGATCTCAGTCGGGAAAATAAGGAATTCATAGCAAAAGAAACTAATTTCAACAACCTGAAAGATCAAAGCCCATGGCATTTAAATAAGGGGAATTATTACCGGTGGAAGGAAAAACTGGACACCCGTCAGCAAACTCTGGCGCTGGAGACGGCCGAGCCTGTACTGGACTGGCTGAACTATCCCCTTACTTATTTTAAAGATGATCGCATTCCCCGGTTACCATTACCGGTTGCTGGCAGTAAGCTCAAAAATGTGCGGAAAAAGCTGAATAGAAAAACCATACCAGAAAGATTCAGGTTGATAAAAGAAGCTATTACATAAATACACCTGAATTTGTCAAGTAAGGGGTTGATCATCAATAATTCAAATTGAAACTGAACTGTGGTAAACATTTTTTACAGATCCGAAAATAAGATCATCCGGGGGTACGATCTGGATATTGTCAGAACGATACCAGATAAGGATATTATCTGGATTGACCTGCTTCAACCAGACGAGCCTGAGCGTCTTCAGGTAGAAGAAATTTATGATATTAAATTGCAATCAAGACAGGAAGTGGAGGAGATTGAAAGCAGTTCAAGATATTATGAAACAGAAGAAAGAATATTAGCTAATTCTAATTTTCTGATACGTAAGCAGGATAACTATCAGAATGAGCCTGTATCATTCATTGTACGGAACCATATATTGATTTCCTACAGACATTACCAACTGAAGTCATTCAACGATATTATCAGAAAACTGGAATTGTACAATAAAACCATATTTGACAGTTATGATATCCTGGTCAGCATATTTGAGATTAGAATTGACGAAGATGCTGACCAACTAGAAAATATTGCCAAGGAGATCTCCTTGTTGGGCAAAAAGATCACAATTGAAAAAAACCTGAATGAGGAGGTGATCATCAATATTACCCGGTATCAGGAGATTACTATGATGCTTAGGGAAAACATCATTGATAAGCAAAGAGTGATTTCCGGAATTTTAAAAAGCCAGTATTTTCCTCAAGCCAGTTATCCCAAATTACGGGTAATGATCAAAGATACCGGGTCCTTATTGGAACACACTACTTTCAGTTTTGAACGGTTAGAATATCTTCAAAATACTTTCCTGGGATTGATAGATCTTGAACAAAGTAAGATCATAAAAATTTTCACTGTAGTTACCGTGATCTTTATGCCTCCCACTTTAATTGCCAGTCTCTACGGCATGAATTTCAAGTTTATGCCGGAATTGGAATGGTATTTTGGCTATCCCTTTGCCCTGGGGGTAATGGTAATTTCTTCGCTGATCACTTTACTTTTTTTCAAACGGAAGAAGTGGTTGTAATGTGAAGATAGTGTGTTAATTACTAAATTAATTCACTATTTTCACCCTTCTTTTTCCTATACTGCGTTAAAATTTTCAACCGTAACGCTGCTATGCTCTCAAATTTTGCCTTGTCTAAAGAAAAAATAATAGCAAAAATTTAGTAAACCAATTTAATAACTAACACACTAGCAACTGGATTTTAATATGCCCGGACATTTAATAATTTAAAGAAGTTTGAATCATCACAAATTCATTGAGATTGTCCCGGTTGATCACTCCGACTAATTTTTCATCATCCATCACCGGGAAAAATGCATTTTTAACCCTTTGTATGTTGGCATAAACTTCAGTCAGCTTTGTTTCGATGGAAAAGCTATCAAACTGCTGATTCATGATCTCAGAAACAGGAAGATCCATCCCCTTATTCTTTACGGCTTTATAAAGGTCTTCCCGGCTGATAATTCCGGCCAGCCTTTCATCCTCCATTACTACCAGGTGGTTATCTGAGCCTGCCAGCAGGGCATTTATCGCATCCTGCAACGAATCTGTTTTTTGAAGTTTCATAAATTGGGTAATCATGGCATCTTTTACCTGGAAATCCTTGAGCAGGTCCAGGTGCTGTACCATCCTGTTTTCCGAATAGGCCCCAAAATAAACAAATATCCCAATCAGGATCAGGAAAGGATTGTAAAACAAACCCAGAAATACAAAACCAAAGGCTATCAGCTGCCCCAGTTTGGACGCGATATTGGTGGCTTTGATCCGGTTCATCTTTAGCGCCAGTAAGGCCCGCAATACCCTGCCACCATCCATGGGAAAAGCGGGAATGATATTAAAAAGTACTAATATCACATTGATGCTGAAAAGTGCGATCAGGAAATTTTGAGGCGTGATGGCTTGTACCAACCTTTCCGGGTTATTGGCGTATTGTTCAAAGGGAATGAAGAAAGCCAGTATCAGGGCAATTAGAACATTCACCAGGGGACCTGCTACGGCAATTAATAATTCTTTTCGAGGCTCCTCCGGCATTCTTTCCAGACCGGCCACACCGCCAATGGGTAAAAGGGTAATTTTTTTGGTTGGAATACCATAGTGCCGGGCTGTGAGGGCATGGCCGAATTCATGCAGGATCACGCATAAAAATATAGCCAGCACAAAGGCCAGGGTCAAAATAACTGTCTGAGTCTCACTACCCTGTTGGATTTGAGCAAATACAATCCAGGCCAACAGGATAAAAAACGTCCAGTGAATTACCAGTTTAATGCCTAGTACTTTCCCTAAATTCAGAGACCATTTCATATGATAGCTTTATCTTATAACCGGGTTAATCCCTTCGAAGTTATAGGATCTTCTATTTTAAGAAAGTTATAACTGTCAAATTCCTAATTAAATGTGTATTTATTTGCAAAAAATAAATGAAATGTCTATTTTTAAGATATATTTGTCAAATATAAATCTATTTTGTTGAAAAAATGAAACTTGATATCAGAAATGTATTGAAAGGGAGAATCCTGGAATTAGTACCGGGAAATATCACCACCCGAATTAAATTAGATTTGGGCAATGGTAATATCATTACCTCGATCATCTCCAATGAAAGTGTAGAAAGGATGCGATTAAACGTAGGAGAAGAGGCATATGCCGTTTTTAAATCCTCCGAAGTGGTGCTGGGGAAATAATCCTGCTCAATTTTTTCATAATTAGATCCCACTTTAGGTCGGGCTTAGGCTTAAATCATTAAATTTAAGGGGAAACTTTTTTGCCACTTTGTAATTCAATCAAAAAATGTCAGTTTCAGATTCAAATAAAGCAAGCTTATGTGTGCATGCCGGAACCAAAATTGATCCGGCCAGCCAGGGGGTAAATACGCCTGTTTATACTTCATCTTCTTATGGTTACCTGTTTACCCAGGAAAACCAGTACCCCAGGTATTTTAATACTATCAATCAAAAAGCTGTAGTAGAGAAGCTGTGTGCCTTGGAAGGGGCGGAGAATGGTATTCTGGTAAGTTCTGGAATGGCTGCCATTAGCACTATACTGCTGGGATTGCTCAAATCAGGCGACCATGTGATCTTTCAGAAAGGGCTCTATGGGGGAACGCACTTTTTTGTAAACATGGAACTGGAACGATTGGGTATCTCCTATACCTTGTTGCCAGATAATTCACCGGAAGCCTTTTCTGCTGCCCTACAGAATAATACTAAAATGGTTTACCTGGAGACCCCATCTAATCCCAGAATTCAAATAACAAACATTTCCCAGGTAGTGACATTTGCCCGGCAGCATCAGCTCATCTCAGTAATGGACAATACCTTTGCCTCACCCATCAACCAGAATCCGATCCGGTTGGGTGTGGACCTGGTACTTCATTCCGGCACCAAGTATTTGGGAGGGCATGGGGATCTTTGTTTTGGTGCTATTGTCACTTCCCTTAGATTGTTTAAGGATATTCACAAAACAGCAGTGAATATGGGAGGCAGTGTGAATGGAATGACTGCTTATTTGATAGAAAGAAGTATGAAAACACTGGCGGTAAGGGTTAGGCAGCAGAATGAAAATGCCATGAAGATCGCCCGGTTTTTACAACGTCACCCCAGGATAAAACAGGTACATTATCCGGGGCTGGAAAGCCATCCCGGTCATGCTGTGGCCAGGCAACAGATGTATGGATTTGGCGGAATGCTGGCCTTTGAATTGACGGATGACCAAGATGCAGATGCTTTTCAGAAAAAGCTCAAAATGATTTTTCCGGCCTTAAGCTTAGGCGGTGTGGAAACCATCATTAGTTCGCCGGTTAAGACTTCTCATCTTAAACTTACCCCGGAAGAAAGGGAACTGGAAGGAATTACAGCTAATTTGCTCAGGCTTTCTGTGGGTATCGAATCAGCTGATGACTTAATAATAGATCTGCAACAGGCTTTGGATCAATGAGTTAAAACATGCCGGGACAATTTTAACATTCTCCAGCTTTAGAGGTTTTATTTTTAATCTGAACAATTTTTAATTGATATAAATTTTTTAACCTAATGAAAGATAAACCAGATACATTTCCGCAACAACACCAGTCCAGCCAGCCGGGAGAACAACATGAAATGCATCCCGAACCTGAAATAATCAGGGATTCCTATAAGGGAACCAATAAATTACAGGATAAAGTAGCCCTGATCACTGGTGGAGACAGTGGCATTGGCCGTTCTGTTGCAATTCATTATGCCCGTGAAGGAGCTGATATCGTCATTACCTATCAGGCCAAAGAAAAGGAGGATGCTGCTGAAACCCGACAACTGGTGGAAAAGGAGGGAAGACAATGTATAACGCTGGAAGGTGATGTCAAAGATGAAGACTTTTGCCGAGATGCGGTGAATACCACAGTTAATAGCTTTGGAAAAATAGATATTTTAGTGAATAATGCGGCTGTTCAGTTTCCGGCAGATGAATTTGAGCAAATCTCCAGCCAGCAATTTAAGAAAACTTTTGAAACAAATATTTACCCCTTCTATTATTTTTCTAATGAAGCAATTAAATATATTCCGGAGGGAGGCACTATAATTAATACTACTTCTGTCACTGCATATCGTGGTAGCGCTCATCTGATAGATTACTCATCTACCAAGGGAGCTATTTTAACTTTTACCCGGTCACTGGCTAAAAACCTGGCAGAGAAGGGTATCAGAGTGAATGCTGTGGCTCCAGGACCCATATGGACACCTTTGATTCCTTCATCATTTGATCAAGTAGAGCATTTTGGCCAGAAGGCTGCATTTGGCAGAGCCGGTCAACCTTCAGAAGTAGGTCCTGCTTATGTTTTTCTGGCATCTCTGGATGGTTCATATATCACAGGACAGGTAATACATATTAATGGTGGTGAATTTATTGGTGCCTGAATTTTTTTTAAAATAAAGACTGAATTATGGAAAAGAAACTAAAAAATTTAAAAGTAGCCTTTTTAGTAGCAGATGGCTTTGAACAGGTAGAATTGACAGAACCGAAAAAAGCGCTGGACCAGGAAGGGGCGCAAACCTATATTGTTTCTCCCATGGAAGGAAAGGTGAAAGCCTGGCAAAAAACTGACTGGGGGGATGAATATATAGTGGATATCCAGCTGGAAAAAGCAGCTTACACTGATTTTGATGCATTGGTACTGCCCGGGGGGCAGATCAATCCGGATATATTACGGACCTACGGGAAAGCCGTGAAATTCGTACAGGGATTTTTTAATAGTGGAAAGCCGGTAGCGGCCATTTGTCACGGCCCCTGGTTGTTGATAGAAGCTAAAGTGTTGGAAGGAAGGAATCTGACTTCCTATCATTCGATCAAAACAGATATTTTAAATGCCGGAGGGAATTGGGTAGACCAGGAAGTGGTAGTTGACGGGGGATTAATTACCAGTCGAAATCCGGGAGATATTCCTGTGTTCAACAAGAAAATTATTGAGGAATTTGCTTTGGCATTGACTGAAAAATAAAAGAAAGTGGAGGCTGTACACCGTTAATTCAGGACAGCCTCATAATTTTTATTCCTTATATCCCATCAAATGAACATTTTTCACAGCCCTGCCTGATGGGTCGTTCATTAGTTTGAAAGATTCATCCCAGGCCAGTGCTTCCGGAGTGCTACATGCTACTGATGGTACTGAGGGTACACAGGCAGCAGCCGAATCAGAAGGAAAATGCTCACTGAAGATAGATCTGTAATAGTATTCCTCTTTTGACAGGGGAGGATTGACCGGGAACCGGTATTTGGCATTGGCTAATTGCTGATCAGAGACTTTTTCATTGACCAAAGCTTTCAGACTGTCAATCCAGCTGTAACCAACTCCGTCACTGAATTGCTCTTTCTGTCGCCAGGCTACGCTTTCCGGCAGATAATCTTCGAAGGCTTTTCTTACCACCCATTTTTCCATACGACCATTTTTGGCCATTTTATCTTCAGGGTTCAGCCTCATAGCCACATCCATAAACTCCTTGTCCAGGAATGGAACCCTACCTTCCACACCCCAGGAGGCCAGGGATTTATTGGCTCTAAGGCAGTCATACAGATGAAGTTTTCCTAACTTTCTGATGGTTTCTTCATGAAAGGCCTGGGCATTGGGGGCCTTGTGAAAATACAGGTACCCGCCAAAGATCTCATCTGCTCCTTCTCCCGAAAGCACCATTTTTACCCCCATAGATTTAATCACACGGCCCATTAGATACATCGGGGTAGAAGCACGAATGGTGGTGACATCATAGGTCTCCAGATGAAAGATCACATCCCTTACAGCATCCAAACCTTCCTGTATGGTAAAATTGATCTCATGATGCACAGTACCAATATGATCAGCCACTTTCTGTGCTGCTGCCAGGTCAGGGGAGCCTTCTAAACCTACTGCAAACGAATGTAATTGAGGCCACCAGGCGCTCGTAGTATCCTGTGATTCGATCCTATGGGCAGAATACTTTTTGGCGATGGCAGAAATCACAGAAGAATCCAATCCTCCTGAAAGTAGTACCCCATAAGGCACATCAGACATCAATTGCCTTTTGACTGCTTTTTCCAGGGCATCTCTTAATTCAGCCAGATCTGTTTTATTGTCCTTTACATTGTCGTATTCCATCCAATCTCTGGTATACCATTTCTTCATCACTCCTTCCTTACTGTATAAATAGTGTCCCGGAAGGAATTCCTGAATCTTATTACATACACCTTCCAATGCTTTCAATTCAGAGGAAATATAAAAATTGCCAAAAGGGTCCCATCCCATATAAAGCGGAATAACGCCAATATGATCGCGGGCTATCAGGTATGTTTCATTTTCTATATCATACAGGGCAAAAGCAAAGATTCCATTTAGGTCTTCTATAAAATCAATACCTTTTTTACGGTAGAGGGCCAGAATAACTTCACAATCAGATTTTGTCAGGTATTCATAGGAACCATTGGTATTGCGTCTGATTTCCTGGTGATTATAGATCTCGCCATTTACTGCCAGTGCCAGCTTTCCATCTTTACTGTACAATGGTTGTTGCCCGGATTGGGGATCAACAATAGACAGTCTTTCATGAGCTAAAATAGCTTTACTGCCACAATAAATACCAGACCAGTCAGGCCCCCGGTGTCTTAATCTTTTGGACATTTTAAGAACTTTCGGCCTCATATCCTGATGATTTACCTTTAAATCGAATACTCCAACAATACCACACATAATTTTTTTTAATTAATTACAGGTTTTTATTAAATTTTGAACTTTTGTTTAAATGAGATATATAATTTCTTTATTTATAGCTATTTATATATTATCTACAAATTTGGCATTAAAATACGATTTTTACTCCATTAGTGAATAGATTTTTATAAAAAAATTAAATAATTTTTAATATTTCAGGTGAATTTCCATTAAATTCATCAATATACTTCTATGATTTTATCAATAATGGTAGGCGGAAAATAACTAATTTTATGAAAATGATAGCAAATGCCAGTAATTCTATTCATTATATTCAAAAATTGTTGGCTGATTATCAAAACCTGAATAATTTGAGAATAGCTGTCTGCAATATACACATTTCTGGAGAAGAATAGTTGTGGAAAAGGTCAAACAATCCTGGCCTGAATGTATTTTTTAAATAGAGCATAGTAAAGTTTTTAGTAAATATCTTTACATTTACACAAATAATCGCAAGTAATGGGAAAAGTTGACAACGTTAAGGAAGGCTTTTATTTTACAGACGGTGAAAAGATCCTTAAAATTACCGGTGGCATGCCTTCCAGACCAGATACCTTCAAAGCAATAACCTCATCAGACGAAGAAATCAAAATTAAAAGAGAAAAACTGTACAAAATCAGGTTGACAGACGACTGGGTTAAGGATATGGGGTTTAATATGGATGACGTAATTTTTCAGGATCAGCAGCTAAAAGTTTCGCTTAAAAAATCCGGCCCCTCCTATTATGTGGAAGAAATTCACCTGGAGGAAAATAATTCACGCAGGAAAACCATTCTTGCAGTTGATGAATTGCAGGAATATTTGATAAACCTCGATCAGGATATTCCAACTATCAAAGGTTTCTGATCTTTTAATTCTTGGTTAGTTATTCCTATTTTCTGACTGCTCTTCGGTTCCGAACTTCTGTGGGATGCCTTTATCATTTTTATAATATTGCTATTCTGATGCCCTCATAAATTACCAGTATTTCATTGTTGGTTCTTTGAATTCATCATGAACATAATAATTGGGTGAATTTATTAAAATATTTGCATTGTATCTGATGATCTATTAAATTTGTCATATAATTTAATGTGAAATTGTAGAGTGATGAAACTGGCAGACATGCCCTCCTGTCTCGGGGGTGGAGGTAAAGGATAAATCATATTCGTTGATCAGGTATATGACTAACTGCTCCTTGGAGGTTCGAATCCTTCCTCTACAGCAAAAAAGATCATAATTTTTGGGTTTATGTTGATAAAAAAGACCTGTACATACGGTACAGGTTTTTTTATGTTCTGTTATTCCCAAACAGTTTTAGCCAACACCAATTCTTTTGGATGAGCTCCTTTTAACTTGTGCCAGAAAACTCCTTTTTGCTGGTCTGGCTGGGAAAAGCCTGTGATATGCTGCCCCAGCACCGCCTCGGATCGAAAAACCAGATCAATTTCCCTGATTCTGGCAGCTTTCAATACCTCAATGGGGACTGATTCCATCACCCACCTGATATAAGACAGGTTATTTACATGCATATTGAAGTCAATATCATGCCATCCGGACTGAAATTCCTGTTGGTGCTGGTAGTGCTCCAGAGAAGGAATTTTCTCGGTTTTGGCTGGAATTTCCGGTAGATCCGCACTGATTTTGATATCTTTTATAAATGAAGGTATATCAGCCACCTTACGGTTTTTAAAATCAAAAACTACCCAATGGCTTTTAGCCTGTCCTATCACCTGATGATCACTATCCAGCACCAGAAAATCACGAAAAACATAATAACGGTCGTAACCAGAGGGCCAGGTTTTAATCCTGATTTCATCCTTAAACTTAGGTTGTTTTATTATTTCAATGGCCAACCGGCTCAACACCCAGGTTAATCCATGTTGCATTAAATCATAAAAAGAGGCTCCTAGGGCCATAGAATGATTCCAGGCTGCTTCCTGAAAAAAATTGGCCAGGGCAGGCATGGTAACCATTTGATTGGGCCCGGTTTCATTGGCCCTTATGTTGAAGTTTTCAGTTAAATAAGCGTTTTCCATATACAGATTAATTTTTTACCAGATGGACTTTGGGTGGGTCAGCATAATTTTGCCACAGTTGATCCAACCAGTCCGGGTCTGGTTCTCCATCATAAACTATGTAGCGATAACGGGCAATATAAGGTTTAGAAGGGGCTATGTACCAATCTCCTGCCTGTGAAGGAGCATAATTAAAAAATGGTTCATGTGGATGAATACGCATGGGTTGAGGCGCTTCAAAATTATCAGGGTGGCACATGATGGCGATACCGGCAGAATTACCATCAACTTTACCCCCCACATAGCACCAGTTGGCTCGTGTAGCATGACCAGTGGAGCGGTCTTTTCCTTCAGAAGTCAGAAAAGTGGTGTTTCCCTCTCCATTCCATTGAGCGAGGCCCCTAAAACCAACCCCTCCGTATCTGTATTCAGGTAAAAACAAAGTGTCATCGGTGCTGCATTCCTGGATCACTGTCTGATCAAACATGAAGTAATCTTTATCCTGATTGGAAAGGTTATACACCTTTACCTGCCAGATTTCCTTTAATGCTTCTATGGCTGATGGTCCGGAAAGATCTACATAGACATGCTGGGCCGAAAAACCAGCGCTGACAGGTCCCTGCCAGGTATCTAACAGGCGCACAGGATTTACTGTGCCACTGCTGTCACCCATATTCCAGAAATCAGGAGTTCTGTCCTGAAAGATGGTTTTAGTCCAGGCTCCCCAGATACCGTGGTGATGAACATGATTAGAAGGATAGTCATCTGTTATCACTGTGCCCGAAGGTGTAATTACTGGATGAATATAACCGCCTCTCTGGTATTTCTGAGGGATATCAGGAGTGGGAGGGGGGACTTCTTCAAAGTTATAGGTAAGTACGGGCTGCTGGTTTTGCCTGATATACAACTTCCCCTCTGCCTGGTTGATGGTCATTCCAGAATTTTGTTGGTCAGCTATTTGCAGGGCTAAGCTGATATTTTGTCCGGCCGATAATGATGGTGTGACAAACCAGCCGGTTCCTTCCTGGTCTGACTGAACAGGAAAAACCGTTCCTTCAGGGGATACTAATTGCAGCTGCTTTTCCAGTAATTCTGCCGGTAATTCAAATGAAATTGCTGCCGGTAACCGGGAATGAGGCCCTGCTTCCACTTGAAGTTGATAGGATCCTGAGGATTGACAGCCCATCATTAACACCACGAATCCAATGAGTAAAGTAAATTGCCTGAACATGATACTTGTTTTTGAGTCTGACAAATTTATTTATATTCGGAGCCTAATCAATATTTTTCATTACTTTAAAAAAAAATTTGTAACAAATCAGGCTTTGGTTCGTCTTGCCTTTGAAATGAGTTTGAAAGATTTCAAAAACCGGGTTTTACCAGTAAAAAACAAGCTCTACAGGTTTGCCTTCAGCTATATGAAAGATCATGATGAAGCCAAAGATGTAGTGCAGGAGGTTTTTCTTAAGATATGGAATAAAAAAGAAGAGATGCATACTTACGTCAATATGGAAGCCTGGTGTATGCGGATGGTGCGGAATCTTTGCCTGGATAAGCTTAAATCAAATTACCGAAAATCGGAACAATTGGGAAAAGAAAGCTATGAAATGCCGGGGGAGATGTCTACACCTTATCAGGAGCTTGAAAAAAATGATACCCTTAGTAAAATTAAAGGTTATTTACATCAACTACCTGAAAAACAACAAAAGGTAATGCACCTGAGGGATATTGAAGGTTATACCTATCAGGAAATCAGTGAAATATTAGGTCTGGATCTTAATCAGGTTAAGGTAAACCTGTTCAGGGCCAGGAAAACCATTAGAGAGAAAATCATAAACACAGAAGCTTATGGACTTTAAGCGTATAGAGATATTATTGGAAAAGTATTGGCAGGCAGAAACCAGCCTGCAGGAGGAACAGGAGCTTCATCATTTTTTTCAAAAAGTTGATATACCTGATCATATGAAAGATACTGCTGTCCTGTTCCAATATTTTCAAAAAGAGCAGGAAGAGTTAAAATTGGATGAAAAGTTTGATCAGGATATTTTGGAAGATCTTGAAACGGAGGAAAAACCAATTGGAAGAAAAGCCGCCATGTTTGATTTAAATAAGGTCTGGAAAATGGCAGCTGTAATTGCTTTAGTAATATCCTTTGTCATTGGCTATCAATACCTTGATCAAAGCAATCATCCAGCGGTAGCAGAGTTAGGCACCTATGAGGATCCTGAAGCGGCTTATGAGGAAACTAAGAAAGCATTGCTTTTAATTTCAGCCCAGTTGAATAAAGGACAGCAATATGCCCAGGAAATCACCAGGATACATGAAGCAAAGGAAAAAGTGGAAAAATTAAATTAACGGATCATGAAGAAAATATTAATAATACAACTGATTATTTTAGGCGGATATCTGAATGGAATGTCCCAGGCAGATGCCATATCTTCTTTGTTTAATCAGTATATGGATGATGAACGTTTCACCTCTATTTATATCAGTGGCAAAATGTTCAGTATGTTTGCCAAGATACCGGAAGATGAAGAAAAAGACTTGAAAGAAGTCATCAGCAACTTAAATGGATTACGTATTCTTTCGTCAGATAGTGTGGATGGAGAAAGAATGTATAAAGATGCTACCAAAAACCTGTCCATGAAAGGATATGAGGAATTGATGTTCATCAAGGAAGGAGGGCAGCAGGAGCTTCAATTTCTGGTGAAGGAAGCCGATGGTCGTATCAATGAATTACTGTTGCTTTCAGGCCGGGCCAACAATTTTTTTCTGATGAGTCTGATTGGAAACATTGATCTTAGTAAGATTTCTAAATTGTCGAAATCTATGGATATTGAGGGTATGGAGCAGCTGGAAAAGTTAAAGGAGAAAGATGGACATTAAGGTTTAACCAAATTTTATGTAACATTTTTTTAAAAGCAAAGTTCAACTTAATAGAATCAAGAACTTTTATATTATGAGAAGATTTACTGATATTCTTACTACAGCCATATTAGCGGGTAGCGCAGGTTTAGTAATAGGCCTTTTAATTGCTCCGGAAAAAGGCACCAGAACCAGAAAAAAACTGCTGAAGAAATTCAGGCAGATCAATGATGACCTGGATGATCTGGCCTATAATGGTGGGCAGATGTATAAAGATGTAAAAGACACCATTGATGACTTCAAATATTCAGCTGAGGGTACTTTTAATAAATTCCTCAGAAATAATTAGCTATCAAGTAAAAAACAATCAAATTTTATTTACCTGATCGGGCACAGGAGCTTTCCTGTGCCTTTTGTTATAATAATCCCCTGATCCTTCCGTTTTATATTGGGCTGTTTTTAACCTGCAAATTTAAACAAATTACCAATTTATAAGTCGTTAAGGCCATATAAATTGAAATTTTTGGGTTAGGCAATAGCATCTTTAAAAAATATGTCGTAAAATTGGTCATTATAATTTTTTTAAAAAATTTCTTTAAGCAGTTATAAACAGATCAATAGTTTGTTTAAAAAACCAAATAGATTATGAAAGATAACAATCAAAATGGTGGATCTAAAATTTCCCGCAGGAAGTTTATGAGTGGTGCAGCCATGGCAGCGGCAGGCTTCTCAATTGTACCAAGACACGTACTTGGGGGTGTAGGTTATAAAGCTCCCAGTGATACCCTTAACATAGCTGGCGTTGGTGTTGGTGGTATGGGTTTTGCTAACCTGAAAAATATGGAAAGTGAAAACATCGTAGGTCTTTGCGATGTAGACTGGGGATACTCCAAACCAGTATTTGATTATTTTCCCAAAGCCAAAAAATATTGGGACTGGCGCAAAATGTATGATGAAATGGGTGATGATATTGATGCGGTAGTTATAGCTACTGCCGACCATACTCACGCCATTGTTGCAGCTCACGCCATGACTTCTGGCAAGCATGTATATGTGCAAAAGCCATTGACCCACAGTGTTTATGAGTCTCGTTTGCTTACAAAGCTGGCGGATAAATATAAAGTAGCCACCCAGATGGGTAACCAGGGTGCTTCAGGTGAAGGTGTAAGACTTTCCAGCGAGTGGATCTGGAATAATGAAATTGGAGATATCAAGAAAGTAGAAGCATTTACAGATCGCCCCATCTGGCCTCAGGGTTTGAACTCCCCAGAACAAGGCATGTGGGTGCCTGAAACCTTGAATTGGGACCTATTCATTGGTCCGGCTCAAATGAAACCATACCATGAAATTTATACTCCCTGGAACTGGAGAGGCTGGTGGGATTTCGGAACCGGTGCTTTGGGAGATATGGCCTGTCATATTTTACATCCGGTGTTTGTGGGACTTAATTTAGGTTATCCTACCAAGGCTCAGGGTAATTCCACCTTGCTACTGGAAGAGTGTGCCCCCAATGCCCAGTCGGTAAAACTTACATTTCCGGAAAGACAAGGTAAGGGCAAGATCAAGAAATTTGATGAAGTAGAAGTTCATTGGTATGATGGTGGTATTAAGCCTCAATTCCCGGAAGGATGGCCAGCCGGTAAAGATATGAACCACCGGGGTGGCGGTATCTTATTCCATGGCACCAAAGATACCCTGGTGCAGGGTTGTTACGGAGCTGACCCATGGTTATTATCCGGACGTACGCCTTCAGTTAAACCAAGTATGCGAACAGTGGAATTGAGCCACGAAATGGATTGGGTAAGAGCCTGTAAAGAAAGTGCTGAAAACAGGGTGCTTCCTGCCTCTCATTTTGGCGAAGCAGGACCATTCAATGAAATGGTGGTGATGGGTGTGCTGGCGGTACGTCTGCAAAGCCTGAATAAAGAACTGGAATGGGATGGCGAAAACATGAGATTCACCAACATTTCTGACAATGAGCAAATTAAGATCGTTGTAAGGGATGGTTTTGAAATTCATGATGGTCACCCAACCTTTAAGAAAACCTGGACTGATCCTGTATCTGCCCAGCAATTTGCTCAGGATTTGATCAAACATGAATACAGAGATGGTTGGTCATTGCCTAATATTCCAAGCTAATTTTTGAATAGTTAATATTATTTGATAGAAAAAGGCCCGTTCAAACGGGCTTTTTTGTTTGTGTGCCGTGCATGGTAAATAACTAGGTGGTGAAAGTCCACTATGGGGGGGGTAGTGTCAAACATTAGCCTAAGACAAGGGTGCTCACCGAGAGGTGTAATCTGAAGGAAGTCGGCAGAAAATTTCCGACCCGAGGAATAGGAACATCATCAGGCATAATCGATGGGACGAGTTTGCATAACAAAGCGAAATTCAAAACTACACAAAAATCGAGATGTAAATGGTGCGGGTATATGGAAAGAAAGTTATTTACCTTACCACGGGAGATCTCACAGGCATACGGAAACGGAGTAAGAAGTATGTTCGCAAAAGGTTTACTTTAAGAAGTCAGCAGATTCATAGTATTCGCCGGAAGGCGGAGAAGGATGAGACCACAGTTTAAAACGAAAACAGAAAGTTACCAAATGGGAGGTAGAAAACAGAAAACACACCAGATTGCCTACCTGGGGAAGCAAAGTGCGGAACACGGTAGCCAACCAGTAGGGTTTACTTCTATATGGATAACTGAAGATGATGTTTTAACACGACCTGCAGAAGCGGTGGTGTGAGAGGTGCACCGGTGAGCTATCTCACCGGCCATCTACTCTATTCTCCCAGGTATTTGGCCGTAATATCTCTCCATTCCGGCTGAACTGTCAATTGCAGGATTTCCACATTCACTGGTTCTCTTAGATTACTTCGGCTGGGAAAAGCCAATCCGTAATGTACCGGTTTGAAATCCTGGGGCAGGATCCGGATCTGATCCCCGATTTCCTGCTGAAGAATATACTGCAGAATAGGTTTATCATAAACAACCGCATCAACATCTTCTGCTGCCAATGCGTTTAGTGCCTGCAAGGGTGTTTCATAGGTTTTATACCAAATATCTCTTTCATTCAGGAAACTTTCGCTACTTGAATTTTGAATGGTAGCTACCCTGGATTTGTAGAGATCTTCTATTCCTTGTATAGAAGAAGATAGCTCATTCACGGTCAGGGCAGAGGCGATGGCTGCAGTAAAGCTGGAAATAACGATCAGGGCCATAAACATCCAGACCAGGGCAATGATCCTGCCTCCCAGAGAAGACGGGGCCTTGTCACCATAGCCTACGGTAGTCATGGTCACGGCTGACCACCAAAAACCTGATCCTATACCCTCAATGGCTTTTCCCCCGAATTGTTCCGGGTTGCGCTTCCGTTCAAATAACCAGATCAAAAAGCCAAAGATCAAAAGAATAATTACCAATCCTCCTACAGCCTGAAAAAACTGTACGGAAAATAAGCGGTCGAACACGCCCCAAAGATTTCCCTGGTTAGCTTTTACTGCAATACCCAGCCCCGTCACATAATACGGATGGGAAAAATCCAGGAACTGCTCTCTTTCATCGTTAATGGTGAGTGCACCAATGGCTACATCAATTTCAGATTGATTTACACTTTGCAACAGTCCTTCCAGGTCATACTCCCTGTATTCAAATTGAATATCAAGGTCCTGAGCAATTGATTCCCATAATTCGATACTTAAACCACTCCAGCTCCCGTCATCATTTTTAATGGAAAAAGGCGGTGCCGATTTGGTGCCCACCACTAAGCCAGAGGGAAGGCTGTCGGTTGACTGACTCCATAATGGGATATACACCAAACATAAAAGTATGAGCAATACAAATTTATTTTTTTCTACCATCAGTTTAATTTATTTATGCTGTACTAATTTTTCCTCTTTTACCTAATTCAATGACTTCCAGGTTGCGTGGTTTGGCATTTTCAATTTCGAAACGGATCAGGGTACGCATTTTATGAAAACCCTGGTAACCAGCTGCCCCGGGATTGATGTATAACAGGTTGTTTAGTTGCTTATCGGACATTACTTTCAGGATATGTGAATGACCGCAGATAAAAATATCAGGCTGAATGCGCTTTATTCTTGGTTTTACCTGTTTGTTATATTTAGGAGGGTAGCCGCCTATATGTGTCATATAAATGCTGCAGCCTTCTCGCTCAAAAAGAAGTTCTTCCGGAAATTGTTGCCTGATCTGCTGGTTATCAATGTTTCCATAAACCCCTTTCAGAGGTTTTAAATCACTGAGTTTATCGATTACTTCCTGGCTGCCAAAATCACCGGCATGCCAGATCTCCTGACATGGTTCCAAAAAATTCAGAATGGTTTGGTCAATGTAGCCATGAGTATCTGAAATCAGGCCAATTTTCATAAAAAAATAATTAAATTACTTTTTATCGGATATTTTTTTACAATAAATTAGAAGCGACAAAAGCCCAAGATACTAATTTTTTAGAAGGTTTTCAAACTAATAATTTTGAGCAAAAATAAAGTGTCACCCATCAATCAATTGTTTTTACTGGTCTTCAGCCTGATGATGGTGTACCTGGTTATGAAGAGGATTCCCCTGTTTGAAGATGAATTTTTTGGAATGACTTACTTAAAATGGCTTAAAGCTTTTATGGGATTATTCTTTGCTTTAGGCGGGCTGTTTATATATATCAAAGCTAAATACTATTAATTCATGGAATTAGATGTGACCTTCCTGTCCAGGCTGCAATTTGCCTTTACTATTATGTTCCATTATATTTTCCCTCCTTTTAGCATAGGTATGGGATTATTACTGGTGATCTATGAATCTATGTATTTTATCACCAAAAAGAAGGTTTATGAATCCATAACCCGGTTTTGGATCAAGATCTTTGCTGCTACTTTTGCTGTGGGAGTAGCTTCAGGTATTGTGATGGAATTTGAATTTGGCACCAACTGGGCTACCTATTCCCGTTTTGTGGGTGATATTTTCGGTTCTCCCCTGGCAGCTGAAGGTATTTTCGCCTTCTTCCTGGAGTCAGGCTTTTTGGCTATCCTCCTTTTTGGCTGGGGTAGGGTAAAACCCTGGGTACACCTGCTTTCCACCATTCTGGTAGCTATTGGTTCTATTATGTCGGCCTTTTGGATTGTAGTGGCCAATTCCTGGCAACAGACTCCTGTCGCCTACGAGGTGGTAACTTCAGCCATTGGGCAGGAAAGGGCAGTGATCACTGATTTCTGGGCCATGGTATTCAATCCATCTTCCATGGTAAGATTTTTCCATACTGTAAACGGAGCATTTATCCAGGGGAGTTTTCTGGTACTTAGTGTGGCAGCATATTTTCTATTGAAAAAACGCGATCTGGAATTTGCCAAACGATCTATTTCCATCGCCCTGATCGTGGCTACCATTGCCAGTGTGACTCAATTATTCTTAGGTCACTGGCATGCCCAGGTAGTGGCTGAATACCAGCCCGCTAAATTAGCTGCCTATGAAGGGCAATACGAAACCCGGAATAATGCCGCGCTGGCAATTCTGGGTTTTACCAATGCCGAAAAACAGGAAACCATAGCCATTCAAATTCCCGGCATGCTTAGCTGGTTGATATATGGTACTGCTGAGGCCACCGTAACTGGTTTGGATGCCTTTCCCCGGGATGAATGGCCACCGGTAGCTATTGTATTTCAAACTTATCATATCATGGTGGCGTTGGGAATGTTTTTCATAGCATTTACCATTTTTAGTCTTTTCATGTTATGGCGAAAACAGTTATTTGAAAAAACCTGGTTGCTGAAACTCTTTGTTATTTCCGTGATATTGCCAGTTATTGCCAATCAACTGGGTTGGGTTTCGGCCGAAGTGGGCCGACAACCATGGGTGGTGCAGGGATTGTTAAAGACGGCAGAGGGAGTTTCCAAATCCATTACTGTGCCGGAAGTAGTCACCTCTTTGACTTTGTTTGGCATAGTCTACACCTTGTTGTTTTTTGTCTGGATCTATGTGCTTGATCGTGAAATCAAACATGGACCGGAATCTCACGAAGGTTCGGATGTTTACACCCTCAAAGGGGGCAGGGTAGAAGCTATAGAAAATAATGAAAACAAATAATGTAAAAATATGGATTTCAATGTTGTTTGGTACATTCTGGTAGGCGCTTTACTGATGGGATATGCCATTCTGGATGGTTTTGACCTCGGTGTAGGTGCTTTACACCTGTTTAGTAAGGGAGATCATAATCGCCGGGTCATGCTTAATTCCATTGGCCCTGTCTGGGATGGGAATGAAGTATGGCTTATTACTGCCGGAGGTGCTTTGTTTGCTGCTTTTCCCAATGTATATGCCACTGCATTCTCAGGGTTTTACCTGCCCTTCATGTTGCTGTTAGTAGCACTGATCTTCCGGGCCGTATCTATCGAATTCAGAAGTAAGGAACCAAGCTCCCGCTGGCGAAACACCTGGGATACCAGCTTTTCCATCGGATCCATTCTGGCCGCCTTGTTGTTTGGGGTAGCTATAGGAAATGTGGTGATGGGATTCAAGATTGGCTCAGATATGGAATATCAGGGTTCTTTTCTTGATTTGATCACGCCTTACACGTTATTGGCTGGTGTGTTTAACCTCAGCATGTTTTCCATGCACGGGGCTATTTATTTGAATCTCAAAACAGAAGGTGATTTGCAAAAGCAGGTGAAAAAATGGATCAAATATTCCTACATCATTTTCATCATATTGTTTTTAGCCCTTACCGGGGCCACGTTATACCTGAGGCCGGAAATGATCGCAAATTTTTCTTTCGGGCGGGTGATCCTTCAGGGTGTACAGCATGATTTGATCTTGCATCACCAAACATTGATTTCAGTGATAGCCTGGACCGTTGTGTTGCTTAATATTCTGGCTATCATCAACATATCAAGAACGCTGGCTAAAAATAAACCCATGGAAATGTTTATTTCCTCTGCCTGTACCATTGCCGCCCTGATCATGTTATTTGCCCTGGGCATATTTCCCAATATGATGGTTTCAAATATTGACCCGGCTTATAATCTGGATATTTACAATGGAGCTTCTACTGAATATACCCTGAGGACCATGTTTAAAGTAGCCATATGGGGTATGCCATTTGTGATTGGGTATACCTCTATCATTTACTGGACTTATCGGGGCAAAACCCAAATTAACTCATCCAGTTATTGATGAATTTTTGACCAAATATCTTACATTGTCAAAAAATAGGGAAAAATGAAGTAAAATAACAGCAGACAGGACCAGATATCAGACATGCATCCAATATGGTCAATTTTTAGATTTACCAAAATTGTTTTACCGGACACTTGTTTTATGGAATAATCACGGCTTGATTTGAGGTATTAGTTTTTTTCGTGTATTATATGGCGACTGGATATTTCCCATTGGTTATCAAGTGTATGAGGCCAAACGTTTGTTATCAAATTTTATGATTTCAGGAAAATGGGCTGAGTTTTTACTTCATTAGAACGTTAATTGAAAAATTTGTGGAGGAATAATTCACCCACTTTCTGCAATGAGTTTTTCTTTTCCTGATTTATTAATTATATTCAGCCATTATTTTTCACTATCAGCAGATAATCAATCAATTAAATTGGGAATGGAGCATCTAGCGACTCAGGAAAAGTATCTAAATCTTTTTAACAGTACCATTGACGGCATATTT
This sequence comes from Candidatus Cyclobacteriaceae bacterium M3_2C_046, assembly GCA_051418075.1. Lineage (GTDB taxonomy): Bacteria > Bacteroidota > Bacteroidia > Cytophagales > Cyclobacteriaceae > JBPRGG01. The sequence goes on along the minus strand of JBPRGG010000087.1, from coordinate 24,395 downwards.
TCTTTGGATCAGCAACTGACCATCACCAATTGGAACAGGCAGATGGAACGTTATTCCGGTCTAAAAAGGGAAAATTGTGTGGGTAGGTCAGCCATTGAGCTGTTTCCTTTACTCAATAATTATCAGAAGGATTTTCAACAGGTTTTGAGGGGGAAAGTGGTAGTGAAGAATGGTATGCCATTTAATCCTATGTTAAACAATGGTCTGGAGGATTATTATGAGGGTTATTATACGCCTCTGAAGGATGATCAGCAGGAAGTGGTGGGCTTGATGGGCGTTGTGAGGGAACTGGGAATGAGATCAAAGAAAGAAGCTGCTTTTGAGGCCGATGTTCAACCGCAAACTTCAACCTCGCTAAACCTGAACTATAATGGTAGTCTTGAAGGAGTTTTTCTGGAAAGTTTATTTGATCCGGCTAAATTACAGGAAATTCAGGATGCTTTTGCCCGGATTACCGGGGCCGCCTCAATCATTGTAGATAAAGATGGCAGGCCTTTGACTAGTCCCAGCAATTTTAATGTCATGGCTGATGCTATATTTCATAAGTATGATAAGAATTTAGGTTATCTGTTTACTACCACTTTTGTAAAACCGGAAAATGACCAGCACCTGGTGATCCAGGTGAATCCATACAGTGGCTTATGGGAATGTACCATCAATATCGTCCTCAACCAGAAGATTATCGGCAAGTGGTTGCTGGGACAGGTATGGACGGATCATTCGGACAAGGACCTGATTGATCTTTTTGCCCAGAAATTTGATATCAAGAAATCTGTTTTAAAGCAGGCCAAGCAAGCCATTCCATTAATACCTCAGGCCCGATTCCACCAGATCTGCCAGCATCTTTACCAGGTTTCCCGGGTTATTACCGAAATGGCAGCCGACAACATGGCTAAAGAGAAAAGGATCATAGAGCGTAAGAAAATTGAAAATGAGCTGATCAACCTGACCAATCGCAGAGAAGAACTGGCCAGGATCATCAATAAAAGTCCGGCGATTGCTTTTTTATGGGGCATTGATGCCAGCCGGCCAGTCTCATTTGTCTCGGAAAATATAAACCAGTTGGGTTATACCCAGGACGATTTTCTGTCCCGCCGCATGAAATTCGGAGATATTATCCACAAGGAAGACAGGGGAAAAATACAGAATGAATTAACCAATTACATCCGGCTGAAGGCCAATGATTTTTTTACCAGGGAATACCGGATTGTATCCAAACATGGAGGTATTCGCTGGATACAGGAACGATCCTGGGTGAGACAGGAAAATGAAGGGCAGATGAAATACCTGGAAGGCCTTATCGTGGATATTTCAGTGAGAAAGTTTGCCGAAGAGGCCTTGAAAAAAAGTGAAGAGCATTTTAAGCTGTTGTTTGAAAAGGCTCCCATCGGAATGACCATCACATCGATGGAAGGGGATATTGTGAGTGTAAATGCCTCATTTTGTGAACTTTTAGGGTATCAAAACAGTGATTTGATGCGTAAAAACCTGAAGAAGCTGATCTATAAAAAGGATGTGGGAGAGATTTATCAACAAGATCTGCTCTTGCTGGAAGGTGACAGGAATGAATATCAGTCTGAGGCCCGATATGTTTGCAGTAATGGGACCCTGTTGTATACCATCAACAAAGTTACCCTTATCCGGGACAGCCAGGGGAGACCCATCCAGAAACTGGCCCAGATAGTAGATATTTCTTATCGAAAGCATACAGAGGATCATCTGAGAGAGAGTGAAAGAAGGTTACAACAAGCCCAGAGTTTTGCCAATCTGGGTAATTTTGAAATTAACCTCAAAACCCGGGAATTGATCTTATCGGAGGAAACTTATCATATACTTGGTATGTATAAATCTGATGCTGAGATGAAGGAAGAAATTTTGGAGCAAATGATCCTGCCTGATTTCTTTATTAGCACCAAGAAGAAAATCAACGACTTTGTATTAGGAAAGGTCAAGTATTTAAATATCAAGGTAAGGATCCGGCGATTGAATGATAAGGAGGAAAGAACGGTTCATGCCCGGGCTGAGAAGCTTTTTGATGATAAAGGTTCAGCTCAAAAAATTATTGGTATTGTACAGGATATTACGGATATTAAAGCTACCGAAGAAGAGTTAAAGATCAGGAATCAGGAGTTAAATAATTTTGTATATAAAGTATCTCATGATCTGCGATCTCCTCTGCTTTCTATCACGGGGTTGTTGAACCTGCTCAAACTCAACAGAAGTTCAGATGAAAGCGAAAAATACCTTGGTCTGATCGAGCAGCGGATTAAACGGCTTGATCTTTTTATTCAGGATATTCTGAGTCATTCTAAAAACCTATTTACGAAGATCAATATTGAGCCGATCAATTTTGAAGCTTTGATCAGCGAATGTTTTGATGAGCTTTCTTACCTGGAAAATACTACAAAGATCCAGAAATACATTAATGTGAGTGATAAGGTATTTCATTCAGATCCGGAAAGGCTTAAGGATGTATTCAGAAATATTATTTGTAATTCTATTCTTTATATGCATCCTTCTAAAGAAGAAAGCCATATTTATATAGAAGTGGATGTCACTGAGGAAGGAGTAGCCAAAATTTCTTTTGAGGACAATGGGCTGGGCATTGAAAAAGCGGTATTACCGAAAGTATTTAATATGTTTTACCGGGGCATTGAAATTTCCAATGGGGCAGGTATTGGTTTATATATTGTAAAACAGGCCATTGAAAAGCTGGATGGCAAGATTTCAGTGGATTCCATTGTTTCCATTGGTAGCAGGTTTTTAATCCATCTGCCTGACCTGAAAACGAGTGGAAAAGATCGCATAGATAATCCTGTGGGTTAAATTAATTTGAATTCTTCTCCGCACCAAAGTACCTATAGTTGGACAGTCAGCTGCCTTAATATTTAAAACAGTAAGGGAATGTGAATAAAAAAAACCGGCTCTGGAGGCGGCCCAAGACCGTTGCTGGTGGTGGGATGGCTGGCTTGGGCGCCGGGTGGCCCTGGTGTAGCTGGTCAGCGGGTAGGGTAGTGGGAAATCCTGAGAATCACATATTTACCAACCTGATAAAGATTGCAATTATATTTTTGTGGTAGATATTTAAAAAAACGAGATGTTTTACACCAATTTGAATACTTTTTAAAAATATCATTTTGAGAATCGATTCAATTCTTTAGATTTGAAATAAAAAATGCCAAAAAAAATTGTAGTAATAGGAGGGGCTGCTGCAGGTCCCAAGGCTGCTTCCAAAGCCAGAAGGTTAGATCAACATGCAGAAATCACCATGATCCAGAAGGGGCGCTTTTTAAGTATGGCTTCTTGCGGTTATCCATATTATGTTGGAGGCGTGTTTGATAAGCAAAGCCAAATGGTGAAAGAACCAAATGCTTTTCAAAATATAAAAAATATCAATGCCATCATAAATACAGAGGTGATAGATGTGGACAGAAAGGCCAGGCAGGTTATAGCCAAAAACCTGATAACCTCTGAAGAAAGAACTTTTCCTTATGACAAACTGGTAATTGCCACTGGCTCAGAGCCAATCATTCCTCCAATACAGGGTATTAATTTGCAGGGTGTTTCCACTTTGCAAAGTGTAGAAGATGCGCAGTACCTGAAAGACCTGGTCAATAAAAATGAAGTAAAGCATGCAGTAGTAATAGGCGGCGGTTTAATAGGTATTGAGACCACTGAAGCATTGCAACTGGCCGGGATAAAAGTAACCATAGTGGAGCGGATCAACCAGATATTGAGTTTTATGGATTGGGAAATGGCTCAACTGGTGGAAAATCACATTATTTCAAAGGGGTCTGAAGTGATCACTGGTGTTTCGGCGGAACAGATCATTGGTAAGGATGGTAAGGTAATGGGGGTAAGGCTAAGCAATGGAGACACCTTGGAATGCCAGCTGGTGTTGGTTTCAGTAGGGGTAAAGCCCAACGCTCATCTGGCAAAAAAAATCGGACTGGAAATTGGCGATATTGGTGGTATACGGGTAAATCAGTACCTTCAGACTAGTGATCCGGATATTTATGCCGCCGGAGATTGTATTGAAGTTAAAAATATCATTAATGGAGAAAATACCTGGCTACCCATGGGGGATGCGGCTAATTTGCAAGCCCGGATAGTGGGTCAGAATATCATAAATGATCAGCAGGTTGAGTATAAAGGAGTGGTAATGACCGCAATTTGTCAGGCTTTTGATTATACAGTAGCCAATACCGGGCTATCAGAATCATATGCCGTCAAAAAAGGATTTCCGGAGGTGGTTTCAATCATTATGGCTGGAAATGATAAACCAGGATTTATGGATGCCAGGTCTATGGTGATAAAAATGGTAGCAGATAAGAAAACCGGTAAATTTTTGGGCATGCAGGCAGTAGGAGAAGGAGATGTGGCCAAACGCATTGCTACCGGAGCCATGGCATTGCATGCCGGGATGACAATTTCTGACCTGGTAAGCCTTGATCTGCCTTATGCACCACCTTATTCTCCGGCCATCGATAATTTTTTAGCGGCGGCCCATGTATTAGAAAATAAATACCTGGGGAGGATGGAAGGGATCAGTGCTTCTGAAATGATCCATAAGCTGGATAAGAAAGATCCTTTTTACCTGCTGGATGTGAGAAATCAGGATGAGTATGAAGATACCCGACTGGGCTTAGGAGAAGTGTTGATACCGCTTCCTACCCTGCGAAAGAGCCTGTCCAGTTTACCTCAGGATAAAAGCAAGGAGATCATTGTTTTCTGTAAAGTGTCGTTAAGAGGTTATGAAGCAGCCACTTTTCTGATGTCTGAAGGATATGAACGGGTGAAGGTGCTGGAAGGCGGTTTAACTGCCTGGCCTTTTCCCAAGGAAAGGTAGAAAATAAATGCAATGAGAACAATAGTGAAAAAGGGGATCTGGCAACAATCCCCTTTTTCTTTTGTATTCATTTATGTACGGTCAGTACCTAACACTTTTTTGTTTAAGGACTCATTGGCTCCGGATCCGGCAAAGTCATCAAAAGCCTTTTCTGTTCTTTTGATCATATGGCTGGCAATAAATGGTGCGCCTTCCCGGGCTCCATCTTCCGGATTTTTCAGGCAGCATTCCCATTCAAGTACCGCCCAGCTATCATAGCCGTATTGGGTAAGTTTCGAAAAAATGGAGCCAAAATCTACTTCACCATCTCCCAGGGAACGGAACCGGCCGGGGCGATCCACCCAATCCTGAAAACCTCCGTAAACTCCTGATTTGCCGGTGGGGTTGTATTCTGCATCTTTCACATGAAAAGCCTTAATATATTCATGGTAGAAGTCAATATGCTGAATGTAGTCCATTTGTTGTAAGACATAGTGACTGGGATCATAGTTGATCTTTACCCGGGGGTGATTGTTAGTAGCTTCCAGAAATCTTTCAAAAGAGATCCCATCATGCAGGTCTTCTCCCGGGTGTAGTTCATAACAGACGTCTACCCCATGTTTGTCAAATTCATTTAAAATAGGTATCCATCGCTGGGCCAGTTCTTTAAAACCATCCTCTACCAGTCCGGCGGCTCTTTGTGGCCATGGGTACATGTAAGGCCAAAGTAAGGCTCCGGAAAAGCTCACACAGGCATTTAAACCCAATCTTTTGGAAGCAATGGCAGATTTTTTCATTCGGTCTACAGCCCATTCTGTGCGGGCTTTAGGGTTGCCTCTTACCGAATCGGCGGCAAAACCATCAAACAGAATATCGTAAGCCGGATGTACAGCGACCAGTTGCCCGGTTAAGTGGGTACCCAGTTCTGTAATTTCCAGGCCAGCTTCCTGAACTGTGCCTTTGATTTGGTCGGCATAGTCCTGGCTTTCAGCAATTTTATCAAGATCTAAAATATGAGGCATTTCCACCGGAACTTGAATGCCTTTGTAGCCAAGATCCGCCATGTACTTTGAAATAGCAGGCAAACTATTAAAAGGCGCTTCGTCACCTAAAAATTGTAATATGTAAACTGCAGGTCCTTTCATAAAAAATTTATTTTTTGGGTTAAATGATTATTTTTTTAATTTTTAAAAGCGATCCATTTTTGATCAGACTGACTGGAGGCTACCACTGATTCAATAAAGGCCAGTCCCCTGACACCATCATGGACTGTGGGGAAATCCTGGTATTGCTCATCCACTTTTTTACCTTCCAGTGCGGCCTGAACTGTGAAGGCAAAATTGCGGTAAATATTGGCAAATGCCTCTATAAATCCTTCCGGATGTCCTGCTGGCAAGCGGCTGTGGGCCTGGGTAGCCTGGTTGAGCCAACCAAAATTAGCTCCGGTGCGATATACTTCCATCGGTTTATCCAGGTATTTTATGATCAAGGTATTGGGCTCCTGCTGATGCCATTCCAATCCGCCTTTTTCACCATATACTCTGATACTCAGGTTGTTTTCTTCACCTACACTTATTTGTGATGCATGTAAAATACCACTGGCACCACCTTCAAATCGCAGCAATACATTGCCATCGTCATCCAGAGAACGACCTTCTACAAATATGTGCAAGTCAGCACATAGTTCTTTGATTTTCAGCCCGGTGATGTATTCGGCCAGGTTTTCTGCATGGGTACCGATATCCCCCATACAATTGGCTGCCCCTGTTTTTTTAGGGTCTGCTCTCCAGGAGGCTTGTTTTTGCCCAGTATCTTCCAGTTTGGTGGCCAGCCAGCCCTGCGGATATTCTACTACTATTTTCCTGATCTTACCTACTTTTCCGGATTTTACCATAGCCCGGGCTTCTTTAACCATAGGATAGCCGGTATAATTATGAGTTAAGGCAAATACTAATCCTGTTTTATCTACCAAAGCTGCCAGTTCTTTGGCTTCTTCCAGGTTGTAAGTCATAGGTTTATCACAAACTACATGGAAACCATTTTCCAGGGCCATTTTGGCGGGGGGAAAATGCAGGTAATTAGGAGTTACGATAGATACAAAGTCCATACGCTGGTCTTCAGGCAATTCTTTTTCCTTCAGGATCATTTGTTCATAATTGTCATAGACCCGGTTTTCGGGAAGGAATAAGGATTTGCCGGTTTCTCTGGATTTTTCCGGGCTGCTGCTGAAGGCCCCACAAACCAGCTCAATTTGACCATCCAAAGCGGCGGCCATCCGGTGAACTGCTCCGATAAATGCATCTTTTCCTCCCCCGATCATCCCCATTCTGATTTTTCTACTCATAATGTTATATAATTTTTAGGTTCAAAAATATAGTAAACTTAAAAAGTGTGTCTTAAACAAATTTAAAAAATATGTTGGGCTGATGGGCTAATTTTAGCAAATTTTTAAAAATCAGCCCTTGTCATATCTTGAAAATGGCTGACCTGGATAACTGGCAGTATCATTTTCACTGATAGTATAGTACCTGGTCCGTAAGTTTTTGAGCCAGTTGGATCAGGTCAAGATCCAGTTGTTGGTTTACCGATATCACCGGGTCTTTTAATTGATTTGGAATGGCATTTAAACCACTGTAAGCTCCTAATATTGCTCCTGCGATGGCTCCGGTGGTGTCATTATCCCGGCCATAATTGATAATAAATACCAGTGAGTCATGGAAATTCATCCGGCCAAATTGCAATCCGGTCAGGGTGATCAAAAATATTTCAGCCGGATGGAAAGCAATTTCCTGGTTTTTCTGGTCCAGCAGTTCAAATGCCTTATACATGCGGGCAAATTGAAGGCTGTCACCCTGAAAATCCCGGGGCCAGGGAATTTCCAGTTCCTTGATGTCTTCCTTCTGCAGTTGCCGGGCCTGGTAAACGATATAGGTGGCTTCCCTATAAAACCTATAAGCTGATCTGCCTACCAGCCGGCTTTGAAAATAATTTTCCGGATCCACATCTCTGATGATGTTCATCATGGATTCAGGGGTTACTTTAGGACTAAAGGCCTCAGACACCATAGCTGCCACCAGGCCGGTAAGGTCTCTGGCATATCCCAGATCGAAGATGCTGTTGTTATATGCCTGCTGATAGGCCTTTTGCGGGTTACCTGGGAACAGGGCACCGATTACAGGAGAATACAGCATGCCGGCACAGGTCATTTCTCCTCCGTAAAAATGATGCAGGGCATGATCGTAACTTTTCCAGTCCTGTTGAGCCAGGGGCCGGGCTACCAGGGCCCATTCCTGCAACCAGGTCATTTTTCGGGCTTCCTGTTCAAAAGGGTCAGGACTGAAACCCTCCGTGTCTTTCAGTGTCTGTACCTGCTTTTCATAAGTTTCAACCAGATATTGGGCCAGTTGAACCGGGTCCAGCTGACTTGAAATGGCATTTTCGCTGATAAAATTAATCAGCAGGGCTTTCCAGCGAGTATCATCAGTGGTACCACCTGCCGGTAAATTATAGTTCCAGGTACCTTCTGGCGAGGGGGCTCTTACCATAGTGTCCAGGTCATCGATCCATCCATATTCCACCTGCATATTATAACGGCTCCACATTTCGGTTGGGGCTCCCATGGCATCTCCAATAGCCGATCCAATCAGCATTCCGGCTATTTTATCATATATTTCTGTATGTGATAATTTCAGGTTAGTGCCATCGGTATTTTCAAAACTCAGGGTATCGGTGGTAACATATTTCACCTCCTGCTTATCTTGTTTTGAACAGCTGATGAAGGCAATAATTCCAGCCAGGAACAGGCAATTTTTCCACATAATTACGCGTAGTTATTGATCAAAAAGCTTATTCAATTCATTAGAACGGGGTGACATAACCATCTCCCTGGCCTTTTCCAGCAAACCCTTCTTCTGTTTCAGATCAAGGATTAATGGTAATTGAGCCAGCCCCAGGATCCTTCTGAGAATTTCTATGCCACAAAATTGTATAAAAGATAAAGGATCAAAATCTTCAGGTTGATTATATTTATTAAAAATAGCAGCAGAAATATCAGCAGAAATTCCTGACATCATAAAATGTGCGGCCATTACACCCAGGTCAAAAGCCGGTGAACCAAGGTAGGCAAATTCAGGATCAATGACTTTCACTCCGGATTTTACTTTTAACCAGCTGCCGGGATAATAATCTCCATGGATCAGGGTTTTTCCCTGAGCTAAATACCTTTGACCCAATTCTTTGACTTGTGCATGTAAGGCCTGGTCAGTTTGAAAGGTATTGGCTATTTCCCTTAAACCGGGTGTTACATCATCCAGGTTGATGCCATTATTGAGCTGGAATGGGAAATGAAATATATGTTCATGATTGAGTTCTTTCATAGATTGATTAGGAGGGAAATCCTGGATTTTTAAATGATGAAGATGGGAAATATAGTCTACCAACTGATCCAGTTCAGAGGAGCTTAACCGGTCAGGATGCCGGTAAAGAAAGGTGTAATCTGAACCCTGCCCTAAATCTTCCATAGCCAGCAGGAAGTGCTCCTTTTCAAAGAATAATAAATGAGGGGAGTAAGTGCTTAAGGGGTCGTAAGTCTGGATTAATTCATAATATGCTGCTTCCACTTTAATCCTGTCTACCGGAGCTGCCACATGGGGGTATTTTTCCACCCAGGGTCTGGATTGCTTAATGATAAAGGACCGTTGATTGGTTATCACCCTCAGCACAAAATTCATGTTGCCTTCCCCCGGCTTTTCCAGTCGGGTTGTTTTTTCATCATTGGGTATTCTATGGTTTTGCTGAAGGAAAGCTGATAAACTTGGAATGTCTTTTTCCAGGTAAAATACATGTGGTAATTTAGATTTAAAAAGTTGCTTTCCTGCCATAGATCCTTGTCATTTTTCTGATTGAATACGTTTAATATATACCAAACTAATGGTTTTTCAGGTTAATTCCATGCTGATTCAAGATTATTTGATCCTGATAATGGGAGCATTTTAATTAAGGATGCTTTGTTGCGCTTGCCTTTGCTGACTGCATTTATCAGGCATTCTCCCTTACTCGATCTTTTGCCCCGGCCGGACGGGCCGTGAGTTTTGATCCAAAAAGTATACAAAATATCAAGACAGAAAAAAAATGTCCGCACCTTTCGCTCCCTTATGCTCAGAGCCATCCTGGCCCGGCTCAGTATCGTGCCTGCATTTTCTGTCTGGCCTAACCGCTTTTTATTGCTTCATACGCTTTCCCATTTGGTAATTCTCTGATACCATGAAGATGAGATCTGCCTTTATCTATATAATTATTCAACGGTGCGGTAAGCGGTCGTTGATCGTCCGTCAAAAAATAATTTTACCGCATGCATCTTATTAGTCATGCTACCAATGTTTAGCTCAATTTTCAGGATATTCTTACCATTTGTCGGCATTTTTTGCGGCCAATTCCTCAAAACTTTCACTATCAAGGTTTTCCCAGACTTCAACAACACTTTTATCTCCGGCTGCTATTCTACCCATATAGGATATGATAAGGCAATATTTTTGAAGGTCTTTTTTATACTGATTGGAATCCGGGATAGTATCAATTAATCCTTTCATTTTATGGTATGCCTGATGTACCGTTTCTAATTCAACAGGAATACCCCTGGGCCTTTTCAGTCCGCCATGGTGTAAATATTTTTCTCCATTCCTGTAATAAATCGCCTTTGCATAATCAAATGTATTTTTATACATATCGAATGCGGCATTCAAATCTTCCGGAAAATACATTTTACAGAAATCAATTAATATACTATCTGGATTTGCATAGGGATTTTGTACGAATCTATAAAATGTATAGATATTAATCCAATTGGCCCAGGGACGATTTTTATCTGCAATATGAAAACGTCCTGAATTCCAGTTGAACCTTACTCCGACATTTGTAATTCCGGCATCAGCTATTGCTTTAAATCTTGGTGCCCAGTAATCGCCTAAATAAATTGGAAAAATATTGTGTGTTTCGTATTCTCTCCATGCATCAAATTCAACTAAAAGCCGGGTGCCATCAACTCTTGTTTTTATAAATGCTGTATCCAAATCGTGTGGAATATTAAAGTCACCCTGAGTATGTTTTATCGAGTAAATCAGGTTTGGTTCATCACCAACTCCAAGTTCTTTTTCAGGAATTCCCAGGAATTCACAACGCTGCCAGGTCCGCATAAATGCAGTTCTTTCTTTACCATCCGATTTTAGGGCTCTGGCAGTGAGATTGTGAAATTGCAAAAGACCTTCCTTTGTATCCAACTGGCCTTCTGTTTCATCACCTGTTACTTCATAGCCTGAAACACCAGGGAAAATTTCTATTAGTTCTTTTATGGCACTTTCATAGACCTGCCATGATTTAAGTGAATTTTTGTAATCAACTTCCACATCATCTGGCCAGGCAAACTGATTACTATGAAGATAAACATCAAGGCCTTTTTGCTTTCCATAGGCAATCACTTGCTTTACCGCATTTTGAAGATCTTGATCTGGCTCATGTTTTCCTCCCCAGGTAAGCAATTCCTGAAATGCATCTTTTTGGAATAACAGATAACTATTGAATCCCAATTCTGCTGCAACATCCATATTTGCTTTGATTTGCGAAACTTGGTTTTTCAGACTAAATATTTCATACCGTTTGTGATAGCGTAAATTCCAATGGTCTATTACCTGTATATGTTTGAAATAATACCCTTCCGCTTCTTTTTCTCCGGAACCCAAAGATGATATATTATTGCTCTTGTTGGATGAGCATCCAAATATGGAAAACAGGATAATAAAAATGGAAAACGGAAAGATTAAATTCCTTTTCATCATAGAATAGGTTTAAAAGAGGCTAAAAACATCAGTCTGATTTTTTAATTTTTCATGACATGAAGGGTAAATTTAAGGCAAACTTGTAAAAGCAGGAAAAAAGACAAAGATTATTAGGATGTGCTGCTTTTGATTTGCTATTAATCATGGTTCTCCTATAATCATAAAATGACATCATTTTTATTTTTTTCTCCGGAAAAGGAGTTAGTAATGATACTACAATTTGTTCCAGGAAGATGTAAATCTGCCTGCCCCTGGAGGAACATTACGACAGCAGGCAGGAAATGAAGACAGAAAAGAGACCATACCCGGATTCCTATAATTGACTTTATCCGGAAACATCGAAATTGATCACAGTAGCTGTTTATAGGGAATTGGCTTCTGTGGCTGTAATTTCAATTCGGTCGTAATATATGGTTGTTACACCTTCAAAGCCTGAATCTGTTCCTACAATAATCCATAGTTCCCCATTAATATTAGTTTGTACAGTAAATGGCTGACCCTGGTTGTCGCGGTTGATCAAAGTATATTCAAATTCATCACCTGGTTTTCCTATGGTTCCTAACAAGATCATATCAGTGCCTTCATTCCCCTGGTTGCCTTTGTTCAGGTTCATCACATAGGCATCGTATCCAAGATAACCAGGAACAACTTCTGGTTCATATAAAGTTGCGCCTGCTTTGAGAAATACTGAGCCACCCGGGCTTCCTCCAATACCTACTGAATTTTCCGGATATTGAGAAGCTAAACGCAGATTGAAAACCAGTTGATAGGTGGTGCTGGGTTGCAATCCTGAAATTTTATTTTTGATAAACATAAACAGGTCATCACTTAGATTGCGGCCTGAAATCTTAAGTGCCTGATTTCCTGATTGATTAATAGGGGCTGGCAGATCGGTTAAGGCAAACTCACTTTCAATGTCACCCTCTCTTGCTATGGGGTAATCGGCAAATCCGGCCGAAAAACCTTCCATTCCCTGGTCAAAAGTGAAGGTAAAACTGGCTGTATTCATATTTTCATCTTCAGCACAGGAAAGTAAGAGCAAGAAAATGAAAAATAGATTGATTGTTTTTTTCATAGCCATAAGATTATACTAAAATTACAAAAATTTAGGTTTGAATGTTAAAAATCCCTGAGATAAAACAAACAAACCTATTTTAAAAAGATTTTATTCAGGAGGTAAAACTTGAAATTTTGATCAGGATTGAAAAAGTAAGCAAGCGGTTCAAACAAGTACGGGCGGTAAAAACGCTAAGTTTATTCATAAAACAAGGTGAATTTCTGGCTTTATTGGGACCCAATGGAGCAGGGAAAACTACCCTGGTTGAAATGATAGAAGGGCTGCAGCGGCCGGATCAGGGAAAAATTGAGATCGATGGCTTGAACTGGAATGATCATCAGCAGCAGATCAGGCAACACATCGGCCTATCACTGCAGGAAACCAGGTTTATTGATAAGCTGACTGTAAAAGAAATAATGGACCTTTTTGGCAGCTTTTACCATTTGCCGCCTCAAAGATCAGATGAATTGATCAATTTGGTAGACCTGGAGGCTAAAAGAAATGCTTATGCTGAACACCTTTCCGGAGGACAACGTCAAAAACTGGCCCTGGCAGTATCTTTGCTCAACCGGCCCAGGATATTGATTTTGGATGAGCCGACCACCGGCCTGGATCCTAATGCCAGAAGAGAGATCTGGAATATCCTGCTGGATATCAAAAAGGCAAAAAAAACAACCATGATCCTTACTACACACTACATGGAAGAAGCAGAGAAATTATGTGACCGGATCGTGATCATGAACCAGGGGGAAATTTTGGCCTCCGGCACCTTGCAGGAATTACTATCCAGTTTTTCCGCTGGTGAAATCATCACCTTTAGGTTAAATGAAATACCTGAAACCGGGATATTTGATCAAATAACCGGCGTATGCCGGGTTGAATGGATACCGGAGCAAATTAAAGCCGTGCTGGAGGTAGATGAAATAGCCACTGCTTTACCTCTTCTGTTAGAAACTATTAAAAGCCATCAATTGCAGTTACTGGAATTAGAATCTCATAAAAAAACCCTGGATGATTTGTTCGTAGACATGACTGGCAGGAGGTTGAATGAATAAGGTCTTTGTTAATTTGGTCAAGGTTCAGTTTAAGGAATTCTTCAGGCAGCCTTCCGTATTGTTCTGGGGATTTCTTTTTCCCATAGCCATTGCAGCTGTTTTGGGTCTGGCCTTTCTACGAAAAACTGATCAAACGCCTATAGTGGGACTGGTAGGGGCAGAAATCCCTCAGGTCAATCAAGTTTTAGCTCAGCAGGATAAGCAAAAATTTAATTTTGTCAGTCTGAATGAAAAGGAAGCGTTACAACAGTTGAGTCGGGCTGAAATAGGCTTATATCTGGAATATCTGGCTGATGAAAAAAAGATGATATTTCACTATGACCCGACCAATTCAGAGGCACGCTTAGTACATCTTCAATTGGAGAATGCTTTGCTGAAAAGTGCGGAGCAGCTGCAATTCCGGGTGGCTCATGTGACAGCCAAAGGAAGCCGATATATAGATTTTTTGATCCCGGGGTTATTAGCCATGGGCATCATGAATTCCTGTTTATGGGGAATTGGTTGGAACCTGATCGATTTCAGGATTAAAAAGCTATTGCGTCGGATGATCGCCACTCCCATGAAAAAATCCACCTTTTTATTAGCTCAGATCGTAAGCCGGGGGATCCTGGTATTTATTGAGGCCATTATGATCCTTTTATTTTCCGTATTGGTCTTCCATGTGCAACTAAAAGGAACCTGGATGGCTTTTATGGCAATATTTCTCACAGGTGTAATTGCTTTTTCCGGTATTGGGGTTTTAATCTCTTCCCGGGCCAGACATTCTCAGGTGGGAAATGGGCTGATCAATGCAGTCACCTTGCCATTAATCATCCTTTCTGGCATATTTTTTTCTTATCAGAATTTTCCTGACTGGGCTGTAAATATTATACAATATTTGCCATTAACCTTGCTGGCAGACGGACTTCGGCAAGTATTTAATCAGGGAGCAAACCTGTTAGATGTTTTTCCAAAAATGATTGGTCTAACTGCGATAGGGCTTTTGTTTTTTGGAATAGGTTTAAAAATTTACAAATGGTATTAGCAGGGTTTTAATTCAGAAGTTTCGAAACTTCCAGGTATGCGTCTCCTACGGATATTCCTCGGGAAACATTATCTGTAATTATCCTGACAAAATCATCCACGATAAGCGGCATAAAACCCAGCTTTAGGGCGAATAATTTACAAATATCCAGTTCATGCCGGTTTATCTGACCATCAATCATCATCATGCAGACCAGGTCATAGATCTGGTTAAATCTTTCTTTATTGCTTTTGGGAGGATGAAAGTTAATCGTTTGGGGATTATTTTTGATCTGATCGATTTCTTCAGGGGAAATGTTAAATCGTTTGCCCAGGGAATGGAGCAACAGGACCTCGTTTTTGTCCAGGTTGCCATCGGCAAGAGCTACCTCCAGCAGGTTTTTAAGATGACTTTTTTTTGTTTTTGTTTTGTTTCCAAACCAGTCTATCATCACTTTTTTGTCCTAAAGTTATGTTGAAAAACAGCAATTTCTGATGAGCTTTTTATTTTTATACCACAAATGTAAGTAATGAGAAAAAACAGCTAAATAAGCAAGCCAAGAATAACCATAACCAGGATAAATCCAAGGGCTATAACTAAAAAACGAAAACTACGAAGTGTAAAAAACAATAAAATGGAAACGATGGCAAAGCTTGCCATAATTTTGAAGGTATTGATAAGTTTCAGGTTTTCAAGCCACTCCAGGTGTATAAAATGATCAAACACCAGGACAAAAAATACAACAGGAAGAGAAAAGGTAAAGAAACGGATCCAGTTATTTTTGGTTAATACGGCCTTTTGGAGGTTTCGTTTTAACTGATCATGATTATATTGTAATAATTCATACTTCTTTTTAAGAAATTCATAATTGTTTTTCTCTAATATCAAATCTTTCTCGTAGTCATTTTTCAGTTTTTCCAGTTCCTGCTGAGTTCGTATGGCTTGTTCAATATTTTCTTTATTAGTCACAGAGGCTTTTTGTTGAAGCTTTATCTGGATCTGGTTCAGGGTTTGCAGAAATTGTTGTTGTAGGTCCGGCCAATTGTCTGATTCTGTCTGATCAAACTGGATCTCCTGTAAGGTTGCTTCCAGTTTCTTGTGGCGGGGAAGGTGGGTCTGTTGAATGGTCAAAGCCTCTTTCTGCAGGACTTGAGCTTCTTTTTCCGCACCAAAAGGCAATTTTTTAGCCTGGGCCACGATTTGTTCGAATTGATGAATTACAGTTAACATCAGGCATCTATTGAGTCATAAACAACCACCCGGTTCCAGTAATCTTCAAAATTCTCTACAAATTTTAAGTGGGTCGGATGTTTTTGATAAACCTCCTGGTCTGCCAGACTATCAAATATCAACATTAGGGAATAAGAATAAGAAGTGTCTATTACTGACCGGTTGGTGGAGGCCGGTACACCAATGTGAGACATCTTAACGGTTTCAATTGTAGTTAGACTTTTAAGTCCTTCTTGCTCAAATTTTTCTATTTGCTGACTGGTCAGGTCTTTTTTCAGCCAAAAGTAAACATGGTGGATAAACACATTTTGTTCTAAATTCCTGGTACTGCACTGGGTTTGTAAACCTAAAAATGGCAATCCCAATAAAATTTTAAATTTGCCGAAAAAGCTTCTTCTTAGCATAGGATTATTGATAAAAATGGATAAAATTTTTGTGTTCTGAACATTTCGTAATTCTGGCTGTTAATTTAAGAAGAGTAATTGTAATTTAAAATATCTTGGCTAAAAACTGGACGAGATTGTAAGCTTAAACACTACTACTAAGCTTTATAAATTGTTTTTCATTCACTAAAAAAAACATTAATTCTTATGGAAGATCAAGCTTTATTAAATGATGCCGTGAATTTATTAAAAACTAAAGGCTTTGAAAATATCAGAGCTAATCACGAAAATCTGGAAAAGCCGGCCAAGCTGGTAAATCGTGGTTCCGATCAGGAGTTTATTCCCGACCTTACTGCTAAAATTCGTGATGGCAAATGCTATTTTGAAATTGTGAGGAAAGCAAAAAGAGATAAAAAAAGTTTAATAGATAAGTGGACTTTACTGTCAGCCCTGGCCAGCCATCGAAATGGCACTTTTTTTCTGCTGGTCCCTCACGGAAAACTGGCTTATACCAATAAGATCCTTCAGGAAAACAAAATAGAAGCAGAGATCATTAAGATATAATCTGATATTTTGCTGCCAGCAAAGTTTGTTGGCAGTAAAATCACTGGTTTAGCACTTCCTCCTGTTCTAATATATCAATTGCTACTTTCCCATTTCCTTTAATATTTTTGAGATGCGCAGGAATTACCTTGTTCACTAATTCTGGTTTGTAAGGCATTTCTATTCTGATATAATTGTCGGTAAATCCTTCCATCAATCCATCCTGGATATCATGTTCGATCAAAATACTTCGTTTGCTACCCAGATGATCCATATAAAACTTTCTTCTTTTTTTATGAGAAAGGTTTCTAAGCATTTTTGCTCTTTTACTTTTTAAATCCATAGGAACTTTACCGTCAAGATTAATGGCCAATGTATTTTCCCGTTCGGAATAGGGAAATACATGCAAGTAGGATACTTCAAGCTGATTGATAAACTGATAAGTTTCCATAAAATCGTCATCAGTTTCACTGGGAAACCCTACTATTACATCAGCTCCGATACAGGCATATGGCATCAGGTTTTTAATCTGATGCACCCGCTCCTGGTAAAGCTGGCGCAGATATCTACGTCTCATAAGCTTCAGGATCTTATCTGAACCGGATTGCAGAGGTATGTGAAAGTGAGGTACAAACTTTTCGGAGGCTGCTACAAATTCAATGATCTGATCCGATAAGAGGTTAGGTTCTATAGATGAGATACGAAACCTTTCAATGCCTTCAACCTGGTCCAGTTGTTTGATCAGTTCATAAAAGGAGCTTTTTCTGATGCCCTGGTCCAGGCCGAAATCTCCCGTATTTACGCCTGTCAATACAATTTCTTTTACCCCATCTTCAGCAATTTGTTGAGCTGCTTTTACAATGTTTTCAACTGAGTCACTTCTGCTTTGCCCCCGAGCTAAAGGAATGGTGCAAAATGAGCAGGAATAGTTACAGCCATCCTGAACCTTAAGAAACGTGCGGGTACGGTCATTAATTGAATAAGCCAGCTTGAATTCATGGATGCGTTCAATATCACAGGAAAAGATCCGGGTTTCCGGCTTTTTTTCGATTTCATCCAGAATTTCAATTAGCCTGAATTTATCGTTAGCGCCAAGAACTGCTCGTACGCCTGGTATTTGAATAATTTCTTCAGGTTTAAGCTGGGCATAGCAGCCGATCACGAAAACATCTGCCTGAGGTGAAACGTTAAGGGCGGCGTTTACAATTTTTCTACACTTTTTATCAGCATTTTCAGTCACCGAGCAGGTATTGATCACAAATATATCTGGTGTATCCTCAAAATCAACTTTTAGATAACCCTTTTCTACAAATGCCCTGGCTATGGTTGAAGTTTCTGAAAAGTTTAACTTACATCCTAATGTATAAAATGCAACTTTTTTCATGGTGCAAAGATATATAAAATTATTTTTTTATTGATACTGCTCAGTGAGATAGCTAAAATCAGACCAGGACCTGATGGATTCATTAGCATTCTGATAGAAACTCCAGATTTTGATGGATAAGCAAAATGGGTGTTTAGAAAATATGATTTTTTCTAGAGGTTGGGTTTTAGGTAAAATTTAACAATCAGGCATTTTCTTTGAAAAAATGGTTTTGATCATTCGGTTTTTTTAAAAAAAATTCTTTGAAAATGAAAAAATACAGTGAAGCATTCAAAATAGTGATTAAATTATCAAGATATTAAAACTAAATGTCTGCAAACCGGCTATTTTAAAATTCTTTTAAAAAAACTTAATATACTACAATTACTAATGACGTAATAAAAATGCATTAAAGGCCATATTTGGGTACAATCATATCCTCAGATTTGCATATTATCAATTTATTTTTGTTTATTTGGGTAAATATTACATCAAAATATATTTAAAAGTTGTAAAAAATAAATAATTAGGCAAAAAATACATGTAGCTTGTTTTATTATTAATAACTTAAATTAATCATATCTATGAAAAAAGTTGAAGCCATAATCAGGACTTCTAAGTTTGAGGAGGTTCATGAGGCATTAGCCAATGCGGGCATAAAATTTATGTCTTTTTATGAAGTGAAAGGTTTTGGTATGGAAACCGGGATGTCGCAATCTTATCGTGGCGCTGCCTATGATATAGGTTATATTCCACGTACAAAAATTGAGATTGTGGTGAGTGACAGTTTTTTACAACCTACCATTGATATTTTATTGAAAATAGCCCCTACCGGACCCAATGGGAGTATTGGAGACGGAAAAATCTTTGTGTATGACCTGGAAAAGGTATACCGGATCAGGAATGGCGAAGAAGGATCTGCCGCAATTAACTAATACGCTATGCATAAATTATCTACTATTACTGAATCATTAATACTTTAAAAAAATTTAACTATGACTGACGCATTATTTACGACGAACAATGTCTGGATGATGGTATCCACCTTCCTGGTATTTATCATGCACCTGGGATTTGGTACACTGGAAAGTGGATTAACCAGATCAAAAAACACCGTCAATATTCTTTTTAAGAATACCATGATCATTACCCTGGGCTTATTAACTTATGCTTTTTGGGGTTTCAATCTAATGTATCCAGGAGATTTTAATGGATTCCTGGGTTTTGCCGGATGGGGCTTATTTGCACCGGAAGGCGCTGCCGGGCTGATAGAATATGCAGATGGAGGCTACACTTACTGGACTGATTTTCTGTTTCAGGGAATGTTTGCCGCTACTGCAGCAACTATAGTATCAGGAGCTGTGGCTGAACGAATTAAATTAGATTCATTTTTAATCTTTACCTTATTGTATGTTGGTATTGCATATCCTATAGTAGGATCCTGGAAATGGGGCGGCGGATGGTTAGATGGTCTTGGATTTTATGATTTTGCCGGATCTACGCTGGTTCACTCTGTTGGTGGCTGGGCTGCATTAGCTGGTGTGATCGTATTAGGACCACGTGTACATAAATATATCGATGGCAAGATCAAGCCTATTCCCGGACATAACCTATCCCTGGCCTTTATTGGGGTAATGATTCTTTGGTTAGGCTGGTTTGGTTTCAACGGCGGATCTGTATTATCGGCTGACCCGGCCCTGGTATCCAAAGTATTGGTAACCACTTCTATTGCTGCTGCTGCCGGTGCCATTGGTGCCTACATCACTACCCGTATTGTAGTAAAAACTAATGATATTACCATGGTATTAAATGGTATACTGGCCGGATTAGTAGGTATCACGGCTGGAGCTGACGTAACCAGTGTAACTGACGCGGTTTTTATCGGAGCCATTGCCGGCTTTATCGTGGTATTGTCTGTACTCTTTTTTGATCGAATTAAAATTGATGATCCTGTTGGTGCCATCTCTGTACACCTCACCTGCGGGATTTGGGGTACGTTGGCAACTGGTATTTTCGGAGAAGGAGTCAATTTTATTGATCAACTGGTAGGTGTATTGGCTATAGGCGCTTTTAGCTTTATCATTGCCATTGTAATCTTCTATCTGCTCAAAGCAACTATAGGCATCAGGGTTGATGAAAAAGAAGAAATCGAAGGCTTGGATATCTATGAGCATGGCATGCATGCATATCCGGATATCAATGCTCCTGCAGAATAAAATAACCATCAAGTTAACCCACATACAAAACCTGTATTACAGGTTTTGTATGTAACAAAAAAACTCTTAACCATAAAAAAATTTAAAACTATGAAAAAAGGATTTATACTATCGCTGTTGTTAATTTCATTTTTTATGATCAAAGCTCAGGATGTAGCTGTAGTTGTAGAAGAAGAAGATAAATTAAGTATTTCAGGGTCTATTGACACTTACTTCAGGACTACGCTAAACACCAATGACCTGATGGAGGGTGACCCGGTGGCACCACCTACCTCATTTGCCAATGGTACAGGCTTTGCTATTGGTATGGCCAACATGATATTCTCTTATGAAGGTGAAAAAGCTGGATTTACAGCTGACCTGGTTTTCGGTCCCCGTGGTGATGATGCTGTATTTCTTTCTGCTCCTTTTAATGCAGCCATTGTAAACCAGTTATATGCCTACTGGAATGTATCTGATGCGGTAACTTTAACCTTAGGTAATTTTAATACCTTTCTGGGTTATGAAGTAATTTCACCAGCTGGTAATTTCCATTATTCAACTTCCTATATGTTTTCCTACGGGCCTTTTTCCCATACTGGTTTGAAAGCTGATGTGGATCTGGGAGGTGGTTTAAGTGCGATGGTGTCTTTGATGAATCCGACTGATTTTACAGAGTTCAATCCGGTGAACACTTACACCCTGGGATTCCAGTTGGGATATGAAGGAGAAACAGGCGGTAGCTGGTTAAATATTCAGTACGGTGACCAGGATGGTAACCCTGAAGATGGTGATGGCAATGTAGATGAAGTAGCCAACAACTTGTTTCAGATTGACCTAACCACCGGTTATAATTTGACTGATGCTTTCTACCTGGGATTAAATACCACCTACAATACGACCAGCACAGAAGTGGATGGTGTTGATGCCGGTTCATTCATGGGATTTGCCCTTTATCCGGAATATTCTTTTTCTGATGCATTTGCATTAGGCTTACGAGGAGAATATTTTGCAGTCGATAACTTCTATCTGGATGGCGTAGTACCTCTGGATACTGAAGGAAGCGGCAATGTATTCGCACTTACTATATCCGGCAATGTAAATGTGGGCAACCTGCGTTTTATTCCTGAAATCAGAATGGATATGTTTTCAGATAACTTCTATGCAGACAGAGATGGGGAACCTGTAGATAATTTATCCTCTTTTCTGCTTGCAGCTGTTTACTCTTTCTAATTCAATAGTTTAAGGTTTAAAGTGGCTGTTATGAAAATGGCAGCCACTCATTTAAATTTCACTTATGCTTATGAAAAGTGTTTTCTCATTGACTTTAGGTTTGTTCTTGTTTTTTGAATGTTATAGTCAGGTATCCCTGCCTTTAAATCAGGATAAAAAGGTAGAATTTTATGATGTAATTGATTTTGCCGGAACTCAAACTGAAATTTATGATAAAGTACTCTATGTGGTGAAAAATATTGATCGGTGTCAGATCATTGATTCGGTCAGGGGAGAAGTATCATCTGTAGATGCCAGTTGTGAGTTTCCATTATATAAAACCAAGTTCACCAAAAGCCTTGACGGGCAAATGGAATATAAGTTTAAGGTGGAAGTTAAGGATAACCGATACAGATATTTTCTAAATGATTTTGTGTTTCAGCCTTATAAACGAGACCGTTATGGGCGTTATCAGGCAGTAAAAGGCCAGGCGAAACCATTGGAAGAGCAAGATTATAAAGGAAATCAGAATAAATGGGAGAATTATAAAGACCTTACAGAAGAATATATGATGGCATTGGCCGGCTATTTAAAGGAAGAGGTTGAACAAACGCATATAGGAAATACTGAAGATAATAAAACAAGTAAAAGAGATTGGTAATATTAGTTTTTAGTGGCGAATTGAACAGGTACCTTGTTCCTGGTTTAATTTAATAGTTTATTGTGATTTCCTTCATTAATTAAAACCTGAACTTGCATGAAGTTCAGGTTTTTTAAATTAATTTTTTTATTCAGATAAATAAAAGAGAAGATTGTGAAGAAAGTTGAAGCCATTATTCGTACAGCGAGTTTTGAAAAAGTTCATAAAGCATTGGTGGAGGCGGGTGTTCGTTTCATGTCATTTTTGGAAGTAAAAGGCTATGGCATAGAGCAAATGCAAGCAACCAGATACAGGGGAGCTCAAATTCTGGATTCTTATACTCCGCGTACTAAACTGGAGATTGTAGTAAATGATAACTTTGTTCAGCTTACTGTTGATGCCATCCTTAAGTCAGCTGCTACCGGCCAGGTGGGGGATGGTAAAATTTTTGTGTTGCCTGTGGAAGAAGCAGTGAGAATACGTAATAAGCAAACGGGTGGAAGTGCTTTAAATTAAAAAAAGGGCTTGCTGGTTTTAAACAACAACACCCTCTATATTTTATAACTAATTCAGATTGCGATCATACGCAATTAATCTGAAACTACATCTTTTTGGTTTCTTTTCCCTTTTACCATATCATCTGATTTTTCCGGTCTATTGGTACGTGGATATTTTTTTCTGGACGTTTTATCAGAACTTACCACGTAAGATGGTTGATTAAAAGGATTGATGATTACTGCATTTACAGGTGATATGCTGTTCAGCTTTTTATGTCTCACAATACCTTTTGAGT
The DNA here is from genome assembly GCA_051418075.1 of Candidatus Cyclobacteriaceae bacterium M3_2C_046. Lineage (GTDB taxonomy): Bacteria > Bacteroidota > Bacteroidia > Cytophagales > Cyclobacteriaceae > JBPRGG01. The sequence continues at coordinate 1,263 of JBPRGG010000087.1, read as the reverse complement.
TGCCTTCCCGGGCTTTGGCCTCTGATTGTACATATATAATATTGGCCTTATCCTGGTTTAACACCTCTTTATGGTAATTTTTCTTGTTCAATTTATGATTCCTGGTTCTGTAATCCTGTGCCATCAGATTAGAAGTGGTGATTACAAACATAGCTAAAATTATTGTGATCCCTTTCATATTTTTTTAAATTTAAAATTCTTAAAATAGTTATACAAATTGTTAATTGCTTTATTCAATATTAATAACGTAAATGTAGGGTAAAAGTTTGATATATAAAAGCAATGGCTTGTTTTGCAGACGTGAGATAGACTGAGGGAGTTTATTAGTAAATTAGAAAAGTGCAATAAATGATAGCATAGTAATTGCTTGCTTTTATAGCCTTTAGTTTGCGTGAAGTCTGGTTTTAAGGGAAAAATAATTGGCAAGAGCACCTGATTAACTATTTTTTGCAAATTTTAACTAATGTCTCCTCTTAATAAGACCCTGTTTGTGGCTTTCGATCAGAAAAGCAAAAGAATGGATGAATAGATTAATTGCTATAAATAAAGATAGTAATACTTTTAAAAAAAATATTAATTTTTTTGAGTTGAAGACATTTGTGGCAGTTTATGGTTAGATAAATAGGTGCAATAACTGATGGTGAGCTTAAATCAGGTCGGTGCAGGAGCTTCAACCGGGTTTATCAAATGCTTTGCCGGAAGGCAAAATATCAGGGGAAATATTGCTGAATTAGAATTTATTTTATTTCTTTGCAGTCCCTTATGATTTAGGTAGGGTCGCTTAAGAAAAATAGCGGATGGTCTCATAGCTCAACTGGATAGAGCAACTGCCTTCTAAGCAGTAGGTTACAGGTTCGAGTCCTGTTGGGATCACAGATGTTAATCATAAAAGCCTAATAATCAATATCTTAGGCTTTTTTATTATAGGTAAGTCAAGTTATTAGTCAAGTCAAGTTAGCCGCTACAAATGCCGGATTTAGTAAGAGGCAAAAAAAAGACCTCCTGATGTAGGAGGCCCTTTAAAAGAAAAGTTGAGAAACCATTAACTAATTTTTTTCATCGAACAACTCATCAAAGCCCGGAATAGGTTTACCCCTCATGTTTTTGATAATCACTCGTTTCGTTGGGTGAAAATATTTGATTTCAGAAAGTTTTTTACCTTCATGTTCGGGGCGATCCTTATACCAGGTGATGACCCCTTCATCATCAACCTGAATAACATGTACTCTAACTTCTTCCGCTTCCAATAATTGAAGGAACCTG